>JAPPJY010000088.1:29943-136244 GCA_028874335.1 Gemmatimonadota bacterium | reverse complement strand
TTTTCCCCCTTCAAGTTTTTTTTTTAGCCGCGGGGGCGCGCGGGGCCGCGCCCCCCCCCCCGGCCGCCCCTCCCCCCTCCCCCCCCCTCCCGCCCCCCCCCCCCCCCCGCGTCCCGAAGTTCGTCGAGTTCCGCGTTATGGCCCTCCCTGATGATGCCCCCGTCATTCAACTGAAACGGCGGCTCATCCACAACCGTGCGGCGGATCAGCTCGACCAGTTCGCACAGTTCCGGCAACCCGTGGCATCTCGCCTTCACCAGCAGTTCCGAAACGGCCTCATCCAGCGTGTCCCGCAGTACCGGTATGGCCTGAAGCGATGTCTTGAGCGCCACGAGGTCCCTGGGGCTGCAGCGCCCGCAGCAGATGCGTGACATCAACCGCTCGAGGTCCCCGACGTGCTTCAGGGCCTCACGGACCGACTCGCGTCGTACGGGATGACGTAAGAGGTCTTCCACGGCATCCTGCCTGGATTCGATTCTGGATATCTCCAGCAGCGGCTGAGCAAGCCATGCCCGCAACGTCCGGGCGCCCATGGCCGTGCAGGTACGGTCCAGCAGGGACAGCAGTGTCCCTTCCCGCCGGCCATCCTGTATCGACGTGATCAGTTCCAGGTTCCGCTGGGTTACCAGATCGAGGCCCATGTACGCACTGTCGGACTCTCGTGACAGACGCGTGATGTGCGAGACCGCGCCCTTCTGGTTCTGCTTCAGATACGCCAGCACCGCACCGGCCGCGCTGACGCCCACCGTCAGCAGGTCGCAGCCGAAACCCTTTAACGAGTTGACCCGGAAATGTTCCAGAAGCAAGTCGTGCGCATACGCGAATCCGAAATGCCAGTCTTCCGCGCGAACGAGGAGCGTTCCCGGCATTCGCCGTGTCATCTCGTCCTCATTCGCTTCGACCCATGACTCGGGAGCGAGCACTTCGGCAGGGCTGATCCGCTCCAGGACCTCCCACAGTTCGTCCACATCCTTCTCCATGGTGCGGAAATCACCGGTGGACAGATCCGCTACAGCGGCGCCCAGCCGGTTCGACTCCACCCGGAGCCCCAGCAGGTAGTTGTTCCGGTTCTGATCGAGCAGGTTGTCCGAGAGCGCGGTGCCCGGAGACACCACCTGGACGACTTCGCGCCGCACGACCGCCTTGCCCTTTTGCGGCGCTTCCATCTGTTCGCAGATGGCAACCTTGCGACCGGCCTTGATCAACCTCGCCAGGTAGGTATCAAGCGCGTGATGAGGCACGCCCGCCATCGGCACGCTCTCGCCTCCCCTGCCGTTGTTGCGGGACGTCAACGCCAGTCCCAGAAGGCCGGAGACCTCCTTGGCGTCGTCGTAGAACGTCTCATAAAAATCGCCCATTCTGAAAAGCAGTACGGCGTCTCTGTGTTCGTCCTTGAAACGCAGGTACTGCTCCATTGCGGGCGTGACATCTCTTGGCCGTGCCATCTGACGATTCCTAGTCTCGTTCAACGACCGCGCAATGCGCCATCCCGGCCTCCTTCTCCACACGGGACGTCTGCTCTTCCGCGTCGGATCTCAGGATCGACGTCCGCCATGCTTCCGATGACCCGACCGGGCCGCACGTCAGTCAACCGCACGGGCGCGACAGAATTCTTCGCGCTGTCGGGCGCCTGGGCGAAGACGCGAATGTAATTGCCGGTAACGCCCTTCAGGTATCCCGTTTCCGGCTCGCGTCTGTCTTCAAAGAGTACGTCCAGGGTCCGGCCGGCAAATCGGCGGATGAAGGCTTGTGTCTTCCGCTCGCCAAGACGCCTCAGCAGCGCGCCTCGCCGCTTCTTGACGGCGGCATCCACTTCCCCGCCCATTCTCGCCGCAATCGTGCCGGCCCGTGGTGAAAAGGGAAACACATGCAGGAATGCGAGGGGACCCTTGTCAATCAGATCGTACGTATTGGCGAACGCCTCGTCGGATTCTCCGGGAAACCCCACCATCACATCCGCGCCCAGGCCGATTTCGGGCACCCTTTCGGCGAGCGTTTCGATCAGCGAAAGGTAACGCGCACGCGTATACGGCCTGCGCATTGATGTCAGAATCCCGTCGTCGCCGCTCTGGAGCGGAATATGCAGATGCCTGCAAAACCTGGATGACGACGAAAAGAAATCGACCATTGCATCGCTGATGTACGACGCTTCGATCGAACTCACGCGAAACCGCCGCAGGCCCTCGATCCGCTCAATGCCCTCGAACAGATCAAGCAGTCCGTGTCCGTCCAGGTCCGCGCCGTAGTCTCCAATGTGTACGCCCGCAAGGACGACCTCCTGATAGCCGGCGTCAACCAGCCTCCGCACCTGGTCGAGACAGCTGCGCAGACTGCGGCTCCGGCTCCGACCCCTCGCAAACGGAATGATGCAGAATGAACAGAACTCGTTGCAACCCTCCTGGATCTTCACGAACGCGCGCGCCCTTCCGCCGAAATTGAAGATGTCCATCTCCTGGAATTCGGCGGTTCTGCGCCGGGTCACGTAACTTCGTCCGATGGAACATGTATCGTTGATCAAATCGAGCAGCCGGGTCTTCTCGGCCGTACCGACAACGAGATCGACTTCAGGCATGCCGATCAGCACATCGGGATCGGTCTGGGCGTAACAGCCCATTGCCACGACCGTACCTTCGGGAGATATCCGATGCGCCCGGCGCAACATCTGCCGTGACTGAGCCGCGCCCTGACCCGTCACGGTACAGGTGTTCACAACCGTTACATCCGCCGGGCGTCCGAACGCGACCTCACGGTACCCCTCGTGTCTGAATTGCTCGCGGTACCATTCCGTATCGTAGGTATTCAGCTTGCAGCCGAGCGTATAAAACGATACGGTCTTGACGTTTCCGTTCATCCAGTCAATTCCCCGCATTCACTGCGCCGCATGTCCGGAATCTGCAGAATCCATATAACAAAGAGTTGAGGACAATGCCCCCAACTCTCTGTTTCGAGCGAACCCGCTGTCCGATGATCCTATGCTTCCGATTTCGACGAAGCCTCCGTCTCATCGCCGCTGCCGGATGTTTCCTCGGCCGGCGGACCGTCTTCGCCGGAAACGCCGCCGGTCGATTCGGCATCCGTTTCTTCAGCGGACCCTTCGGCACTGGCTTCCGGTTGCGGAACCGACGCCACATCCCCGTTTGATTCGGCATCCTCCCCTTCGGCGGGGCTCTCGGCGCCGGCACGGGCATTCGAATCGGAATCCGCATCCCCGGATCCCGCTTCCGAATCGGCCACATCACCCACCACGTCGCCTACCGTGACCGGCTTCGGCCGGTGGCTTTCGATATAGGCATCGATCTCGGCCTGTTCGGCGTCTCGCATATATTCCTTGACGCTCAACACGATCTTGCGCTGCTCTTCATCGAATTCCACCACCTTGAGGGGTAACTTGTCATGCTCCGAGAAATGGGTTTGAGGGGTCTGAAGATCCGACAGTCCCAGTTGCGAGACCGGAATGAAACCCTCCACGTCTCCGTCCATGTCGACCACGACCCCGCGCTCCAGCAGCCGGGATATCCTCCCTTCCGTCGTTTTACCCACCGCGTACTGAACGGCCAGCTCAGGCCAGGGGTTCTCTATGGTCTGCTTGTGTCCCAGGGAGATACGGCGACGTTTTTTGTCTATATTCAGCACAACCACGTCGATCTGCTCACCCTTCTTGACGACGTCGCTTGGATGGCGCACCCGCCGTGTCCAGGACATATCGGAAATATGGACCAGACCGTCGATTCCCTCTTCGATTTCCACAAACGCGCCGAAATTGACCAGGTTTCGCACCAGACCGGTAAGACGCGTACCCACGGGATACTTCTCGTCCAGCGAAAGCCAGGGGTCGTCGGTCGTCTGCTTCATGCCCAGCGAAATCTTCTGGCCGTCCTTGTCCACGTTCAGAATGACAACCTTCAACTGGTCGCCAATTGAGACAAGCTTGGAAGGATGCCGGATATGCTGTGTCCAGGACATCTCGGAGATATGGACGAGACCCTCCACACCCTGTTCCAGTTCCACGAAAGCCCCGTAATCCGTGATGCTGACCACTTTGCCGTCCACGCGGTCTCCGACGGGATACTTGTCCTCTATATTCTCCCAGGGATGGGGCATCAGCTGTTTCATGCCCAGAGAGATCCGCTCGCGCTCCTCGTCGTAGTTGAGCACTTTGACCTGGACATTGTCGCCAATGGACAACACCTCGGACGGGTGTCCGATCCGGCCCCAGGAGATATCGGTAATGTGCAACAGGCCGTCCAGACCGCCCAGATCGATAAATGCGCCAAAATCCGTGATATTCTTCACCGCGCCTTCCCGGATCTGGCCGACTTCCAGGGTCTGAAGAATCTGTTTGCGCAAACGCTCCCTCTCGGCCTCCAGCACGACCCGTCTGGAAACGACGATATTGCGCCGGTTCTTGTTGAGTTTGATGATCCGGAAGGGGAAAACCTCGCCGATGAACTGATCGAAATTCTTCACCTGCTTGATATCGATCTGAGATCCCGGCAGGAACGCGTCAACGCCGAACAGATCCACCACAATACCGCCCTTGATCCGCCGCACCAGCCGGCCCTCGACGATCTGATCGCTGTCGTAAGCGTCCTTGATGCGGTCCCACACCCGCATGAAGTCAGCCTTCTGCTTGGACAGTACGATCTGTCCTTCCTGATCTTCCACGTCTTCCAGATATACCTCTATTTCCTGTCCGACCTCGACTTCCGACGGATCGGCGAATTCGGCAAGCGGAATGGCGCCCTCGGACTTGAACCCGATATCGACCACGACTGAATTCTCCGCGACGGCCAGAACGGTCCCGGAGACGATTTCACCTTCGGTGATATTGCTCATCGTATCTTCGTACAGACTCATCATCGAGGCGAATTCCTCTTCCGAGTATTCGCGCTCGTCCAGTGCTTCCAGTGCCTCCGCGGTGGACGGCTGGGAGACGGGCTGGCTTGCGGTGTTGTTTTCTTCCGACATGAAACTGCGACCTCCTTGGCCGTTCCGCGCTGGGTCGATGCCCCGGACCTGCGGTTCGGCGCAGAAAAACAGGGAAAAGACGGAGACCGGCTCTCCGCAGGGACCCTACCGGCGCTCAAGCATGGCACCCTTCGCAGGCGGGCCGGTATTGCGCCTGCCGGGTCTCAAGTCACCTATACTGTACATCACCTCGCTGGTGATGGTGTGATAGGCCGCTCGACGTCTGACGGGCAATCCGGCTGGAGACACGCGAATCGGTTCTCCGAACCGCACGGTTACGCGGTTGAGACCGATCAGGCTCGTCCAGATGTTGACCGTGCCCGAAATATAGACCGGAACCACGGGAACCCGCGCGCGGTATGCCAACATGCCCACGCCGTCTTTGGGCGGCCTCAATCTGGACGTCTTGTTGCGCGTTCCCTCCGGCGAAAGAAACATCGCGCCGCCGGCCTTGAGACACCCTTCGATGCCCCGCAATGCGCCCCGGTCTCCGCGAGACCGGTCGATCGGCAGTGCGTTCAACTTCCGAATCAGCCAGCCAAGAATTGGAACGGGAAATGCTTCCTGCTTGGTAACATACGAAAGTTCCCTGCACGCCGCAACCCCGATAAATACGGGATCCGTATAGGAGGCGTGGTTGCTGGCCAGGATGACGCCTCCGCGGCGCGGCACGAAATGAAGGCCGGCAACGCGAAGCCGAAACAGGCAGCTGCAGGCTCCAACGCCGAGCGTCCAGAGAAGACGGTAAAGGAAATTGCCCGGTCGTCCGGTGTAAATATCTGTCCGCATTCCGTTTACGTGACTATGTCTCGACGCCGCATTCGCGAGCGAGTTCCACCACGCGGGCGACCTGCGCGTCGACGTCCAGCCCCGTGGTATCCACCGTGATCGCATCCGAAGCCGGCCAGGATCCAGAACGCCGTTGCGTGGCCGTGTCCCGCTTGTCCCGCTCTCGAATCTGTCCTGTCAATTCGTCCATTTCCGCCGCGATTCCGGAATCGAGCAACTCACGGTGCCGGCGCCGCGCTCGCTCGACGACGTCGGCAACCAGGAATATCTTCAGTTCAGCTTCGGGAAAAACCGCCGTGCCCGTATCCCGTCCCTCCAGTACGATGCCGCCCTCGAATCCGAGTTCCTGCTGGCGTGCCACGAGGATCTTGCGGACCGCGGCGTGTACGGCCACCCGGGAGGCGGCATCGGAAACATCCGCCGAACGGATCTCTCCGGTCACATCCTCCCCGTCGATCAGAACCCGCTGGCCGGACGCCTCCGGACAAAAGTCGAATGCCAGCGCGGCGGCGGTCGCGGCGGCCGCGGATTCGTCGTCGGGACTGAGTCCCCTTCGAATCATGGACCAACCCAGCGCGCGGTACATGGCGCCGGTATCCAGATAGAGGTATCCCAGCCTGCCGGCGACACATCGAGCCGTCGTACTCTTGCCCGATCCTGCGGGACCGTCGATGGCAATCACGATACCCCGCTTCCCCATCGCGACCCTCCGCCCCGATCCTTAGAAGCTGTGTTAAAATTCCCAGCGGTCTTCGCGCAGCTGCAAAAGCGCCGGTCGGCGTTGGTCAAATCCACCCGTATAGACAAATATGGGCGAATTTGCCCGCCTTGACCGCCACTCTTTCGCTCGCGCTCGGGAACTCACCGGTAATTTTAACGCACCTTCTTACGCATCCGGTTCCCCTCCCCGCGTGTCGACACCGTCCGCCTCCGTTACCTCGCCATCCCCCTCGGGACCGATCATCGGTCCCGACGCGTCACTGGAACCGTCACTGAAATCCCCGGGCGCGCTTTCCCGGCCTGGCATCGCCGGCAGCGACTCGCCGGGCGATGCCACCGCAGCGACCTTGTCTTCCAGCAACTCGTTCAGTTCCCTGACCTTTGGCAGGTCCGACAACGTCTTCAGTCCGAAGTGCTTCAAGAAGTCCCGGGTCGTTCCATACAGCAGCGGTCGTCCCGGCGCATCCGACCGGCCGGCGATGCGGATCAGCCCCTTCTCGAGCAGGTGGCGTACCACCCCGTCCACGGACACGCCGCGAATGTGCTCCACCTCGGCCTTCATGACCGGCTGCTTGAACACGATGATGGCAAGCGTTTCCAGGGCGGCCGACGAAAGGCGGACAGGTGCTTTGTCTTTCAGGAGCCGCCGGACCCAGACGCCGTATTCCGAGTGTACCATGAACAGGAATCCGCCGGCAATCTCGGAGATCTTGAAACTGCGCCCGGTCCGGCCGTACAGCGCGTTGAGGTCCTCCACGTACGCGCGCACGTCTCCCGCCTGCACGCCATCGAGCAACGAGGCGATCCGGCTGGCCCCGAGCGGTCTGTCGGACGCCATCAACAGGGCTTCCACAATGCCCTGGTTGCGCGCGTCTTCATCCGAGGCGACCCGGTCTATCCCGTACGACTCGCCCATTGACCTCAATCCGAAAAATCAGCAACGCGGCGACGCGATAAAACCCTCCCAGACGGGGCGTTATCGACGTATGGAAGGACGTTTTTTCCGTTCACGGCCAGTGACCTGGTGTATCCTGGTAATCCGCCGTCTAATCGCCTTTGTTAAATAGCACATATTCGAATTAATGTCGTCGAAGACCTACTAATCAAGGTTGAATCTCGACCCGTTCGAGTTTTCGATCGACTGAAACGGCCCCGCCGATGGTCGTTACCCGGTTGACGATCGGGCGCCGGCGGGTTCCGACGGATTTTCGTCTCTCCTGTAAACCCAGATCTCGCCTTCCGAAGCGCTCTGTCTTGCAAGGGCTTGCCCGGTCTTTATCAGCTCGAGCAGGGCGATGAAAGTGACGATGAGGACGATTCTCGGAAGACCCGCAACCAGACTCGAGAACTGAACCCGATGGCGATCCTCCAGTATGTTTCGGACGACCTCCATCCGTTCCTCGGTCGTGACTTCCAGTTGATGTATCTCGTGATAATCCGCTTTCGGCGCGGCTGAGAGCGCCGTCCGGAACGCCGACATCAGATCGAAAAGACTTGCGGAACCATAGGCTGCGAGCGGATCCGGTTCGGGCTCGTCGATTTCCCCGGTATCCAGCGCGGCACCCCGATAGAAATGGTCACGATGCGAGTCCTGTCTGTCTTCGAGCCATCCGGCCACTTCCTTGAACTGCTGATACTCCAGCAGGCGCCGTACCAGTTCTTCTCTTGGGTCCTCTTCCTCTTCATCCGCATCGGGGTCCGCCGGCAGCAACATGCGCGACTTGATTTTCATCAGCGTGGCCGCCATCACCAGGAAATCGCCGGCGTGTTCCAGATGAAGCGTCTCCATCATTTCGACAAACGCCAGAAACTGCCGCGTGACATCGGCGATGGGGATATCGTAGATGTCGATCTCATCCTTGCGAATCAGAAAAAGCAGCAGATCCAGAGGCCCCTCGAAAACATCGAGCTTCACCCCGTAGGCATCGTCCGCGGCGTTTCCCTGAACTTCCAGCGCTTCGGCAACCATTCGCTCGATCTCCCATGGCGTCCACCCGGGTCGCAGGCGTGCGCGACGCGGGCAGGGGCGTGACGGACGTTCCCGGAGGATCCGGCTCCCGCCGCCAATGTTCAATCCATGAAAAGATACGGCCGCCAGCGACTGTCCGGCACGCCGATCAACTGGCTTATGGAGGTGACGGTACTGGGCCGGCGGGGACGGCGCAGCAGATTGATTCCCGCCTGTTCCGGTGTTTGATCGCCCTTGAGGTTATTGCAGGGTAAGCAGGCGCACACCAGGTTCTCCCAGGTGTCCCGACCGTTTCCGGTTCGGGGAACCACGTGATCGACCGTCATCGGACCCTTTCGGGTACCGCAATACTGGCAGCGGTGTCCATCCCGCTTCAGGACGTTTTTCTTCGAAAGCGCGAGCTGTCTGGGCGCAACGCGCACGTAGATGCCCAGTCGGACCACGCTGGGGACCGGAAACCGGTCTGAAACCGAGCGGACGTACAGGTCCAGCGCTTCGATGACCTCGGCCCGGCCACGAAACACAAGAACGATAGCCCGACGCACGCTGCACACCTGGATGGGTTCGTAACTCTGGTTCAGGACCAGAACCGGCCGATTCAGCAGTGGCATACATCCCCTCTTGCAACAACCCCGGGGCTGGAATAATTGAACGTAGTCGACGTGGCGCGACGCCTCGCGGGTGTGCCCCTCGCTCACGGCCGGCACGCCGGCGATACGTCTGAAACCGGGTTGAATGAGCATCCGCGATGCGCTGCGGATTTGGCTTAACAGAAAAAAAATAAAGCCTTTACGAATCGATGTCAAGCGCTTACAAGGCGCAGGATGCCGGAACCCGACATGCAGCTCCGACCTGGCCCGGCACGCGTCCGTCCGTACAATCCCGGTCAATCGGCCGCAATCCGGCGATGGACAGGCGGTCTTGAGTGGCGGCTAGCCGTCTTCGACAAGCTCGCCGTAAGCCCGTGGGCCGAGAAGCGATTCGAGTTCGTCGCTGTTTGTCATCCGTACCACGACCATCCAGCCCTCGCCATACGGATCCGCGTTTATCTGGGACGCATCCTCGCCAAGTTCATCGTTAACCTCGAGAACGACGCCGGACACGGGCGCGTAGAGGTCCTCCACCGTCTTCACCGCCTCGATCGTACCGAAGGGCTGACCCTGCTCGAACTCAGCACCCGGTTCCGGCAACTCGGCAAAAACGATGTCCCCCAGTTCCCCCTGCGCGTAATCTGTGATGCCTATCGTGCCCCGCTCGCCCTCGACACGAATCCACTCATGCTCCGAAGTATAAAGAAGGCCGTCCGGAATTTCCGACATGACTGATGGCTCCACAATGAAGGTGTTGTCCTCCGTTCCGGGACGCCAGCCGTCTGCTGAGTGGATGCCTGACGTTTTTCCGGTCTTGCGGACGTTCAACCTAAATCCGAAAAAAACAGCAACGCGGCGACGCGATAAAACCCTCCGAAACGGGGCGTTGTCGACGTTTAGAAGGACGTTTTTTTCCTTCACGTCCAGTGACCTGGTGTATCCTGGTAATGAGCCGTCTAATCACTTTTATTAACAAACACATACTCGAATTAACGTTCCCGAAAAATGACGAATCAAGGTTAACCTCCGTATCCCAATCTGGCCACGAAATCCGTGTCGATCCGACCGTCACGGAAGTCGGAATGCCGCATCGCGGCGATGTGGAACGGAATGGTCGTAGGGATTCCCTCGATCACGAACTCCTCGAGCGCACGGACCATACGCGCGGTTGCTTCCTCCCGGGTGTCGCCATACGCCAGCAACTTGGCAAGGAGCGAATCATAATGGGACGGGACGCGATAGCCGGCATACGCGTGAGAGTCGATCCGGATGCCCGGCCCGCCCGGCGCATGGAACGTGCTGATTTCTCCCGCGGAAGGTCGGAAGTTGTGATCGGGATCTTCCGCGTTGATGCGGCATTCAATGGCGTGCCCCTTCGGCCGTATGTCTTCCTGGGCGAACGGAAGCGGCTTACCCGCGGCCACGCTGATCTGCGTCTTGACCAGATCGATTCCGGTTACCATCTCGGTGACCGGATGCTCGACCTGAATGCGTGTGTTCATTTCAAGGAAATAGAAGTCTCCGGACGCATCCAGCAGAAACTCCACGGTCCCCGCGCCCGTATAGCCCACCGCCCTGGCCCCTGCAACGGCTTCTTTGCCCATCCGCCGGCGCAGGCTGTCGTCGACCACCGGCGAAGGCGACTCCTCGATCAACTTCTGATGGCGTCTCTGGATGGAACATTCGCGCTCCCCCAGGTGTACGACGTTGTCAGCCTGGTCGCCCATAACCTGGATTTCCACGTGCCGGGGCGCAACGACTTCCTTTTCCAGATAAAGCGTTCCCGACGTGAACGCCGCAGACGCCTCGGCCTGCGCGGCATTCCAGGCGCGTTCGAGGCCTTCCGCGGAGTCTACGGTGCGCATGCCACGGCCGCCGCCGCCTGCAACGGCCTTCAGACGGATGGGGTAACCGATCTCTCCGGCGGCGACGCGCGCCTCCTCAAGGCTTTGCAACACCCCGGTACCCGGCGCTACCGGCACGTCTGCGGCCAGCATCGTTTCCCGCGCAACGGCTTTGTCGCCCATCCTTCGAATGGCATCCGGAGACGGTCCGATGAATACGATGCCACAGGAGGCGCACATCTCGGCGAAGTCCGCGTTCTCGGCCAACGGCCCGTACCCCGGGTGGATCGCATCGGCGTTGGTGACTTCCGCGGCGCTCAGAATGCGGGGGATGTTCCGATAGCTCTGGTCTCCCGGAGGCGGTCCGATGCAGACGTCCTCGTCGGCAACGCCGATATGCAGCGAATTGCCATCGGCTTCGGAGTGGATGGCGATCGTCCGGATGCCGAGTTCCTTGCATGCCCGGATCACACGCACGGCGATTTCGCCCCGGTCCGCAACAAGGATCTTATCGAATAAGGGAGTGGATGACACGGCAGATCTGGTGGGACGGCGGCCGCGGCCGCCGCATCGTTGAAAAAAACCCTTACAACGGTTCGATGAGGAAAAGAGGCGTGTTATATTCGACCGGATTGCCATTCTCGACCAGGACCCGGACCACCCGGCCCTTTGCGTCCGCTTCAATTTCGTTCATAATTTTCATGGCTTCGATGATGCACAGCGTTTGCCCGACCGAAACGACGTCGCCTTCCTCCACGAACGACGGCGAATCCGGATTCGGCGCACGATAGAACATGCCCACCATGGGTGAACTGATGCTGTGCAACCCCTCGGCGTCGTCAGGTTCATCGGAAGCCGAAGAATCGTCGGTTTCGGCAGGCTGCGGCGGGACCTGGGCAACCGGCTGGACGGCCGTTGCATCGATACCCCCGGCGACGCGTATTTTTCTGAGCCCCAGAATACCACGCTCAATTTCAATCTCCCGGACCCGATCTTCGCCAACCATTTCGATCAACTGCTGCAGGGTCTCCATCATGACCTTGGAGAGTTTCACGCGCGCTCCTTCGAAAAAACGACAGGCGGAAATCGGGTTACGGTCGCGTCGGCCTTGATGCTTACGGGACGATTTCCGATCAGATTCGTTCGACGTACGACTCCGATCGGGTATCTATCTTCAAAACGTCGCCCCGTTCAACGAACAGGGGCACCTGGACCGAAGCTCCCGTTTCCAACAGGGCGGGCTTGCTGCCGCCGCTGGCGGTATCTCCCCGCAGCCCGGGGTCGGTTTCCGTTACCTCCAGTTCAACGAATATGGGCAACGCCACGCTCACAGCGTTTTGCTCCGCGACCAGGATTTCCAGAATCTCGTTCTCTTTCAGATATCTTACCGCATTGCCCATCACTTCCGGAGTCAGTTCGTACTGATCGTACGTTTCACTATCCATAAAACAGTACAAATCGCCGGACTTGTAGAGATACTGCATTTTTCGCCGTTCCAGCCGGACATCGTCAACCTTGTCTCCGGAACGAAATGTCCGGTCTATCATTGCCCCCGTCTTCACGCCCTTGAGGCGGGTACGCACGACGGCTGCGCCCTTGCCCGGTTTGAAGTGCTCGAACTCGACCATAAAATAGAGATCGCCGTCCAGACGCAGGACCATTCCATTTCTGAATTCGGACGTTGAGACCATGGTTCGGAATTATCCTCCGGTACACGCGCCTTCCATCTTCCGAAGTTCCTTCAGCCGTTTCTTGATGCGTTTGTTGTCCGGTTGCCGTTCGCAAACCCGCGCCAGTACAGTCACCGCCTCCTCGATCAGCCCCTGACCCGCGTACAGCTCGGCCAGCGTGGAGGTGGCAATCGGCGCGATTTCGGTGTCTGAATCTGCGGACCGATCCTCTACATGGCCGGGATGTTCCTTAAGGTCCCGCAACAGGACGGATAGGTCCTCACGTCCCGCCAACGCCCTGTCCGCCTCGACGGTCGCATCCGGCGCCGGACGTTTCGTCTCGTTGCCGGGCCCGGACGTTGAGTGCGGTTCGTCTTCCGCCTGAGTTTCAGCGTCCATCGCGGCGGCCGGCAACCGGCTGAACGGATCGACGGTCCCGGCGTACCTGAAGTAACTCAGCGCCCGTTCCTCGAAACCCATCTTTCTTTCAATCTTGCCGAGCAGCCAGGAGGCTGAAGGATTGTCATAATCCAGCGCAAGCGTATGTTGAAGCTCCCGGCGGGCGTCTTCCAACCGTCCGGCCGCCATGTGGCACCTGCCCATGACGAGATGGCCCGTGGGGTACAGCGGGCGATACCTCAGGCCCTCCCGGCAGATCTCCGCCGCGCGGTCCACGTTGCCAAGTCGCAGCAACGCGTCGGCGAGGCGCGCAAACAGGATCGACGCCGGATTCCTGCCGCACATTCTCTCAAGTTTTGCAAGGGTTGCGTCCGTCGCTGCGCACATTCCGGTGCTGCCTGTTTACGGCACTGACGTTGACTGCCTGTGTTTTGATTCAAGCTGACGGCTGAAAGCTGATAGCTGCTTTTTCCGCTTCCGATAGGCCGAATTCGGGCAATCCATCACCGGCGCGGAACACCAGACCGGGGGGAAGTATAGGAAAAAGGCCAATGCTTGTCAAGGCCGCCACCATGCGCCCGCCGTTGGGGTTCCATGCCACACCCGGAGATGTCGCTCGACAGGCCGGGAAACGGCGGCGGCGGCGAACGGGCAGGGGAAATCCAGGGGCTTTCCGCCTCGGTTTCGGGCCCCGGTCGGGGCCGTGTTTTTCCGGGATTTGCCTTGTGCGAATATGGGCGATGTGCTATATTCAAGGCCGTTTAGAACTCTGTTTCGCACCTGTCCCGTCCGCTCGCGGAGGCGGTAATGGAACTCATCAAGCTGTTTGTCTCGTTCACAAAAGTCGGTTTCTTCGCGTATGGCGGCGGCCCCTCCATGATTCCGCTGGTCCAGGAGGAAGTCGTCGACGTGCACGGCTGGATGACCATTGAGGAGTTCACCGACACGCTCGCCATGGGCTATGCCCTTCCGGGCCCTATCGCAACGAAAATGGCCGCCTACATCGGTTACCAGGTCGCGCAGACCCCGGGCCTGATCGTCGCTCTTCTGGGGACGGTCTTTCCGTCTCTCATCCTGATGATGGTCCTGGGTCTGTTCTTCATGGCGTATAAGGGTGCGCCGGCAGTCAAGGCAATGCTGAAGGCGGTCCGGCCGGCGGTTGTGGGCCTGCTTCTGGTCGTGGTCTGGCAGATGGCGCCCAAGTCGGTGAATTCCTGGCACACGGGCCTGATCGCGCTGGCCGCCTTTGTCGCCATCCATTTCCTGAATCTTCATCCGGCCGTCGCCATCGTCGGCACGGCGGTTCTCGGTCTGGCCGTCTACCGGTAGGACGACGGTTCCGGCATCACACCCGCGGGAGCTCATCCTCGTATGAAGGACTACTCGATACTCGAACGAAAAGCGCTGCGTAACAAACCCCTGGCCAATCAGGAAATGCTGGCGGTACTCGATACGCCAGACGAAGACCTGCTCCTCCTGATCCACGCGGCATATCGGGTACGACACCGCTTCTTCGGAAACGGCGTGCGCCTTCACGTCTTGCAGAACGCCAAGAGCGGTCTGTGTCCGGAGGATTGCGGCTACTGTTCACAATCGGCCGTGTCCACAGCGGACATCCGGAAATACCCGCTGTTGCCTGGCGAGCAGATTCTCGACGGCGCCAGAAAGGCCAGGGCGGGAGGGGCTCTGCGCTATTGTATCGTCACCAGTGGAAGAGGCCCCACCGCCAGAGAGGTGGACACCGTTGCCGACATCGTGCGCGAGGTCAAACAAACGGTTGACATCGACATCTGCTGCTGCATGGGGCTGCTTGACGAAGCACAGGCCAGAACGTTGAAAGCGGCCGGCGTGGACCGGATCAACCACAATCTCAATACCAGCGCCGGGCACCATGGCAACATCGTCAGCACGCACACCTACGGGGACCGGCTGAATACCCTCAAGGCTGTCAAGGCGGCCGGCCTCGAGACCTGTTGCGGAGGAATCATCGGGATGGGAGAGTCCAGGCAGGATATCGTCGACCTGTCCGTGGCCGTCCGCGAACTCGACATCGATTCGATCCCCATCAACTTCCTGCATCCCATCGACGGCACGCCCCTGGCCGGCCGCAAGCCGATGTCGCCTCAGGACGGCCTCAGGGTTCTGTGCCTGTTCCGCTTTGTAAACCCGAACAAGGAAATCCGCATCGCGGGCGGGCGGGAACTCACGCTCGGTTCCCTCCAGGCCCTGGCCCTCTATCCGGCGAACTCCGTCTTTATGGAAGGTTATCTTACAACCGGAGGACAGTCCACTTCCGAGACCCATCGACTCATCGTGGACCTGGGATTCGAAGTCGAAGCGCATTGGAATCCGGAAGACGGATCGACTGTGCCGTCAGGGGCCGGGAGTGCAGTCCGGTAACGCCTTTCACGAACCTATGTGGACCTACGACCAACACTACGATATCATCGTTGTCGGCGCGGGGCACGCCGGAGTTGAGGCCGCCCTGGCGGGCGCGCGCATGGGGCGCCGCACTCTGCTGCTGACGATGAATCTGGATACCGTCGCGCAGATGTCCTGCAATCCGGCGATCGGTGGGATCGCAAAGGGCCACATGGTGCGCGAAATCGATGCCCTGGGCGGTGAGATGGCGCGGAACATCGACGCAACGGGGCTGCAATTCCGCCTGCTCAACCGGAGCAAGGGTCCGGCGGTGCAGGCCCCCCGTGCTCAGGCCGACAAAAAAGCCTATCAGTTTCGGATGAAATACGTCGTGGAGAGTCAGCCGAACCTGGATCTCAAACAGGGCCTTATCGAAGACCTGCTGGTCGACGAGGGACGGATCAGGGGCATCCTCACAAAATCCGGCACGATTTTTCCGGGCCGGACCGTCATCCTGACCACCGGCACCTTTCTGAGAGGCCTCATCCACGTGGGCGACCGGTCTTACCGCGCAGGGCGCGCCGGCGAGGGTTCCGCCGAACGGGCATCCGGAGGCCTGCGGCGGCTGGGGTTTGACCTGGGAAGGCTGAAAACCGGCACGCCGCCGCGCGTCAATTCCCGCAGCGTGAATTACAATGTGATGGATCTCCAGCCCGGCGACGAGCATCCGTGCCCCTTCTCGTTCCGCACCGGGGCTATCGCACAGGAACAACTTGACTGCCACATCACGTACACCACACCGGAAACCCACGAAATCATCAGACGGAATCTGGATCGATCGGCGATGTACAGCGGTCGTATCCGGTCGGTCGGACCGCGGTACTGCCCTTCGATCGAAGACAAGATCGTCAGGTTCGCGGAGAGGCGGAAGCACCAGCTCTTCGTGGAGCCGGAAGGCTACGACACCCTGGAAGTCTACCTGAACGGTTTGTCAATGAGCCTGCCGGAAGACGTTCAGGTAGAGGTCGTGCGCAGCGTAACCGGCCTTGAAAACGCGGAAATCATGCGGCCGGGATACGCCGTCGAATACGACTATGTCCCTCCGAACCAGATCCTTCCCACACTTGAAACCAAACCGGTCCGCGGCCTGTTTTTCGCGGGTCAGATCAACGGCACCACGGGATACGAAGAAGCGGCGGGACAGGGCCTGATGGCGGGCATCAACGCCGCATTGCAGGTCCGGAACGAGGACCCGCTCATTCTGGACCGGGCCCAGGCCTATATCGGCGTGCTGATTGACGATCTCACAACCAAGGGTACCGAAGAACCGTACCGCATGTTCACCGCTTCGGCGGAATACCGCCTGCTGTTGCGGCACGATAACGCGGACCTTCGCCTCACCGAGACCGGGCGCAGGATCGGGCTGATTTCAGACAGCGCGTACCAATCCTTCAAGCGACGGGAATCAGCAATCATCGCCGAACAACGCCGGCTGAAGCGCGTAAAGGTCACGCCCTCAAACCGCGTCCAGCAGTACCTCAGGGAAGCGGGTACGACCCCGCTCGCTCGGCCCGTACCTCTGATCGATCTTTTGCGCAGACCGCAGATCGACTACCGGTTTGTGCGTGAAGTGGCGCCGCCGCCCTCGCCTCTGCCTCCGGATGTGTGCCAATCGGTTGAGGTCGAACTCAAATACGAAGGCTACATTCAGCGCCAGAAGTTGCAGGTGGCAAGGTTCAAGGATCTGGAGACAAAGCGTCTCCCGGAAGACATCAACTACAATGACCTTCCCGCCATCTCCCGCGAGGCTGCCGAAAAGCTCTCCCGGGTACGCCCTCACTCGCTGGGTCAGGCTTCCCGGATACCGGGTGTTTCACCCGCGGACATCTCTGCCCTGATGGTCATCCTGAGAGCCCGTGCCCGAGGCGCGGCATGAAACCGGGCAGGACACAGGTACGGGCCATTCTCTCGCTGCTGGCCGACCCCGACGCCGATATCGTGGACATCGTGCGAAGCAAGCTGTTCACGATGGGCGAGCCGGCCGTGCGCGAGGTTCTGGCTGCCGCGCCCGTGGGATCGCGGGCCCAACGGGAAGCGGGCCGGATTCTGCTGTGCCTCAAGGAACCGCCTCTGGAGACCCAGTTCCGGAATCTCCACGAAGGAGCCGGCGGCGACATCGATCTGGAGACGGCTTCGTTCACCCTGGCCAGGCTCGAATATCCCGCCCTCGACATTCAGCGATACAGAAGCAGGCTCAACAAGATGGCCGAGGAACTTGCGCCTTCGATCGCGCCCGACGACCATCCGCTCCGGGTCATCCAGACCCTGAATCACTTTATCCATGAAATACAGGGATTCCGCGGGAAGAGTAACGGCCCGGCCGCCAGCTATATGAACCGGGTCCTGGATCGGAAGACGGGCCTTCCCATCTCGATATCTGCGCTCTACGTCTTTCTGGCGCGCCGGCTCGATCTTCCGGTTTTCGGTGTGGGGATGCCGGTTCACTTCATCGCGAAGTACAGGACAGCGGACGGCATGGAGTTCCTGTTCGACCCTTACAACAAGGGTCAACTCCTGACGGCGAATGAATGTGCGGAATATCTTTCCCGACTCGACCTGGCTTTCGAGCCATCCATGCTGCGCCAGGCGTCCGACCGGCAGATTCTCACCCGCATGATTTTCAATCTCTGCGCCGCCTACAGGAGTCAAGACGACGCAAGCAAGGTCGACGCCCTCGAACGGCTGGCCCGTATCCTTCTCAAACGCCACCCATTGCAGGAGTAACCGGTTCGCTCGATTCGGAATGCTTCGCCCGGAGACCGGGTGGCAGGCGTCAAACAACGTCCGTTTCCAAGGAACCAGGACCTGTCGCCCGCCTGTTCCCATGCCCGAAAACATAAAAATCGTCGTGCAGAACCGCAAAGCCAGGCGGGACTATTCTTTAGTCGACACCTATGAAGCCGGCGTCGAGCTCAAGGGCACGGAAGTAAAATCACTGCGCCTGGGCAACGCCGATATGGCGGACAGCTATGCCCGCGTGGAAGACAACGAGGTCTTCCTGCACAACCTCCACATTGGCGAATACACCGAGGCCAACCGCTTCAATCACGATCCGGTACGCAAACGACGGCTCTTGCTGCACAGGTACGAAATCGACCGGCTCAGGGTCCGCACCGAAGAAAAGGGGCTGACGCTCGTCGCCCTGAAGCTCTACTTCAAACGCGGCAGGGCCAAGGTCGAACTCGCCCTTGCCAGGGGCAAGCGCGAATACGACCGGCGCCGGGAGATCGCCAAACGCGACGCACAGCGTGAAATGCGGCGGGAACTCAAGATTCGAGAGACGAGATCGCGAAACCAGAACTTATGAACGACAGTTCACCAGGAACTGATCCGTCCCCGCGGATCGAACTTCCCGGCAACGATCCGGGATACTTCTACGATCCCCGGGTCACGGCGGGTCTGCACGGCGAAATCAGACTCTCTCCCAGGGTCGAAAAGCACTGCGGGTGCGGCGGAAGGCCGCCGTACCAGATTTTCCGGCGGCCGGATGCCGAACCGATCTGGTGTCCGTGCAGGCGCTACCGGTCGAAGGTTCAGGAGATCAGCCGGCTCATCGGGAACTCCGGCATCCCCGGACCGTTTCGGTACAAATTTCTGGACGATTTCGACGAAAATTACGAGGGAAAGGCGGCCAACCTCAAACGGCAACTGCGCACACAGATCAAAAGTGCCCGCAGGTTAAACACGTCGCATCAACGCGGAACGGGCGCAAACGCCAATCAACCCCTGAAAGGGTATTTTCTGTCGGGCAAGCCAGGTGTTGGCAAAACCTACTTTTCCTATGTTGCGCTCAACGAACTCATCTTCCACTCCGGCCGTCCGGGCAAATTCATCAGCCTGTCAAAGACATTCTTCCAGACGTTGCGATTCGCATTTGACGAAAACAGCCCCATGCACGGCAAGTCGGAGGCCTTTCTGCGAACGCTGGGCAACGTCCCGTTTCTGGTCATCGACGACTTCGGCGTACAGCGGAACACGGAATGGGAACTGGAAATGCTCTACAACCTGGTGGATACGAGATATGCCAACCGTCGTTTCACGATTGTAACCACGAACCAGGACATCGAAAACGTGAAGGATCTGGCGGACGGCAGGATCTATTCGCGGTTCATCGAAATGTGTTATATCGTCCGCATCCATGCGCCGGACTATCGGGAACAACACAAACATGAGCTATAGGACACGGGGTCCGGGTCCGTGGAAGGAGTGGAAGCTTCAATAAGAGATACACACCTCCGCTACGTCGCGCTCCAACTTCAGTTGAGGGCATCCCATGACGTATCTCGTGGTCGCCACGAAGAATCCCGGCAAGCTCAGAGAGATCCGGGAAATACTCGGGTCGGTAGTCGGGCTGCTTTCTCTCGCCGACTTCCCTGGAGTCGGGGATATTGTGGAGGACGGCAGGACATTCGAGGCCAACGCAATCAAGAAAGCGCTTGCCGTAGCATACCATACGGGCCACGTGTCCCTCGCCGACGACTCCGGCCTGGAGGTGGACGCGCTCGACGGTACTCCGGGAGTCTATTCCGCGCGATTCGCGGGCGAAAGGGCCACCGACGAGCAGAACAACCGCAAGCTGCTCCGGCTCCTCGAAAACATCCCCGACGAACAACGTACAGCGCGTTTCCGTTGCGTGATTGCCGTCGGCGCGCCCGACGGTAGCGTTCAGACGGCGCAGGGCGCGGCCGAGGGGAGGATTCTGCGCGACCCGCGAGGAACCGGCGGATTCGGGTACGATCCCCTGTTCCTGGTTTCGGGCGAACGGCGGACGTTTGCGGAACTGCCGCCCGAAGAAAAAAACCGGCTCAGTCACCGGGGAAAAGCCCTTCAGTCCGCGTTCCCGTTGCTGAGCCGGTTTATCTGAACCGGGTATGGCGGTTGGAAGATTCGGAGTCCCGCGCGCGTCCCGTCGATCAATCCGATCCGGAACCATCGACTTTCGGACGGCGCTGGTAACGCCTCACCCGACGCACGAAGATCCAGACCAGACCCGCCACGGCGAGATATTTCAACACCTCCCACACCCACCCTTCCCATCCCAGAATCACGGGCCAGAGCGCGAATATCGACAGCAGAATGAACAAGTCCTCCAGCGCCACCCAGATGCGGCGTTCATCGCCTTTTGACATGGTGTAACCTCCGATGGTTCCGGCGTGGCGCCAGGCGACCCCTGCGCGCTATCCGCCCGCGTCCGTCGCCTGCTCCAGATACGAATAAACCTGATAATTCCGATACACCAGCTTGACGTAATTGCGTGTTTCCCGGTACGGAATGCTCTCGATGAACTCGTCCACGTCGTTCGCCGGGAGGCGACCGGACCATTTCCGCGCCACATCCAATCCCGCGTTGTACGCCGACAACGCCAGGCCGAGCCTTCGGTCCCTGCTGTTTCTGAAATACCGGAAATGATCGGCAAGGTGACTGGCCCCAAGCCGAATGGACGTGTTCGGATCCCACAGGTCTTCGGCAGAATAACCCTTGAGACGCAGTTTTCGCGCAACCTGACGTCCCGTTGCCGGCATCACCTGCATCAGCCCGCGGGCACCCGCTCTGGACAACGCCATTTCATCGAATGCGCTCTCCTGGCGTATGATCGCGAGAACAAGGTTGGGGTCCAATTCGAGGCCCCTAGCGGCGCGGCTTATTTCGCCCCAGTAGTAGATCGGGTACAGTCTGCGAAACGAAGCGAGTGAAACCGGTGTTCCCCGTTCGCGATCCAGATTGACGATCCGGCCGGAGATCCGGAACGCCTGGTTCATCGCGCCGATACGTTCGAATCGCCGCTGCAGTTCACCCAGCGCGTGTATCTCGTTTCTGTGTGCCCAACCCGCGTGTCTGTATTCCTGTTCGGATTCCTCGTAAAGCCCCAGGTCCGCCAGCCTGTCTCCTTTCAACAGAAACGGCGACGGTACATACATCGGCAGCCGCTTGCGCGCGCCCGGAGATGCCGGAACCGGTTGATGCGCGCGGTCCTTCAACTTCAGAATCGCGCGCGCCCGGGAAGCATAGTACGAGGTTGGAAAACCGGCCGCCGAACGCCGCAGCCATCTGGCGCCCGTCTCAGGACGACCGGCTCGCCCATAGGCCTTGCCGGCCCAGTAGGCGCCCTGGTCCCGCATGTAGTTTTCCGACGTCCGGTCCGCCAGCTGCACAAAGACCCGCGCCGCCTCATCGAACCGTCCCAGACGGTAGAGCGCATAGCCCGCCCGCCACCTGGCGCGGTCCGCGAGACCGCTTTTGGGGTACCGGGCAGCAAGATTCAGAAACACCTCGCGCGCCTTTGCGCGCCTCCCCCGCCGCTCATAGGCCATTGCCGCCTGCCAGAGCGCTTCCGCAGCCCCGGGGGTCGCGGGATACCGGTGCGCGAAGGATTGGAACTGTCCGGCCGCCTCGATATCACGCCCCAGTTTTACGGAACAGCGCCCCAGATAGAATAGCGCTTCAGGCACCCGGAACAGCCGATGGGCATCCTGAAACGCCCGCTGCGCCGTTCGGTATTCCCTTTGTCTGAAGTGTGCAAGTCCCAGTTCGTGTTGCGCCCGACCCCGCCAGCCGGTCTGACCGGACTCCCTGACGATCTGGCGGAACAGTCGCACGGCTTCCTGAAAACGACCGTGGCTCGAGTACGCGATCGCCCCGTAAAACCGTTCCGGCGCCGTACCCAATCGCCCCATCGAACCCAACGCGTCCAGCGACTCCGGCGACTCCGGATGGTCGCGCACCACTCGCAGCCGCATTCGCCGCGCCTCCGCGGGATCTCCTGAATCGTCCAGCGCGGCTGCAAGGCCCGCCAGCGCCCTCACCTTCTGGTCGCTTCCGTCGGGTAACCGGCGGTACATCAGCGCCGCCGCCGGCCCGTCTCCCGCCTGCAGATGAAGTCCGGCCGCCAGGAGCGCCGCGTCTTCCAACAGGCGCCCCGATGGCCGCGCATCGACAACCCGCGTATAATACACCAGTGCGCTGTCGGGCCGTCCGAGCTCCCGGTGGCATTCTGCCTGCCAGAAATCCATGTAGTCGCGAATGGACTCGGACGCCGCCTGCACGGCGCGAAATCCGGTCAATGCGTCTTCAAAGCGCCCGAGCGCCTTCAGGCACAGCGCCCGTTGAAGCCGCGCCCTGCGAACCGCCCACTCGTCCATTCCGGTCAGGTCCATTCCGGAAAGGATCTGCAACGCGTTCCGGTACGCGGTACGAGCTATCAGGGCCTCAGCCCGCCCCAGCCGATCCATCCGCTCGCCTCTGCCCAGCCGGCCCGGCAGCGCAAGGACAGCCGCCGCAACGAGCGCCAGGGCCATTGCGGCAAGACAGACGTCCCTCAGCGTGACCCCGGCCGGGCCACTCCCGGTCTCGGAATTTGACTTCATGGCGGATGGACAACGGATGTCATCTGACGTGAGGGTGGGGTAATCCCGCGTAAGCGCCGTTACCGGAAGAACGGTTTGAAATCCTCGATAACGGCCAGTACGCCGAAGTACGTGAACACGATGCCGCACAGAATATTGAGCGTGACGAGCAACGGACCCATCCTGAACGGTCGGGGAAGGTATCTGCGATCGGTCCAAACCATGGCAAAGCACCATGGCCCGGCCAGCAGAACCCCGGTGACGTGGAGCGGAATGGTCATCATTGAAATCGGGTTCCATCCCACGCCGCGGGGATCCTGGGTTGCCGTCCACCAGGCGTAGATCACGAGCCCTATTGCCGCGACGCCCGAATAGCCTAGCGTCCACAGTCGCATCCTGCCCAGGGTGAGGTCCCGCCACTGCGGCCGTGTGGAACGAACGCATTCGTGCGCGGTCCTCACGTAGAGTTCGAACGCGCCGTAGACCGTACCGAATATCGCGAAGAAAACACCGGCCTTGTAAAGCGCCGACAGGAGGAGTTGCGCCGTCCGGCCCGGATGAAGCTGCGTGAGGAAGACCACCTGGTAGTTGTAGAGATCCATTCCGGACGGGACGATCCGGTTCGTATGCAGCAGCGTTGCCCCGAGGATGAGAAACGTCGCGGTGAACACCAGCACGCTGCCGAAGGATACCGTACAGTCGATGAGTGGGGCCTTCAGCCACCTCAGCCCCAGTTGCACGTTGCTCTCGTCGTCGGCCGGCGCCGGCCTCCGGCTTCCACCCGTCGCCCTGCCGATCAAACCCCATGCCTTTTCTCTCATCATGCCCAGATAGCCCACGTAATCCTGTACGCCACCGCCCATGACACCCATATACGCGACCATCTCCACGATCAGCGTACGGTCGGCAAATGCCGGGTTCGACTTGACCCACTGCGGGTAATCCGGCAGGGCAGGCGTTATCGCGCCGGCAAGTACAGACAGCCAGTCCGGATTGACGGCAATCGTCGCGATCAGCATGACCACCAGCATCGAGCCGACGAGCGTCAACTGAACGCGTTCCAGAAACCCGTAACTCTGCATCAGGGTCAACGCCGCAAGCAGTAAGATGAACGCGATCGCGATGGCGTGGGGGTACAACCCCGGGTCACCGAACAGCACCCACGACGTGATCGTGCCGAGCATGATCGGGAGGCTAGCCAGATAGAATGGAAATGCCACCATAACCACCACGCCGATGATGCCCGGAAACAGCCCGCGCGGACCGGGCAAGGCTGCCCACCGCTCCATCGGATGTTCGCCGGTGAGCGTCATGTACCGCGCCGCGGTGTAGACCTGCACCCCCTTCGTGAGACAGAAGAGACTGAACGCCCAGAACATCGCATAGCCGAAAATCGCCCCGCTGCGCGACGCCCACACCGTCTCCCCGCTACCGATCGTCACCGACGCGATCACGGCTCCGGGCCCGAAGAACTTCAGGAAGTCCATCGCCCGCCGCGAGCTCAACTCAGGCGCCAGTTCCGGAAATCGCTGTTTCTGTTCATCAGGCGTCACGGGATACCCCACATCTGCATTAGCGCACGACCGCACACGCACACGGTCGAATCAGGACCGGTCTACCTGACTGCAAACGGATTTCCCGGCGACCCGGTGGCGCCCTTCAGCCGCAGCGGCGCAAATACGAACGCAAACTCGTAGACATCGTCCGCCGCCAGGCCGTCCAGGTCCAGGTTCTCCAGGATATAGACCCCGTTACGCTGGATCAGCAACTCGTGTACGCGGAATGCGCCTTCCGCGTCTTCACCGGGCACAGCCTCGACCGCCCAGGTATCGGCGCCGACCATGACGATCTTCCTTTCAAGCAGCCAACGCGCGGCTTCCAGACCGATGCCCGGCTGGCCCGAGTTGTAGGTCTCGTTGTCGACCATCCACAGTTTTCCGTGGCCCGTGCGGATCAGCACGATGTCGCCTTCCGTGACCGCCACCGCCTGCTTTTTCAAGGCCCCCTCGATGTCGGCCGCGCTGATCACGTAGCCCACCTCCAGCCGCTCCAGCCCCTTGTACTTTGCCACGTCCACCAGCACGCCACGGGTAAAGATCACGCCGACGTTTTCGATTCCGAGTTTCTCCAGTCCGTAAGCCGTTCCTACCTGGGACCGTGTAAATCCATTGTAGAAGATGTCCTGGTCGCCTTTACGGGTACCGATATGTCCCAATCCGTCGAACTGGGTCCCCACCTGTCCGATCTCGCCGCTGAACATCTCGTCGTACCAGATCAGCTGGTTCTCACCCACGGGGCCGCCGGTTGGCGAGCCGGGAATGGTCAGGCTGTAGTGACGGTTGCCGAAAAGCGGAATGCCCGGTTCGTATACCCGTCCGAGCTGGTAGGTCTTGCCCTTCCGGATCAATTTCGCGGCCGCCATTACCTTCTGCGGCGTCAGCCGGTTTGCCGCCCCCCGCTGATCGTCCGGACCCCACTCCGAGGGCCACCATCTGTCTCCATCGGCCGCTTTCTCCGCAAGGGCCGGGGTGATTGCGATCACGCATCCCGCAACCACCGCGCACCAACGTCGATTTCGCATACCCGCCTCCTTGATGGCGTAGCAGTCCGTTGATAAAGTCGCTCTGCAGGCGAGGCTTGGTGTCCCGTCCCGGAAATATGTCACCATTCATCCGCCGATTCATCCCGTCTGGCGGCGTTGCCTTCGCTCGGTGACCGTGAGCAGGTCGCCTTGCTCAGGCGCCTTGCCAGCCGGGCGACTCGGCGGCCGAATTTCGGCAATCTATTTCCGGGACAGAACACTTGCCATTGTGGCCGAAGACAAGGCGCGCGACCGAGTCCCATCCTGCGATTCGGCGAGGGAGCGCAACGCAGGTTTTCGACCGCAAGGGCCGGCCGTAGCCCGGATGGACTTTTTCAACGGGCTGGTAGGGTTGAAACTGTACCGGCGCAGAACGGAATTATGATAATACCCCCGGTGACCAAAGGCAAGCGCGGAATGGGTATATTGACCGGTGACCAGAAGCCTGTTGCGCCCGTAACGGGCGCATGCTATCTTGGACGCCGCCCCGAACGCGGCCCTGAAAGCCCGACGCCGATTCCGCAATCCCGATCATCTGTGAGGCCCGCCGATGAAGACCGGAAGACTCGGCCGAACCGGCCTGGAAGTCCCCATCGTGGGCCTGGGTACAGGCTTTATCGGCATCGCTGACGCGAACCGCGCGGCAACCGAATACGATTTCATGGAATCGTGGACCGCGGGCTGGCCCGCGTCGTCCCGCGGAGCCTCGGGGCGGTCCAGCCATATGGAATTCGAACTTGGAATTGCAACGGTGCACGCGGCGATCGAGGCGGGATCCACCCTCATTGATACCGCCCCGCTGTACGGTTCGGGCAACAGCGAATCCATTATCGGCGAGGCCCTGCGGCAGCGTCCCGACCTCGCGGAACGGTGTACGGTCACCACGAAGGTCGGGCAGACGGCCGCGGGGCTGGACCATTCCTACGACGCCGTCATGCGGCAGGTGGAGGAGAGCCGGCGGCGTCTGGGAATCGACGTCTTCGACGTTCTCTATATCCACGATGCCATGGACGTACCCATCGATGAAGTCATGGGAAGGGACCGCGCCCTCGGCGCCCTTCGAATACTCCAGGATACGGGCGTCACGCGTTTTGTCGGCACCGCCACCAATGACCCCCACACCAACGCCCGGTACATCGAAACCGGGGAGTTCGATGCCGCCGTGGTTCCCGAAGCGCTCAGCCTGATCAATCAGCTTGCGGAAGACCGCATCCTGCCGGCGGCGGTCAGACACGACGTGGGTCTCCTGATTGCCACGCCGGTTGAACGGGGACTGCTCGCCACGGGTCCCGTGGACGGCATCAACTACCTTGCCCGAAATTTCAGCCCGGCCTGCCTGGACCACGTCGCAAGAATCCGGGACCTCTGCGCGAGCCACGACGTACCGCTGGTTGCCGCGGCGCTGCAGTGGTGTACGCGCCACCCCCAGGTGGCCGCCACCATACCCGGCGCCCGCGTACCGGCCGAAGCCCGGGCCAACGCCAACGCGGGTGACGTCGACATACACGAGGCATTCTGGACCGAACT
This sequence comes from Gemmatimonadota bacterium, assembly GCA_028874335.1. Lineage (GTDB taxonomy): Bacteria > Latescibacterota > UBA2968 > UBA2968 > JAAXHE01. Next base: position 109,423 of record JAPPJY010000088.1, on the reverse strand, counting down.
CGCCCCCCTCATCCGCCACTTCGACGCCGACGTGGACCGGTGACCCGCAAAGACTACGGATATCCGTCTCATGTCTCTGAAACTGACCCTTCTCGGCACCGGAACCCCAACCCCGCTCACGCATCGCGCGGGCTCCGGCTATCTCGTGACGTTCGACGAGGAAGTCCTGCTGTTCGACTGCGGCCCGGGTATAGCAAGGCGCCTCCTCGAAGCCGGGACGCCGCCCGAAGCGCTGACGCGTCTCTTTCTTACCCACCTCCACTACGATCATAGCGTGGACTACGCGTGTATCGTGCTTACACGGTGGGACCAGGGCGCGGGAAAGATCCCCGAGCTCCACGTCTACGGGCCGGCACCGCTGAAACGCATGACGGAAAGGCTCCTGGGCTGCGACGGCGCCTTCGGGCCGGACCTCGAGGCGAGAACACGGCATCCGGGAAGCGAATTCGTCTACGAACGTCGGGGCGGGATCCTTCCCCGGAAACGGCCCGAACCCGTCGTCACCGAAGTGGCGGACGGCTCGAGCATTCAGGCTGGGAACTGGCGGCTCGAAACGGCTGAAGTCTTGCATGTTCAACCACAACTCACGTGCCTGGCCTACCGGCTGGACACCCCCTGCGGGACGATCGTCTTCGGCGGAGATACGGCGCCCACGAGCCGCCTTACGGATTTGGCGCGGGGCGCGGACGTGCTCGTCCATATGTGCCACCTGATCAACGACGTGGAACTGGACCCGCGCATCATTGGCTGTTGTTCCGGACACCTGGACGCCGCCCGGACCGCCCGCGAGGCGGGCGTCGGCACGCTCGTCCTGACCCACGTTACCGAACAGCTGGAGCCGCCAGGCGTCCGGGAGCGCCTCGTGGCCGAGGCCGCGCGCATCTTCGAAGGCCAGATCGTCTTTGCGGAGGATCTCACCGACGTGCCAGTGATCCCTATCGATCCGGAGCCCATCCGGTAGCGTGTCCGGTACCGGCCGCGCCCGAACCGCATTCATACCAACGAACCGTACTTCCGGGAGCTTCCACGTGAAAGCCATCATCCTGGCCGCCGGCAAAGGCGACCGCTTCTATCCCTTCAGCCACTACCGGCCCAAACCCATGTTTCCCATCTGCAACCGGCCGCTGCTGGAATGGGTCCTGGAGCGAATCGTGGCGGCGGGCATCACGGACGTCGGCATTGTTGTCGGCCATCGAGACGGAAGGATACGCAGCCATTTTTCCGACGGCCGCCGGTTCGAATGCGAAATCGCCTATATCGAACAGCCGGAGCAACTCGGCACGGCCCACGCCGTCTGCGCCGCCGCAGGATTTATCGGGAGCAACGACTTCCTTGTCGTGTACGGCGACCTCTTCTTCGAACCGACGGTCCTTACTCAACTCCTGGACGGCTTCCGCGGCCGGTCGGTCGCCGCCGTCCACCACAGCGAACAGCTCAACCGGCGCATCCGCATTGAAACCGATACCGTGGGAAATGTCGTCGATTACACCTGGAAGCCCCGGTCTTCCACCGGGACGGCGCTGTCCGGCCTTTTCGTATTCCGGAACGACGCGCTTCAGGACCTCGGCAATACACCGGATTTTGCAACCGGCGTGCAAAACGGCGTCACGCCTCCGGAGGGCCACGAAATCGCCGAGGCCCTGGCGCTCATGAACCGGGAGGGCCGGCCCGCGGCCGCCGTCCGCGCCGACGGCGTCTGCTTCGATATGGACATGCCCTGGGAGCCGCTGGCGGTCTGCCGTCTGGCCGCCGAGGAAATGGCCCGGCGCCTTGAGGACTCCAGTATCGCCGGCACCGCACGGGTCGATCCCGACGCGCACATCGACGGCCCGGTGTTCGTCGACGAGGGCGCGGCCATCTCACGCGGGGCCCGTATCAGCGGGCCCGCCTGGATCGGCAGAAACACGCACGTTTTCGAGGGCTCCCAGATTGCCTCGCACACGGTCATCGGAGACGACTGCCGGATCGGGCCCTTCGCGAAGGTATCGGGATTCGTCGACCGCAACAATCACATCACCTTCCTCGGAGAATTCAGCGGCGTCATTCTGGCGGGCGGCCGCATCACCCATCAGATGCAGATTGCCGGCATCTACGGGGAAGGCGCGGAATTCGGCGCCGGCACCCAGGTGGGCACGCTCCGATTCGACGACGGGCCGACGCAGGTTGAAGTGAAGGGCGTCCGCCATCCGGCGCCCGGTTTTTCGGGCGCCCTGTTCGGCGACTACGCGCGCACCGGCGTGGGGACCATACTCATGCCGGGCCGCATCGTCGGCCCCGGCGCCATGGTCGGTCCCGGCGTGGTTCTGATGAAAAACGCGCCGCCTCACAAAGCCGTCATCCTGAAGCAGCAGCATCAGGTAATCGACTGGGGTCCGGAGAAATACGACCATTAACCTTGATTCGTCATTTTTCGGGGACGTTAATTCGCATATGTGCGAGTTAACAAAGGCGATTAGACGGCTGATTACCAGGATACACCAGGTCACAGGACGTGAAGGGAAAAAACGTCCTTCTTTACGTCGATAACGCCCCGTTTCGGAGGGTTTTATCGCGTCGCCGCGTTGCTGTTTTTGTGGAATTGAGGTTAACCAGGAGTGTCGATGCAACGGGAGCATATCGAGGCCGAGATTCGCCGGCGCGCCGACGTTTACAAGCCCCAGACGCATCTGATCGCCGACTATTACCGGGTCCGACGAAAAATCGCGTACCCCCTCCCGATCCGCGAGTTAACCCTGCCCGAACTGCCGATCCCCGGCATTCAGTCGTATCCATGGTCCATCTGGATGACATGGAGCCTGGAGGAGCGGATCCTGAGCCTCGGGTGGGCGGCGTCCTGGCTCGGCGACGGGCAGGCGCGCCGGTTGGCCGTTTCCGGCCTGGACGCGCTGGCCGATTGGCCGTGCTACCGGCAGTTGCCGACACCCGATCTGAGTTCGGGTCACGCGCTGCGCATCCTCTGGCATGCCCACACCCGGTGGGACTGGCTGCCCCCCGGCCTGCGGCGGAAGATCGAGCGGGCGTTTCACCGCCACATCGAAGACACGCTCCCTATGTCCGATGCCATGCACGGCGCGTTTGACAGCAAGGACGACATCCTCGCGCTGAAAGAACCCCACACCGCGCTGCACAACATCCCGTTCATCGGTACGGTTGGTCTCGCCCTGGCCGCAAACGGTAATTCGCATCCGTCCGCCGACGCGCTGAACCGCAGGCTGGAGGCGCTCGTGGGGGCGATCCTGGACCTGCGCGAGACCGGTCATTCGGAAGGCGTCGGCTATGACGGATACATCCTGGACTTTGCCGCAGATTGGCTGGGGACGATCTCCCCGTGCAGACGGGCCGCCCTGATGGACCATCCTCGTTTCGGCGACGTGCTGGACGAGTCCATCGCGCTCGGAGCGCCGGGCGACGTCGCGAATATCGCCCAGCTGAGCGACACGGAGCCCCGGGAGATGCCGTTCCACGTATCCGGCCACGCCAAACTGTATCGGTACCGGGCGTCGCCGCGTACGGGCTGGTACCTGAATCGCTGCGGCGTTCGTGGGCTGCGCGCCGACGCCCTGGCGGCGCTTCGCGGAATTGCCGATGATGATCAATTGGAATCGCCCCGAGCGGGCGCAATCGATGCGCACTACGCGGTCGTACTCAGGAGCGGATGGGAGCCGGACGACCTGGCCGTGGCCATGGCCGCGAGCAACTCGAAAATGAGCCACGTTCAAAACGACAACGGGACCATCGTCATCGGCGCACGGGGCCGGTGGCCGGTATCCGACCCCGGTTATCAGCAGTATATGAAGAAACGAGAACGCGAATTCACCCTGGGGCCCACGGCGCACAACGCGCCTGTGATCAACGGGATGGCGCAAACGGGGAAACCGGCCGACCGGCGGGTCGTTCTGCGGAAGCGCAACGGAACGACGCATATGGCGGAACTGGACCTGACCGACGGTTATCCTGCCGGACTGGCGATGAAGCGGGTCGCGAGAACGCTGTGGCTTTCAGACAGGGACCTGGTGGTCGTCGCCGACCAGGTACGAGGCGGATCGGTTGAGGCCATCACGTATTGCTGGCACGGACACCCGGACGCCGCCTGGTGGGTGCAGGACAATATGGCGCGCGTCTACGCGCCCGACCTTACGCTCTGGATCGGCTCGCCCCAGGCGCGAATCACGGACCAAGACGTTGACCGCCTTCCCGGATCCAGGGGCCATCTCACGCTACGTGCGAGCGCGGACCCGTCCGCGCCCTGTGTCTGGTGGGTATTTGCGAAAGGCGATACGCCGCCCGACGTATCGTTGCACGAACAGGGCTGCGGGATTCGCGTCGACGGCCGCGGTTTTGAAATTTCTCGAAAATGATAGAAGGAACCGTTGAATGAACGCTTCGAAAATCTGCGACGTCCCTTTCCTGGCGCCCTCCAATTCCACCGGGGAGCTCATCTTCGACCCCGGACTCGGTCGCCGCGTGCTTTACCAGTCCATGTTTTCCGCGGTCCCGGACCGGCCGCCGGCTTTGGTACGCACTGACTTCGAGCGCCACGAATATGCGTCATTCGCCCAGCCTGAAGGCCGGGGGACGTGGAAGGTCCGTCTACTTTCCGACAACAGGCTCTGGTTCGGGATGAACGGGCCGGGGCAACTCGCCTGCTTCAACCCGATGACCGAATCCTGGGAAGACGTCCCGCCCCATCGCCCGTCCACGAAAAACTCACACCTCACGGACGTGGTCGAAGGACCGGACGGTCTGCTGTACATGCCTGGCTACCCCTCGGGAATTTGCGTGAGTTTCGACCGGGGCACGGGCGAATACAGGGAATTCCGCGTGGCGGAAAGCAACCATCAGCTTTTCGCAGCCTGCGTTACCGACGGCGGACACATCGGCATACTCAACGGCCTTCAGCACGGTGTCTTTGCACTCGACCCTCAAACCGGGGATGTCGTCGTCGCGTCGTCGCCCCACCTGACAGGGCGGCCGGATGCCTACAGCGGTTTCCTGCGGCTCGGAGACGAGTTCCTCGTCTCCCTCGGCGACCCTGAGGGCGGCATTGAAATCTGTCGATTCTCCGCGCTGGACCTGGGCTTCCTCGGCTCGTTCGTCGTGAAGACTGCGATCACCTCCGGGCGGAACCTGATGGCCTCGCCGGACGGCCGCCCCTTCCTGAGCGTGGACGACGGTTACATCTACGCCATCGACCTGGAATCACATACGGCCGACCTCGTCTGCCGCATTCCTCACGTTCCAAGCCGCGGCAACTACTATTTCCTTGACGAGCATCGGGTCCTCTTCGCCGGCCATTCGCAGTATTACGGCATCTGCGATATCAGGACCGCCGAACTCGATCTCCACAGGACCGAGATCGAGAATCCTCCCATCGGCATCTTCTCCATCCTGCCGGCGGCTTCCGGAGACATCTACTGCTCGGCCCATCTGGGCCTTTCCCTCACGCGCGTGGAACCGGAAACGAAACGGGCGGACGTGTTGGGCCTGACGTACAACGGTTCCGGCGAAATCTACGGCAGCGCCGAAGCCCGCGGCTGTATCTACAGCATCTCCTACACCCATAACGTCCTGACGGTATATGATCCGGGACGACCCTGGCGTCCGGGTCCGGCAGAGGGCGACAACCCCCGGAATCTGGGACCGATGGGCGACGAACAATACCGCCCCGTCACCGGCATTTTCAATGGACCGGGAGACAGGCTCTATATTGGATCCATGCCGGACTACGGAGCCCGGGGCGGCGCGCTTACCGTCGTCAATCCCGATGACAACAGCCACAGGTCGTACCGGCACCTGGTACCCGACCATTCCGTTCTGGGCCTGGCCGCGGGCCCGGATCACGTGTACGTCGGCACCAGCATCATCGCGGACGGCTATATCCGGCCCGCCCGCGGCAACGCCCGCTTCCTGATCTTCGATCCGGAAACCGAGACCGTCCTGCACGAACGGGAAATCGACGGCGCCCGCAGTCTCATTACGATGGGATGCAGCGCCGGCGGCGTCTTTTTCTGGACCGACGACCACGACGGGGGCAGCCGCCTATTCGTCATTCGCCTGTCGGATTGCGACGCCAGCCGCATCGGCCATCCGTTCACCGGCGGCAGACCCCACAACCGGCCGATGGCCGCGGACGCGAATGGCGATCTCTTCTTCACCCACGGCAACCGCATCGTCCGGCTCGACCCCGCAACCGAGGAGCTCACCGTCGTACACGCGGCCGGCCCCGGCCAGAACCCGATTCTGGCCGCCGCAGGCGACGGGATCCTTTTTGCCAGTGGGCATGAGCTCTGGCACCTTGAGCCTTGACTGCAGCATGAAAGAATTGGAAACCTGCGTGAAAACCGACCCTGACTGGAAAGCCCGAATGCGCCCGGACCACCCGCGGATCTTCATCAACCGCGAGACCCTCCCGGCAATCCGTACCCGTGCGTCGACCGTCAACAGGGATCATTATCTCAAAGTCAGGTCCATCGCCGATGCGGGTCCGCCGGACACGGGATGGGCCGTCATCGACCGTCCGCCGCCGCTGCCTGACGGTACGGAAGTCCGGGATTGGGGCCACCGGATGATGTGCTCGGCCATCGTCTACCTCCTGGAACCCTCCACCGAACGGCTGGCCCGGCTCGCCTCCGAACTGCGCGCCAGCGCTGAATACTACCACGCCTGTTACGCCGAAAACGAGTCCGTAAACTGGTACGCCGCCAGCCGTGCCGCGTGCCTTGTAACCCTGGACTGGATCTGGAACGACCTCGCAGCCGATGTCCGGCGGGAGATCGCCCTGCGTCTGCTCGACCACGTGGACGAAGCGCTTCACAAACCCGGCATCCGCCGCCGCAATGGCTCGGACCACCGGAGCGGATTCTACGGCGCGCCCAGCCTGGCCTGGTTCGCGGGGCTCCTTCTCCACGAAGAAGGCATCGACGATAACCGGGCGGCCCGGTTTCTCGAAAAGGGCTATGACGACCACGTCAAGCTGCTGGTTCACCGCGCCGCAGCCTCCGGCGACGACGGCGGCGAAGCCTCGCCCACGCTCGGATACGCGTTCGGCGAATACCCGCTGGCGCAATGGAACTTCATCCATACCCTTCACTCGTCGACAGGCGAAGACATATCCGGCGACTGGCCGCACATCCGGATGTTTCCCAACTACGTGATCTGGAACTGGCTGCCGGGCGACCTCGAGTTCGGTTACGGCGACAACGCGCATTCCGACAACGGCATGCGGACGAACTGGATGTACACGCATATGTCGCACATCATGCACCTGTTCGGACAGACCCATCCGGAATGGGCCGGACTCGCACGATATATTCGGGACATGGCCGGCGGCGGCTTTCTCCTCGACAAGTGGCCCATCTACCCGTTTCTGCTCGACGGCCTGGACAGCGCGCCGCCTGCCGCGGGGCCGGACATCCTGCCACCCGCGCGCCACTTCGAAAACCTGGGTCAGATCTTCATGCGTTCCGGTTCCGGCGGAGACGACACCTATGCCCTCTTCTGCGGTGGGGGCAGCCTGAGAAGCCACCGCCACTACGACGCAACGCACTTCACCATCTACAAAAGGGGATTCCTTGCCCTTGACAGCGGCACCCGCAAGGGCAATACCGACAACCTGCAGAACTATTACGCGCAGACCGTCGCCCACAATTGTATATTGATCAAGATGCCCGGCGAAGCCCCATCGCCGTACTGGAACGGCGAGGTCTACGGGCAGGCGGGCGGACAGAACAAAACCGTCGGTTCTGAAATAGCCGCCTTCGAAACCAATCCCCACTTCACCTACGTCGCCGCGGACGCCACCCCCGTCTACAACGCCGAAAAATGCGCGCTTATGGTCCGTCAGTTCATCTTTCTTCCGCCGGACCATTTCGTCGTGTTCGATCGCGTCACGTCCACCCACGCCGATTACGCCAAAACCTGGCTCATGCACCACGCCAACGAGCCCAGGGTCGATGGCAACACATGGAGGTCGGATCAGGACCGGGGACGCATTCTCGTCCGGACACTCTTACCCGAAAACGCCACTCTCGAAAAGGTTGGCGGACCCGGCAGGGAATTCATGGCCGACGGCGTCAACTATGCGATCGACGCCGGCCCTTCGAAGCTCATCGTTGAAAACAAATACCCGATTGGCAGAATGCACTACGAGGAGGTCCCCGAGCTGATGGGCCGATGGCGGATGGAAGTCAGACCCGGCACGGCCCGGAAGGAGGACCTCTTCCTGCATCTCATACAGGTTGGCGATCAATCCCTCTGCTCGATGAAAGACGCGAAGGCGACCGTGACCGGGGGCAACGTGGAACTCCGCTTCAGCGATTCCGATGGTGAAGTCTTCGTTTCGTTCGCGGCACGGGGTGAAAGCTGCGGCCGCATCAGCCGCGTACGACATGGAGAGACCGTCGTTGAAAAGGACCTCGTCCGGGATGTTCAGGCCCAGGAGGGTCTCGCGGTACCCGATTAGGTTCGATCCGGTTCCGAAAAATGAAGTCCGGTCACCGACCATTTAAAGAAGAGACGTCAAATGAACGCATTTCGCGGCATCTTCCCCGCGCTGATTACGCCGATGACGCGAGAAGGCGACTTTAACGAAGATGCCTTCCGCCGGCTTATGGAATACAACATAGAATCGGGCGCCCACGGCTTCTGGGTTGCCGGCGGCGCGGGTGAAAGCGTCCTGCTGGAAGACGAGGAAAACGCCCGTATCGCCGGAGCCGCCGCCGACCAGGCCGCAGGCCGCGCGAAAGTCATCATGCACGTGGGCGCGCCAACCACGGAACGCGCCGCCGGAATGGCTGTACACGCCGCAAACGCAGGGGTTGACGCCATATGCGCCGTACCTCCGTTCTTTTACCGTCCCGGATCCGACGAAATCGTCGAACACTACAGGTTGGTGGGCGCGGCCGCTGACCTTCCGCTATTCATCTACAACCTTCCGGGCGCCACGGGAGTCGAGATCACCCTCGAACTGGCCGGCAAGATCCGGGAGCACGTACCGCAACTCGCCGGCCTCAAACATTCCGCTCCGGCTTTCGTAAACACGCGCCATTTCGCCAGCATGGGCCTGTCGTGCCTGATCGGAAGCGCCGCGCTGCTCCTTCCCGCGCTCACCATCGGCGCATCCGGCTGCGTTGACGGCCCCCTTGCGCTGTCTCCGGATGTGTGGGTCAATATCTGGACGGCGTATCACCATGGCGATATCAAGACCGCCGAGGCCGAACAGGATCGTGCGGCCGAACTCTATACCATCTTCAACCGCGCCGGATATATCGCTTCCATGAAGGTGCTGATATCCGAGAAACTCGGCATCGACTGCGGCGATCCCCGTCCGCCGCAGCGACCACTCACCAGCGAGGAGAGCGCCTTTGTGATCCGGACGGCGGCGGCGCTGGGAATGATGGAGATTGAAGTCTGAATGGCGATTGACCGCGCCCGACGCAGGCGTTATTCTCTTCCGAAGCTCTTTGCTGCGCCTATGAACCCCAGACAAGGAGACCATACCCATGATCCCCCTGCTCAGCAGCCTGTGTTACGGACCGCTCGAAGTCTGTCAGCTCCCGCGGACCTGGTGGAAAGTCCTGCTCCGGAACGCCGGCATCCTCGATGAAGAGTATCCCGACGTCAGCGAAGGCCTGGACAAATCCGTCCTCGAAGTGTTGAATCTGGACAGGTCGAACACTCTGTCCTATCTGCGTGAGAACATGCCAGGCTACCTGCGTTTCGAAGCCTGGGTCCTCCGGCAGAACGATGGGGCGCTTGACCGTAAGGCGATCGACGGCTGGAACGAATCCGTACGGAACCGAATTCACAACCGGCCCGACAAGCTCGAGGAAACCACGGGTGATATCGGCATTCCCAATGACGGCGCGATCACGTCGGCCGTGGTCCTCAACGGCCTCCAGGACTGGTCGCTCTTCTACAAACGCGACCTGGAGGAGGGATTCTCGGCGCTGGGCGGTCGCGTTGTGCCCCTCATCTCCAGCCTGGACTACGGCCCGCTCAATGTCTGCCAGCTCCCGCGAACGTGGCTGAAGATACTGCTCCGCTCCCGGAACCTGCTGCATCCCGACTATCCGGACATGACGGATGACGGCCTGGATCCGCGCGTTCTGCGCGTCGTGAACGTCGAGCCGCACGACGCCTTGGGTTTCATCCGGGACAACGCGCCGTCCTATCTGGACTTCGAAGCCTGGATTCTCGAGCGGAACAACGGGAGTATTGACGCGGGCGCCGTGAACGCTTGGAACGCGTTTGTGCGAAACCGGATCCACTCTAATGAGAAGATCGTGGATATTCACAATACACTTGGCCTGGAAAACGACGGCACACTCACCTCCGCCGTCGTCCTGAACCACATTGAAGACTGGCACTTCGCCCACGCCGATCTGACGGGCGGAGGCTTTTCGTGAACACCGGCCGTCAACGTCCCGGCGCCCGAAAGACGACCCACGCGCCTCACCCTTCAATAACCCACTCGTGACAATTCCGTGACCGGGCGCAAGAATTCAGACCCTGCGCCCACTCCCGCGTTGACATTTCTACAGGCGTTCATTTTGCCCTCATTTAGTCGTTGACATGTTCCGGTCTATGAATTAAAATAACGCTAAATTCAGGTATTAGTTCGTATCGTTGACAGATAAACTGGCGGGGCCGAGTTATCACGTGCAACCGGCTTTTCAATTCCGGATGTATCAACAAGACGGTCTACGCCTCTTAGTTGCGTTTCAAGGGCTTCAGGAAAGGTGGTGATATTCGGATCCACGTCGCCAAGCGTTGTGCCGATGTACATTTACGTGAGAAACTGTGGTTCGGGGCATGTTTCGGAATCATACGCTGCGCTGTGTGAGTGATCGGGTGATGGTGCAGAAGCACGTATTCCTCGCTTTTGCATATCGCCGTCACACCCTCCAGGTAAATCCCAGATCCCATCAAGCACAGTCTCTTCATACGGTTTGAACACAGTCATTCGCCCGTAAATCGCGTGAATCGCTGTCCGTGGCGTGGTTGTGTACGTGCGTTGCGTCATAATCACGGCATGTCACGGCGTCCACGTGAATCAATGTCCGGTGTGTGACCGGACCGCGGATCTTGTGTTCTTTTCACAGATTATCGCTCTATCCGGAATTGAACGCAGTGGCCGAGTGGCGCGCCCCGCGCCATCCTCACGGTCTTTCACCCTGCTCTCTTGAATCGCTGCCTGCGTGTGGCCGAGCGGCGCGCCCTGCGCCCATCTGCCGGTCAATTGCGGGCATCACGTGAACACCGGTTCGCGTTGCGGTTCGGCGACGTGTCTTCCCGCTTAATTTCCCGGTAGTACAACATAATTGCAGGCATCCCGGTTCCGGTACGGCTGTGCATGTGCGTCAGGTCTGAATTAAGGCCGGAAGCCGCTCCCAACGGGCAGGTTCTCGGCAGGAGAGTTGAAGCCGTGACGGACGCCTGCATTGACATCACATCATTCAACCATTTTTGCCGCGTTCAGAAAGGAGGTGATATCGGAAGCCACGTCGTGAAGAGTCGGACCGCGGTATGTGATCGTGAGAAGCTATGCCTCGGGGCAAGTGCGGAAGTGAAACGTCTCCCTGCTTGAACGGACGAGCAATGTATACCTGTTCACTCGGCACGCCCATCACTCGCTCCAGGTGGTTGTAGAAGTCGCATCAGTACCTGTGTTTACATGCGTTTTTTTTATTTCGTGGAGGGCATTCAAATGAAAAAGCTAACGATTCTGAGTCTTATTCTTCTCTTGACAGTCGTCTTGCCGGCACAAGACGGCAGCGCGCAGGAGTACAATCGGTGGAGCTTGCCCGAAGGCGCCCTCCTGCGGCTGGGCAAGGGAACCACGCGCGCCGTAGCCTGGTCCAAGGACGGCACGCGCCTCGCGGTGGCCGGTAGCTTTGGCATCTGGTTCTATGATGCCCACACCGGCGCCGAAATTTCCCTGCTCGGCCCGACCGGAGCCGCGTCGTTGGCGTTCTCGCCGGATGGCAAGACGCTGGCAAGCGGTGGTTTCAAAGAGATTCGGTTGTGGGACGTGACCACCGGGCAGGAGAAAGGCGTCCTCACAGGAAATCGCATTTCTGTCCTTTCGGTAGCGTTTTCGCCCGATGGTCTGACGCTGGCCAGTGGCGGCGGGGACGATACGGTGCGGTTGTGGGACTTGGCCACAAACCAGGAAAAAAGCACGATGAACGCCCATACCCGTGACGTCCATTCCGTGGCGTTTTCGCCGGATGGTAAGACGCTGGCAAGCGGCAGCGGTGACAAAACGGTGAGGTTATGGGACGTCGCCACAGGAGAGGAAAAAGGCACCCTTACAGAACAACCTGATTGGGTGGGGTCGGTCGCGTTTTCGCCGGATGGGACGATGCTGGCAGTCGGCAGTGGTGACGGTCTGGTGCGGCTGTGGGACGTGGCGAACTGGCAGGTAAAGAGTACGCTCGAAGGACACACCCGCCCACTCAGGTCGGTCGTGTTTTCGCCGGATGGCAAGACGCTGGCAAGCGGCAGTATGTACTACACAGTGCTAGTGTGGGACGTGACGACCGGGCAGGTAATGAACACCCTGACAGGACATTCCAACCGTGTGGATTCGGTCGTGTTTTCACCGGATGGGACGATGCTGGCAAGCGCCAGTGGTGACAATACGGTGCGGTTGTGGGACTTGGCGGCAGGGTCGGAATTGAGAACCCTGTCGGGACATAATGGATCTGTAAGGTCGGTGGCGTTTTCGCCGGATGGTCGGACCCTGGCGCGCGGTAGTTCGGACAATACGTTGATGTTGTTGGACGCGGCCACAGGGCAGGAGAAAATCGCCCTGGCACATACCGGTTGGGTTAATTCGGTTGTATTTTCACCGGATGGTCAGACTCTGGCGAGCGGTAGCGGCATAGTGACGTTGTGGGACGTGGCCTCCTGGCACGAAAAAAGCGCCGTGAAAGGACACACGTATGGTGTCAAATCGGTGGCGTTCTCGCCGGATGGTCGGACCCTGGCAAGCGGCGGTGGTGACAATGCAGTGCGCCTGTGGGACGCGGCCACAGGGCAGGAGAAACAAACGCTTACAGGACATACAGACGACGTCAATACGGTGGATTTGTCGCCGGATGGAATGACATTGGCCAGCGGTAGTTCGGACCAGACTGTACGGCTGTGGGACGTGGACACAGGGCAGGAGAAAAGCAGCCTGACTGGACACACCCGCGGTGTCAATTCGGTCGCGTTTTCGCCGGATGGAACGATGTTGGCAAGCGGTAGTTCCGACCAGACGGTACGGTTGTGGGACGTGGACACAGGGCAGGAAATCAGCGCAATCGCACAGCAAACGTCCTCGGTCTATTCAGTCGTGTTTTCGCCGGACGGAAGGACGCTTGCAAGCGGCGGTTCGGACCAGATGGTGCGGTTGTGGGACGTGGACACAGGGCAGGAAAAAGGCACATTGGCAGGACATACCGGTTCTGTCCGTTCGGTCGTATTTTCGTCGGATGGGATGACGCTGGCAAGCGGCAGCAGCACGATTCTCCAGTGGGATGTGTCCCGGTTTGTTACGACCCAGTCCCTTGCCGCAGACTTCGACGGCGACGGAACCGTGGCGTTTCCCGATTTTCTGCAGTTCGCGGTACAGTTCGGTCAGAGCCGGAACGACGCCACGTTTGACGCGCGATTCGACCTCGACGGCGACGGTACTGTCGGGTTCAACGACTTCGTGATCTTTGCGCGCAGCTTCGGACAGGGTTCATGAGGCGCAGGATCAGTGCCTGATCATGCCAGAACTGTATCCATGCTGTTCTACCTCAGTTATTCTCCGTTATCACAGTCAGGGAGGGCATTCAGATGAAAAGTTCAGCGGTTTTGGGCCTCGTTCTTTTTTTCACGACTGTTTTGTCCGCGCCGAGTAGCCGCGCACAGGATTACCTTCGCTGGGGACTGCCCGAAGGGGCACTGCTGCGCCTTGGGAAAGGCGACACGCGTGTGGTGGCCTGGTCACCGGACGGCAAACGCCTGGCGGTGGCAGGCAGCGTCGGAATCTGGCTCTACGATGCCGGCACCGGGGCGGAAGTTTCCCTGCTCACGGGCCATACTTCCAGAATCAGTAGTATGATTTTTTCGCGTGATGGGCTGACCCTGGCAAGTGGTAGTCATGACCATACGGTGCGGTTGTGGGACGTGACCGCAGGTCAGGAGAAAACCACTTTCACAGGACATACCGATTGGGTCAATTCAGTGGTGTTTTCCCCTGATGAGAGGACCCTGGCAAGCGGCAGCAATGACCATACGGCGAGGTTGTGGGACGTGGCCACGGGGCAGAAAATTAACACCCTCGTTGGACATACCCGTGCCGTCGGTTCGGTCGTGTTTTCGCGTGATGGAAAGACCCTGGCAAGCGGCAGTGGCGACATGACGGTACGGTTGTGGGACGTAGCCACGGGGCAGGCAACAAACACCCTCGCAGGACATACCAATACTGTCAGTTCAGTGGCGTATTCTCCAGATGGAATGACATTGGCAAGCGGCAGTCGTGACATGACGGTGCGGTTGTGGGACGCGGCCACAGGACGGGAAAGACACACCCTTACAGGACATACGGATTCGGTCGATCCCGTGGTGTTTTCTCCGGATGGGACGACGCTGGCGAGCGCCAGTAATGACGGTACCGTGCGGTTATGGGACGTGGCCGCGGGGCACGAAAGAGTAACCCTTACAGGACATACAGACAGAGTCTACGTTTCGGTGTTTTCGTCCGACGGGACGACGCTGGCAAGCGGAGGTCGCGACGGTACGGTGCGTCTTTGGGACGTGGCTACGGGACAGGAAAGACACACCCTCACAGGTCATACGAGGACCATCACGTCGGTCGCTTTTTCTTCAGACGGCACGACGCTGGCGAGTGTCGGCTGGGACAATACGGTGCGGCTTTGGGACGTGGCCACCGGGCAGGGGAAGGACATCCTCACAGGACATTCGAGTGGTGGCAGGTCGGTGGAGTTTTCACCGGATGGGGCCATGCTGGCAAGTGCTGGTTCGGACCAGACGGTACGGTTGTGGGACGTGGACACCGGACGGGAAATAAGCGCCCTTACGGGACATCGGGGCTGGGTCAGGTCGGTCGTATTTTCGCCGGACGGGACGATGCTGGCAAGTTCCGGGAATGACCGAACGGTACGATTGTGGGACGTGGATACCGGGCAGGAATCAAGCACGCTAACGGGACATACGTCCTGGGTTACATCGGTTGTATTTTCGCCGGACGGGGCGATGCTGGCAAGTGCTGGCTGGGACCATACGGTGCGGCTGTGGGATGTGGCCTCGGGGCAGGAAATCAGCACCCTCACAGGACCAGACAAAAACTCCAACTCGGTAGCGTTTTCGCCGGATGGAATGACCCTGGCAAGCTGTGGCTGGGACCATACGGTGCGGCTATGGGACGTAGACGCAAGAAAGGAAAGAGACACCCTCGCAGGACATAACGGCATTGTCAACTCCGTCGCGTTTTCGCCGGACGGGACGACGCTGGCAAGCGGCGGTAATGACAATACGGTGCGATTGTGGGACGTGGATACCGGGCAGGAAATAAGCACCCTTACGGGACACACAAATTGGATCTATTCAGTGACGTTTTCGCCGGATGGGAGGACCCTGGCAAGCGGGGCTGTTGACCATACGGTGCGGTTGTGGGACGTGGCCACGGGGCAGGAAAAAGGCACCCTGTCAACAGGGACCCTTTCCGTGGCGTTTTCACCCGATGGGAGGACCCTGGCAAGTGGCGGCGGTGGGATTCTTCTCTGGGATATCTCGGCTCTTCTCGCACCTCAACGCCTTGCTACCGACTTCGACGGAGACGGGACCGTGGCGTTTCCCGATTTCCTGCAGTTCGCGGCGCAGTTCGGTAAGACCCAGGACGACGCCGGATTTGACGCGCGGTTCGACCTGGACGGCGACGGTGAGGTGGGATTCAACGATTTTGTGATATTCGCTCGCAGCTTCGGCAAGGGTGGTTGACACGAATTCGCCGTGTCAGAGCGTGGCCGCGTCGGGCGATCTAATGTGCAACCGGCCTCGAGCGGTCGCAGAGCCGTGAGCGTTTTGAAAGGAGGTGATACCGGGGAAATCACGTCGTAACGCGTTTCGCTGCTGTACGTCTATTCACAGACGACGATCGTTAGCAATTTCGGTTTTCGCCGATCACCATATTGATCACGTTCGGAAAGGGGTTAGAAAATGGATCGGGACGACCTCAAAGGAAGAATGGAAGCACTGGAAGAAAAGCTGCGCTGGCAGAAGCGGGCAATTGCCGGTCTGGTCGTCGTATTCCTGTTCAGCGCGTCGCCAGCATTGACCCGGGCATCGAAATGGTTCGACCGGATCCTCCCGGGAAAGCTGGCTTTAGTGAGCTTCCCGCAAGGCGCCATTCCTGACGACGTGCGATTTGACGCACTTTCGCCGAACCAGGTAGAAATCCCGTTACCCGAGATCGGGACCAGCGCACTGAGCAAGATCGCTCCGGAGCAAACCGTCAATGCCGGTGACACACTGCGAGTGGGTGAGATTCATATTGTAAACGCAAGCGGGACGGTTGTCGCAGCCATCGGCTCCAGTCCGTCCGGGAACGGTTCGCTGGTCGTGTCTAACAGTAATGGCGATGCGGTTTCAGTTGTAGGCGTAGATCCCAGGGGGCATGGCACCATAGGGCTGCTAAATACAGCAGGTCGGGTCACGGCCGCCCTTGGCTCCGATCGGTCGGAACAGGCCAATGGTGTCGTCGAAGTCAGCAGCGCAACGGGGTCCGCGGCGGCACTCGCCTTCGATGATGCCGGAGATGCGGCGATAACGGTGTTCAACATCGACAAGAGGCCGGTCTCCGGTTTCGGTATTGACAACAACGGTCACGGCGCCCTCCGTATGGCGAATGCGGCGGGCGGGATCGTTGCGGCGATTGGCGCGGATAAGACGGAGGACGCGAACGGATGGATGGTTGTGAGGAATAAATCCGGGCCGGCTGCGGGTTTCTCCGTCGACTCGGACGGAGACGGCCTTGTCATCGCGGGCAACCGCAACAACGATGAGGTGTCGATCATGGGCGCCAATGAGAACGGGCACGGGATCATCGGATTCACGAATGCATCCGGGCGGATTGTGGTCGGCATGGGGGCCGATTCGACCGGCATGGGCGTGCTGAATATCGAAGGCGGCAGGTTCCGGGCGTTTCTCGATGAGGACGGCAACGGAGTCGCGAAAACCCTCGGCAACAACGGGAATCTCCGCTGGTCCTCCGAAGCTTCTCCTGACGGTGGCGGCGGCACGTCAACCGGTCTGATCGGGGATTTCGACGGCAACGGCAAGGTGGATTTCGCGGACTTTGTGATTTTCGCCGCGAATTTCGGCAAGACCAGCGGATAACCTAACGTAGGAATCGACCCTTCGAGACGAGAAATCGGAACGAAAGCGTTTGCAGCCGACCCACGACAAGTCGTTTTACTTCTTGCATTTTACGTGTAGACACAGGGAAATGGGGGTGGTGACGAACTCAAAGCCGAGCCAGCCGCGCGGCAAGCGGGCGGCTGGATCCCGAGTCTGCGGGGTGGCTTCAGGATGGGGCGGTTGGCTGACAGGTGGGGCTGACGGCCTGCCATTGGCGCAGAACCTCAAAGACGAGGACGGCGCTGGCCGCGGCGACGTTGAGGCTGTTTTTGTAGCCGTACATGGGAATCTCAACCAGCTCGTCGCAGCATTCCAGTGCGTCGCAACTCACGCCGAGGGCCTCATTACCCACGATGAGTGCCAGGGGGCACGGATAGTTCAGCTCGGTGTAGCAGCGACTTTGCGACGTCGTCTCCAGCGCCCACACCTGCACCTGGCGAGCGCGCAAGTGCTCAATGGCTTGTAGCGTGGTGGCGAAGTGGCGGGTCTCGATGTACGGGAGGGTGCCCAACGCCGTCTTGTCGAGCTTGGGATGGGGAGGATGAGCCGTGTAGCCACAGGTGTAGATACCCTGCAAGCGACCCGCGTCGGCCGTGCGGAAGATCGAGCCGACGTTGAAGGCGCTGCGCAAATTGTCGAGCACCAGATAGAGCGGGTGTCTGGGAAGGCGGGCGTATTCGTCGAGGGGCATCTCCGCGTCGAGCGTGCGGACCTCAAAGCTGGTTTCCTTGCCGTAGTTGCCCGGCCGCAATTTCACCCGACTTCCTCCGGGGCTACGGGCCGCTGCTCGGCGGCAGAAAGCCGGGCGGCCTCAATGGCAACCATGGTCTGCCGCACGCTCTCGGCGGTGACGGCCAGCTCGGCGCGGCCGGCCAGCGCGTCGGCGATGTTTTCGTAGTAGGAGCGCCAGCGACCGGGTGTCGTCTTAATGATGGTTTCCTTGGCTGACCTATAGAGGCGGGCGTAGTGCTCGGGTGCCTCTTCAGCCGCGTCGATGTCGCCGGCGATCATGGCCTTTTCCTGCGGGTCAACGCCCTCTTTAACCAGTGCGCCTTCCGTGCCCAGCACGTACCAGCGCGGCTTGGCTTTGCTCGCCAGCGACGAGGTCTCCACGCGCGCTTCGACGCCGTTGGCAAAGTGGAGCACGGCCAGCGCGTGGGACTCGACGTCGATGCTGAGTGGGTCGCCGGAGTGGAAGGTGGCGTACACCTTTGCTAGCGGCGCGTCGATGAGCTGGAGGGCTTGATCGACCAGGTGCGCGCCTAAATCGAGGAATTTGCCGCCGCCGTGATGTGCGATGCTGCGCCAGCCTCGCGGAGGCCCGTTTTGGCCCCAGAACATCTCCAGCAAAAAGAGATCGCCGAGCAGCCCTTGCCCGAGTGCGTCTTTAACGGCGAGAAAATCGCCGTCCCAGCGGCGATTCTGAAAGACGCTGAGCAAGCGGTCGTGCACCTGGCTGGCGGCGATCATCCGGTCGGCCTCAGCCATGCTCAGGCACATGGGCTTGTCGGTGACGACGTGTTTGCCCGCTGCCAGCGCCTGGATCGCGTGCGGGGCGTGGAGGTCATTGGGCGTGGCGAGGACGACTAAATCAACGGCTGAATCGGCCAACACTTCATCGAAGTGGCGGAAGGTCTTTACACCCAGGTCGCGCTGAATTTCGTCGCGGGCCTCCGGCCGGCTTGTGGCGATGCCGTAGAGGTTCATGCCGCCGGCCAGTCCCACCAGATAGGCGTGGAAGCAGCGGCCGGCAAAGCCATAGCCGATGACGACGACATTGGGTTTTTCCATGATTCTACCTGTGAAACCGGCGTTTTTGCGGCCGACAAATGGGCACTCATATTAAGAGAATTCAAAGGTTCGGGCAAGTTTCAGGGGGAGTACAATGCAGCAGATTCAAACCGGATGTTTGCTGCGATGAAACGCAACGAGGAAGTCGGACACCTTACTGATGATTATCTCCAGCATGGCCTGCCCGTTCTCGACGGTGGCCTCCGCCGGGTTATCCGTGTAGCCCACACCCGCCTGCCATTCGCCGTGGACCTGAACCACCGCGCCCGACAGGCCGACGTCCAGACCGGCGTCGTCGTGGACCTGACCGCTCATCGCGTCCAATGCCTTCCGGTTCACCAGGTCCGGCCGGATCGCCATCATCAATGCCGCCTCGAATCGCCCGGCGTGGCCGGGGATGACCGACGACGGCATGACGTCGATGAGCGCCTCCCGCGCGATAGTCCAGTAATCGCCGGTCGCCACGGCCGCCGGATAGCCCAGCCGGTTCACGAAGTCCTGTCCCACCAGCCCGTTCGGGTTGCAATTCCCCCCGTGGCCGTTCAACACCACGAGCCGCCTTAAACCGCTTCGCGAAAGGCCTTCAAGAACATCTGTCACTGCGCCGACGTACGTGGTAGTCCTGAATGACAGGACGCCCGGAAACGGATAGTGATGGTGGGAGTTGCCGAATTGCAGCGTGGGGGCCACCACGATGGGAACCTGCTCATTTGCGCGCGCCGCGGCCTGGCGCGCGACCGTCCCGCATAGAACGGCGTCCGTACACACCGGAAGGTGAGGTCCGTGCTGCTCGATGGCCGCCGTGGGCAGGACTGCCGTGGCCGTGGGCGCAACCTCCCGGATCTCTTCCCGGGTCATCTCTTCGAATAGAATGGACACGGGCTGTCCTCCTGATTTTGCTGTCGCTGTTGTGATTCGGCTGCGATACTTCCTCGTGGCCCGACGCCCAAAGCCCGCAGACCCTGAACCGTTCCCTGAGCTTGTCGAAGGGCCGGTGAAGGGTCGAAACGCGGACGAAGCGCGGGCATTTCGACAAGCTCAATGAACGCGCTTCGTCGAGCTTGGCAAAAGAAAATCGTTACAGAATCCTATTCGGGCTTCTTTGGTGAGGACCTAATCCACGCGACTCTGGCGCGTAGCGCCTAAATCTCTTCGAACGGATACAACGGCCGCCGGCGATGGCGGAACTCGAACTTGCGCATGTCCGCCGCTGTCGCTCCGGGCGTATCGACACGTATCAGACGCGTGCACACGGGAGCGTAAGCCGCCACGGGCGCATGCACACCCTTGGCGACGATGACGTCGAAGGCGTCGGGACGCAGTTGACAACTGGTCATGAGTCCCAGGCTCACCGGGACGACCCGCCGGGAGGTCAGGCTGATGGTCAAGCCGCTGTCCGTGTCCACCACCGCCGTCTGACCCATGTCGAATGCCGTCCGGCCTCCGTGGCGAATCTCGCTCTCGCTGAACCGACCGCTGTAGACGCCGCGTACCCTGACGGGAACTTCCAGAGGCGGGCCGTGCAGTGCGTCGGTCTTGCCGCCCATCCGGAGCGTCAGCCGGGTGCCCACGCCAGCCTCGACCGCGCTTGAAACGGCTTCCCGGTCGTACAGGCACACGAATGCCCTGATATTCCCGCGCGTGTGCAATTCATGCGCGAGCATCGTGCCGTCGCCCGCGGAACCGCCGCCCACGTTGTCGCCCATGTCCAGCAGGCAGACCGGGCCGTCTGCAGCCAACGCCATATCGACCGCTTCCGGGATGCCGATGAACTCGCCCCTGAAGTCACTGCGAAAGGCGTGGAGATGATCCGCGAGTTTTCCGGCCACGGATTCCGCAAGGTGGGTATCTCCGTCTGTCACGGCAATCATCGAAGCGCCCATCTCGGCCACGTCGGAGTACGGGAATCCCAACACGATGCTGTTCGACAAAACGCCAGGTTGGTCCAGAAGTCGATCCGCAAGTTCGTACATCGGCCGGCACGGCGCGGATCCCGTCAGCTGGCGTTCGATATTGATGGCGATCGGCGGAAACGCAGCCGCCTGCGTGGGCCTGATCTCGCCTCGAAGCGTCCGCGCCATCAACCGCGCGGCCTGCAATCCTACCTCTCTCTGGTCAAGATGCGGGTTGCTGCGATAGGCAATGGTCGCGTCACAGGCTGAAATCATCCTCTCCGACAGGTTCGCGTGCGGATCGATTGTGCAGATGATCGGCGTCCCCTCGCCGACAATGCGACGGAGTCGGGACAGCCAGTATCCGTCGAGGTCCCGGTAGTCCTCCCCCTCACCCACGTTCGCTCCGTGGGGCGCCACCAGCCAGCCGTCCGGTTCGCCGGCGCGTTCAATCTGTTCGAACATCATCTGCATCAGCGCGTCGCAGGTGTCCTTCGTAATCCTGCCGGAGGGCTCGGTACTGGCGTAAAAGAGCGGTACCGCTTCGATGTCCGACTCGGCCAGACCCGCGAAAAAACCGCTCACCTCGTTCAGGCCGTCTTCGAAACCGTCCGCCACTTCGTTTCCGATGAGAATCCGGCTCGACCGGAACATATCCAGTGTGGTGGGCGTTCCGATGAACGTATTGGACTCGTGGACCAGCGAAAGAATGCCAACGCGCATATCAGGATTTCCAGATCATGACAGATGGATGTGGCCGGAATGGCGCCTTCGATGCAACCCGACTTTCAATATAGAAGTCGGCTTTCCTTAAATCAAACGGTTCTTCGTCCGTTTCAGACGCGCGACGTTGCCGATAATGCAATCTGCGCTAACCCGGCGATTCAGGTCGGCTTATGCATTGGACTCCAGGGAATCACTATAAACCATTTTGTTGTATCGAAGGAGTTTCAACAAAATAAACTAATGGATTCGCCTTGCCATTGCCGCCTGAATGCTTTATATTACAACCAGATAAGATAAGCGCGGCTTATTTTTAATTGTCGAATCCAGAAACGGCAACATGGTGGGCGCACGGAGTCGTACGCACGATGCGCCGGCCGTCGGACACACGGAACCCGGAGCGCATCGATTCCGGAGGGTCAGATGGACCTTAAAGAGAGTATTCAAACTAAGCCGATCACCCATGTCGACCTGTCGTATTACGTCGAGACGGAACATGGCACGCGAGCCGGAGATGTTCTCGCCAAGATGAAGGCGAGCCACAGAAAATGCGCGCTCGTAATGAGACACGGCCGGTTGATCGGCATCTTCACCGAACGCGATATCATGAAGAAAGTGGCGGGTATCCCGGAGAGCGGCAATGCGCCAATCGATGACCTGATGACGCCCGATCCTGAAACGATCGACGCGGAGATGAACATCCTGGACGCGACGAGGGTGATCGCATCTAACCGCTTCCGTTACATGCCGGTAACGAACAAAGAGGGCAGGGTCCTGGGTACGTTGACCTATTATGCCATTATCAAATACATATGCGATTACTTCCCTCAGGAAATCTACAACCAGCCGCCCGTGCCGGACGTGTTCGCCAAAGCCCGCGCCGGCGCCTGACGCGCCTGGAGTTCGTAACCGGATCCGCAGCCCAAATGTACCGGGAGGTTCATAGAGATGGCCGAAACAGCCGTCGAGGAAATTGACGAAGAAGCCGAACTTCTGGACGAATTGAACGAAGTAGAATCTATCGCTGTCCGATTCGCGGGCGACTCCGGCGATGGAAGCCAGTTCATTGGAGGAGAATTCGCCAACACGTCCGCCATCGTGGGCAACGATATCAGCACCATGCCGGACTTCCCCGCCGAAATCCGCGCTCCCGCGGGCACATTGCCGGGCATAAGCGGTTTTCAGGTCCGCATATCCAGCGAAGACATCTACACTCCAGGAGACGAGCCCCGGGTTCTCGTTGCCATGAACCCGGCCGCGCTCAGGGCAAACCTGCAGGATCTGCCGCCGGGCGGCGTGGTCATTACCAATTCCAACAACTTCACACGAAACAACCTGCGCAAGGCCGGCTACGAGACCGACCCCCTGGAAGACGGATCGCTGGAGGGGTATCGCGTTTGCAAGGTACCGTTGACAACGTTGCACAAGCGGGCGGTGGCCGGTGTTGAGGGCCTGTCCAACCGGCAGATCGATATGATGAAGAACTGCTTCGCCCTCGGACTTGCATACTGGATCTTCGACCGTCCACTGGATCCGACCATCCGCATGCTGGAAGAGAAATTCGCCAGCCGCCCCAACGTCGTCGAAGGCAACGTTACAACCCTGAAGGCCGGATACAACTACGGTGAAACGACCGAACAGTTCCAGTACAGGTACAGGATACCCAGAGCCGTAGTCGAACCCGGCACCTATCGCGCCGTTACCGGCGCCCAGGCCACCGCGATGGGTTTCGTCACCGCGGCGCACAAGGCCGGCAAGACCCTCTTTTACGGAAGTTACCCGATTACCCCCGCCAGCGTCCTGCTGGAAGCGCTGGCCGCCCTGAAAAACTTTGACGTGCGCACATTCCAGGCAGAAGACGAAATTGCAGCCATCGGCTCCGCCATCGGCGCCGCGTTCGGCGGCGCCTTTGCCGCAACGGGCACCAGCGGCCCGGGCGTTGCGCTCAAGAGCGAAGCCATCAACCTGGCTCTCGTGCTGGAATTGCCACTGGTTGTCGCCAACTTTCAACGGGGAGGGCCCAGCACGGGGCTTCCTACGAAAACGGAACAGTCCGACCTGCTCCAATGCATGTTCGGACGCAACGGCGAAAGTCCGGTTCCCATCGTCGCGCCGGCCACGGCATCCGATTGCTTCAACCTGGGCATTGAGGCCTTCCGCATCGCCGTTGAAAGCATGTCGCCTGTTTTCTTCCTGTCCGACGGCTACCTGAACAACAGTTCCGAACCCTGGAAGATCCCCGATCCCAACGATATCGCGACGATCGACGTGGAACACCGAACGGACCCTGAGGATTTTCAGCCGTACACGAGGAACGTCCAGACCCTTTCGCGTCCCTGGGCGCTTCCCGGCACGCCGGGCATGGAACACCGGATCGGCGGGTTGGGCAAGCAGGACGGCACGGGAAACGTCTCGTACGACCCGAAAGACCACGAACACATGGTCAGGGTCAGGGCGGAAAAGGTGGCGCGAATCGCCAATCGGATTCCCGAGCAGGACGTGTTCGGACCAAGTGCCGGCGATGTGCTTGTCGTCGGTTGGGGCAGCACTTTCGGCGCAATCAGGTCAGCGGTGCGCCGCGCGGTCTCCAGCGGCCGGTCGGTTGCCCATGCCCATATCCGGTATCTGAACCCGTTTCCCGCGAACCTGGAGAGTCTGCTTCTACGATATCGAAAGATCCTGGTACCCGAGATCAACGGAGGACAGCTTTCTCTCCTGCTCAACGCCAGGTATCCCTTACGTGTCATCAGCTATCCCAAAGTCCAGGGGCAGCCATTCAAGATTTCCGAGATTGCGGACAAAATCCACGAATTGCTCGACTAGACGGTACCCCTGATTCTGGAGAATGATCCATGGCCGAAGCCACACCGGAACTTCTACAACTGACCCGCAAGGACTTCGTTTCCGACCAGGAGGTCCGCTGGTGTCCGGGATGCGGAGACTACGCCATACTGGCGCAGATGCAGAGGGTGCTTCCCGAACTCGGAATCCCACGGGAGCAGATCGTGTTCATCTCCGGAATCGGCTGTTCCAGCCGTTTTCCGTATTATATGAACACCTATGGCGTACACTCCATTCACGGACGCGCGCCGACCCTCGCCTCGGGCCTCAAGGTGGCCAACCCGGACCTGCACGTATGGGTGATCACCGGGGACGGGGACGGCCTGTCCATTGGCGGCAACCACCTGCTGCATATTCTGCGCAGGAACGTGGACGTGAACATCATCCTCTTCAACAACCGCATCTACGGCCTTACGAAGGGGCAATACTCGCCCACGTCGCTGCCCGGCCACAAGACGTATTCGTCGCCCATGGGCTCCATCGAACAGTCCTTCAATCCCATCTCCGTCGCCATTGGGGCCGAGGCCACCTTTGTCGCCCGTTCCGTCGACAGGAATACCAAGCACCTTGCCGAAATGCTCCGCCGGGCGGCAGCCCACAAGGGCACGTCGTTCGTCGAAGTCTACCAGAACTGCAACATCTACAACGATGGCGCGTGGTTCCACATCACCGAAGCGGACGTAAAAGACGACAATACGTTAATTCTCGAAGACGGTGAGCCGATGATTTTCGGGAAGGAGCGGGACAAGGGTGTCCGGATGAACGAGCTGCGTCCCGAAGTCGTGACGCTGGGCAACGGCACATCCGAAGCCGACCTTCTTGTACACGACGAGTCCGCGGACCCGCCGGCGCTGGCTTACATGCTCAGCCGCATGGAATATCCGGATTTTCCGGTTCCGCTGGGGGTTCTCCGGTGCGTGGATCGACCCGTTTACGAGGAGGAAATCCTCGCACAGGGTCGCGCCGCCGTCACACAGAGTGGGGAAGCCGATCTGTCCACACTCTACAATGCCGCAGATACCTGGGTTGTTTCGGAAGAGGACAGCGTACCGATCGAGCGGGACGTCGTGGAGGAGGAAATCGAAACGGACATCCCCGACATCATTCCGGGAATCGGAGGAGAGGACCCGATAGACCCGAAGGGCGAATTCGAGCGCCTGGTCATCGATCCGATCTCGACGGTGAAACTTCACACGCCGGAATTCATCGCACCGCGGGCCTCAATGCTCGAGGCCATGCTTCTGATGGAGGAAAAAGAGGCCGGTTGCCTTCTGGTTTCCGAAGACGGCGTCGCCCTTCAGGGCATCCTGGCGGAAGGGGACTTCTTCGTAAAAGTCGTGGGCAGCGACATCGATCTGGCAACCACGCGTGTCGAAGACGTGATGACGCCAAATCCGACCACCATGAGATTGTCCGATCCCATCGGATACGCGCTGCATCTGATGGACCTGCATGGCTACCGTCATATCCCGGTCGTCGACCCAGGCGGACGGGTCGTCAAGGTGGTGTCGTTCAGGGCGGCTCTCGAATTCTTTACGCAGCTTTACGACAACGGGGCAAACGGCAGCTGATTCCGGCGCCGGTCAAACTGATTGACAGGAGCCCCGGACGCGGACGTCCGGGGCTCTTTCTGCATGGGAACGTCGTATCCCGAGAAAGACTAACCGTCCTGCGGCCGACTGTAAATCACCTTCGCCACGAGTTCTCGCGGGAATTCAACCATCCTTTCCGGTCCCAGCCGCTCCACCGCCGCCAGCCCCTGCTCGATTCTTCGTTTCAGCGCGTCGACGTCCACACCCAGAAAGCGGGCGGGAAACTGCTTCAGCTTGAAATATGAATTATTGTAGTGCTTTACGGTCCCGTGATAGATTCCTCGTCGAAGCTGATGATACGCGGCCGCGAGCTGGATCAGACCCTGAAAGAAAATCCGGCTCGGCTCGGCATGCCTGCGCCACACCTGCTCCCAGGCCTCGTGGCTTTCCCAGTGCTCCCAACCGTTGAAAAGCGCTACGCCTCTTTCAAAATCCGCCCAGTCCTCGGCCGACATCGGCGGCTCCACCACCTCCGCCGCGCTGATTATGTATGCACGCTTCATGCGCGCGGATTTCAGGTCGGGCGATCCCACGCGCTATCCTCCGGCGAGTACTTCAAGCATTGTCTCCAGCGCCACCAGATGCGCCCGGACACGTACATCCAGGTCCAGCGCCGACGGCGTCTCCGACGTAATCAGACGATCGGTGTACGACTGTTTGAACAATACGATCGGCACGCCGCCGCCCAGGCGCCGCTTTTCCACCTCCGGATTCGGAAATATCACACCGTTCAATGCGGTTTCCCCCTCGATTTCAGATTGTGTATTCAGCCTACAGACCCCGGAAACCTGTCTTGTAATCGAGGGTCCCGCGGGCGCCATCCCGCGAACCTGTTCGTACAGATAGTACCCGGGGCTCTCCCAGTCTTCGTGCAGGTCCATTACCGCCGCGAACTTCCTGCCCCGAATAAACTCCTTCAGCAGGCAGATTTCCGGTACGTCCTCACGAAGAAATGCCCAGTTGATATCCACATCCTGCGCATTCGACCGGGTATTGTGAACATATCCGTAGGGATTCAGGCAGGGGATCACGAAAAACCGGAATCGATCCAGCCATTGCCCGCAGCCGGTCTCCAGAAAAGCCAGAGCCGCCTCGGTTCCCGCCGGTTCGTCTCCGTGTGTCCCACCGTTGACGTAGATTGCGGGTAGCGATGAATCTCTGCGAAGCGTTACGCAAAAGACCGGATAGCCGGCGACGCGGTCCAGCACTTCGATGCGGATATCCCTCCGCGAAAGCGCCTCGGTGCGTTCAACGACCTCATTGTAGTTACGCATGAAATCCTGTCCCATGACGTGGATCCAGGGCGCCCGACCACACAGAACCGGCGGGATTCATGCAAACATCTCCCTGCCGAGCGTAATCCCATGCGCTTCGACGGGGTCCCGGGTCCTGCCGGCTCGAGCCAGCCGCCGGGACAATTCAGAGGCCAGGATTTCACCCATCTCACGCGTCTTCCCGGGCAGTTCCCTCGCCAGATTCCGCTGCTCCGACGGATCGCCGTTCAGGTCATACAGCTCCAGCATGGGATTGCCGTAAAAGTCCGGCTCGAGTGCGGCGATCAGCTTCCACCCGTCTTCACACACGGCCCATTTCGCCATCCACGTGCATTCCTGCGAAAGCAGCAGTTCCCCTGCTTCACGATCCGGGCCGCCATGTATCAACGGGAACAGCGAACGCCCGTCCATCCCGCGCGGAACCGGCAGCCCGGCGCCTTCGAGTACCGTCGGCGCGAGATCCGTGTGTTGAGCCAGAGATCGGACCCGGTTTCCATCGACCTCGACTCCGGGCCACCGCACAATGAGTGGAACGCGGATGTCGCTTTCGTACAGTCCATGGTGATCGAAGTAGATGCCGTGCTCGCCAAGCTCCTCGCCGTGGTCGCTGAATATGAACACCGCCGTTTCTTCCGCGACACCCAGCTTTTCAAGCGCCCCCAGTAACTCCCGGATGCCGTCGTCTACGCATCTCACCTCGGCATCGTACTGGCTGCGTACGAATTCGACGTCGGTGATCTGCGCGGCCGCCGCACCCGGCCACTCTGACGCCATCCGCCCGAGCCAGCCTGACGTCCACCAGCTTCTCAGGGGCCGCCTGTAGAATTCGTCCAGACTGCCCCTGTTTTCTACCGTAGGATCGCCGGAATAAAAGAGGTCCCTGTACGCCACGGGAGGCATGTAGGGCGTGTGAGGATCCCAATAGTGTACGAAGAGAAAGAACGGCTTTCTGCCATGGGCCTTCAGCCAGTCGACGGCCAGTTCATTGAATCGAAAGCACTCGGGATAGCTTCCCGCCTCCCTCGGATTCAGACAGACGTCGAACCCCCGGGAAAACCAGGGTTTGTGATGCTCCGCCAGATTGTCTACCGCGGCCGTGGCGTATCCGGCCCGCTGCAGGAATTCGGGCAGAAAGGGCGCGCCGTTACCCAGAGACCAGCGGCCCCGGTGCGCCACGATCCCATGCGTGGTGGGCCACTGTCCGGTGAACGTGCACGTAAACGAGGGTTGGGTGGGAATGGACGGCGCATAACAGTTCTCGAACACCACCGACCGGCCCGCAAACGCATCGATGAACGGCGTGGTGGGCCGGTGGTATCCGTAGCATCCGAGTCGATCCGCTCGCAGGCTGTCGACGGCGATCATCAGGAAATTCATCCGCACGCCTTTAGAAGCTGTCATAAAATTCCCAGCGGTCTTCACACGGCTGCAAAAGCGCCGGTCGGCGTTGGTCAAACCCGCCCGTCATACGAGATCGAGGCTGCGCTTGCTCGCCTCTCATAGGCGAGTTTTCCCGTCGGCGCTGCGCGCCCCTCGCGCCTCATAACCGCCACTTTTTCGCTCGTGCTCGGGAACTCACCGGTAATTTTAAAACAGCTTCTTACAACAATCCAAACGGCCGCAGCAATCCGGGGACGTTTTTCTCACGTTGACTCCCGTCAGTCCTCCCGGACCACCCAATCCTCGAATTCCAGGCCTTCGGACAAATGCCAGGCCGTCAGGTAAAGCGACGCGGTAAACTTCACCGCCTCCCGCGCACGCTCCATACCGAAGGCCACGACGTCGGGAACCGGCGTCCACTCGCCCTCACCCGCGGGCGGCAACCGACCCTCCAGGCCATATACGGCGTCGAGGAGCGACCTGCTGTCTTCGATCTGTGCGGCAATTCCGGACATCAGGCTATCCAGCACGACGGGTTGCTGACCCGATGCCAGAGCCCCGGGCGCCGGGTCGATCCTGCGGATCAGATCGTCCACCTTGTAGTGTATGCCGCTGGGTTGAATGGCGCCGTCCGGGCCGGGCCGGCCGTTGAAGTACATGGTCACGTGCAGCGGCTGGCAGAGATCCTGGGCGTAATTCGCGACAAAACCGGCGTACATCAGACACTTTTGTCTGATGTGGCGATTGTCCGGCCAGCGCCTGTGCTCTGCAAACGCCACTGCCAGCCTCTGCGTCCACTCGGCTACCGACCAGGGCAGGAAACCGACCTTGTCCGGCGCGATGCCCTGCTTTGTGCAAAACTCAATGAACCCGTTGCGATCCGCCGGCAGCGAAGCGACCTTCAGTCGTTCCGGATTGAAATAGTGTTCGGGAACTTCGGCGCGGCGCAAGATCGGCGTCCCGCGATTCCTCGCCAGGTCGGGGTCCCACACATAGTGTGCGATCGCGTCTCCTCCGGCGCGAAAGAAGCCCGGCATCCGTTCCGGAAGCGAGGCGACCGCAGCTCTGGTGACGATGCCGTGCCCGCGGACCCACCATCCATGGGCGGCGCTTGCATTCAGGACGACCCATAACAGTACGACAGCCCATCTCGCCATCTGGCACTCCTTAGAAACGCGTCAGCTCTGTTCCGTCTGCGGGAAATCTGCGTTTCGGGATTCTGACTGCGAAGTTACATCGGCGCATCTTCTTTGTCAACGCCTCGTTAACAGAAGCGGAGGCCCCGTGCGAGACCTCCGCTTCCGAAAATGGCGGGAATGTGTGGGAATCGAACCCACCCAGCGTGTGATTAGCACGCCGCAACGGGTTTGAAGCCCGCGAGGGCCACCAGTGCCCCATCCACTCCCGCACAAAGAGCGGGCTTTCGGCAATCGCGGGATCCGGCTGCTTTGCAGGACAAACCCGTGCCCGGAAGACGAAATGCCGTTGAAAGCCGCGCAATGTCAATCGACACGATCCCCTGGCAGGAACTCGTATCTATCCGGCAAGGACCCGGACGTCCCCCTTTCTCACGGTGACGCCCTTGTTGTCGAAATGGTTCAACAATGGAACGGCGTATTTGCGCGTGGTACCCACCAGGTCGCGGAAAGCCGAAACACTCATTTCCCGGTTTCGCTGCAGGAAGGAGACGAGCCCCTGCTCGATCTCCTCGAGCGTGCGCGGCGGAAACACCAGATTCTCTTCCAGCCTTACGATCTCTCCCATCGCTTGCATGGCGGCCGCAACAGCGTGAACTTCGGCGGCGTCCTGCGCCAGCTGAACGCCAATCTCGTTCAGGTCGGGCGGCGCGGCGCTGCCCGCCTGCAGAAGCGCCAGTATTTCCTCTCTGATCCGGCCCTGGTCTCCCGAGAATCGGATCCTGTGATCGGCGAGTCGCAGCAGGGAGCCCGCGGAAAACAGCGCCTTCTCCGAGAGCAGATGGTCGATTGCCCGCTCGAAGATACCGGCCGGCGGCCTTCCCTCCACCCGCGGGCGGAGTTCGCTGTGTGAAACCCCTGCCTTGAGAGGATTGACCCGGTGGTAGATCGACATCGCTTCCGTAATCCGTGTCAGCAGGGCCTGCCACGAATCCGTATGGACGTATACGTCCTCTCCCGCGTGGCGAAAGCCGAATGCGGCTCCCGTATCCAGCAGGTCCTGCAGCCGATCGTCCGTCTCCGACAGAGACAGCCCCAGCGCCGCCGCAAGATCACGGGCGGGGTGGGCCCGGAAACCCGAGGCTTTAAGGCGAAGGCCCAACACATGGGTCGGATCTTCAACTTCGGACCCGCGCAGACGTTCAAGCGTGTCCTCCCGAAAGCGGCGGTGCTTGACCGGCTGCGCATCCAGCACCACCCCCCCGCCCAGTGTTTGCACAGGCGAATAACGTCGGATCACGAATCGGTCGCCCCGGGCCGCCACGCCGCGCTCCTCCAGGCGGAACTGCACCAGTTGGGATTCGCCGGGGCGCAACTCGTCGGCTTCGAGTAGAACCACGCGCGCCAGCACGTCACGCGGGCCGAGGTGCAGATGAACCCGCGCCCGGTTCTTCAGCGACGTCGGCGCATCCTTCAGCAGACGCAGCCGCGCGTCGAGCATATAGGTGGAACTGAAATAACCCCGCTGCGCCAGAAGGTCGCCCCGCGCGACCTGATCCACCTCGACGTCGGCCAGGTTGATCGCCGCCCGGTGGCCGACACGGGCAGTCTCCACATCCCTGCCGTGCACCTGCACGCCGCGCACACGAACGGCCTGGTCCGCCGGCTGAAGCATCACCACGTCCTTCGCCCGGACCCGGCCTGACAGTACGGTGCCGGTCACAACCGTACCGAATCCCCTGACGGAGAACACCCGATCCACCGGCAGACGAAACACACCGCCATCGGGACGCGCCTCCACCTTCCCGATTTCTTCCTCCAGCCATTGCCCAAGCCTCTCTATCCCCTCGCCGGTAACCGCTGACACCGGTACGATCGGAGCGCCATCCAGAAACGTGCCGTCGAACAGGTCACGCAGGTCCTCCACCACCAGGTCCGCCCAATCCGGCTCCACCAGGTCCACCTTGTTCAGCGCCACAACACCCCGCCGCACGCCCAGGAGATTCAGAATACCCAGGTGTTCGCGCGTCTGGGGCATGGCCCCGTCGTCCGCCGCGACCACGAACAGGGCGAGATCCACCGTACACACGCCGGTCACCATATTCTTCACGAACCGCTCATGACCGGGCACGTCGATGATCGTGACATCGTCCTTCCAATACGCGAATCCGATATCGATTGTCACGCCCCGATCCTTCTCCTGCGGGAGCGTATCCGTATCGATACCCGTGAGCGCCCTGATCAGTGCGGTCTTGCCATGATCGATATGTCCTGCCGTACCGATGATCACGTGCGACATCAGGTTGACTCCACATCGATCCCCGCCGCGCGCCGAAGCGCGGCCTCGACGAGGCGCAACTCTCCGGACGCCACCGTCCGCAGATCCAGAAACAGCCGATCGTCCCGCACGTATCCAAAGACCGGCGGATCGTTTGAACGCAGCCGGGCTGCGAGGTCGGTCACGGACCCATCGTTGACGAAAGACACGCATAACGCCGCGCTGGCGATTTCCTCCAGGGGCATGGCGCCGCTGCCCGTCTGTGCAATCGAATCCACCAGTTCAACCCGCAGCCCGCTGTCGTGCAGCCGGCTCAGCCGCGCCAGGCTCCGCCGGCCCCGCCGCTTCAGACTCGAAACAGGCTCGGCCAGCATCGCGAGCGCAGGATGCGTCCGCAAAAGTTCTTTCCGGTTCAGAAAGAGTCTCAACGTCGCCGCCAGTGCGGCGTACGTCAGCTTCCCGCACCGCAGCGCCCGCATGAGCGGGTTCTGTCGGATTCTCCGGACGGCGTCTCCCCTCCCCACCAGAATACCCGCCTGGGGGCCGCCCAACACCTTGTCGGCACTGAACGTGACCACGTCGGCGCCGGCCGCGACACTCTCCGATACCAGGGGCTCGTGCGGCAGACCGAACTCACCCATGTCCACCAGCGCGCCCCCTCCGAGGTCGTGGACCACGGCCACACCTCGCCTTTCGCCCAGCGCAACCAGTTCCGGGAGTGAAACCGCGGCTGTAAATCCCATCACCCTGTAGTTGCTCGGGTGTACCGCCAGCATCAGTCCGGCGCGGTCTGTCAGCGCGGCCTCATAGTCCCGCAGGTGCGTCCGGTTGGTTGTGCCTACCTCTACCAGAACCGCGCCGCTGCGCTCCATGATCTCCGGAATGCGAAAGGAATCACCGATCTCGATCAATTCGCCTCGTGAGACCAGCGCTTCTTTTCCCAGACAAAGCGTATTCAGGGTCAACAACACGGCCGCCGCGTTGTTGTTGACCACAGCCGCCGCCTCCGCGCCCGTAAGCACACATAGCAGTTCTTCAACCAGCGCTGTTCGGGACCCGCGCCGGCCGGATTCAAGGTCTGCTTCCAGATTGCTGTACCCCGACGCGATTCCGGCGACCGCCCGGGAGGCGGCATCCGCCAGCGGCGCGCGTCCGAGATTCGTGTGCAGCACAATTCCCGTGGCATTGACAACCCGCTTGAGACCGGGTTCGGTCAATCGCTCCACCCGCAGACAGACCCGGTACGTTACCCGCGCAACGAGCTTGTCCCGGGATTCCCCCATCGCGTCACCGGCGAGTATGGACTGCCGCACGGCGTGGATTTCCTCGCGCGCGAAACGCGCAACCAGCGGCTGGTCGCAGCGTTCGCACAGCGCGCGCACCTCAGGTTCGGCCATTACCGAGTCAACAGAGGGAATCACCGACAAGTTGGCCTGTTCTGCCATGCTGCTCCCGATAATGGACGCCATTTACGATGCGCTGCGCGGGGGATCACAAGACTTCCGGACGGTCCGCCGTCACGGAACGATGTTGAATGAAATCTCCTTCGACGCCTCTTCATCCGACAGCAGGTCCGTTACGGCCACCCTGACCAGCTGCCTGCCTTCCTGCGTTTCGGTAAGGTCCAGTTCCACGTACGCCACTTCATCCGGCCGGTTGCCGGCCTGGTCGTACGCAATCACAATCTCCTGGTCCTTTTCGGACAACCTGAATACCCGTCCCAGACCGTGCAGAATCTTCGCAGGCAGCGCCCGGTCGCGATGCGAACGCAACGTGTACTCCACTCGATAGCGCGTTTGGCCGAAGGCATCCTGTTTCAGATTGTAAATCTCAAAATAGACAAACGCGTTCTGGTGGGTTCGAAACGCCAGCGACGACATCGGAACGACCTTGAGGCCGTTCTTTACGTAGTCTCCCGCGGTTTCTTCCGTCGGCTCCGTAGCGAAGGCCAGTTCGATATCGCTGATCAACAGACCGGTTGGTTTGTGATAGTCCTCCAGGACAACCGCCTGCTGATAGACCTGGGACTTGCCGGAAACCACATCCCTGACCTGCAGGGCCATCTGGTACGTCCCCGGCGGCAGGTCCACCGGCATGACGCCGGGAATGAACGCGCCGTCGGATACCTGCCGGTCCGTTGGGGCGCTGAAGGCCATCTGATCCACCTCACGATAGACTTCGTTCCACAAGCTGTCGAATAGGGCAACGCCCCGGTCCAGCAGAATGAGATCCGTTTTCTCATCCACGTTCAACCGTACCACCTCGGATGCAGGCAAACCGTAATAGACCTCAAGTCGCGTCCTGGACTCCGGCCCTTTGAAATCCGCCGGATAGTAGTAGAAGTCGATGGGCAGATCGGCGAAATCGGGTGAATAGCGTGATGGCCGGCTCGCCACCACATTCTGCATGACCACCCCGCCCTGAAAACCGGCCAGATGGATACCGACATGCGGCGCGACCCTGAGCGGAAACGGCGCGTAGTCGTACCGCCTGCCCTTGAAGACTTCCGCGAACGTGATCTCGATACCGCCGTCCACCTGTGTGTAAATCCAGTATTCCCACCTGGCATTCGCGGCAACCGGAAAGATCGGAAGCCCCGGTGAGATGGCCAGCGCGATCCGGGAACGGTTCACGAAATTCACTCGCGTTTCCTGTAATTCCCGATTGGGTTCGGCCTGAATATCGTCCCATCTGCTGATATGGTCGGGATTTCCAAGCCGGATGAATACCTCGCCACGTTTGTCCCAGCCGCCGTCCGGCCGGGTATAATGTTCCAGTGCGTGCGCCACGCGGCGATAGTGCTCCAGCAGCCGCTCGTTTTCGGGCGTGAGGGGGGTGGGGTCGCGCCGGTTCCAGAACCGCGCGGCGAGTACATCTTTTTCCTCCGGCAACGCCGCCTCGTAGCGCGCAAGGTCCTCGTCGTCCGCCACGAGGGATATGTCTCGATACCTGCGTTGTTCGGCCTCCGGAAGGAAGGAGAAATAGACCCCGAACAGTTCGTTCGCTCGCTTGAAGTCACGATTCATCAGGGCAATAACGGCAAGTTCGCGATTGGCAGGAATTCTGGCGTCGCCATCGGCTGTCAGCAACCCTGAGAGCGTATTGACCGCTTCCCCGGTGTTGCCCAACGAGAGCCACATCCTGGCCAGCCGGATTCCTGCGCGGGGGTGAGCCGGATTCGCCTCCATCTCCCGCCGGTATGCTGAAATCGCCTCGTGCCGCTTGCCGCCGTCCTCCAGCAGCAGTCCGACCTGGTAATGGGCGTCAGGGTAGCGGGCATCGATTTCAATCACGCTCTCAAATGCCTCCCGCGCCCGGCGCTTCCGTGTTTCAAGGTAGACGCGAGCCAGGTGGTACTGCGCCCCGGCCATGTCCGGGTCCGCTCTCAGGGCTCGTCTGAAATACGACTCGGCCTGCCGGTACCCCTGCTTTGAAGCCATGTAGGCCAGACCCAACCCGTTGTACCCCGCTGCCTTTGCGCCCTGCTTGACCGCCTTCCGAAATGCCTTTCTGGCTGCCTTCTGATTGCCGGCATCCAGATACGCATGTCCGAGGAGGACATAGTCCCGCGCCGTTTCCTTTCCCGTGTCGATCACCAGCTGCAGCGCGGCAACGGCGCGTTCCGGCCGCCCCCCCTCGATGTCGGCTTCCGCCCGTACACGGAGCGAATCAACCGGCGCCGCCGGTACGGGCGCGACGATCGTCAGGGACAGGGCAATGATCCACGTCATGGTCACACCTTCCGCGATGGGTCACTGAGAAAATCTATCGAATATGCTCCGCGCGCGCAAAGGAATTCTATGCTTGGCGGACGGGCCGGAAGCCGGTTCCAGGACCCGGAATTTCAGCGCGCTTCGGCATTGACAACGCGCCAGCGCAGGTTTATCTTTGCGGCCAGTCAAAGGATCCAGTATGCGTGTCCGAAAAGTCGTCATTCCGGTTGCAGGGCTCGGCACCCGTTTATTGCCCACGACAAGAGCCCTGCCGAAAGAGATGCTGCCCGTTGGCAAATACCCCGCGATACAGCACGTCGTCGAGGAAATGGCCGCCGCGAATCTGACGAAGTGTCTCTTCATAACCTCTCATACCAAGACCATCATTGAAAACCAGTTCGACAACAACGTCGATCTCGCCTCCCCGTCCGACCAGAACCACGCCTCCAATGACGCGGGTCAACTCGACTACAGCCTGCGCGGCATCGAGTTCTTTTATACCCGACAGCAGGCGTTGACCCCGGCGAACAGACTCCGGGGCACGGGCGCCGCCATACTCGCTGCCGAGAGTTTCGTGGACAAGGAGCACTTTGCGGTCGCCTACGGCGATACGATCATCAACACCAGGCATACGCCGAACTTTCTGGCTCGAATGATCGAATCTCATCTCGTACACGGGTCCGCGTGTACCGTGGGCGTCCGTCCCGTCACGTCCGAAATGGTTGGACGCTACGGAATCGTCAAGCCGGACCCGGCAGGCGATCTGAACGCAGACAGCTTCGCCATCCACGATCTTGTCGAAAAGCCCGGCGTGGACGAAGCGCCCAGCCTGATGGCCGTGAGCGCGCGCTATATATTCAGCCCCCATATCTTCGACGAAATCCGCGCGCTTACGCAGGCCGCGGGCGGGGAGATTGGCGTCACCGAAGCCATTCGCGGCCTAATTCGGCGCGGGAAACCGGTCAGATGCGTGCGGCTGTTACCGGATGAAACAAGATACGATATCGGTAGTCACGCCAGTTACTTTCGTGCGTTTATTGACTTTGCCCTCCAGGACCCCGAATGTGGAGACAGGATTCGGGAGTACCTCGAAGCCTGCATAAAGCGCGCGCAAAAAGGAGCCTGATCCGGTGGCGGATACACCGGCTTTCGCGCTGCACCGAAAAAAGAAGCCCTTCGGATCTCAGAAATCCAAAGGGTCCTGTCAAACGCAATAGCGGATGGATTCGACGAACGGAATCCAGTGTCGCGCCTGCCGGGTGATCGGTCGATCAATCCTGCATCGACGACGGCGCGGGTTCCGACCTCTCCTCTTCCAATCCCCGAAATGACCGATCAAGGCCTGTCGTCATCGCCGTCCACGAGTTTCTCGCCGTCGAATATCAGCTTGCCCTTTTCGTAAATGCAACCGGTCTCCTCTTCCAGTTCGTATTTCATCAACTGTCCGTGGGACATGTGGTTGAAGACTTCTTTCGGGTCTTTGTATTTTTCAATCAGTTTCTCAATTGGACCCTCGAACCGGATGGCTCTGCGAACGGGCCGTTCCTTTTCGCGGCGTTCCCGCTCCTCCTTCGTGAGGATGGGCAGGCGCTCTGCCGCCGGGCCAAGCCGGCTGGCATATTCCTGACGCTGGCGAAACCGGTCGTGCCTCTTTTCGAGTTCCGACTTTTCCCCCACGCTGTCGTAGTATTCCGACACCTCCTCCGCCTTCTTCCTGAATCGCTCCTGTTCCTGGTCTTTCAGTTCATCGTTTCCCATTTTTCGCATAATGTCCTTGACCGACTTGCTCATTCACTCGCCTCCAGATTGTTGGAACGCCGGATCGTCTGGCTGCATTATTTAAAGTGCCGCAGTATGTTGGGATGCAGATCCACGACGAAAAAACATACATCGCGACCCGGCTTTTGTCAACGGCTAATTTTGATTTACTACGCCCCCGCGATTCCAATATCCGTTGACTCACGGAGCCCTCCGGCGTAGTTTGTCGTTATGCAAAACACCTAGTGTCCTGTCCCGAAAATTCCTCACCATTCGACCGACGATTCATCCCGTCTCGCTGCGTTCCCCTCGCTCGCCGACCATACGCAGGTCGCCTGCGCTCTGGCGCCTTGCGAGCCGGGCGACTCGGCAGTCGAATTTAGGCAACTTATTTCCGGGACAGGACACTAGCCGAAGCCGTGTGGACCGCGCCCCGGATTCTCGAATGGCGATCTCCGGCGTCCCGTAGGACATTTTTTCCTTTCACGTACAGTGTCCTGGTGTATCCTGGTAATCAGCAGTCCAATAGCCTTTATCAACTCACACATATTCGATTTAACGTCCAAGAAGACTTTCCTATCAAGGTTAACGAGGACCCCGGGATGTCCGAACTCGATCGACTCGTCAAACTCATGGCACGGCTGCGCGGCCCTGACGGTTGTCCCTGGGACCGCGAGCAGACCCACCAGAGCTTAAAACCCTATCTGATTGAAGAGACCTACGAAGCCCTGGATGCCATCGACAGTGGCGACGACGATGGCCTGCGGGACGAACTGGGCGATGTGCTCCTTCAAATCGTCTTTCACGCACAACTTGCCCGGGAGGAAGGCAGGTTCACGCTCGAAGAAGTGGCGGCGTCCACGTCCGAAAAGCTCATCCGCAGGCATCCGCACGTATTCGGGGACGCCTCCGCGAACACCCCCGGACAGGTGGTCGAAAACTGGGAAGCCATCAAATCGCGGGAAAAGCGGGAAAAGGGCCAGGGTCCGTCCATCCTCGCCGGCATACCCCGGCAACTTCCCGCGCTGCTCAGGGCACGGCGCGTTCAGGAGCGGGCGGCCCGTTCCGGCTTCGACTGGAAGCATGCTGAAGAGGTCGTAGACAAAGTGCGCGAAGAAGTGGGTGAGTTTCTCGAAGCGCGGCGGGACGCAGACGAAGAGGGCATCGAGGAAGAGCTTGGGGACGTCCTGTTCTCTCTGGTCAACCTCGCAAGGTTTCTGCGCGTCTGTCCGGAAGAAGCGTTACGGAAGACGGTAGGGAAATTCGAGAGTCGTTTCGGCTACATAGAACAGGAACTTGAAAGACAGGGAAAGTGCCCGCAGGGTGCCAGTCTGGAAGAAATGGACCGGCTATGGGAAGCATCAAAGAAAATCCAGGCGGAAGATGTGACGACCGATCGCGACTCATGAAACAGCCTTGCGATTCTCAGCGCCCTGCCACGCGTTCGTACACCTGCACAGCCGCCATCAGATCCTGGATGGCCATTCCGGTGAAATAGGCAATCGCGCCCCGGCCGCGCCGGTCTTCCAGTCGGCCAAGCGCCGCGTCTCCGATGGTCAGTACGCGCCCCTCGCCGTCTGCGGCCAACCGGTCCCGGCCCAGACCGGCCAACAGGAAATCTCCCGACTTCAGGACCTGTTCGGGATGGTCCGCAACCACCTCACGGCTGCTCAATAGCCCCGGGTTGAGTTGAGCCGTCCTCGGGTCGCCTGCAATTACGGACAGATGCACCGCGTCGCCAACGACCTGCCTTCCCAGAATCGGGTGGGGCGTGGGAACCGCCGTGAGCACGGCATCGGCGCCCTCCAGGCAGTCGCCAATGGCGTTCGTCCTTCGTATACGGGCGTTCACCTTCGGTTGTACGTACGCGGCAAACGCCTCGACGTTGGCCGCGCTGCGGCTGGTCGCCCTGATCTCCCGCGGGCCGAGGGCCGCGTCGGCGCACAGGGCAAGCGCGCGTGATACGCGACCGGTTCCCACAATCGCCAGCACCTCCGAACCGCCGGCAAGATAGCGGACTCCGAGGGCGCCCGCCGCGCCGGTCCGCATATTGGTCAGATATTCCGCGTCCAGTTCGGCGCTCCGGCCCGTGGCAACGTCTTCCAGTTCGATCACCGCGGTGCGCTCCGAAAGCCGACCGGACGAGACATCCGACCGCTCCACGATCACCTTCCTCGCACGGTAACGCCCGGGCCACTCCGCCGGCATCTCCAGGCGAAACAGGTCCGCGCCTCCCGTCCTTCGCACCTCTTCACGTCGCGGCGGATTCAGCGCCTCTCCGGACCCATAGAGGCGAAACGCCCGGTCACAGCTTTCGACAACTTCCCTTGCGGACAGTATTCCCGCGATTTCGGCATCTGTAATCCTCAATGTCCCTTCCAATCGCCCTCCCACCGTTGTATTTGCCCGAATATGAATCCAGATCAAACGAACTTACGCGACTGCCGGCACAATGGAAAGCGAAATGTGTGAGGAGCCCGCGAGGTTCCGGCCCGTTTCAGGCGCGGAAATACGACTTGACGGGCCCTGGCTCCGGAACAATATTGGAAGTCCGTTTTGAGAAACCCCGGACCTCAATACACGCGAATCGAGGCATCTCATGAAGATTACGGACGTCGAAACTTTCATTGCCGGCAACCCGTGGAAAAACTGGCTGTTTACACGCGTGCATACGGACGAGGGGGTATACGGTGTCGGTGAGGGCACGGTCAACTTCATGGCCAGGACCGTTGAATCGGCCATCCACGAACTCAGGCCGCAGTGGGAAGGCCAGGATCCGTTCCAGCCTGAACGCATCGTCCAGCGGATGTACCGCGACGTGTACACGGACGGCGGTCAGATTCACAAGCACGCGGTTGCGGCGATCGAAGTCGCGTGCTGGGATATCATGGGCAAGTGCCTGAACAAGCCCGTCTACCAGCTTCTGGGCGGCGAAATGCGCGACAGGATCCGCGCTTATGCGAACGGCTGGTATCGCGGTCCGCGGACGCCGGAGAACTTTCACGAGAAAGCGCTTGACGTGGTCCGCCGCGGGTACACGGCCCTCAAATTCGATCCTTTCGGTTCCGCCTACCAGATTACGGACCTGGATGACGAGGCGCTGGCCGTCGACATCATCGCGGCCGTCCGCGACGCCGTGGGACCGGGCGTGGACGTTCTCGTAGAGGGCCACTGCCGGTTCAGCACGTCCACCGCACTCAAATTCGCCCGAAAAATGGAACCCTATAACCCCACCTGGTTTGAGGAACCGACGCCTCACCACAAGATCGATGCCCTCGTCCGGGTCGCGAGAGAGTCGCCGGTTCCCATCGCCACGGGGGAAAGCCTCCATACGAAATACCAGTTCGCCGAACTGCTGAAGCACGACGTCGTACACATCCTTCAGCCTGAGCCGCTGGCATGCGGCGGACTCTGGTCAACCCGAATGATCTGCGATATGGTCGACGCGCACTACGGCGTGGTCGCGCCGCACGACGCGCAGGGCCCCGTCTGCACCGCCATCTGCCTTCAACTCGCGTCATGTACGCCCAACCACTTCATTCAGGAAACCTTCGACGAATTCAACGTGGCGTGGGAACGGGACCTGGTAACCGGCGAAAGGTATGACGTCGTCGACGGGTACTTCAGCCTGCCCGCCGCACCCGGACTGGGGATCGACCTCAACGTCGACGAGATACGCAAACACCCCTATTCCGTGAACAACCACCTGCCGCTGTTCAGGGACGGCTGGGAACGCCGCGTCTCCCAGGAGGAGGTGACGTCATGAACGTCGTCTTTATCGTGCTCGATAGCTTCCGACAGGATCACGTGAGCCTGTACAACGCCGGCGTCGCGCCCTTTCCCGGTATCGATCCGTGCAGGACGCCCAATATAGACGCATTTGCCGGGGAGGCGGTGGTCTTCGACAACGCCTATCCCGAAGCCTTGCCGACGATCCCAATCCGCTGCCAGCTGATGACCGGACAGCGCACGCTGCACAGCCGCGGCTGGCAACCTCTGACCGCGGAAGACGTACATATCGCCCAGATCCTCTCCGAAGAGGGATACGTCTGCGGACTCGTCACGGATACCTACCACTATCGCGCTCCCGGAATGAACTACCACCGGAATTTCGCTTCTTACGACTGGATCCGCGGCCAGGAATACGACCCCTGGATCAGCGCGCCAACCCGGCGCAATTTGGATGACTACGTCAACGATAGCTATCCCGAGACCTGGCGCCGGCGCATCTCGCAATTCCTGGCCAATACCGACGATTTCCACTCGAAGGAGGACGAGTTCGCGTGGCAGGTGGTCGACAGCGCCATCAATTGGCTGGAATCGAACCGGGCGCACGAAAACGTGATGCTCTGGGTGGATTCGTTCGACCCTCACGAACCGTGGAATCCCGTTCCGGAGTTCGACAGCTACACCGATCCCGGGTACCGGGGTCCTCGCCTCATCATGCCGATGGGCGGACCGTCGGAAGACTGGGCCTCATCGGACGAGGTCTCCCACATCCAGGGTCTCTACGCGGGGGAATGCGCCTTTGTGGACCACTGCCTCGGCCGGCTGTTCGAAGCCCTCGGAAACCTGGGATATTACGACGACAGCGTTATCTTTCTGCTGGCCGACCACGGACATCCCCTGAATGACCACGGAAAATTCCTGAAGGGCGCGGACCGGATGTACAACGAACTGCTCAAGGTGCCGTTCATGGTCAGACTGCCGGGAGGAAGACACGGGGGTCGCCGGACGTCAGCGATCGTTCAGTACCAGGACGTGCT
Source organism: Gemmatimonadota bacterium (assembly GCA_028874335.1). Taxonomy (GTDB): domain Bacteria; phylum Latescibacterota; class UBA2968; order UBA2968; genus JAAXHE01. Next base: position 66,864 of record JAPPJY010000088.1, on the reverse strand, counting down.
GCCCACCCTCCTCGACGCGCTCGGTCTGGACGGTAACGCCGACGCCATGGCGGGTCGGAGCTTCATGTCCGTTCTCACGGGCGATGCTGACGAACACCGGCGGACGATGATCACCGGTTACCACGGCGGAATCGACCGCTGCACCCGCGACAACACCTGGAGCTATATCCAGCGCCCCGCGGGCGAGCCCGACGAACTGTACCATCTTCCGGACGACCCGAAGGAAAAAAGCAACCTCATCGACGATCACCCCGACGAGGCCCTGCGCCTGGCCGGCGCATTCGGCAACGTGTTCAAGCGCCGGTCTTCGAATACGGTGAAAGGCGTCCAGGGAGAATACGAAATGGCCTCGTCGAGCATCGACTGAACCGTCACTGTCCGAGCACCCCACTTAAAGAAGGAGACCCCGTGGAAAATCCCGTCAAAGCGAAACTTCTCAGGGGCGAACTGTCCCTGGGAGGCTGGCTGAACCTGGGTTCCCCGCTCGCCGCGGAAGTCATGGCGGCCGCCGGATACGAGTGGCTGGCGATAGACGCGGAACACTCGCCATTCGACATTCCCCTGATCGCGGACACGTTCCGCGCCATCGAGGCTCGGGGCGCCGTGCCCTTCGTCCGCGCGTGGGACCACGATCCGGTTACGCTGGCGCGCATCCTGGACGCCGGCGCCTACGGCATCATCGTGCCGCACGTAAGCACGCCCGGGCAGGCCGAAGCCCTGGTGCAGGCCATGCGCTATCCCCCCGAGGGGGCGCGATCCGCCGGTACGGGCCGGGTTGCCGTGTACGGCGACGAGTATCGCAGGATCGCCAACGACGCGGTGATGATCGTACCCCAGATTGAAGACATGGAGGGAATCGACAACACCGAAGCCATCATGTCCGTCGAAGGAATCGACGTCGGATTCCTGGGACCCGGCGACCTGGCGCTTTCAATGGGCGTGAACCGGGGCCATCCGGACCACGAGAACGCCATACAAACGTTTGTTTCGGGATGCAAGAAGGCCGGAAAGCCCTACGGGATGCCGGAACGTGACCTGGAGATCGTCCGGAAACGCATACGCGAAGGATTCACGTTCATAGATATCGCCAGCGATCTGCGCACCCTGGAAGCAGCCGTACAGGATGCGCTGGCCGAGGCCGGGACCTGACAGGCGGGCGGGCGACCACAAGGGTCGCCCCTACAAATGCAGCGTCGCCGTAAATAGACCCACGCCGAAAGGCTCGTTTCGACAGAATCAACGCAAGCAGAACAGGCGGCGAAGGCGGCACGCCTGTTTTCTTCACGTCAATTGCCACGTACCGGGACGCGACGATGTGCCTCCTCAGGGGGTCGCAATGGAAATGCCGGATCGTATACCCTCGAACAAGCTGAAGACTTGGCTCTTTAACCCGTTCTATTACATCGCCGGCGGGACCGCCTTCGGCATCGGGCTGGTCGTGATGATGATCGCCAGCCTTGTTGGCGCGGCAACGAATCACCACTTCGACGGTGTTGTCGACCTCCATGCGGGCCCGCCGGCGCCGGCGTGGGTCTTTGTCGCCGAAAACCTGATCAACTGGCTGGTGATGGGCGTTCTGGCATATCTCGCGGGGCGGCTGATTTCCCGGAGCCGGATCCGCCCGCTGGATGTGTTCGGCACACAGGCACTGGCGCGTGTACCGATGGCAATTACCCTGTTCTGCGTGCTCCTTCCGGGATTCCGGCGCGTTACAGACCAACTCGCCGGGCAGCTGATGCAGGGTCCGACACGGTTCCGGTCCGGCGCTTCCGGAGGCGTACTGACGTCCTTCGCGCAGGTCAGCCCGCTGGATCTCGCCATTTTCGTCCTGGCCGTCATTCTGGCGCTGTTATTGCTCGTCTGGACGGTATTGCTGATGTACCGCGCTTTCGCTGTCGCATGCAACGTGGGCGGAGGCAAAGCCATCGGCCTCTTCGCGGCCGCCATTCTGCTGGGCGAGGTCCTTTCGAAAATGTCCATCGGCGCGCTCCTCGCCGCAATCTGACCTTGATTCGTAAGTTCTCGTGGACGTTAATTCGAATAAGTGCTAGTTATTAAAGGCGATTAGAAGGCTGATTACCAGGATACACCAGGTCACTGGACCTGAACTGAAAAAACGTCCTCTTGGACGACCTTTACGCCCCGTTTCGGGGGTTTTCGTCGCGTCGCCGCGTTGCTGGTTTTTCGAATTGGGGCCGATGTTCTGTCCCGGAACTACAAGACTCGCCGGCCCGAAAATCGGACCGGCGAGCCATTGCACCCTTCCGTCTGTCGATTCCGGATGGACCACGCCCCCCATCGATCAGGCCAGATTCCCCTCCGCACGGCTGTTCGAGCCTGTCACCACTACCGGCTCCTTCATCCCCACGCACATATTGCCGCCGATCAGGTTGCAGTCGCTGGACCCGCTCTCCGCGATGCCGCAGGTCTGAGTTGGCACCGTCTGATCGTCGGCGCAACGGTTGCCCCGCACAATCGTCCGATCGAGGTCGTGGAGCCGGATCCCGGGCCATCGGCCCGGCGCTTCCTGCGAATTGCTTAACAGCAGGTTGCCGGAAAGCATGTGCTCCTCTCCCCTGCTGGCGTCAATTCCGCTGCGTCCGTTGTACGCGCAGACATTGTCGCTGACGATATTGTGGTGATCGCCTCCATTCGCCACCCCGCCGATACCGTGCTGACCGTTGCGCGAGAACACGCTGTCGCTGCACACGGAATGGTGTACGCGGGCGCAGAAGAAAAAGCCGTCGCCGCCGTTGCCTTCGGCGATATTGTGCGACCAGACGCTCGCGCGCAGGGCCGTGCCGGGATGAAACCCGTGACCGCGGCACCCGTGCGCCTGGCATTGCATCACCTGGACGTCGCTGCCTCGTTGAATGCCGATACCGTCGCTGGGCCAGTCCGACACCGTGCAATTCACCACTCTCACGCGCCGGCATCCAACCAGATGGACGGCCGCGTACGTGAAGTCCCACCAGGGTCCCCGGTACTGTTCCGGACCCCGTATGGCCAGGCCCTGAATCTCGATATCGACCTCATTCAGCGCGTAAATCGCCGGAAAGAGTCGCACGGCTCGGGCATTGTCCGCCACCTTCAAGTCCCGTTCCACCGGCACGTTGATCCGGACGTGGGCGCCGCTTCGCTCGCGCACGATGCCGTGGGTACCGTGCCAGCCGGTCTGCCGGTCGTCGCACAGCCCGACGGCGTCGCCCTCCTGGAAAGGCGCGCGCGTGCTGCAATCGAATGCACGCTCGCCCTCGCGTACGTCTCTCGCCAGGGCGACCGGGTCCGGCGGCCGTATCGCCAGGACGGTCGCAGGCCCATCGCCGACCAGGCTCACGCTACCGGGCAGACAGATCGACTGCCGCAACGGGTAGGCCCCCGCGGGCGCGCGGACCCTGCCTCCACCCGGAGACAGAGAAGCGATCGCCTCGGCAATCCCGCACGTGGGTGAGTCCGGGTCGTAGAAATCCGCGACACTGACTTCGCCACGTGGTCCCGACGACTCCGTCATGATGGTCCTCCCCCTTCGATAGACGGCATCCGATGTCACGCCCCCGCACCGCGCCTGTACGCTCAGACCGCCGGCGGCTCCAGAATGACCGTCACCCCCATATCAAGGTATCTGGAACGTAGTTCCGCCGAAGCGATCCGGTGACACACGGCCACGCCGGTTCCCTGAAGCGACGTTGCCACGTAAGCCACGGCGTCATCAACCGACTTCAGGGCGTGATTGGGGTGCGATCTCAGGTTGAACGTCAGGTCGGTGGGTCCGAACGAAAGGCAATCCACACCGGGTCTGGCCAGAAAATGCGCCCGGGTCGCGGCCTCTACGGACTCGATCTGCAACCACAGCACCCCGTATACGTTCCACCAGTCCGCGTATTCGAAGGGGTCGGAGATCGCCGCAGCCCCGCGCCGCGAACGTCCGCCGATGCTCCGGATCCCCGCCTGCGGATAGTAAAATGCGTCCACGGCCTCGATTGCCGTCTCATCCGTCTCCGTCTGGGGCACCTCGACACCACACGGCCCCAGGTCCAGGTAATTTCCGATCAGGTACGCGTTCCTGGTATGTTTAATGCGAAACTGGACGAATACGTCCAATTCCTCAGCGATGCCGCAGAATTCCTCCAACCGCTCTTCATTCAGCGCCGAATGCTGGCTGTCTGTCGATACGAAATCGTACGGACCGCTGTCCATCACCTGCAGGAAACGCTCCCGGGTCGCATCCAGCGGCAGCATCGTACCCACGATCTGCTCTCCATCGCGGATCCTTTTCTTCAGTCCAACGGCGTTTTCGAACATGGCACCTCCGGTTTCGGTAACAGCGAAATGAGATCCGTTCCGGATCCTCAGTTGTCATACCGATTGCCAAAATCGTCGAAACTCAGGAATTCCTTGCGGTCTTTCGGGGGCGAACGAGGTCGGCTTCAACTGGTCAGCGCAAGTCTGCCGCGTGCGTTCTCACCTTCTCAAACGCCCGGCAAAGATCCGTCATCTTCGCTTCGGAGGCGAGCAGCACCGACTGTGACAGCCAGATCCGGTCTTTGCAGGCCGCTTCCACGTTCGGCAGATGAAGACTTCGATAGTCCGGCGCGTCGTCCATCATCGTCCAGGCGAAGGGCCTGTAGGAACCCGCTTTCCAGTCGCTTTGAAATACGGGATTCCGATAGACCGGCTCGGTGTAGCCGCCGCTGGCGGGCACCCCCTCCGCTCTGAGTGCCTGAAGCAAGCGCTCGCGGGATACCCCGTCGAATTCCTCCGGTTCGTACCTGGCGCCGTAAATGTGCCAGCTCGCCCTGGTCGCTTCAGGCAGTCTTTCGACCGGCTCGATGCCATCGACCCGCGAAAGCGTCCGGGTCAGCATCGCGGCATTCTGTTCCCGGATTTCCGTTTGCTTTCTGACCCGCTCCAACTGGCACAAGAGTATCGCGGCGGAAAATTCCGTCATTCGATGGTTGCCGCCCCAGCGGAGTCCTTCGGGCGCCCGGTCGAACCGGGACCGTCCCGAGTTGATCACGCAGTTCATCCGGTCGGCCACGTCTTCGTCGTTCGTCAGCGCGATGCCGCCTTCTCCGGAAGTGATATTTTTACTTCGCTGAAAACTGAAGCCCGATGCCAGGCCCCAACTACCCAGCCCCCGGCCCATATACGACGCCCCCCAGCCGTGGCAGGCGTCTTCCAGCACGACGAGATCGTGGCGGTCCGCGATGCTCCGGATTCGCCGCATATCGCATGCCAGCCCGCCGAAATGCACAACCATGATCGCCTTCGTGCGGTGGGTAATCGCCGCTTCAATCGCATCGGGGTCGATATTGTCCGAATTCGGAGCGATGTCAGCAAAAGTCACCGCTGCACCCGCCGCCAGAATACCCATGCACGTTCCGTGGAAGGTATATGGACTGGTAATCACCTCATCTCCGATGCCAATCTGTGCGCCACGGCACGCGGCTTCCAGCGCATTGGTGCCCCCGCTGCAAACGACTCCGTACGCGGCATCCTGAAAACGGGCGAATTTCTCTTCGAACTCCTGGCACCGGGGGCCGTAGTTCCAGTTCCGGCTGCGCAACACCTCCAGCAAGATGGTCTCTTCAGTCTCGTCGAACTGCGGCCAGGGATCTGAAATCGCCTGCGCAAGCTCGGGCTCTCCGCCAAACAATGCGAGTCGGCCGGACATCACGCGCCCTCAAGAAAGAAAAATCAGCGTTGCGTTACGGTCAGAACGGACATAGATTTCGAGGTGCCGGAAGTTAACCTTGATTCGTAAGTCTTCGAGGACGTTAATTCGAATATGTGCTTGTAAATAAAGGCTATTAGACTGATGATTACCAGGATACACCAGGACACTGGACGTGAAGGGAATAAACGTCCTTCTTTACGTCGATAGCGCCCCGTTTCGGAGGGTTTTATCGCGCCGCCGCGTCGCTGTTTTTTTCAGATTGAGGTTAAACTTCATTGCGAACGGAGTGCATTTATGAGAGTCGAAATCAGCAGCCGGTCCACGCCGTACGAATTTCATTCGCCCCACGGGCGTGTGCTTTTCTGCATGGAAGAAGCCCTGGTCTCGCACGAGCGCTTCGACGGCCGGATGAGTCCCGCGGTCAAACGGGTGAATTTCAGCCGGGGCGACAGCGTTGCGGTGCTCCTGTACGCGGACAACACCGACGAAGTCGTCCTCGTCGAACAGTTTCGCTATCCCGTGTATGCGGGCTATCATGAATCGGAACGGGACGGCAAGGGCTGGATCCTGGAAACCGTCGCGGGCATCAAGGATGCGCGTGGACCGGACGTCGGCAGGCGAGAGCTGCTCGAAGAGACAGGATACGCCTTACGTGGTGAACTGGAACATCTCACTACCGTCTACGTCAGCCCCGGGGGCACCTCCGAACGCACCGAACTCTATCTCGCCCGCGTGAGTAAACTGGAGGGTATACGCCGGCACGCCGGTCTGGAAGCCGAATCGGAAGATATCCGCCCGCACATCATCGCCTTCGGGGAAGCCCTTCGCATGGTGGCAGACGGACGCATCGTTGACTCGAAGACGGTTATTGCGCTGTACATGCTCAAGGAGCGGCTGGATGGAAGGCGCGAGGCGTCACAGAGCAGCCCGTCACAGTAGCCGCCCCTTTCGTATACCGGCGGCTTCGGGGTACCGCTCGGCCAATTCATCCACCGCATTCACAAATCCTTCCGACTGGGCCTCCGCCTGACCCACGAAGCGTTCGCTCTCACCCAGGATGTCCTCGATCTCGTCGGCCGCAAGCGGAATCCGGCTGTCATCTCCAAGGCGCTTTACGAGGTCGTTTTTCTCCCGGCCCTCCTCGCGCATTTCCAGCGCCACGGCTACCGCGTGCTCCTTCAGGGCGTCGTGGACCTGTTCGCGTCCGCCGCCACGCTGGACGGAAGCCATCAGCAGCGTGGTTGTGGCCAGGAACGGCATATACCTGGTCAGTTCATTCCGAATGACCGCTTCATAGACGCCCATTTCGTCCAGCACGTGCAGCGCGGTTTCCAGCATCCCGTCAAATGCGAATATGGCGTCGGGCAGCGCCACGCGACGCACCACCGAGCAGGACACGTCGCCTTCGAACCACTGGTCGCCCACGAGCCCGCCGACCATATGGACGTACCCGCCGAGAAGCACCTGAAAGCCGTTGATACGCTCGGCGCTTCGTGTATTCATCTTGTGGGGCATGGCGGAAGAACCCACCTGGCCCTTCGCGAATCCTTCGGTTGCAATCTCGGCGCCCGCCATCAGACGCAACGTGCGCGAGAGATTGGCGATACCCCCACCCATCTGGTAGAAGCAGCTGATCACTTCGAAATCCAGACCACGCGGATAGACCTGCCCCACCGCGTTCAGCTCGCGCCCGAACCCCAGGTAGACCCGGACTTCCTCCTGGAGGGCTTCCAGCTTTTGATGGTCGCCGTTCACAAGCGTCAACTGGTCCAGCGACGTCCCCACCGCGCCCTTCAGCCCCCGCAACGGGTAGTTCTCCACGAGATGCTCGAGTCGCCTGAACGCGTGCAGCATTTCCTCGCCGAACATCGCGAATCGTTTGCCCACCGTTGTCGGCTGAGCCGCCGCATGGTGGGTGCGGCCCACAATGGGCATCGCCTTCCATTCATGTACCCGCTGGCTCACGCGAGACAGCAACGCCACGTACTTGGACGCCAGGTACCGCAAGGAGCGCAGAACCTGGAACTGTTCCACGTTGTCCGTCAGGTCCCGGCTGGTCATGCCCTTGTGAATATGTTCGTACCCGGCCAGTTCGCAGAATTCCTCGATGCGCGCCTTGACGTCGTGCCGTGTCTCGGCTTCCCTGCGCTGTATGGAGGCCAGGTCCACGCGGTCCACAATGCCCTCATAGGCGCGAATCGCCTCTTCCGGCACATCCAGCCCCAGTTTACGCTGTGCCCTCATCACCGCGATCCAGAACCGCCTCTCCAGCACGATTCGACCCTCTTCGGACCAGATCGCTTTCACTTCCGAACCGGCGTACCGAACGGCCAGAACATTCGGTATATTCTCCGACATGGATTAACCTGCTTTCGGTTCCCGGTAATTTCCGGTGTGAACCGGATGCGCCGACCCCGGCTCCAGCAACTCATCCGCATATGCGAACAGCGCCGGGGTTCCGCCGGTATGCACAAACACCACCGTCTGTCCGGATTTCCACTGACCTTCCCGAATATGCTGTAACATCGCCCCGAAGGCCTTTCCGGTGTAGACCGGATCCAGTATCAGCGCCTCGGTGCGCGCGGCCAGCACAACCGCTTCGCGGCTCCCATCCGTCAATATTCCATATCCATCGCCCGCAAAGGCGCCGTAGCTCTCGAAGTCTTCTCCGATGAACGAGAGGTCCAGCGCCAGCATCTCCGCCACCCTGTTCGCCACCAGGGCCAGGTTCGCGGCATCCTCCTCGTCATCCTGGGGACTGGGACTGATCCCGACGACGCGGAGCGGAACCCCCAGCGCGCGGGCGCCCACGACCAGCCCCACGTGCGTATGCACGCCCGAGCAGACGTAGAGCCCATCGGGGCGCATGTCGCGGTCCTGCAGCTGTTGCCACAATTCCAGAAACCCGTCGACGTACGAGATGCTTCGCAGATAGTATCCGTCCGTGCTTGTATTGTAGACCCGTTGACCCTCCGCCTTCAGGCGCTCGATGACCTGCGTCTTCTCTTCCGGTCTGTCTACGAGATGGACCTCGGCGCCGAAGAGGTGATCCAGCAGCAGGTTTCCGTTTACGGGATGGGAATGCGCGTCCTTCCGCCCGACCATGACGGCTTTCAGCCCGAACCGGGCCGCCATCGCCGCAGTGAGCCGGGACTGGTTGGACTGGGACGCGGCCCCGTGCAGCAGAACGTCATATCCCTCGTGGATCGCCGGCGCGACCGAATACTCGAATTCGCGGACCTTGTTGCCGCCGAAGGCCATGCCGGTCAGGTCCTCCCGCTTGACCAGAATGCGGGGTCCTCCCAGCTTCTCCGAGAGCCTGGGGCAATCCAGGAGCGGCGTGGGCAGGTCTGCCAGCGAAAGACGCGAAAAACGCTCCAGGCGCTTCTTCAATGCTTCGGGTGTCACTACGGGTTTCACAACCGCCATTCGAACAACCTTCCTTCGCTCGGCGAATTCCTCGGGTACACGCGACATTGCCGTGTGCCAGCAAATATAGTTTTCCGGAATATCAGACGCAATGACTATCCCCGAGGCGCCGATGAAAACCCCGCCGGAGAGAGGCCGGCGGGGTTCAGTTCCCGGATCCATCGGCGCGGCGCCTTTCGGCGTTCATCATAGGATCTCCAGCACGTTTTCCGGTGGGCGGCCAAGCCTCGCCCGGTCGCCGCTGATGACGATTGGCCGCTCGATCAGGATGGGATGCTCCGTCATTGCTCGGATCAGCGCCGTTGGATCATTGAGCTTTTCCTTGAGGCCAAGCTCTCTGAACTCATCTTCCTTCGTGCGTACCAGATCCGCCGGCTGGATACCCAACATCCGCAGAATGCCGGTGAGCGTCTGCTCGTCCGGCGGTGTTTTCAGGTATTCGACAATTCTTGGCTCTATACCACGATCCTTCAGGAGATTCAACGTCTGCCTGCTCTTGCTGCATCTCGGGTTATGGTAGATCACGACTTCGCTCACAAAAGCCTCCTTCGATTCACTGTTATCTCAGGGAATCACCGGCAAGATTACGCGGGATGGCCGGTTCGCGTCGTGGAAAATCCGCTGATGCGCGGTCTGCAGGTCCGTCTCGCGGTAGTCGTCGCCACCGGTATTGTGATTCCGGTCGAAATTCGGAAAGTCGCTGCTGGCAATATCCAGCCGGATCCGGTGCCCCGCCATGAAGCGATTGCTGGTTGGATTCACCTGAATCGTATATTCGTAAACGCGGCCCCGTTCAATCAGTGACGGATTCTCAAACGACTCTCGATACCGGGCGCGCACGATCCCATGACACAACTCCTGGACGAAACCGTTCGGCCACACGTCCATCAGCTTGGCTACAAAGTCCGTATCCTTGGCCGAAGAAGACGCGAACAGACGCACTTCGACCGGTCCGGTCACCTCCATGGGCGCGCTCAGCGGCGGCGTCATATACACCATGACGTCGCGGCGTCCGTCCAGAACCCGCTGGTCCATGGGCGCGTGCTGGCCGCCCGGCGTGTACAGGGTCATTACCGGGTCTCTTGGATCGTAGCCGTACGCGTCCGGCGTTTCCTCACCCGGCGGCTCCATGGAAAGCCATCCCGCGCCAGACGGCAGATCCGCGTGGCCCGAACTGTGCAGGTAGAACGACGTATACACTGTACGTTGCAGTGGCCATTCCCGCTCGGCGCGCCAGGTATTGGCCCCCATCACGAACAGTTGCAGCGGCGGCCAGTCCGCGGCCTCGCTCCGCTCCCCCTTGAGCCAGCGGGTAAACCACGCATCCGCGATATCGTAGAAGTCCCGCACGGCTTCGGGGCCGAAGTCCACCTCACCCACCTGCCGGCCCAGGTCCAGGAGCGTGTGGGTCCACGGGCCGACGATCATATACTGATGCTGCCGGGCGCGTTCGCTCCCGCCGTTTTCGCGCATTCCCGTAAAGTGCTTGAAGATGCCGATCTGTTGATCGTACCAGCCCGCCGTACCCAGCACGGGGACGTCCACGTTCCGGTGTTTCTTCTGGAAGCCGAAATGGTCCGCCGCATGGTCCGCCAGCCACCGCCGCCAGTGCCTGCCCATCCCCGGCATGGCGTCCTCGGGGACGTCCATCAGCGGAAGATACCACAGCCACTTGCTGCGATCCCGGTCCTGCCAGAGCCGGGATGCGTCCTCTTTGGCCTTCTCCTTCCACGAATGGCCCGCCCGTCGCGCCGTGTCCACGGAGAGGTTGTTGATCGTCCAATCCATCACGCGGCCGAGGCGAAGCACGCCGCTCAGTTCTCTGTCCAGCAGGTTCGCCGCGATCCCGCCCGCGAGCATCGCCACCAGATTCGGCGGGCGCGTGTGCGCGAGTTCCCACTGTGTCCACCCGTCGTACGAATTTCCGAATGTACCCACCCTGCCGTCGGACCAGGGCAATCCCGCCGCCCACGCCACCGTATCGTAGCCGTCTTCCGAGTCGTGGTGATCGGCGCTGAAGAACCCGGGCTGAAACGCTCCGTCCGAAGCATACCGCCCGCGCACGTCCTGCATGACCACGACATACCCGCGTTCGGCCATCTCCGGACCGATCTCAAGCTGTTTCTCGCCTCCCTTGTCGTAGGGCGTCCGGCAAAGCAGCACCGGAAACCTTCCCGGCCTGTCGGGTCGATACACGTCGGCGCGGAGTACTGTGCCGTCCCGCATCACTGCCTGCAGATCGCCGTCCTTCACCGTAGGGTAAGGCATTCGCGTCTTCCCGTTCCCCGGTTCCCGTGACTGAACGGTACAAGCCTGATACGCACTTCGCGGGGCGACAATCAGGTCAGTTTCCAGACCAGCACGGTCGTGTCGGCGGAACCTGACAGCAGCCATCGTCCGTCCGGACTGGCCGCCAGCGCGTGCACAGCACCCTCGTGCCCCGTGAACTCGGCCGCGGGAGCGGCGGATCCCGGTTCCAGGACAACCACCCTGCCATCCTGCCCTGCCAGACCAATCGACCCCGCTCCAGTCAGATACAGGACGTCCTCCACGCCTTCCCCATGCGCGTACGAACGCACCTCCCGCCCGTCCCGCAGGTCCCACTCGACCACCCACCCGTCACGGCCCGCGGAGATCACGCGGCCATCCCTCCCAGAGCCAACGGACTGGACCCCGCCCCGGTGTGCGGTCGCCACCGCCTGCGACGCTCCGGTCGCCATGTCCCAGAGCCTCACGGTGCCGTCCCGACCACCGCTCACGAGCTGCCCGCCATCCGCCGAGACCGCCAGCGCCAGTACGCCGCCCAGATGCCCTTCAAACGTGCGTAAGGCCCGTCCTGTAACGGTATCCAACACCCGGACCGACCCGTCGTCGGCGGCGCTCACAACCACGCCGGCGTCCGCAAAGGCCACAGCCCGAACATATCCGCGGTGCCCCTCAAACCCGTGAATGCATTCTCCGCTCGCGCAATCGAATACCCGTACGCTGCCGTCCTTGCATCCCGCCGCAACCAGCGTACCGTCGGGAGAAACCGCCAGTGCGTGGACCTCGCCGCCCGGACATTCCACCGTTCGCGTTGCCGTCCAACCCTTCGTTTCCCACCACCGGATGGTCTTGTCCGTCGATCCTGAAATCGCATGGGCGCCGTCGGGAGAAACGACAAGCGCCCGCACACCCGCCATGTGCCTTTCCCACCTCAGACGAGGCCGCCCTGTCGCAAGGCCGGTCTCCGCCAGCAGCCCGTCGCTGCCGTGGGAAAGCGCCCAGTTTCCATCCGGCGAAACCCGGATCCGGTTGACATGGCTCTGATGCGGGTACCACCGCCGCATGACCGTGGCGGTATGACGGTCCCACAGCCGGATCGATCCGTCCCTGGATCCGGTCAGGACCTGCCGCTCGTCCCGAGCGTATGCCACGGAAGGCACCGCGTGCCCCAGGTGCCCGGTAAAGGTCTCCAGGCACTCGTAGTCGCGCAGGCGCCATTCGTTCGATTTGTGGCGCGTGCCCACCAGCAGCCGCTCACCGTCTGCGGACAGGCACATGTCGTAGCAGACGTAGTCCTCCACGAAGAGCTTCAGCCGCGCACCCGTCGTCAGGTCGTAGTGGTACACATTGTGACCTGGCTGATGGGCGACCAGCGCCGTCCGGCCGTCCGGGGCATACAGACAGTGATCGAAGCACTCGCCGGCATCCGAAATCGCGATGCGCCGCCCGCCCGTCTCCCGGTCCCACTCCTCCACGGTGCTCGTCTCGCGGTCAAGCGTCAGTACCCTGTCCTCGTCCGGCGAATACCGCAGTGAGACGAGCGACGTGCGTCCCGTGTCAAAGCGGCCCGACTCCCGTGTTTCTTCGGTCAGCTTCCATTCACTGACTACGCCCGCTTCGTCGGCCAACAACGCCCTCGACACGTCGCGGTTCCATGCCGCAGCCGTGAGTCGGTGCTCCGAAACCTGTTGCCGCGCGATGCAGTCGCCATGTATCAGATCCCAGATGCAAAGGCATGCCCCCGATAGCACGAACGCCCGTTCGCCGTCGAAGGAATAGAACATCTCGGTTACCGAGCCCCGCATCCGGCGGGTTCCCAGGCGCTGAACCGCGCGGTCCGGCAGGGGATCGCCGAGATGGTCCTTAGAACCGTTCATGGGCCTACCCTCTGATTCGCAACCAGCTGACCCTCGGGCCCCAGGAGGTTCCGGTATGCCCGTGTATTTCCCCCGGCCCGCACGACGTTTTCGGGCAGGGGGCTGAGGCAGCGGTTATGGTGAATGCGGGCATCCTGGCAGGGCGCACCCCGGATCACCACGCTGCGCACGTCCTGCGCAATAAACGTATTGTGATGAACATCCATCCAGTCCCCGGAGATCTCGGTTGCGTCTCCCCGGTCCTGCCCGCCGTGCATGTCGAAGAGGTGGCCGTTGGCGTGATTCAGGCAGATATTGTACCGCGCTTCGTACCCGGAACCGGGCGTTCCGCTGGATGCGATGTGGTGCCTGCACCAGTCGAACAGATTCGCCTCAACCAGCACGGTGGCGCCGTTGATGCTGACGCCGTAGCCAAGGCCGCCTTTCTGGTTGTGGTGGATAAAGTTGTGGTGTACGTAACCCCGGACCGCACCGTCGTCAAACCGGGTCGCCGCCACGCTGAATCCGCTGATTTCGCAGTTGTCGATCTCCAGCGAGAAATGGGAGGTAAGGATTCCGTTGGATGTATGCGCCGCCCGGTCGCGGTGGGGGTAAGGGCCCCGGAGACGCAGCCCCGTTACACGGACGCAATCCCCGTCCGACCGGAAGAGAAACGGCGTATCCGGTGCGTTCGAATAGACCAGACCTCCCGCAGAGCCGCCTGCGCCACGGTCGCCGGCCAGCGTCACCGCTTCCGGAATATCCAGACCCGGCCGGCCGCCCATATCGATCTCGACGTCAGCCGGCACGAAGACCACGTCGCCCGCCGATGCGCCTTTCAGCGCCAGCGCCAGGTCATCGTAACTGCGGACCGATCGGTCGCCGCGCCCGAACCCGTCCGTGTAACCCTCGCCTCCGCCAATCGGGTTTCCCGTGGGATTGTGTTCCGCGCCGAATGTCTCCGGCAGGCCCTCCTGACTCTCTTCACTCGCCCAGCGCGCCGTACGCGCCGTGAGAATCCCCCCGCCCGACCTTCGTTCGATCGAAATCACAGAAACACCTCCGGTTTCCAGGGCCCGGTATTCCGTTAGTCCGATACGCCGCAGTAATTCATCGCCATAAGCGCGTAGACCCTTGCGGCCGCCTCGATGCGCGCCACCGACACCCACTCACCGTCGGAATGGGCCGTCTCATTCGACGGACCGTAGTAGAAGGTGGGCACCCCCGTCTCGTTCATATAGATGTTGGCATCGCCCACCAGTCGTCTTCCCACGAACCTGACGTCCGTGCCGACCACCTCACGGTGGGCCGCGGCCGCGGCCTGAACCGCCGGATCGTCCCGCGGCGTTTCGAACGGTTCCCGCTGAAGCGCCATGTCGACGGCGAGCTTCATTTCACCCGCCCTGGCAATCGGCTCAGCCATTGATTCCAGTTCAATCAGAATCGATGACATCGTCTTTCCAGGCAGCCAGCGCCGCGTACCCGTAAGCACGCACCGGCCCGGTGTCCGGTTGAAGTAATCGCCGGCCTGTACGATGCCCAGATCGATCCGCTCCGGTCCGGCCAGCGGATGCACGTTGCCGGCATCCAGCTGCTTCTGCCGCTCGGTTATTATCCGGATCAGGTCGCCCACGTGGCGGATGGGATTTTCCGCAAACGGAACGTAGTTGGTGTGGGTGCCGCCGCGTTCGGACGTCAGCGTGATCGTAAACACCATCGACCCCATACTCATCACCCAGAGTTCGTCTCCACCCTCCACGATGAGAATACGGTCGCATCCGAGCCGTCCGCTGTTCACGTCCGCCACGAGCGCCAGGGGACCGTCTTTTTCCGCTTCCGGTTCCTCGTGGCCGACCACACCGCTGACCAGAAGATCCCCCTTGAGGCGCACTCCCGCGTCCTGCAGGGCTCTCGCCGCGCCAAGCATGGCTGCCACGCCACCCTTCATATCCGTTGAGCCCCGTCCATAGATGCGGTCGCCCTCCCGTCGGACCGGCGTGCAGTCGCCGATGGGAATCGTATCCAGGTGACCGTTCAGAAGCAGCGTCGGCCCGTCGTTCGCGCCCCGGATCCCGGCGTACAGATTTCGCCGCCCCGGCGTCACTTCGTGCGCGTCCACGTCGAACCCAAGATCGGCCAGCTGCGCCTCGAAACAGGCGCAGACCTCGGCTTCCGCGCCCGTAACGCTGGGAATCTCCACCAGCTTTAGGGTCTGCTCGGCCATCCACTCCCCGTCAATCGCATTCAGAACCGCCTCTCGCGCGCCCATTTCAGACCTCTCCGCAGGCACGGACAAACGCGTCCGACGTGGAGGTATAGCCGACGTTCGCTTCGATGAAACGGATCCCGAAGAAATCCGCCAACCCTTCTGCCTCGGTTTCCGGGTATTCGAGGGTACTGCAACAGTCCCGCAGTACGATGACGCGGTAATTCCGGTACATGGCCTCGGTTACCGTCGTCCCCAGGCAGATCCGCGTGTCGAACCCCACCGTCACCAGGTTGTAGATCCCGAGACTTCGCAGCAGCGAGTCCAAGTGGGTCTCGAAGAACCCGCTGTACATCTGTTTCTTCACCAGGTAATCGCCGGCTTCCGGGGCGATCACATCGGAAAACGCGAGGATATCGTTCGGTTCCGGCCACGCATCCAGCACATCCACGCCGCAGGTCCGGATGGACATATTACGCCACTCGGTCTGTTCGTTCGTTGAAGGCGCAAGGTAATTCGTCACGTAGACGATGGGAATCCCGAGGCTTCTTGCCGCGTCTTTGGCAGGGCGGATATGTTTCACCACGATCTCCCGGTTCTTCAACACGGCCGCACGATACAACTCCGGGACGTACCCCGGATCGTCGTCGGGGTCAAAGCCCTTTCCATAGACGTCCACAAGAAAAAACGCGGTATCGTCCAGACCCAGTTCGAGCAACTCCTCCGCGTGGCCGAGATGCCGGCCGGGCGGGTGCTGCCGGTAATATCTCCCTTGCAGACGTATCTTCTTTGACATCGGCGCCTCCAGCGGTCAGTGTGTCTCCACCATTACCGGTGTCCTGCGCTCCAGGGACCTGTAGGCCGCCTCGGACAGCCTTGCAACCTGCAGGGCAAAGTCGGGGGCCTCGTACCCCTCTCCGCCATTCCGGATCCAGTCGAAAAACGCCGCATCGGGCGTGGTTTCGACAATCCGTTCCGGTATTGCCATGGGCTCGTCGTTCACCAGTACCGCCTTCACGTCCCACTTGAAGAGATGGAAGACGATACTTCCTTCCGACCCATGGATGGCAATGCGCTCGTCGTGATCCCTGGCGTTGCCGAAGGTGCTGATCGTGCCAACCGCGCCGCCCTCGAAGCGTACGTTCAACACCGCGTTGACGTCCACATCCTTGTCGCCGTAGTCCATAAGCGCGGAGACTTCCGCCGGCGCCAGACCGGTAATCCACAGGGTGGACGCGACCAGGTGGCTGCCCGTATCCATGAACATGCCGCCGCCCGATAGCTCGGGATCCAGCCGCCAGCCCTTCACGCCCCCCCAGTTCTGAGTTACGTAGGACACCACCCCCCGCAACTCGCCGATATGCCCCTTCCGAATCAGTTCGCGGGCGTACACGTGGGGCGCGAAGTAGTTCCGCTGGTAGCTCACCTGCAGAAACCGCTCTTTTTCCCCCGCCAGGTCGATCAAAGCCCGCGTATCCCCGGAAGATACCGTCAGCGGTTTCTCCACCAGCACGTGCAGTCCCGCTTGGAGCCCGAGCCGCGCCTGCTCGAAGTGCATCGAATGCGGTGAACTGATGAAGATCGCGTCGAGCGCCTCCTCCTGAACCATGCGGCGATAGTCCTCGTAATGGGAGACTTCGCCGCCGTATCGATCCATCAGCAGGCGGGCCTGCTCCAATACCGGATCCGCCACGCACACCAGCTTCACGTCCTCCTCTGCCTGAATCCTCGGCACGTGCGCGCCGCGCATATTGCCGCCGCAACCGATCAGACCCAGACGAATCGCTTCAGCCATTCCGCCCTCCATCGTGTCGTGTGTTATCGCCCCCCGGACATGCCCAGACACGACCTGACATACTCAAGATTCCTGAGACTGTTCGCTGCCAGCCCCTTGAACCCCTCGTCGGCCACCTCGAACGCGTCCGGGCTGATGTCCAGATGTGTCTCGACCACGACAAAGCCGCTGTACCCGTCTGCAGAAAGGGCGTGCAGTTGTCCCGGCCAGTCCACGAGCCCCTCCTCCGCCAGCGACCAGGCGCCCGTCTCCGGATCGAAATTCTTCACGTGTACGTGGGATACCAGATCTCTCAGATCCTCATATTCCTCCGGGTACGGCGATGCAGTACCCGCCCTGGCGGAATTTCCGGGGTCCCAGCAGAGCGAGATTCTATCTTCGCCCACCTGTCGAATCAGCCAGGCCGCCTCAGCGCCTGTCGCCCCCCAGCAGACCGCTTCGTTTTCCAGGGCCAGACGACAACCCTCCCTCGCCGCGACGTCCGCCATCTGTCCCAGCCGGTCCACGACCGACGCGGGAGGATGCGGCGCCGCCGTCCGTTCAAATGCGAAACAGGACATCCGATCGGTGCCCAACCGCAGCGCCCATTCGCACGCCCTGGGTAGCGATTCGCGCAAATGGTCGTCGATACCGGGATCATCCAGCGGCCCCTTGAAAAATCCAGGAGAAACCCCCGAGATGCCCAGGCCCGCGTCCCGGATGCGCGCGTGGAAGGCTGCAAGCTCACTGTCGTCTACTGCCGGAAACCGGCCCCCCTCAAGCTGACGCACCTCTACGTGCGAAACCCCCCAGTCCGCCGCGAGGGCTATCGCGCGGGCCGGATCGTAACGATCGATTTCATCCGCAAAGACCGAAATCTCCATTTTTCGCTCCCCGGCGCCTTTTGTCACCGCACCGGCTTTGTGGTTTGTCGCCTGTCATTTTAAGAATTCTGTGATCCCAGAGAATTCAGTGCCTCGATCATCTCCGCCGAGGTGACCGAGTACTTGCCGAACATCTCCAGGAAAAGGATCGCCCCGCGGGTCTGCCACAATCCGTCCTGTGATTCGAACGACTCCATGCCTGTACCGCAATCCCGCAGGATGATGACCTCGTAGCCGCGCTTGCTCATTTCAATCGTACCGTAATCGCGCAGGAGAATGCACGCGTTGGTATTGAAACCCAGAAAGAACAGAAACAGGATCCCCTCTCGTTCGCAATACCGGTGCAGCTCTTCCCCGTTGTAGATGACAACCTCTCCGTCTTCCACGTGAACCAGCGGATGCATCCGGCGCCTGGAACGCATCTCGACGATTTCCGGCTCTCTCGGCTCTTCGGGTCTGGCATAGGCTGCGTACGCTCCGGCCTTGGACCTGAACTCGCGGGGCGGCCACGTTTCCCCTGAAGCGGCCGGCTTGGACGGATCGTCGATCAGTTTCACCCATGCCGGATGGTGTTCGGCCAGACCCGGCGCCGGCGCGTGGATCAGCCTCAGCCCGGCCGTTCGGCAGGCCTCGAGCAGCGGCACGATACGCGCCTCCACGATCGCGTCCGCGCGCTCCGCCGGTTCCTTCAGGTAATGCTCTTCCCATACGTCCACCAGCACGAGCGCGGACTGCGAGAGCGGTACGCGCCAGTCGAGGTATGCGTAATCCGTGTTCTTCTCCTCCCACGATACGCCGGGGTCCACGTGCCACCGGTAATACCTGGGCCTGATGTGCAGTTCCCTGTCCATAATTGCTCCATCGTTGAGTGACACCTGAATACGGGACCTCTCCCCTGTTTCGTCCAGGACCCGATATCCCCCCTTTGAAGTTACGTTTCCGCCGTCAGCGTCACCGAGTCTCTCCCGGCCAGACCGGCGGCCACGGCGAACGTCATCTCTGAAGGACCCCTGTCGCCCGGCACATAGCGGACCGTCGGCGGGAAATAGGCATACAACGCGGTGTGACGCGGGTGGGGCGACGTATTCGGACCGGACCCGTGAACCGTCAGTGAGTGAAATAAAACGGCGTCACCCGCCTTCAGCGAGACGTCGATGCTGGCGGAAAGATCCACGTCACTCCGATCCGTGAGGGACTCATCCTGACGACGGGCGATGCGTCCCCAGGCCTGAAGTCCCCACCTGTGGCTTCGAGGCAGGACCTGGATGCACCCGTTCTCCGGGCCGGCATCGGTCAATGCGATGCTTACGGTTACCAATGCCGGGGGCTGCATCGGCCAGTACGCCGAATCCTGGTGCAACCCGTGCGACGATCCGTGGTAGGCGGGTTTCAGCATCAGCGTACTCCGGAACAGAAGCAGGTCAGGACCGAGAAGCGACCCGACGAGGCGAATGAGCCGTGGATGCGCCGCCAGATCTCTATAGACCCCGGAAAGTTCCCGCGTCTGTTCGATTTTGCGCAACACCGGCAGACCCTTCCGCTTCGCATTTCCTGCAAAAGGCTCGAGCTGAAAGCGATCTGCCGCGGGATCGCCGCGCGCATCCAGTTCCACCGCCAGCCGATGCAACCGCTCGATCTCCCGCTCGCACGCGGCCACCTCTTCCGCGGAAAGCAACGCCTTCGCCACGAGATAGCCATCTTCTTCAAATCGGATTTTCCGTGCATCCGGTCCCATCATTGGCCTTCTGAAACGGAGTTGCCGCCTGCATTGATAAAACCGTACAAAACGAACCCGACTCTGTCAAACACAAAACCACAAGGCGCTCAGAGAGTCTGAAATGCGGTAAATTCACCCTGGACTCAGGGCCAGCCAGGACCTCAGTGCCGGCGCCTGCGGGTGTTCCGGCGCCAGTTCCAGGACCTTCCTGAAACACCTCCGGGTTCTTTCCACGTCCCCCAACGTGTGGTAGACAACGCCGAGGTTGTAAAAGCCCTCGGCGTACCCGGGGTCCAGTTCCACGGCCTGCTCGTAGGCGGAAATGGCCTGTTGATAGTCCCTCAGACCGTGGTACGCGTTCCCGAGATTCGAATGCGCCCTTGCATTGCCGGGATTCAGCGCAATCGCTTTTCGGTATGCGCCAACGGCTGCGTCGAACTGCCCAGTTCTATAGTACAGATCGCCCACATTATAATAGGCCGCAACGAACTGCGGTTTCAATGCGATCGCCTCTTCGAAATGTTCCACTGCCCTGTCATATTCCCTCAGACCGTACAGGGCATTGCCCATCTGGAAGTGGGCTTCGGCGAAATCTTTCTTCAGCGCGATCACCTTCTCAAATTGCAAGATTGCCAGATCGTACTGCCCTGTATCGTAGTACAGATTACCGAAGTTGTAATGGGCTTCCGCGAAATCCGGCTTCAGCGCAATTACCTTCTGAAAATACGCCGCTGCCCGATCGTACTGCTTCAAGTCGTAATGCAGGTTGCCGAGATTGTAATAACCGCCCGCGAAATCCGGATCGGCATCAACGACGCGTTCGTACGCCCGGATGGCCGGAACGCTCCTGCCATGATCCCTGTGGTAAACCGCAAGCGTCTCCCACCCATGCGACCGGGCATGCGCCGACAGATATCCCCCATTCAAGTGGCTGGAAAACCGCGCTTCGGCCGACAATTCGTCCGCGTTGATGCCAATCCAGAATACCGTGTGCAGGACCGCGGCCGTGCAGATCAATCCGGCGGTATCCGCCGAGACGAGACGATCCCGAAGCTCGCGGACGATCGTAAGCGCAGCCCACAGCGTCATGGGCAATGCTGCAAAGGCGAACACATCCCAATCTCTGAAAGCGCCAAGTTCGGGGTTCGCGACAACCGTAAACAGAATTGGAAACAGCGCGGCAACCATAACGAACTGCCGATCCGGCCCCCGCAGCCAGCGTGTCCTTCGGCATAGGAGCAGAACCATCAAAGAAGCCGGCGCGACGAGGTAGTATTGATTCACGAAGTCAACCCATTTTCCAATCGAGAACAACCGGTAGTGCTGTTTGGGTCCGGGTTCCGCAAACAGGTTCAGGATATAAAACCCCTGTCTCTTTTGAAGATACGCGATCAGATCGAACTGGATCAGCAGGAGCGCGCCGAAGAAGACGACCGTGCTCAACAGGATGGCGAACGCCGCTCGCACGGTCAACCTTCCGGGGCCTGTTGTACCTGAGACACCCTCCGCCCGGCCTTTAAGTATCGCCAGCGCCAGCAGGGAAGGCGCAAGCGTCATCATCGTAATGTGGAGCGCCATCAGGACGCCCAGCAACGCCGCGGGCCACCAGATCGCCAACCTGCCTTCGAGTGCGCGAATGCCCAGTAGCAGGTAAAGCAACATAAACGGGAACAGAAACGCGTAATTCTCAACGTATGCAAAAAAGAGCTGCATATATCCTGCCCCCAGCAGCAGGGCAAATATCAGAAATCGCTCGAGGGCGTCCTTTCCAAGAAGCCTTGCGGTATATCTGACAACAACCAGAAACAGGATACCGGAAAGACAACTGAATAGTCGATACGTGGTCTCGGCGGAAGTCCAGGCAAACGCCCCGGCGGCACGGTGCAGCCCCCTGACGATCCAGAACGTCAGCGGCGCGCGGTCCGTCCTCGGGATTTCAGACCAGAAGTCCTCCAATTCGCGCATCAGCATAATCCCGTCGCCGAGCAGATGTACAGCTGAACGCATGCCCCAGAAAACCAGGAGGCCGCCCAGCAGAAGCAGGACCCACGAAAGAACCGATTTCCAGGGGGTGCTTCCGCTGTAAAAAAGCCGTGCAACGCCCGACGTCCATCTCCCCAGACGCCGCCGAGCGGCCAATAACAGCAACGCAACGCTCAACAGCACGAATATCGCCCGGAATACGGAGTCGTGGAACCGCAGGAAATCCGCACCCCAGACTGGCACGGGTTGCCAGTAGGCAAACAGGATGTGCAGGCCGAGAAAAATGCCCACCACGATGACCGGCTTATTGGTATCGGTTCGATCTTCTTTCCGTCGCATCATCGCCCGCTCTTTGTGCAGCCGGTCGGCGGGCGCCCACAAGGGACGCCCCTACAAGATCAAATATCCACGAATTGAACGCTCGGGGTTCGACGACGGCGTCATATTTGTAGGGGCGTCCCTTGTGGGTGCCCAGGTCTGGTTTGGCTGACGGCTGAATGCTGATGGCAGATAGCTCTTTCCGAGTGGACCGGGTGGAGCGCTCACCGCGATGTTCGTTGCACGATCCTTCGCCCCACCAATACCCCCGCCGCGGCCAGCAGCAGGACGACGTCGACGATCAGCAGCGAGAACCGCAGCGGCGAAAGCGTGGGTTCCAGCACAATCCGACTCTCGCCAGGACCAAGCTTCAGCGCCAC
Organism: Gemmatimonadota bacterium; assembly: GCA_028874335.1. GTDB lineage: Bacteria > Latescibacterota > UBA2968 > UBA2968 > JAAXHE01. The sequence goes on along the minus strand of JAPPJY010000088.1, from coordinate 44,375 downwards.
AAATCGACCGGCCGTCGTGTACGGCCGCACGTCGCGGCCATTCAGGGTGATCCGCTGATGGGGATAGGCTGTATATGCCAGCCGCGCGAAACAAGCCGCGCTCGCGCGAACGACCAGTTCGACCCGCTGGTTCCACACCCGATGCGCCAGAACTTCCACCCGCGGCGACGTGCCCAGGTCTTCTCTCGCGTGCCCGTCTGTCACAAGAATCTGCTTGCTCGTACGGTTTCTTACGTCGACTTCCATAGCTTGCAGCAAATTCACGAAGTTGCTCAATGCGAGGCTCTGCATTCTGCGCGCTTCCCGTTCATCCACGTCCGACCCGGACCGGGCGCGCGCCTTGTCCAGTTCGCGAACCGGATAGGACCATCCGGTGATTTTCGACGAGACCACGACAGGACTGGCTTCGGGGAACTCCTCGTGAAAGATCCGGTCCTGTTCAGAATCTGAATACAGCAGGTGGCGGGTATTCATCAGGAAGAGTCCCGCGCGGATTGCATCGAATCCCTGCATCTCGTTCAGGCTGGCCCCTTCCTCGAGACGGTGCAGCGACAGGTGAAGCAGATCCTGGAAACGCCGGACAAAGGCAGGCACCGTCAGCGGGTACTGCGTAAACGTATCCAGAGGCGTCGCCAGACCCGTCCGGAGAGTTAACCATGGAATGATGAAGTGGTAATAGATCCTGTTGGTCGTATGGAACAGCCGATAGCCTGGAAGCTGCCCGTCTTCAAGAGTCGCCAGCTCCTCCCGGAACCGTTTGTACACAGGATGATGCTGCAAGGGCAGCGGCTTCGCAACCGGCCAGGCGTTCGGGTCCCGCCGCAGGTCCTGCAAAGCGTGCGGGCCGATCCCGGACGCCACGCCGGAAGAACGGTAGGGTTGCTGGAAGGTTGTTGGCCCCAGGTCTGCCAGGACCGCCACGAGAATCGCCACGAAGACCCCGACGGGGCGTTTCCGCCCGGCGGCTCGCGCGGCCGCAAACAATCCAACCAGCACGGCGACAAAGAAGACCGTAAAAAGCAGGTAACGAGAGGCGTTCATCGCCTGCACCACCCCGAGGGACTTCAGGACCGGCCACCTGTAACCGAATACCAGCAGCAGCGATCCGATCAGGCAGATGCCGATCGGAAATCCCGAGTTCCGAACTTCAGCCCTTTTGCTCCGGACAATGCGTACCAGTCCCCACAACGCAATCGCGACCAGACTCACCCCGAGGTATCCGCCGTACCAGTGGTCCTGCGCCTGAAAGAGACGGAAGCGGTAGTTGGACCAGAGCAATAGATGCCGCCAGGTCGGCACTGGAAAGTCGGACATGTAGAACCCGGCGTGAAGCCCCGTCAATCCTCGTTCCATATACATCGGGACCGTCAGATAGGCGCCCAGCAACGTGCCCCCGCCGATAAGCAGCAAACCGTGCCGGATTGAAAAAGGCCGGTCTCCGCCTTTGGTCATCCGGTACCTGACGACCGCGTACAAGAGTAGAAAAAACGTCGCCCAGAACCCGTAACCGGGATGCGTAAAGTGCAGACAACCCAGCGTGATGCCGCCACCGATCGCCTGGGCAAGCCGGTTTGAGTTCTTTCGAAGCCCCTCCCAGAAGAAGAATGGAAACGGCAGAAGGGCATAGAACAGCGACAGCGGCAGCCTGCCCATAATGAGGACCTGCTGCGTATGCCAGAAACTCAACACGTATGCGAGTCCCGCCGCGAATCCAGCCGGTCGCGACCCGGTAAGCCGCCTCACGAAGAGATATACGCCGAGCCCGGACAGCGCATGGGCGGCGCCAAGCACGAATTTTATCGAAGAGAAAGGCGCCTGGAGCGCCAGATTCACCAGCCCGACCAGGTAGTAGAACAGGAAGCCGTAAAACTGCAGGTAGGGCGTGCCGTTGCAGAAGTAGTGCGTCCAGATCGGGACCTCACCCTGTATCATCGACGTTGCCGCCAGCCAGGCGTAGGTCACGTGCAGGTACGTGTCGGCGCCGTGCGCAAATTCCCCTTCGGCAAAATAAAAGCGAACCAGAATCAGGCTCCCCAGAACAAGGAGCACGACCGTTCGCCTTTCGCTTCCGAATATATGCTCAAAAAACACCGAGAGCCGCTGCGCGCGCCACTCCATACCAATCAGGAGTATTCCCACCGAGAGAATAAGCAGCAGCAGCGATGCATCTGCGGCGCCGAAGTCCACAAACCGCGATACAACGGAGAGAAACCCCTGAAGACTTTGATACCTCAGGCCCGGTCGGAGAACGCCGAACTTTTCCAGCGTCACATACTGGAATAAAATCAACAGCCCCGCCAGCAACGCCAGCAGGGCCGACACGTCCAGGGGCCATCCGGTCCGCTCTCGTCCCTCAGGCCGCTTCAAATCGCTATCCACCCTTGCATTCGGTTCGTCCGCCGGGGCCGGCGATTACCGTATTACAGATGCCGAGCCACCCATCCGCAGGTTTATTCAAAGGAAATTCCGACGCGAGCGGGGAAGAGCTGGGTGCTGCCCCGCTCTCCCGACGTGAATCCGACTTCAAACCGCCCTTCGACAAAGAGATGTACGCGATCGGTCAGCAGGATGTCGATCCCCGCGCCCGCGTTTATCGCAAACCCGGTTCCGGATTGCCCCGGCACTTGTATCTCTACGCCGCCAATCTCCGTTCCGTGTATATCCGTTTCCGAATACGACAGGATGCCGATCCCGCCAACCGCATACGGTACCGCCCGTACATCCACGTCGTCCGAATCGATTGTCTTCGTATATTTCAAACTGGCGAATGCGCTGAAGAGGTGTTTTTCTCCACCGGATGTGGCGATTAACACTTCGAGCGCTTCGTTTTCCGCCTTGAACTTGCCCTCATCCAGTGCGAAACGAGCATAACCCAACCTGCCCTGTACGGCCACGCTGGGGTGTATGAAATACTCGATGCCGGCGCCTGCACCGATACCGGGAAACCAGAATTCGGATACGGAAATGGACGCGGGCGCGGCGATTCCCGCCGTGACAAAATAGATCGGCTTCTGCTGCGCGCCGGCGCTGCCCGCCCATCCGCCGGCCAACAACTGTACCGCGATAAAAATCGACAACATTTTCGTCACAATAAATCTCCTTTTTCCGAAATGATTGCGACGGAAAAGCGGGTGCCCACAAGGGACGCCCCTACAACGGACACGGCGCCTCTTCCGCTCTTCGCATTGCGCAAGATCTACGTGGGCAGACAGGAATGTCCGCTCCACCTTCAGATCATCGATCGCCCCATCCGGTTCCCCTGAAGTCAAAAGACCGGGAATTATCACAGAAGGGGCATCAAATCCTTCTCCCGGCTAACGTCTTACCTCTTACCGCCTTGCCCCAGCCTCTTCCATCCCTGAAGAATGGACGGGATCATCTGTGCGGGTTGTGCGGCTTTGCAGAAAACCGCCCACATAACATCCCAGACCTGCGGATTCCACTGGCACAGATCGATCCAGTCCGCACACGGCGTACTGTCCCCTTCTTTACGATCAACGCGTCCGCCGATCACGGGATCGTCCACCGACCCGTTCCACATCTGGTCCATCAGGGTATGCGCGAACCGCTTCATATCGGCGTTGTTGAATACGACGCCGCTCCGGCAGGCATCGATTGCGAATCCGATGTCGATGCGCCCGTGGCTGGTGTCTTCAATGGCGCTGTGCCCGTGTACGCCGCCTTCGATCCAGTCCCAATAGTACCAGGTGTACGCCCGGCCCGTTTTCCACAGGTGCCGCTTGAAATGCTTCGCCATCCGCTGCGCCCGGTCCGCAAACAGCCGCTTCCGCGATACGCTCTGCAAACACAGGTAAGCCCGGCCCAGCGCGAGATACTGATTGTGCGGCATGATCCGGTTCGGAAACCGTTCCGTCATCCACGGAGAAAACCGATATCCGCCTGAGGAAGGGGACGCGTCCACCCAGTCACGCTCGTGCTTGTCGGCGATCTGCTTTCCGATAAATCGAAGATACGTCCGGGCGCTGGTTTCGAATCCGGTCTTCAGCCGGTCATTCCTCAATACGTGCTCGACAAAGCGGCTCACGGGATGAAGGAACATCCCCTGGTGGACGATATATTCCAGTGGCTCACCCGCGTAAACCTGCACCCAGAACCGGTCACCGGCCCGAGCTGCGCCTTCGATGCTGATCTTGAACGGCGCAAAACCGTTCAACGTTGCGCCTGGCTGAAACCGCCCGCCCGCCAATACCTTCCGTGTTCCATACTCCTGGACGGTGTACCGCAGTCCGGGGAGGACCTCCACGACGCGAATACTATCGCTCGCCATGTCGCCGCCACGGATAACCCACACCCGATCCTCCTGAGGTGTGATCCGCGCCGTCCCCCGGTTGTGCATCGGTCCCGTTCTCACCAGCGCCACCGAATAGGTCGGGGTAACCCAGGTCGCATGCCCGTCGCCAAAGTGGTCTTGCCTTGTGGCGATCATCCGGTCGAAATGGTCCACGACCCTTTCAAGCCATCCCTCGTCTCCGGTGGATTCGTACAATTTCACGTACGCATCCAGGAAACCGCTTTCGCCCCATCCCAGGCTCCCGGAGTCCGGTTCGTCGGCCTGTCCTCCGCCCTGATTATGCGATCGGTCATAGCCTGCGAACCTTTCGACCATTTCCTCGAGATCAAAAGGCGCGGCGCGCGCGTTCACGGATGCCTCCGCTATGGACGGGCGCCCACAAGGGACGCTCCTACACGGTAAGGGGCGAACAATTCACAATTTAGCGGGAGGTTTAATTGAAATTGTAGGGGCGTCCCTTGTGGGCGCCCCCCTATTCGCTTTTGATCTTCTCTCTCCTCACTCCTATTCTCTCTCCTCGCTTTTACTCTCTCTCCTCGTCTTATGCTCATTGAACGTAGAATCCGGTCTCTCTGCTGGATGTCAGCCCGCTGTTTAGATCGGTCACATCGATTTCCAGAATATACTGCCCGGGCTTTGTGGATTTCAGATCCAGCTCCATGTACACCTCTTCCGACTCCGAATTGCCAATCTGCTCGTATCCAACCGCAAGTTCCTGCTTCTTGCCGGTGAGCACACGCACCAGCTGGGAGACGACCCCCCTGGACCTCCGCCCCTGGACGCCCTTGGGTCGAATCGTATAACCCACCTTGTAACGGGTCTGGCCGAATTCGTCTCTCCTCAGGTGGTAAATCTCGTAGTAGACGAATACGCCCTGTTCCCTGCCGAATGTACGCGTAGGTATCGGAATAACGCGGAGACCGCCCTTCCTGAATTTCCCCGCTTCGTCCGACTCCGCTACCGAATAGGCCAACTGCAACTCACTCAACTGCAGGAATTCCCTGTCGTAGTTGTCGACTACAACTTCCTGGCGGTACCTACCCTGTCGTCCCGACAACCTGTCCTTGACCTGCACCTCCATCCTGTACGTGCCTGGCGGGACGTCCAGACCCACCAGATCGGGAACGAAGCCGCCGCGCATCTTGGTAAGGTCGCCGCCCCCACGGAATACCAGGTTGCCCTGCCTGCGATAGACCGCGCCCGTGCGGGGGTTGTTGAGTGCCACGGAACGTTCAAGAAACATCTCGGTCTCGTCGTCGTCCGGCGAATACTTTCCCAGTTTGTAAGGTGCGCCTAAATAGACCTCCAGAACGGAGTCTGCGCTCCGTTCGTCCTCCCGGAAGTTGGCCAGATCGTAATAGAACTCCAGCGGCAATTTGTTCTCTGGCGGCTTGTAGTAGTCCGGCGTTACCAGGGCCGCCTGTTTGGCCACGGACCGCGGATTGAACTGGTTGAACCGTGCAAGCTGCTGCATGGGTATGCGCACGTCCATCGGCGGAGGCGCATATTCGAACTCGCCGCGCATGTGCTCGTCGGTAAAGGTGATTTCGATGCCCCCGTTCACGTCGGTGTAAACCCAGACTTCCCAGGGCACCATGGAGGCGTCGTCCTGAGAGGATACGGCTTTGAATGCAAAGTCGTTGGGGGTGTCGCCCACAGATAGTACGCCCTGGTTCATCTGAACGTCTTCAAACCGGAGTAGCTCCAGAGACGCATCCGAGACCTCATTGTCCGCCGTAATCCCCGAATCAAAGGTGATCCCCGTGCGCTGGGCCTGGTTCCCGGCTACGACCCTCGAGGCCTCGGTATTGCGGGCAGCGATGCTGAGATCCACGCCCTGCCGGTCGGCGGCGAATCCATCGCCCAGGTTCGCGCCACCGCTGAGATTGGCCTTCAGGCTGCGCACCGCGTACACGGGCCCGCCCATGAACGTCATCTGCAGGGCAGCCTGCCCGTACATCTGCCGTGCAATGCGTTCCCGGACCCGCTGCACCTTCAGGCTCTGGTTGTAATTCTTCATATCGGAGGTCGACCGATAGTCGGGTTCGCCGAACCGGATATACACTTCGCCCCGCCGGTCCCAGGGCTGCTTGCCCCGCGAATAGGCGCCGAGTGCGTACCATACCCGCCGGTAGTGTTCCAGCAACCGCTCGTTAATGGACGTGGTCAGGTCCGGATCGTGCGCTGTCCAGAACCGCTTGACGAGTTCGACACGGTCCGATCCCTGGACCTGTTCGTACGCCTCGCGTTCCTCACCGGACATCAGCAGGACCGGATCGCGGTACAACGCCTGCTCGTATGGCGTGGCCGCCTGCAGGTACTCACTGAAATACCGGTCCGCCCACTCGAGCCGTCCCAACTGCACGCAGGCCTGGGCAAGCACGGCCATAACGCCGGTCTCATCCGGGTTTTCACGGACATAATCAGTGAGCAGGTTCACGATCCGATCGTAATTCCGGGACCGCAGATACACCGCGGCGAGGCGCTTCCGCCCCTCGGGATCGTCCGGTTTCAGCGTCATGTACCGCGCGTAGAGTAGCGCGGCCCGTTCGAAGTCCTCCTCGTGGACCTCGTACCATTCTCCCAACAGCAGATAGGCGGGCGCATACGTTGGATCTATGTCAATCACTTTCTCAATGTCGTATTTCGCGTCGTGCTCCCGAAGAGTGCGGCGAAGCCTGGCGATATTGAAACGAGCTTCCAGGTAGTCACGGTTGTACTGGAGCGCCTTCGTATAGAATCGGATCGCGTCGTACCGGGCCTTCGGCCGTTTTTCGTAAACCAGACCAAGCCCGTTGTAGGCTTCGGACAGCCTGTGGTCCAGCCGAACCGCACGTTCGAAGGAAAGCAGCGCGGCATCCGGATTCCTGGACTTGAGATAGGCGTAACCCAACCGGGAATGCCCCCGCGCGGATCTCGGCGCCATCAGCGTGACCACCTGCAGCACCGGCACGGACGCTGCCGGGGCCGTTTCCAGCACCCGGCTGCCCACGTCCAGTAACGAATCGACCTGCGCTGTTCCAGCGGCCCTGTCCACCACGTCGAAACCGTCCCCGTTTCGCACCAGTTCCAACAACCGCCCATGGTGATAGGGACTGATCACCATGGCCTCACCGTCGGCAGCGACGGATCTATAGAAATAGCTGACCGTGCGTTTCTTCCGATCTTCAGGAGACCTGAACACCTGTTTGAGGATTCGTTCCTCGGCGTCATCCAATCCGCCCGCGCGAGCAGAAGCCATCAGGACCTGCAGATTGACAGGCGAATTGCCGTTGTGGAGTCGCCGGTACTCACGAATCATCTCACCGATCGCGGAGAGATTTTCCCTTCCAACCCATCGGGCGCCCTGAGACGCCGCCATTCGCGACCTGACGGCCAACATTTTTGCATACGCCATTGCGGGCTTTGAATAAAGAAGCTGGTCCCGCCCAAGCGCCTCGAATTGCTGGGCGGCATCGCGATAGAGACGCTGCGCCTGACGAAAGTCCCACTGATGCAGGGACCCGTAGGCCAGTTTCACGGTCATCATCGCCTTCTCAACGCCCGAGAGGGAGCGGTTAGGCCCGTTTCGAGGCCCCCCGTTCTGCGCGGATTCCCACGCCACGTCCAGGTGTCCGAGTTCGACTTCTCCCGGACGCCGGACGACCGTGCCGTTGACCATCACCTCCCAGACCTGGCTCTCCACCATCGGCACTGCCGCCTGACCCAGCCCGGAGAGACGATAATCCCGCAACGGGCGGTCCCTATAGAACAGCCGCCGTCCGTCCGCGGTCCAGCCCAATTGTCCTGGCGGACCCGGAAAGGCGCCCAGTTTGCGTTGTTTTCCGGCCGCATCCGAGGACCAGACTTCGGTCAGAGCCGCCTGCCCGTTTTCGTAGGAAGCCGTCCAGACCCGCCGGTTTGAGGACTCCGCCTGAACCGGCAACGCGATGCCGGCCGAGAACCAGCAGGCGGTGAATACACGCAATGCAATTGGACCGAATTGTGTCTTTCCTGAGCCCGGCACGACCGGCTCCTCCCCGATGTAAAAGGAGTTGGGGCTGCTTGAGATCAATCGCCACAAAGGGCACAAAAAGACAAAGAACGACAACCGCGAAAACCGGCCAATAACCTGAAAACACACGACAATCAATACTGTCCAGGCCGGTTACCGGTCTTGGACACGTTTGACTGGATATCACTATAGAATAAGTAAATTGGACGAAAAATCAAAGCCGATTCTGTTCCTGATGCGGTGATTCGCCTTCATTCCGTCAGCAACCGAATGCGACGACGGGCTTCGGATGAAGCCCTCGGATCGCCCCGCCATTGGGTCAGAAACGCGCCGTAGGCATCGATCGCATCCTCGGACCTGCCCAGGTTTTGAAGCGCCGCGCCCACGTTGAACAACGCCCTTGCGTCGCCCAGCGCCGCAGACCTTCGATATGCCTGCAAAGCCTCCTCCGGCCTGCCCGCCTTCTCCAGGGCTGCGCCGAGATTGAAGTGGGCTTCCGCTTTCTTTGGCAGCAGAACCGCTGCGTGTCCGAATCCTTCGGCGGCGACCGCCGGTTCACCCGCCCGCATGGCAGTCACGCCCAGATTCATCCAGGCCTCCGCGTATTGAGGATTCAGGTCCACCGCTTTCCGGTATGCCGCTACCGCCTGTTCAAAGGAACCCTTCACGCCGTACGCATTACCCAGGTTGTTGTAAGTCATGGCCTCTTCCCTGACGGACAGTGCCCGTTGAAAGGCAAGAATGGCGCGATCCATCCGTCCGCGTTCGGCAAGCGCCTGGCCCACTGCCTGGTGCATCTTGGCGCTTTCCGGATATGCACTGGCGGCACTGGAGAACAGACTGAATTCATCCTTCCAATCTTCGTTTCGCACCGCCGTACGCGCGGCATATCCAATGCATACGACACCCGCCGCGATAACAACGCCGAATCCAAACCTCCTGAACAGCCGCTCCGCGCCGATCGCCGCAATCGCGAATACACCGAGTGCGGGGATATACAGAAACCGCTCCTGAACCATCGAGTTCAGCAGCACGACGGTCTGCGACACCCCCCAATAGGGTATCCAGAAAAGCGCTCCACAGAAAAACAGCCGCGGCCACTTTCCCAGCGATCGCACCCAGAACCATAGTCCCGCGAGACCCAACACCAGTCCCGCAACCACGTCCGGCTCCAGGAGTGACTCGGCAACCGGAATCGCATTGTACGAGTAGTCCACGGAAAGCCGCCACGGAAATATGAGAAGCATCACGTAATGCAAGAATATTCTCCCTGCGGTCAGAATGCGCGTGTCGAACGAAGCGCCATACAGCGGATTCACCAGTTCCGTCATCCCGCCGGGTGAGAAGCCAAGTCCTGCCGCCGCGCCGCGCACGACCAGACAGATCCCGAATACGCCCGCGAATCCGAGCCACCACGGCCATCTTGACCGACAGACCGACAGAATGCGGTTGAAAACTTTCTTCTTTCCCGGTTCCCCCGCCGGCGCCGGTCCTCTCCTTGCACCATCGCCGTCCGATGCATTCTCGCCCTTCACGCCCTCCATCCCAACCGAAAAGTCATAGATGACCACCAGGCCCAACAACGCGAGCGCACTCTCCTTGCTGAGCAATCCACAGAAGAAAGCAACGAGCGCCATCAGATAGGCCGTGCGGGAACCCGAACTTTGCATGTATAACAACATACCCGCGAGAAGAAAGCCGCCGGCGAGCAGGTCGGACCGGCCGAACGTCACACCTGCCGCAACTTCCGAATGAATCGGATGTACGGCAAACAACAGGCCGGCAAAGCCCGCCGCAAAACGGCTCAGGCCCGCGCGCCTGCACAGCAGCCACGCCAGCAGGCTGCAACTTACGTGAAGAAGCACGTTGGTCAGATGAAACCGAAACGGGCTTATGCCTCCAAGCGCGTCCAGCAGAAACGTCAGCACCGTCAGGGGCCGGTATTGCCCGGTTTCGTTACCGGGATAACCCGCCCAGTAGTGGGTGGTGAAAACGCTTCTGAAATCCAGCCGCTCCACGATCCAGCTTCGTACGATCAGAAACTGGTCGTCGTAAACCAGCCCGTTGGCCAGCGCGTTGACGTAGACCACAAACGCCGCGACGCCCACCAGAACGGGCCACGCCCACGCGTACTTTACATCCGGACCCCGGGCCGTAACCGCGGGCGCCTTGCGCTTGAGGGATTTACGTTTCACCATGTCTGGGTGTGTTCAATACCTCCGTGGACCGGGCACCCACAAGGGGCGCCCCTATAACGTCAGGAAGCGTTTCCGGGAGTTAACGACAAGTGATGAGATTGCATAGGTGAGGTGTCAGGGCAAAGAGGGTTGTCGGGCTGGTATCTCCATAGCATCGTGCAAGATGAATAAAGAACGGGCGGCGTCCGGGTCAGAGTCCCGGTCGCCGCCCGTCGGTTCATTCCCCGACAAAGCGCAGGATTACATCAGAATTGAATCGGCTCCAACGCTTTGGAAAAGCGCCGCTAGAACGTGCCACCGACGGAAACGCGAATCGGCGGATCGAACATAACGACACCGTCGTTCTTCTGCAATAGCGAAACGGCCACGTCCGCCGTGATCGTGCGTCCACCGAACGTCTGCTTCAGGCCGGCGCCCACGGCGATGCTCTCGAGGTCGTAGTTCCATTTCCAACCGGCGCGCAACGCGAGCGCATTCTGCAGCCACAACTCGGCGCCGAAATGCCAGCGCTGCTCGAAGTCCACGAAGAACGCGCTCTCCACGGATGCGGTGAGGTAGGACGGATCGCCCTTTTCGCCGTAGACCTCGGCAGCCACGCCGATATTGTAGACGAGCGGCAGCAGATACGCCCGGTCGCCCGACTTGCGGTCAGGCCCGAAATTCTTGAACGCCATCGCGATACGCAGGCTTCTGAAGCCCGTGTAGAAGAAACTGCCCACGTCCACCGTGAAGCCCGTGGTCTTAACCGTGTAGAGCTTCTCCTGGACGTAGTTCGCCTTGGCGCTGAACGAGAACTTGTCGGTGAACTTGATCGCATACAGCAGGCCGACGGAGATATTGTGCACGACCACGTCCTGCCCGGTTCCGTTGGGCTGATAGATCGTGGTTTCCTTCGAGGGCTTCGGGTTGTGCGAAATCACCGAAATCCCCAGCACCTCGCCCCTGGCCGAACGCGTGTTCCAGACGGCCGTGGCCGAGTAGAGCTGGGTGTCGAGCAGGAAGCGCGTCCAGTTCGCCTGATAGGCCACGCGTTCCACATGTACCAGTCCGGCGCCGTTCCAGAAAATCGCGTTGATATCGTCGGCTACCGCGGTAAACGCATCGCCCATACCCACGGCGCGAGCGCCCTGGCCGATCTTCAGGAACTGCATCCCGGAGATATTGACTTTCTTGACACCGTACTCACCGGTCACCCCGCCCCACTTCACGGCCAGAGCCGGTGAAGCGGCAAGCAGCAGGGCCAAGACCGACGCAATGATTAGCATGCTTCTTTTCACGTCATTTCCTCCTAGTTTGAGCCCGCTACTTGATCAGCACGAAGCTGCCTTTTCGGGTCTCTCCGCCGGATACGACAACGAAATAGTACAGACCGGTCTGCACTTCGCCGGCGATATTGAACGAGATCTGACGGAACTCGGTCTCACCCTTGGTGAGCGGGGTCCGGTCCGTGGTTTCCACGCGGTCGCCGGACGCCGAGTAGATGTGAATGATCGCGTCCGATGTCAAGCCAACAATGCGAAGGTTACGGGAGTTGGGATACTGGTGCACGCCGTCCACGTAATACGGGTTCGGCACGATGAGCACCTCGTCCGGGAGGCCTGAAAGCAGGGCCTGGAACGGCTTGCGGTTGTCGCCGTCGTAAGTCCTGGCCGTGGACGGACCCCAACCGCTTTCATACCCTCTCTTGATATTGGCCTGCACGCGCTCACTGGGGATGTCGTCGATCGTCATCCCGCTGTTCCAGGTGTAGGAGTCCACGCCCCTGGCATACGGGCGGGCGGAGTAGAAGTAGGAAAAGCCGGCCGTGGTCTCCAGGTCTTCGTACTCATAGACGCCGTCGGCGTTGATGCCCCATTCGCCCCGGGGCAGTCCCGCAGGATTGGTGGAAGACCCGCTGGAACCGTTCTCGATGATCCCGTACAGCTCCCAGGGACCCCAGGAGAACCACTCCGACTTGTACAAGCGGACGCCGAGGATATCCTGTTCGCCCGTGTACGGGTTAACCGCGGACTCGGACTCCCTGCCCCACCGGATCAACTGCTTGGCTTTGGTGGAAGAGGTGAGATTGTCGGCCGAAATGTACGCCTCGGTGGGCGACGCGGGTACCTGGTAGTTGTTGTCGTACACCCAGTGGGCCAACTTCAGATTCTCCAGGGCGGCCTTCTCACCATTGACCTTGACCTTCTGGATTTTGGCCTCAGGCGTTTCAGGTCCCCGGTCCCACTTGATGAGTCCGATGTCCTGCTCATTCGCCGGTATCGGCTCCAGCAGCGACGGGTGGCCCGCACCCCAGGAAAACACGAGCTTGACGGACTCATCCACGCCAACGTTGTAGGGCCCGTAGACGGTCATGTCGTGGAACACCTTGCGCGTGGAAATGTCGCCCTCGTCGGGATTGGCCTGAAAACCCGTGGCCGTTATGACACCGGCCAACTCGGCGGCGGTGTGCGTGGTATACGTGGGGTCATCGAAGTCACCGGTGGAACGCGCCAGCCACCACTGGAACGAACGAGGCTGCATGTCTTCGCCCGGCTGCACGTACTTCCCGCGGTCGGCTTCGTTGAACGAGAATTTCCCCGCGTCGTCGGCATAGGCGAGCGGCGCCATGAAATAGGTGCTTGGCGCCCTCGGCTGGCCTTCCGTCTGCAGAATATTGTAATTGGAAGGCACGATCGCCTTGAAGAACGGATCGCCCGTGTCGTCGTGAGAGGAGAACGGGTTGTCGGAGTCTCTCCGGATGACTGCGCGCATATCCTCGCCCACGAACGCGCCGTTCTGCGAGTACGCATTCGGATAGCCGGCGGACTCCGTATACCACAACGTATCGTCCATGCCGCGAGCGTTGGACGCGTAGAAGTTCCATCCGAACTCCTCCAGGATGCCCATCGCAGTCATGGCCGCCACATTCTTGAAGGCGATATAGAGGTTGTTGATGGGTCCCGGCGCTTCACCCACGCCATCACCGTCGAAGTCGCCGATGTTGGTGAAGGTGAGATCCACAATGTAGAAGTCATCGAAATCCGGGTTGGACCAGCTGTACACCCGCCGCTGCATCCGTAACCCGTTCTGTTTGTCGATCCACTGGGCGATGATGGTCTCTTCCGGGATGGTCACGTCCACCAGGTTGTGCGCGCCAAGGTTGAAGTTGGCGATGTGCGCTGGCGGGGTCGATACCGGATCCCAGTTGGCGCCGTAGAGACTTCCATCGTCGTCAGCGGTGACCCCCGGCCAGTAATTGGCGAGAGCGCCACCCGCGCCCTGTTCGCCCGGCGAGATCGCGCTGTTGGGCATCTCGGCGAGCTGGTTCAGCGGATTAGGCTGTCCCCAGTTCTCCTCGGGATTGCCCACGGGATCGTAGGGGAAAGCCTGGTTGTGTTCCACGATCTGCAGGTTCTCGCGAGGTCCCGTCACCGTGACAGTGCCGCGGTCGGCGTTCAGGATCCAGATGCCCTCGCCGCCCGAGACCTTGTAGTCGTTGTACATCTGGGACTTCTGATTCGACGTGAACTGGGAGAGCACCGCGCCGAACGAACCCGGGCCGTTGCCGTTCCAGGGATAGGCGTTGCGCCTGTAGCCGCGCCCCCATTCCTGGTTCCCGCCCATGCCGCCGATGTTGTTATAGCTGTTCGAGATCAGCGACCGCAGGTTGTACCTGCTGGAGATGTTGTCGGGAGTGGCCTGCGCATCGATCTCCACCGGCAGAAAAACAATCGCTGCCAGCGTAAGACAGGCGACGGGAACCAGACCCTTAACGATGAAATTCAGTCGTTTCATATCCTTCTCTGCCTCCATTCGAAAGCACTGCGGAGCCTGCGCGCCGGAAGCGAAACTGCTTGCGGCGCGCCCCGTAATTTACAATTAAAGCGCAGCCCCCACAGGGCGAGAACCGGGGAATGCGCGGACGAGCGGGACCCGCGGGGGCCGGACA
>JAPPJY010000088.1:0-29933 GCA_028874335.1 Gemmatimonadota bacterium | reverse complement strand
CCCCCCCCCCCCCCCCCCGCCCCCCCGCCCCACCACCCCCCCCACCCCCCCCCCCCCCCCCCCCCCCGCCCCCACCCCCCCCACCCCCCCCCCCCCCCCGCGCCCCCCCCCCCCCCCCACCCCCCCCCCCCCCCCCCCCCCGCCACTTCATTACCAGTTAACGCGCAGCCCGAACTGGGCAAGACGCGGTGAATGCGCGTACGAGCGATCCCGGCTGTCGCCGTACAACAGGTAATTCTTGTCGTCCGGAGCCGGTCCGTCGAGTCCGATATACGCCCACATGCTACTGTTCGTGGGGCTGGACCGGTCCTTCTGGTTGAAGACGTTGCGGATGTCGGCGAAAAGCGTGGGCTGCACCCTGCCGGTCACGTTGAAGGTTTTCTCAACCGCCAGATCGGTCCGCGAATCCAGCGCTCGGTCACGGTAGTACCGGTTGCCGCCTGCAGGCGGTACGTAGGTGAAGATGCCGCCCGTCTGGATGCGGGAGGTGACGTTCAGCCGCAGATTCTTGAGTACGGTCCCCACAAAGGCGTGGCCGAACTCGAAATCGTCCGGGAAGGACGCCAGCAGCGAGAAACTGCCGAAGTTCCGGCGGTCGCCGCTTTTTGGGCGGAAGAACAGGGTGGTATAGCTGCCCGTATTGATCTGAACCGAGCAATTCGGACCGCAGTTCCCCAGGGCGGGGTTGTCGACCGGCCTGAGGCCGTCCCACACACCCGTCCCCAACTGGCCGCCCTTCGCGCGCGAGCCGTTGACATAACTCTGGCCCTGCTGCGCGAATTTGACCAGGTCGTCGCCCGTCAGCCGGCGGGGCGCCTCGCTGCCGTCCGGAAGCGGGTCCCAGTAAATCCAGAAATTGGGAACCGTAATGCCGCGGTCCGTAAACGCGTTGGTGGTGGCCAGATGTACAGTGGTCGCCGAATCCATATACACGTTCCGGATCACGTTACCCAATTTGCCCGTGGTGATCTGGGACCACTGGTAGTTGTAGGATACGTTGAACGAGAAGTTGTGCGAGAAGGACTTGCGCATGGACAATTCCACGCCGCGGGTGTCGCCGTACGCGCCGTTGTCCAGGGTCCGCGAATAGGGAATCCAGAAGTCCCGGGGGCCGACCCACGTCTCGTTGGGATAGGACGTGTAATGGTCCACCTCGCTCTTGTAGTACGCCGTCAACGTGGCCGTGTAGTCGCTCACGAAGTTCCAGTCCGCGCCCACCTCGAAGGCGGTCGTCTTGGCGGGTTGCAACAGGTGCAGCCCGTTCTGGCCGGAGTAGGTGGTGCGGAAGTTGTTCATCCGCTCGGTGGCGTCGATCCGGCCGTTCTCGTTCACGTCCCTTTCGCCCGCGTCGCCGGAGGTCCAGTAGTCCTCACCGAAGTAATACCAGAGGTCTGCCCACTGGAGGAACACGCCCGTGGAGAACCGCATCTGCGACCGCTCCGTGATCGGATGCGAAACGCCGATCCGCGGGCTGAACTTCACGTGCCAGGGCGCGTCCGTGACCCACAGGGAGCCTTCCTGGTACGCCCAATCGCGCGCGCGAGTATAATAGCGGAACATGGAACTGCCGCGGTACGCGCCGAAGGTCAGCTGGCGGGAGTTCGGGTTGAACGTGTCCAGGCGGATGCCCAGGTTCACGATCATCCCCTGGAACTCCATCTTATCCTGAAGGTAGGCGTTAAGGAAGAAGGGCTTCACCTTCTCGCCCATCTGACCCTCGTTCATGATCACGCGCAGGTTCCGTGCGGCCGGCGTCGTGTCGTACCGGAGAATCATCGTGATGGCGCTGGTCTGGTACTCGACGCCCGCCTTCATGAAGTTACCCTTGGTGATCTGGGACGACAGGTCGACCTTGGCCCCGATGCGCTGGCGGTCGTACTGGCCGTATCTGGCGGCCTGCCGGCCGATGTTGAACCAACCCGCCTGGTCACGGAAGATTTCGCCGGTGATTTCATGTGTTCCACTAAGGGTATCCATCTTCGAACGGGAATGCGAAACCCGCACTTCGTAGAAGGTCCTGGGAGACAGTGTGTGCGTAAACACCGCGTACTGCAGTTCTTCCCGGAGGTCGTGCAGACCGGCCGCCGACCACTTTTCGGGCAGGAACAGGTTGCGCCCGGAGCCGCGCACCATCGCGCCGCCGCCGCTGCCGTGACGCCCGCCGAAGAGGTCCGGATTGCCGTTTGAATACCAGTCCCAACCCAGATACATTCCGCCGACTTTCAGCTTGAGATTGGCGGTGGGCTTGATGGTAATGCTCCCGGAGACGTTGATGTTGCCCGGATCGTCCTGGAAGCTTCCACGGTCGTTGTAGAAACCGATTCGTTCGGCGCGCGGCGTGACAGCCGCGTAACGTTCGTGCTTGGCCGTGGCCACGAACGACGCCCTGTCTCCGATCGGGCCGGACAGGTTGCCTTCAACGCCGAAGCCGGTCCATTCCGTGTAGTTCGTCCGGACGTGAATCAACTCGCCCGCGATTTCCTCGAAAACGGGATTGTTGATCTTGTCCGAAAGGTCCGGATATTTTTCATTGGCCCAGATGGGGTTGTCCCACTGCACCTTGTCCTGGTGATGCGGGGAGTCGTAGACGTTCTCGCCCCAGTGCTTCTTGCCGGCGGGCTCGTAGCGGAACTCGCCCCAGCCGTTCACCTCGCCGCCGCCTTCCTTGGTGATGATCTGGACCACGCCGCCCTGGGCATTGCCGTATTCGGCGGGGGTTACGCCCGTGAGCACGGACAATTCCTGAATGGCGCCCCGGTTCACCTGGCGATAGCGCCCGCCGCGTCCGCGTCCGTCGTTGTGGTTCATCCGGACGCCGTCCACCACGTACGCCACGTCGCTGGCGTACCAGCCGGCGTCGACGTAGGCGCCGCGAATCCGGTTGGACCCGTCAACCGCCACACCCGGCTGCAGCTGCAGCAACTCGGACGTCCTGCGCGCGGCCGCCAGGTTCCGCTCGGTCTCTTCGAGCGTCACCGTGTATTTGCTGGTGGTCTTGTCGGGCTCCACCAGCGGACGGCCGGCCGTTACCACCAACTCGCCCAGTTCGAGGGCGGTCTCTTTCAAGTTATAATTAATGGTGGTGGTGTGGTCCGTCGTCACGTCCACGCCCGTCTGCGATACGGTTTCGTATCCGATGAGGGACGCTGAAAGGGTATAGACACCGGGCGGGATATTGATGATGACGTAATACCCGTCGGCATCGGCCGTGGAACCCAGATTGAGTTCCTTGATTACGACGTTGGCGCCGGGCAGGACTTCTCCGGCCTGGTCGCGTACCACGCCGTTGATCTTGCCGGTGACGCCCGCCTGCAGGTCGCCGGCGACGAGACTGACGGCGGCGACTGCAACCGCGATTCCGAAAAACAGAAGCTTACGCTTCATTGTGATACCTCCTCCGTTGAGTTGTTACCCCGGCTTGCGTTAGACTAACGCCAGAAGTAAAACTTGATCTGCGCGCCCACGTCGACCATGTGCATGGGGCGCACCTTCTCCAGCCCGTAGAAGAGCATATTGCGCAATTCACCCACTACAAAGTTGTATCGCGCGCGCAGGTCGACGGCCAGGTTCTGCGTGACGAAACCCTCGACACCGGCGCCTGCGTTGGCGCCAATGGTATAGCGCTGATCGACCTGGTCTTCCATGACAAAGTCCAGGTCTACGGGATCGTTCGTCTGGCGGGAATAAACCAGATTGCTGTTGATCGCGTAATAGCGATAGAGACCGCCGCCAACCAGGAGATAATACCTGTAATCCCTGGCCTTGAACCCGTGCGTGGCGTTTTCTTCACCGACAAAAAGCAGGCCGTTCACGATGAGGTTGTTCCACGTGATTTCGGACCTGCCGTTCGGGTGCGGATATTCCTGCTGGTCGATCGGGTATTCCCAGAGATCGGATGCCGGTTTTCCGTTGGTGAACTTCGAGTAGTTATACTCGATTTCAATAACGGTTCGCTGGCTGGCTACGTAGCTCAACGTCGCTCCATATTTTCCTGTGGCGTCCCAGCGTTCTCCGAGCCGATGCATCGGGATGTTGTAATCGGCGATCCCGCCAACCGCCCATCTGCCTTCCTGGGCCAATGCGCTGTCAGACAGACCCGCTGCCAACAGCACAAAAACGGCCAGAAAAGCAATACGCACAACTTTCATCTACTCACCTCCCCATCTGAGAGTGAATGATGCGGAAACTCCCCTCCGCCCATCACGTCGTCCCACGAACAGAATTTGCGAAGCGTACTCCTCTCTTCTCGATAGCCTGCCTCCTCTCTTCCCTGGCTCGGTTAACAAAAAGGGGCACAATCCATAACATGAATGAATCATGCGATTACGCCCCGGTGGTCGCCAAACACTGGCATTTAATATAAGTGAGCATTTGGATGAATAGCCGATTACACCTGGTGATCAGATTTGGCGCACTTCGCCTGTTTTTTACAGATTCGATAAAATTTAGTTGGCGCAAATGAATTTGTCAAGTTTTTTTTATCGGCCCGTTGTGGACGCACTGCTTTTATTCCAGGATCTGAAAACGACCCTCGCGAAGCGTCTCCCGATCACTGACGAGATCCTTCACCGTCATCTTCACACGATATCGACCCGGTCTGCCCTTACGCAGATCCAACTCGACGTAGTCGGACTCGTCCGGCGACGTGCCGACCTGCCTGTAGCTGACCGAAACCATTTCGCCCGATCCCTTCCGGGCAAGCGTTTTCAGTTTCTTACGCCCGCGGCGCACTTCGTACCCCACCTCGTAACGTGTATTTCCGAAGGAATCTCGCGTCAGATTGTATATTTCGAAATAGACGTAAACCGGTTCACCGGACCGGAATGCCCGGGACGGCGCCGCGGCGATCTGCCATTGCCCTCGGACCGACTTCGGGTCGGTGTCCGTGCCGGCCTCGACGACCCGGTACGCCACCTGGAGATCGCTGAGGAGCAACTCCCCGGAATCGTAGTCGGGAACCTCGACCTCCTGGTGATAGGCCTGAAGCCGGTTCGTATTCAGCCTGGACATTTGCAGCGCCAGCCGATAGGCGCCCGGCGGCGCGGTCAGGTCGACCCGGTCCACGGCCAGCAATCCTGCCCCTCGTGATGACGGCGATATCCGCAGGTCCAGCCGGTCGCGGGTCTTCCGCACCTCCTCGGTCCGGTCTTCGATCAACGCGATGCGCCTCTCCAGAGTCACGGTTGTGTCGCGGTCGCCGTCCACCAGGACGTTGTCCAACGGCAGTCCCAGATTCAGCTGGAGATCCGCTTCTCCGTTGCGTCCCCGGAACGAAAGCGCTTCATAGTAGAATTCCATGGGGTCCAGATGGGACAGGTCGTACCGCTCCGGCAGATCCTTCGATATTCTCGCCACCCGGGCGCCGGGCGCCAGGTTGGGCAACCGCGTCATCAGGCGGCGCATCGGGCCCATTCGTTGCATGGAGAGTTCGTCCAGATCGTACCCATCCGGCGTGGGCTCAGGTGCGAAATCGTAGATGCCGCTGTACAACTCGTCCGTAAACACGACCTCGAGACCGTTCTCGATGTCCGCATAGACCCAGACCTCCCAACCCACCTTCGAGTAGTCCATGCTCGTGGTAACGGGTTTGTAGAACGTGAGACCCACGTCGATTTCCTCGGGGCCGCCCAGCGGCTTGCTGTTGGTCCGCCACTCCGACTGGGAGAGCCTTTTTTCGGCTGAACGGTCGGACCGGATGGGATACACCGGGCCGATGAACGTCATGTCCATTCCACGTCTACCGTAGAGTTGAAACGCGAGTTTTTCCTGTACGCGTTGTACCTTGATGGGTACCTGCGCATTGACTTGCTTCCAGCTGGACTTCCAGTCGGGCTCTCCGTACCTGACGAACACGCGGCCGCGGGCGTCGAAAGGCCAGGCGATTTCGCCATAGAGCGTCATTGCCCGCCAGACGCGGCGGTAATGCTCCACGCGCCGCATGGAGCCGCCGCTCGTCTGGAACGGGTCGCGCTTCAGCCAGAAACGCTTCAGGAACGCCTCCCGTTCTGCAGGCGGCGTGTTCCGGTAGGCCGCAACATCCTCGGGTCCGCCGACATTGGAGATATCGTAATACGCCGACCGTTCCTTTACGGTAAGGAGCGAGATATACCTTTCGAACGCCCCGAAGGCCTCTTCGTGGTCCCCCCAGGCGGCCAATACCTGGGCCTCCAGGGGCAACCCGCGCTCCCGGCCCATCAGCGCGGCCAGCTGGAGCACTTCGTCGTACCGCTCGATCTTGAGCAGGTGCATCGCGAAGTCGAACGCCGACTCCTCGTCGTCAGGTTCGTGCGAAAGGAACTCCTGAAAATGCCGGATGGCATCCGGCGTGTTCCCCTGCGAAAGATAGTAGTCGGCCAGCAGCATATACGACGGCGCATGGTCCGGGTCATGGCGGAGCGCCGCCCGCGCCGAGGCAAGCACTTCCTCTTTCCTGCCCATCTTCAAGTGCACGCGTCCCATCAGCTGATGGGCGTCCGCGTAGGTGGAGTCAATGCGAATGGCGCGTTCAAGGTTCTTCAACGCCCGCCTGGGGTTTTTCATCAGTTCCAGATATACGCGTCCGAGTCCGTACCTCGCCGCAACGAGCGTGGAATCCTGGACCAGAGCGTCCCTGAAACGGGCGCGCGCGCGCTGCGTATCCTTCGTCTTCAGATAGAGCATACCGATCCGTACACTCAGCAGCGCACGGTTGGGATATGCTTCGAGTGCGCCCTCCAGTTTGCCGATCGCGAGTCTGATCGAATCGGGATGGTCCGATTTCATGCTGCGGATGTAGACCGCGTCGACCTCCCCGGGCGACAGCGCGTCAGCATGGGCCGACGCGGCGCCACATATGATTGCGGCAAGGACAAGAACCCGCAGGAACCCGGGTAAGGGCAGTCTCCTTAAGTCGATTTCCGGGCCAGACATCTCTTCAAGCCTCCAGTTACTATGCTATCCGGGTCTGATGTGTACGATCAAGCTGACGATCAGTGAATGCCCAGGTTCTGCCAGAACGTGCCCCAGGCGAACCAGAACCCGTTGTGCGAGGGCAATTGAGTCAAATGCCTGCCCTCGTGCGTCCCGTCCACGCCTTCCCCCTTCAGGTTCCAAGTTGTACCGGTCTCGCTGTCTCTCACCATGAATGGATAGGCGCTCAGGGTCGAATTCACCTTCTCGAACGTGAGCGTGGTCGCCTGGCCGTTCACGCTGATCTCACGCGAAAACGGAATGGCCAACTGGGCGTCGCGGTAGAAGACCACCAGGATGGGATGCTGTTTCGGGCCTTCGACGATAACGTCGTTGATGACGTCTTCGCGGTGCATGGCCTGGAAGGGATAGGCCTTGACCATCTCCCCGAAGCGTACCCCCATCGCCAGATCCTTTGCGCCAAACAGGTCTGACGTGGGTGTATCCATATTCGGAAACAGAATATACGCGTTTGCCGTCCGGTAATCCCCTCCCTGGGACGGGTTAACGTAGGGATACTGAGTGTAGTGGCTGATGTTGTACCGGGTTCCGTTGCCGTCGATCACCTTTGTATCGGGATGGATCCGTTTCCAGTATTCCCAGGTGCACTCGGTCACCGGCAGCAGTTCCAGTGTCTCTCCCTGCCGGGGACCGAGTACAGCTTTGTAAATCATCTGTGGATAAAGCGACTGCCTGTCTCGCCGGTCGTACATGATCAAGTTGTTGTTGAACAACAGGCCGGACACGCCCGCGTGTATCCGCTCGCCGCCCGCCGTCACGCCGTTGAATACCATCCCGGTGCCGGTCAGTGGACAGAGCGTTACGATCACGCTCTCATCGCCCGCGGTGTCGTTTATGATTTCGTGGTGCCAACCGATATTGTGTGGATAGGCCCTGGCCTCTCCGTTGATCACAATCCCCATTACAATATCATTGTCCCGCAGATATCCCGCTCCCGCGTCGCCGGGGCTGACGAAATCGGGATCGGTCACAGCGGGTATACAATCAGGGCAGGCGCCAGTCTGGATCGCGTCAACCGGAAACGAAGCCACGTCCAGGAAGTTGCCGCCGGCCCGCGGTTGGCGCGCGTGCTCGCTGCGACTGCCCGTGGCGGACGACCCGCCCGTGGTCGTCCCCGAACCCCCGCCGGGACCGCTTGTTGGACCTGTCGTACCTCCGCCGCCGTTCCCGCCGCAGGCCGCAAATAACACGGCGAGAATCAACGGAAACGAAAAGAGTCGCTTCATTCCGGACCTCCGTCAGGTGTCGCCAGGGTGTCGCAAATCCGAGACTGGAAACAATATACCCTGTACCGGGTCAATTGTAAACATTCCCGTTGCAAATTAACAGAACCGGGCATGCAGGAATGTCTCCCCCACCCCGTCGAGCTCCGGCAGACCCCCCGGCGGGCGTTCATCGACTGCCGGCGGCCTAACACTAGCGCTACATTAGCGCGTTCCTTGACTAAATCCCATATTCCATATATTTTATGCACCCCACAGACAAACCCGTCGTCCTTCGGACACCCGTTCAATCTAACGACAATCCCGCCAGATGGCACTCCCAAAACCGCAAGAACCCTCCATAGCATCGCAGGCGGACCACCGGGACCGGGGGATCACGCTCCGCGCGGTGGGGATGGGCGTGCTGGTATCGGCTCTCAGCAGCGGCTGGGTCGCCTATTCCCGGACCGCGGCGGATACGTCGTCGGTCAATATCACTCACCTGCCCGTTTCCTTTTTCGCCGTGTTCGTTGTCGTCCTCACGATCAACCTGATCCTTCGCAGGAGGCCGGGTTCGTCGGGTCTGGGCCCCTCGGAAATGCTCACGATCATTGCGATGGGCCTCGTCGCCGCAATGATTCCCGCCAGGGGCCTCACCGGCATCTGGCTTGGCCTGATGGCGGTGCCGTACTATCGAAGCACCCCTGAAAACGGCTGGATCGACTATGTTCAGCCTCACCTCCCTGACTATCTGTTTCCAACCAACGACGGCAATCAGACGACGCTGCTCTACGAAGGCCTGCCGGGCGGCGCGGCGATTCCCTGGAACGTCTGGTACCTCCCGCTGTTCTGGTGGCTCACGCTCATACTCGCGGGATTCACCGTTTGTGCGTGCATCACGGTGATACTGCGAAAGCAATGGGTCGAGCACGAACGTCTGGACTACCCGCTGCTGGCGCCCATTCTGGAAACGATCGATGACGTCCACGACGCTTCGGGCGGTAATAAATGGCCGGACTATTTCAAGGGCCGACTGTTCTGGATCGGCTTCGGGATCGCCTTCGGCATCATCGGCTGGAACATGATTTCGTACTTCCAGCCCACATGGCCGCGCATCAGCATGAGTCCCAACAAGGGCCTGTTCTATTTCGCCCGGGTTTTTCCGCCGCTGCTCACCCACATCAATACGTACACGATCGGCTTCGGCTATTTCGTGAAGCTGGAGATCCTGTTCTCGATATGGTTCTTCCACTTCCTGCTGATGTCCGAGATCGCGCTGATCCGCAAGACCGGCTTCCAGTTCGGGCGCATGCACCAGTCCGGCGGCGGTTGGGGGGACCCGCTCGTCCAGTGGCAGTGCCTGGGCGCGCTGTTCGTCTTCGTGGCATGGGGATTCTGGGCGGCGCGGCACCACCTGCGGGACGTGATCCGCAAAGCCTTCTTCAATGACCCGGGTGTGGACGATTCCCGGGAGATGCTCTCGTACCGCACGGCCGTCATCGGGTTCATCGCGGGCAACCTCTACATTGTCGCATGGCTGCACCAGGCGGGGATCGAAATGGCGTTGCTGGCCATCACCGTTCCGGCCTCGATCATCATCTACATCGCGCTTGCCAGATTCGTGTGTGAGTCCGGCACCCTGTATCTGGGCTTGCCCACCAGCCCCCTGGATATGGGCTATCAGATCCTGGGTACGGAAACCATTTCCGCGAGGGTCCTTACCGCCTCGGCCACGTCGCACGCCCTGCGGTGGATGTATTTCATGCCGGCGCTCTCCCAGGGTGCAAAGGCGATCGACCGCGTGAAAGGCAACCGCCGCGCGCTTTTCTGGGCCGTACTCGGGGGCCTGCTCACCGCGTTGGCCGTGAATATCTGGATGGTGCTTTACCTCGGATACAAGTACGGCGCATTCAACTTTACGGATTATCCGTTCGCAAGATACGCGCCGCGCCTCTACGACGCCGTTGTGGCGAATATCAAATCGCCGGAACGGGCCTCCTGGGAACGTCTCGTGCTTTTTGCGTTCGGCGGCATCCTCATGGCGGCGTTCACGCTCCTGCGCTACCGGCTTCCGTGGTGGCCGCTGCACCCCGTGGGGTTCATAGTAACAACGACCAGCCTCCTGCACGAAATCACCGCCATCCTCATCGTCTGGCTGTTCAAAGCCATTGTCATGCGGGTTGGCGGCGTACAGCTGTACCGTTATTTCCTGCCCCTCTTCTTCGGAATCATCGTCGGACGGGCCACGGGCGTTCTGGTCTCCTTCATTGTCGATCTGATCTGGTTTCCCGGCGGAGGCCACCACGTTCATGGATGGGCGTAGTTCCAGATGCCGATTGGACGAACGTTCCTTGACAATTCTCCTCGTTTCTGCGTAATTCATGGTCAACAGAACGCCGGGTATTCTCACAAGGGTTTTCCTATGTTAAGGCGTGGTTTGTCTTCGCTGTACGTAGTCGTTGTGCTGTGTTCTTCCATTCCGGCGCAAGACGGCAGTTTCCTTTACAGTTTTCCCCATGAGGTTCTACCTTATTGCCGAATGTGTGGACTGCCGGGGGCCGCGATGTTCGACTACGACAACGACGGTGATCTGGACGTCTACGTCGCAAACGGCTATGGGTATCGGAACTATCTTCTTGAGAATGATGGCACAGGGGATTTTAAGGATGTCTCAAGGGAAGCCGGTGTGACCGCTGAACGTGTAGCGACCCATGGGGTAGCGAGCGCCGATATCGACAACGACGGCGACGCGGATCTGTTCGCTGCCGCTGACGGCCGGAACTTTCTCTTTCTGAACAACGGCGACGGGACGTTTTCCGACATCACCGAATCCGCAGGAATCGTCTCCCGCTACTTCTCATCGACCGTTGCGTTTGCCGACGTGGACAACGACGGATACGTGGATATCTACGTGGGCGGCGCAGGCGGCGAGGACGGCGTAGAGTTCAACAGAATCGTCGGCACAGGCGAACTCTATCTCAACAGCGGGGACCTCACGTTCAGGGACATCACCGACGAAACCGGCACCGAGGGGACGTATACGTGGTCGGTCCGCTTCTGTGATTACGACGACGACGGGGACCCGGACCTTTTCACCGCCAACGACCAGGGCATCGCGCTTGCGGGCGAATGGTCTCCCATCAGGCTTCACAGAAACGACGGCAATCTGAGGTTCACCGACGTCACCAGGGATGCCGGTCTGGGCATCACCGGAAGCTGGATGGGACTTGCGTTCGGCGATTACGACCTGGACGGCGACTTCGACCTGTTCGCCACCAACGTCGGCGGATCCTTCGTGGACAAGAAGGGACATCAGGAGTACGATCTGCACGGGTTCTTCCGCAATGACGGCGGTGTATTCCGAAACATCGCGGAAGAACTGCAAGTGTCGCAGAACAACACACTGGCCGAATTACACTTCGGCTGGGGCACGGTCTTTACGGATTTCGACAACGACGGCGACCTGGACCTGTATTACGTGGGCAATTTCAACATGCTCGAGGCATATTACAACCCTGGCCATCTCCTGATGAACGACGGCGCCGGGGCGTTCAGCGATTCCACGGCACACTACGGCATGCAGACGGTCGACGATACCAACACGCCGACAATCGCGGTGGGCGTCGCTACCGGCGACGTGAACGGCGACGGGCACGTGGACATTTTCGTAACGAATGCAGGAACGGATTTCCGTACTGGCTATCCGCTATTGTTCACCCAGAAATTCGACGACAACAACTGGATCCGCCTCAAACTCGAAGGCACGGAAAGCAACCGGTCGGCCATCGGCGCCAGAATCCAGCTTACGGCCGGCGGCAGGACCCAGATCCGCGACGTGGCCAGCGGCGGCAGCAGTTTCTCGCAGAACAGCCTGTGGCCCACGTTCGGCATCGGCAAGAGTGCCATCATTGACTCGATCAGAATCAGATGGCCCAGCGGCATCGTCCAGACAATCAGGGACATCGAGCCGAACCAGACACTGGAGATTCTGGAAGTGCGGCCGCCGCCCGAGGTCGTCTACGCCAACCCCCGGGCCGATTTCAATGGCGACGGCAGCGTCGATTTCGGCGATTTTATCGCCCTCGCCGCGGCGTTCAACACGGATGATTCAACCTACGATCTGAACGGAGACAGCGTGGTCGACTTCTCCGACTTCATCGAATTCGCGAAGTCATTCGGCCGGCCGCTGCCGTAAGAAAAACCCGGCGGCAGATCCGCCGGGTTTGAGAAGCTGAGGGTAACCCTTCTGATGTATCCGAGTTTCAGGGTTCCTCGACGATAACGAAGCCAAGAGAATCCACGGATGCGGAGCCGAAGAGACCGATCCCGCCCTCCACGTGGAAGAACGGCCGCCTGAAATTCTCGCCCGCCAGCCCGCCGAACCAGCCCTCCTGCGCCTCCGGCCCCGAGCGAACGTAGTCAAACCAGTTCCTGTCCACCGCATAGATCCGCATCAGGTGACGCCCGGTGAAGTAGATTGCGAACCAGGGCAACCTGACGCTCCCTTCGGTGGACTCGATCGCCGGCGAACTTCCCGTGCGTTCCGGTGAGTCTTCGGACAATTCCCGTGCGACCTCGTCGGCGCCCCGGTCGAGACTCACAATGCCGACCTGATAGCCCGGCACGTCGATCGGATCGAATCTGGCCTCGAGAAACCCGGCCTTGAAGACCACCCTGTTTTCCGGCGCAAGAAAGACCCCGTCCGACAGATCGGCAAACGTCTTCAGCCTTCGCAACACCGCTTCGGTCCTCTGATCCAGAATAACGGCCTCCCGCACGCGGACCGGCCCGGGCGTGACCGTCGTCGCCCGCGCCGTCCTGCCCTTTGAGGCCACCTCAATGACGTACGTCGTTGCAGGCGCCACGACAGGAGGATCGGCCGGGGGCGAATACTGAAACGGACCCGCGTCCGGATCCCGCGCATATCGGAAGACCCGGTCACCCTGCCGAAGTTCCACGATGGCGTCCGACACCATGGCGTGCCTCGGGCTGCCGCTGTCGCCCGCGGCCACCGTCTGCGTCACGAATACCGGGGGCAGCGGCCGTCCGACGATCAACAGTCCGTCGAGTACGAGTTCGCCCGCCGCGTCCGGGCCGTACAACGATTCGGGTGTCCGTTCGGCCTGGCAGGCCGCGACCAAGAGGCAGGATGCTGCCGTCAATACCAACGCGACCGTATTTTGCGATATCATGGTTTCACCAGACCCGTTTCGATTTCAGAAGGCATAATTTATACCCAGCGTCGGCACGACCGGCAGCATCTTCACGACTTCGGGTTCGGTATGGATTTCGTCCGGTTCGAACTCGATGAACCATTCGTTGCGGCGACTGTAGACGTTGAACACCTGAAGGTACGCCTCCGCGTCGACGCCGAACAGAGTGAATTGACGTTTGACGCTCAGGTCCAGCCTGTGGTACGGCAGCAGCCGCGCGCTGTTCCGGTCGGCCGGCAGCGCATAGTTTCTGATTCCTGCTTCCGGCTCCGTGGGACGCCGCAGCCTGTAGACCGCCGACCCCGGCGTAAACGCCTGTCCCGTCGCATACAGCAAATTGGCGCCAAGGGTCCACCTGCCCACCCGCCAGTTGCTCACAAAAGAAAGATCGTGCCGCCTGTCGTACTTGGGCGGAAAACGCTTTCCCCGGTTCAACTCCTGAAAACGGCGACGAGTCCATCCCAGTGTATATCCGATCCATCCGGTGACCGACCCGGTGCGCCTCTGCAAGAAAAACTCAACACCTGCTGCAACGCCGGTTCCGCCGCTCACAAACGTGTCTTCCGACGTGCCGGCTTCGGATCCGACGGCAACGTTGTTGTCGAAAAGCACAAGATTCGCAAGGTCCGTATAGTACCCTTCTACTGAAAGCTGATACCGCTTCGACGATTCCCACTCGAAGCCAGCCACCCCCTGCCAGGAACGGCCGGGCTCCACGGTCCCGTCGAGAGGCACCCAGACGTCGCCGCCGCTGAAGACCTCGGTGGTCACCAGCTGGATGTACTGTCTGTATGACCCGCCGCCCAACTTCAGTTTCAACTCGGGCGTGATGCCGTGGCTCAGCGCGATTCGGGGTTCGACGTGAAACCTGTTTCCTTCGGTGAAATAGTTCGATCGCGCGCCCAGTCTCACGCTCGTCTCGGGCCGGGGCTGCCACAGGTCCTGCGCGTACGCCGAAAAAAGGAAGGGCCTTTCGCGGATATCCAATTGATCGTCCTGGTTGAAACTCTGTTTGTACGCGAAGTCGAACCACGTGCCGATAAACCCGAAATTCAGGGAATGCCGGCTGCTTGCGAAGAAGTCCAGGTCCCCCTTGACCGTGACATCCGTGATCCCGTTGGAAAATTCAATGGGGGTCTCGATCACGCGCACTTCCGTGTTGCTTCCATATTTGCTGCCTGACAGGACGAGATTGCCGAAGACCGCTGGGGAAAACACATGTGTCCATCGACCCGTGAACGCGGTATTGCCCCACCTTACATTGAAAAAACTACCGTCATCCAGGTCGAGTTCCAGGTCGTCGCGTCCGAAGTATCCGCTGAACATCAGCTTGTCGCCGTCACCAAAATCCCGATTGAATTTCGCGTTCGTATCGTAGAAGTAATAATACGGCACTTCGGTATCCTCGTCCCTGATCAGGGAAAGAACCGGTTCCAGGTACGTCCGCCGGCCGGAGACCATCCATGAGCCGTTGCCCGCGGGTCCCTCCAGCGTCATCCGGGCGGAAATCAGGCTGATTCCGCCCGATCCCTCGAATCCCTTCCGGTTGCCGTCGCGGTTGCGTACGTCCAGAACCGAACCGAGCCGACCTCCGTATTGGGCCGGATAGGCGCCCTTGTGCAGGCTCATATCCTTAATGGCGTCCGGATTGAACGTGGAGAAGAAACCGAATGCGTGGGTCGGGTTGTACAGCGGGATCTGATCCAGCAGGATGAGCGTCTGGTCCGGTCCGCCGCCGCGGATATACAACCCGCTCGTGAAATCGGAAGCCGCCTGTATGCCGGGCAGCAACTGAAGGCTGCGCAGAAGATCCGTTTCGCCTACCGCGGGCAGTTCCTGCAGCTGCGCCGTCTCCAGCGTGACAAAGCCCGTCTGTACATTTCGCTCTACCTCGTAAGGGTCCCCTTCGACCACGATCTCGCGTGACAGAATCGGCTCGGGGACCAGTTGCACGTTCAGTTCCCGCAACTCGGCGCCTGAAAATCGGAGGGTATCCACGAAGCTGCGATACCCGATATAGGAGACGACGAACGTATATTCGCCGGGGGGAATGTGCTGGATCGCAAAATACCCGTCCACGTTGCTCAGCGCGCCCAACGGCGATGCGGCTCCTCGCAGAACCACGTTTGAGTAGGGAAGCGACTCTCCGCTGGTGCGGTCCGTCACGAATCCGCTCAGCGTTGCGGCCCCGACTGCGCCCGGGACCAGAAGTGCCAGCATCAGAATGCGCATTACGAACAACGGGTCTCCTCCTGTGCGGGATCTGCACCAGAAGATCGGGATGTTTCCCGGTTTATTACACTTTATGTAGATAATATTACGATTTATCGAATGTATCTTATCAATAATGGAGTTGTACTTATTCAATAATAATAAACACTTCAATAATATATTCTCGCGTCAAGGCGCAGAAAAGCCCGGCGGTTTCGCCGGGCTTCGAAGAACGGTAACCGCTGCCCAGGCTGTTCCGGATGCCTAACGAGAATAACGACCGAGTCCCATTCGAAGTTCCCTGATTACGCGCTCGTGCCGAGTCTTCGACCTCTTCAAACAGCCCGTTGAAAAAGCCCATCCGGGCTACGGCCGGCTCTCGTGGCCGAATTACTGCGTTGCACTCCCTCGCCGAATCTCCAGAGTCGACTCGGTCGCGCGCCTTGTCTTCGGCCACGATGGCTCGGCCTCGCCTGCAGAGCGACTTTGTCAACGGACTGCAGAGGCTGCCATCGGTTGCCTCACGACAACCATTTGAGCAGCCGGAGCACGCCCTGCTTCACGGGGTCCCGGTGGATGGACCTCGCGTCTGCACCGTCAGACTGAGATCCATATCTGATGTACCAATCGTAAGCCTGGATCATCATCTCCGCGTTACCGTACCGGGGCTCCCAGCCAAGCTGTTTCATCGGCTCCGAGAGGTCGAAATAGAATGGCTTGTGGTAGGTCAGGTAGTGCCAGGGGGCGAGCGGACAGATCTTCAGAGCGTCCAGAAGCTTCAGCACAGACACGGTCAGTCCGACCGGCAATCCCACGATTCGGGTCCTGCTGCCGGCGTGTCTGATGGTTGCGCCCAGATCGTCGCGCAGCGTCGAAAACCGGTCGGCGCCGATATTGAATACGCCCTGCGTCCCGTTCTCCGCGCCCAGCAGCGCGGCCGTCACCAGGTCGTCGACGTGGACAAACTGTAAGGGATTGTCACCGCTGCCGATGACGTAGATGTTCCTGCCGTCGCGAATCCATTCGAACAGAATCTGAAAAATGCCCAGCCTGCCCGGCCCGAGGATGGTCCGCGGCCGGAGAATCAGGCTGGGCAACCCTTTTTGCGTTGCCGTCCGGACCTCCTGCTCCGCCGCGAGCTTCGCGCGACCGTAACTCTCCACGGGCGCCGCGGGCGTGGCGCCGGTAATCGGACAAGAGACGGGGATGCCGAAGACGGCCGAAGAAGACATGTGGACGAACAGCCTGACGCCGACTTCCAGAGCCGCGTCGGCCGCAGCCCTCGTGCCGCCGACGTTGACGCTCCAGAATCCTCTTCCTGCCTTGGCCAGCGGAACCAGGGCGACGTTGTGGTAGACAAATTCGACACCTGCCATCGCATCCCGCACGCCGCGTCGGTCGCGAATATCGCACGCGAAGAACTCCGCGCCACGAGGGCGTTCGGGCGAGTCGATGACATCCAGTACCCTTACCCCCTCACCCAGCGCGAGCAACCGCCGGACGATATGGCTGCCCAGGAACCCCGAGCCGCCCGTTACCAGGTGCATTGCCATGCGAAAGACCTGTCTGATCGTCGTGTCCTGTCCCGGAAATTTCTCACCATTCTACCGCTGAACTGAGAAGCTGTCTTAAAATTCCCAGCGGTCTTCGCACGGCTGCAAAAGCGCCGGTCGGCGTTGGTCAAACCCACCCGTATAGACAAATATGGGCGGATTTTCCCGCCTTGACCGCCGCTTTTTCGCTCGCGCTCGGGAACTCACGGGTAATTTTAAAACAGCTTCTAACCGTTTCCGTGACCGAACACTGCGCAGCGAATGGCATCGCGCGCCAACGCCGATAGCTCATAAACCAGGTGCGCGGGTTTGACCCTATAGTACCAGAGGCGGTTGACAACGCGCTTGCCGGAGAAGACCCTGAATGGCACCCGATGGACTCGAGCAATCCGGTAGCCCGACCTGGCGAAACAGTAATGCGCGCGGTAGGAGTGAGTGCGGGCGCAGACCAGGTCGACGGGGCCCGGCGGCCAACGATTCCGGTCGTCGAGGTACTTTCGCAGCAAACGCGCATTGCCGAGCGTATCGACGTACCCCTGAACCGGGAATACGGGACAATGAATCCGCCGGCAGGCCGATCTGGCGTTCAGGTAGGCGTATGCCGCTTCCTGTTCGAAGACTTTGCCGCCAAACCGATTCGCGGGGGCCAGATACACGACGGTAGACGGCGTCGCGATTGTCGCGACATAGTCCAGGACCTGCCGAAAAACGAAACTGGGCTCGGGCAGGGTCTTTCCGCGGGCGCCCCCGGCCAATCCTTCCGGAACGACAACCAGGGGCCTTTCTTTCACGGCAGGAATCCCCGGTCGATACACCACCTGATGGACCGCCGCATGCCCTCCTCCAGGCCGATTCGAGGACAGTAGCCCAGTTCCCGTTCGGCCTTTTCGATGGAACACGCGATGGTCTTGTTCATTTCCGACAGGACGTGCACCTCCTGCCAGTACAATCCGGCGCGCTGGATGATCCAGTCGCAGGCCACGGCGAATTCACTGGCAATTCCCGGCATTCTCAACCTTCTGTGCGCGACCGGCAGGCCGAATTCATGCTCCAGGAGTCTCTCGATGGTGTCCACCGTTTCGTTCATCGTGTAGGGTTTCCGATCTGCGATCCAGTAGGTCTGTCCACGCGCTTTCTCGATATGACCGGCAAGCAGGATGGCCTGACAGAGGTTGTCTATGTACGTCATGGATCGTCTGTTCTCACCCCCGCCAACGACGGGCACGCGCCCATTCTGAATCATCTTGAAAAAGCGAGTCTGCCGCGGCGGTTGACCGGGACCGTAAAACCAGCAGGGACGAAGAATCGTGGTTTCGAGTTTACCCGACGCGTGCGCCGCATTGACGTAATCTTCCGCCAGCATTTTCGATTTGCCGTAACTCATATATGGCCGATTCGGCGAATCCTCGTCAAACAGGCGCTCGTTTCCGCTGTGATGACCCGCCGGACTGTTGGACGAAATCATCACCAGCCGCTCAACACCGTGCTCCACGGCGCAGTCGACGATGTTGCGTGCGCCGCCCGTATTCACGTCGTAGAAGTCCCTGACCCGCCTGGGATGAATGACGCCAATCAGGTGAAAAAGCGTCGCGCCTTCGGCATCTTTAAACAACTGCACCAGGGACGCTTTGTCGCGCACGTCGCCCGCCACCACGCTTACCTTCGGCGAAAAGCCGCGCAACTCCTCCGGGTTCACGCCGTTCAACACAAAACACCGTATGCGGCGATCAGCATACGGTTCCGTAAGCCACGGCATACCGGTACTGCCATTGACGATCGTATCGACCAGACGGGTGCCCAGCCAACCGGGCGCACCGGTAATCAGGATCATGCGCGAGTTCCTTCCTTCCGTCAAATGACCGTCCGGTCGTAACAGATCGCGGTTAAGAACGAATCGTCCGTCACGATATATGGGACGAAATCCGCCGCTTCGATCCTCCGTACCCGGCCTTGCGGCGCAGAATCCTAATCCATGCGGGCCCCGACCCACTCGCTCCTGTCGCAGGTGACGTCTACGATATTTCCATCGGGGTCCAGGACCTTGAACGAGACCGGCGGGCGCACGTCCGGATCGACAGGGTTGCGCTCTTTCACGTTTTCCCGTACGACCTCCGCTCCCCAGTCCAAAACGCGAGACCACGTCGCATCCAGGTCGTCCACGACCACGCCGAAGTGGATGTACTCGTTTCCCTCTTCGAGGCGCGGTCGGTTCGAGTCCCCGGGCTGCTGGATCAACGTAATGTTGTTCGTTCCGTCGCTCATGTCCAGGGCGTCGCCGTGAGCACGGCGGGAGATGAAACGCCAGCCGATCACGTCTTCGTAGAACCGCCTGGACGCTTCCATATCGGCGCAGCGCAGCGCGAGATGCCTCAACAGACCCATAGCTCCCTCCTTGGTCGGATTTTCCCTGTCCCGCAACTGAACAACCGTGAATCAGGACCTACAAAACACCCGCGGCCCGGAGCACCGTTTCCTGCACGATCAGTTCATGATCGAGTGACCGGACGGTCGGTCTCCGGCCCCGGATCTCGGCGACCATTGAGCGGAGACTGCCGACGTACCTCGGTTCGTTCTCGACGGGCACTTCCTGCCATCCCTCGTTGAAACCGTCGCGATCCTCGTCCAGACAGAGGCGCACCACCGGGTCGGGCTCGAGCGGCTCCATGACGACGCTCCCACGCGAACCGTACACTTCGAACCGTCGCGAAGGAAAGGCGGACACTTCGAGCGCGGATGACTCGACAATCGCCATCGCGTTTTCGTATTCGAAGACAGCCGCGGTATTGTCCCTGAAAGCGGGCACGGTCCCACGTTCGTTTCTCAGGAATGACGTCACCCTTTCAGGTCGTCCCAGCACGGCCACCACGATGTCCATCAGATGACACAACAACTCAAACAGAATGCCGCCTTTGTGTACGGCCAGACCCTCACGCCTGTCGTCGCCGACCAGCGTGGACATCCGCCCCCGGACGGAGAAAACGTCCCCGAGCGTGCCGGATTTCACGCAGTCCATGATAAACTGAAACCCTGCGTTGTACCTGAACATGTACCCCAGCTGGAGCAGCAGTCCCTTTTTCCTGGCCAGGGCGACCAGAGCCTGAAAGTCCTCCCAATCGTCCCCCGCCGGCTTGTCCAGCCAGACGTGTTTGCCCCGCTCCAGCGCCTCACGGGCGAACCCCAGATTCTGGGCGATCGCGCCTTCCACCGCAATTGCCGCAATCGAGTCGTCCCCGAGCATCTCCTCACTGGTGTCGTACCAATTGACGCCTCTGTACGCTTCCATTGCGCCGCGTGAAGCGCGCACTTCGGGATCCGGCTCGAAAACGCCACAGAAATGTACGTCCGGGTTGGCCTTCAGTACCTCCGCCTTGCCCGCGGCGTGAGAGTGCAGCATACCGTATTGTGCGAACTTAACTTTCATGGTTCCTCCTGCCCCGTTCCGGCCCTGGCTCCGGCCACCGTCCGTTCGGGGTCACGTCGGCCCGGTTTCCGAAATGCTGCAACCGGATGCTCCGGGAGCACCGGGAGATCCCGCGCGCAGAATCCCGGTTTCGGCCCTGTCCTGATCGCGCGGATTAACTTAACCTCCAAAATAGACAACAATCAAATCGGCCACAAAAAGCACAAAAAACACAGAAGGGACCGGTGCGAACCGGGGTATTGAGGTCGTACATAAGGATGATAATTCCGTTCACGTCCAGTGACCTGATGTATCCCGGTAATCCGCAGTTTAGTCGCCTTTATAAGCTTGCACATATACGATTTAACGTCTCCGAAAAACGACGAATCAACGTTAAAACGGCGTCTCCACACCCATTTCCGACGCGATTGCTGCCAGATCCCTCCGGTGATCCGGACCGACAGGTATACCTTGTGAAGCCCAGCTTTGCTCCCGTTCCCATTCCAGGGCCCCCGGAAGCAGGGCACGGTCCTCGCCCGGAAACGGTTGAATCCCACGCACGTCAGATATAAAGTCATCCATCTGCCGCTGAAACGCTTCCCGCGGCGCAAAAGCGGCGATATCCACGGCCAGGAGGAAAGATCCCTGGTTCACCGCCGGCCACGACGCTCCCTGCTCGTCAAACGTCTGAATTCCCGCCAGCAAACCTCCCAGGGCGTGACAGACGGCGCCCAGACCGAGACTCTTGAAAAACGTCGCTGGCATGCGTTGGAATATCGTCTCGAAATCCGCGTTTCCGGAAAGCGCCAGCGCCGTCGACATATCCAGGACCAGCGGATGCTCCCGGCCGGACGGAACCGCAAAACTCATCGGCGACGCGCCGTTGGCCGACATGATTCCCTGATCGGGCGACAGTTGCCGGACATGCGACGACACGACAAAGCCGGCCATGCCCGCGCCTGAAATGACCCGGGAGTACTTGCCGGCAGCGCCGAAATGGAAATGGTTGCGCGTGGCCACAGCCGCCAGTCCGACGGCCGCGGCCTTTTCCACGGCGAGGTGCGCCGCCCGCCAGGAAGCAAAATGACCCAGGCCCCCGTCGCCGTCGATCGTGCCCGTCGCCGGGGTCTGATGCACAATGGAACTTTCCGGGTTCGGATTCAGTTCTCCGTCGCGCAGGAGACGAAGGTAGCGAGCCGACTGCCGCGTCCCGTGGCTGAACACGCCGCGTATATCGGTGTCCACGAGGAGTTCGGCCATCAGCCGCGCCCGGTCCGCGGACATCCCCACCCGGCAATACATCTCGGACATGAATTTCCGCATGTCCTCCGGCATCACCCGTTTGAATTCCACGGGAACGACGTTCACGCCATATTCCTCCCCAGAAGAGGCCCTGAGCCTACATGATACCGAACCGTTCAAACGCTTCACTCGCGGACATCCCTCGTTCGATGGCCTCGCGAACGCGATTTTCGCCCCTTACCTTGTCCAGCGCCCGGTCAATGACGTCTGTCTCGGCGGCGGCGGGGACGATCACCACGCCGTCCAGGTCGCCGAACACGATATCCCCCGGTGACACACCGGCGCCGTTTGAAAGCGTCAGCGTACAACGATAGTCCACCACGCGACCACGCACCCGCTGGTCCTGAGCGTACCGGCCGGCGCAGAACGTGGGAAAGTTCAGATGCAGAATGCCCCGCGTGTCACGGCTGAATCCGTCCAGAACGGCGCCCGCCGCGCCCAGTTTCATCGCTCGCGTACTCAACAGTTCGCCCCAGAGCGCGTAGGTTGGCGATCCGCCCGTGCAAATGTAAACTTCGTTCGGACCCAGATCATCGAGCGCTTCGAACATCAGGCCGAACGGCCCTTCGTCGTCCCTGGAACCGTCGTCCCTTTCGGTCCAATCGGCCTCCAGGACCGGCATTGCACGGCCTGCCACGACCATATCGTCACGGAGGGGCTGAACCTCCGGCGGCAGGAACTGCCTGACCAGACCCACCTCGTCCATCACGTCGCCGACCACGGCGGTGAACAGTTCACGCCGCATCAACTCGAAGAGTCCGGCATCGTCGCGCCATTCGGCCATACCGTCGTTCTCCTGAGATTTATAGACAGCTACTTACCAACGGGCTTCGAACGTCCGAACCACGCGAAACGGTTGGCCCGCTTCAAAATCGTAAAGGAATCCCTTCGAATAGTCCAGGTCGTCCACCATTCCCCTCACGAAATCCACGTTACCCACGTTGATCATCGTTCGGTCTCCATCCCGGCGGACCTCGCGAATCCGGTAGGTCGCATCGCGTTCGTTATCGTTCTCGATGGATATGTACCCGCCGTCGAGGGGATCCGCGGGCGGCTCTTCGAGCGTCCAGATCCGGCCCGGCTCGCACGCTTCGACCCTGCCCCTCCACACGCCCGACGGCTTCCGGATGGACCGTTCACGGGTGCCGAGCACCGTGCCACCCGTCAGCACGGCCCAACGCGCGGACCCGTTCACCTCCGAATACACGCCCAGACTCCCGTCGAACATGATCCGTCCATCCACCTCCACGAGAGAATTGCCGTCGCCGAAAATCAACGTATCGACCCGGTCGCCCGGCAGATGCACTTCCAGCGCCCTTGCGGCGCCGGATACCTCGATTTCCTCCGCAGCGCTGACCACGGGAACGCCGTCGTAGGCTTCGATCAGACTCAGGAACGAGGAATCCAAGCTGTCGTTCCCCTCGTGCGCGGCGACCGCGTAGGTCAATCTTCTGGGGTTTCCCGGCTTGTTCTGAGGCGGGTCCCCGTGGCACAGCGCCACTTCACCCGGCGGGCTGAACAGACGCCACCGCAGATGCACGTCGGTCATCAGCGGCTTCCCTGCAGCGCGGGAATCCGCTCTGACCTTCCAGGTATCTTTCACCCTCCAGTCCACCGATACGACGCGCTCGGGCGAAGCGCAGCGCCTTACATCGTACAGATA
Source organism: Gemmatimonadota bacterium (assembly GCA_028874335.1). Classification (GTDB taxonomy): domain Bacteria; phylum Latescibacterota; class UBA2968; order UBA2968; genus JAAXHE01. Next base: position 6,420 of record JAPPJY010000088.1, on the reverse strand, counting down.
TTGGAAGCCGCTTCCCCTGTAACCGTTCAAATCCACAACGGATCCATCGTAGAATTCGCCGAATCCGACGTCCTCGCCTGCGTAGGTCCCTTGAGCCTGCGGCCGTAAGACCATCCCCCCGGTCGTTACATCGCCTTCCGCCGCGTGGATTATGAAATGGTGTGAACGCCCGCCCGATACGCGGAACAGATCGACAACATAGAAATCCCCATCCGATACCCGCACGAGAACGCTGCATCGCCCGTATGTACGGCACTGCGGATATACATCGGGTGAAGACACGGAGACCGCCTTTACGTTTTCCGCGAATCCCGTGAAACCGACCTTGCCTGAATAGGTGCGTTTCTGGGGACTTCGATTCACAAGAACCGTATTGTGCGAAACCGTATGGTTCGTCCAGCCCGACCGCTTGGGCCACACCCGGGCGTGCTCGGGATAGCCCAGGTCCGGTAACAGATCCAGTCCGAAACCGTAGAGTCCCAGATTGAGGCGGTCCGCGTGTCCGTGGCCCCCATTGCGACCGTAATACAGCCACATCGTCCTTTCGAATTCACCCTCTCCGTCGCGGAGCATCGCCAGACCGTATCCCGTCATCACGTCCGATGCCAGCCGGAGCGGACCACGCCTGCGGACCGTTTCCGCCAGCCGGACCCGTATCGCCTCCGGGTCCGGGTCCGTGATTGCGCCGTGTACCCTGGACAGATCACCGCCTGCCAGATGATCCACGGCCTGCGCCAGCTCGTCGTCTCCGAACAGTTCGAATCCGTACAGACATTGCTCCAGGTCCTGTCCGCCGAGTCCGGGGCTTCCGGTGCTCCCGCTGTCTCCGATGGAAGGGACAAAACGATTCAGCGCCGTCACGCGCATGAACGCCAAATACATCTGGCGGTATCTGGGAAAGTCGCGGATCCCGTGGCGCGTATATGACGGTCGTGACCCGAGGATCATATCGAGCGACCGCATTCCCAGGGGCCACCTCAGCCAACCCAGGCTGTATCCCGGAGCGCCCTCCGATCCCACGCCGTCCCGGTCGATCTCGCGGGCGAAGAGCAGTGGAATGTGTCCTCCGGTCGGCCGGCGGCCGATGAGGAAACCCTCCCTGAAAATCCAATCCAGCCGGTCATCCGTCTGCTCGTCGTCGAGCGCGATCGCCAGCATGGCCATGGTGGCCTGGTCCCCGGGCTCGTTGTGGTGGATATCACCGGAGAGGATGGCGTCGATCCCTTCCTTCAGGACGTGGCGTTCGATATGCCGGCTCAACGCGTTCGCGTCGCCCTGCTCGACCAGGCCGTGCCGCCGCTGCTTTGACTGGAGAAACCGGAAAAGGTCGTCTTCGTCGTTCCAGGCCACGCGGACCAGATCGAAGCACTCGGTAAACGCCTTCAGCAGGCCGGGCTCCCAGATCCGACCGTAGATCCGGCCCCTTCCGCTGAGTCCGTCGGAGTTGAAGAACCCCTGCCGCGCCCAGAACGACCAGTCCATATCGGGATAGATGTCCGCGATGCGGGCCAGCAACACCCCCGCCTTGTGGGCGTAGATGCGGTCTCCCGTGAGCAGAAACGCTTCGCGTAACGCGCTGCACGCGGAACTGATCTCCGACCAGATTCCATAGTGACCATAGACCCCGACAAGTTTGAACGATTCGCCCTCCTCGTCGGTCCAACCCGTCCCATCGTCTACGGCGAACCCGTGCCTGGGATCGGCCGGATCCGGATGTTCGGTATTGTACAGCAACGATCGGTCAGCGCGTTCGGGGTCGAACAGACCGTCTTCCGCGACCCCGCTCCGGTAATAGGCCTCGAAGTCATTGGTCGGAAAGCGTCCGTTGCACGAAGGACACCTGATCTTCCACGGATCCGCCAGCACATCGACTTCGAAGCGGCCGCCGTGCCGGTAGATTCCCTGGCCGCATTTTGGGCACCCCTTGTCAACGCTCGCATTCGTGCTGCGCCCGATCGTCTGACCCGTAACCAGCGCCCAGAGCGCATCGTCGTCAAGGCGCACCCATCTCTTCGCTTTCTCGACGGCGACATCCCGCCGGTCGGCCGCCCAATCGAATCGCGTCGCGTTATGCCGGGCGTTTCTCACCTGCTCCGGCGTCACCAGTTGTCCGCCTCGCCCCAAGCGAGCCTCCTCAGCAGCGCGTTGAAACCGTTCGATCCTCTATAATGCGACAAGATACGCGCGCCCCGGGCGATGATCAACGGTTTTGTTACCGTGCGCACTTTAACAGCCCGTTGAAAAAGCCCATCCGGGCTGCGGCCGGCTCTCGTGGCCGAATGACTGCGTTGCGCTCCCTCGCCGAATACCCAGAGTCGACTCGGTCGCGCGCCTTGTCTTAGGTCACGATGGCTCGCCCTCGCCTGCAGAGCGACTTTGTCAACGGACTGTAACAGCCCGCAGCCCTGCCGATATGGGTTGACTTGAGGGGCCGTCCCGCCTATCATATCGCCCGTCGGTCGGTCGCGCCACCAAGGAGCCAAACATGTCCCACGACAGCGTCTTTACGTTCCGCACGCATGGCGGCGTCTGTGCCGGCGAGACATGGATTTACGATCGCGACGAGCCCATCGCGCGCCTCGAAGACAAGCTTATCGAACAGCCCGAACAGAACCTCCGTTATTTCAACGGCAACGCCAAGCCGGTCAACCTGCGAGACCTGAAACTGGCCCCGGGAGGCCGCCCGCTTGTTTGCGGCGTGCAGATGTACTGGGTGTTCCAACACCGCGTGCTCGCCACAACCGATCTGATCGACATCCAGGCCAGAGGCCAGGAAACCGACTGCCTTGTCCTCACGGTAATCACGGCGGATCCGGGAGGCGTCGCCACCTCGCGCCGTGTCCTCACGCTGACGTACGACGTCGCCGCCGGGACGTATATCTATGACTTCAAAGCCCGTTTGGATATCCACAGTCCGGAGGCACTGGACCGGGAAGAGACCGTATCCTTCGAGTATTGCGACCCCTGGTACAATGACATCCCCGGGCCGACCGTCGAATTTCCGGGGATGTGGAAGAAAAGATTCTCCCATCTCCTGGCCGAAACCGGAGACGGCGCCGTCTGGCAGATGCCGCTCAACCATATGGCCACCGGCATCCCGGGCCCGGATTCGCTGAAGCGAGACGGCCTGTTCGTGCTGGCCTACGATGAGGGCAACAACCCCGCCTTTGAATTTGTCGGCGATACCGCGGATCGCACGACCGTTGGCGTGTGTAACTGGGGATACGACATCCATTTCGCGGGTCACTACACGCGCGACGAACTCTACGCGCCGTTGTGCCCGCACTTTCGCATAAGACTATGCCCCGACGCGAAAGCGGCTCGGATGATGGCTCGTGCGGAGCCCGTTCCCCAGGTCTCGTACAACGGCTTCGAAGAACTCCCCGTTTATGAACGCAGGACCAGTTTCTCAAACGGACTGCAGCTCAACAGACCCACGCCGTGCAATACCGATCCCTGGCCCTGGCTGCCGGAGGGAGAGGGCGCGGAATGGTGTCAGGATCACGGGCGCTCCGATTCTTTCTCGCTAAAGATCGACAAGCTGACGGACGGGCCCACCGAATGGGTCATGGATCGTGAAAGCGATGGCGCCTGGACCGAACGCTGGACCCAATCTACCGGCTTTCGCGTTACCGTCTACATCAAGACCGAAAACGCCCGGGGACGCGGCGCCTTTCTGGCCGTACGCTGGGGCGTCTTCAACGAACCCGAGAAGTATCCCTACATCAGTTCCAGCAAACTCACGGGCACCAATGACTGGACACGGGTCGGCGTGGAGATCCACGGACCATCCCCGCCGGACAGCGGGGCCGTCTACCTCATCCTGCGCCAGGATGGCAGTGGTACAAGCTGGTTCGACGACCTGGAAGTCGAGCGCATTGGCGCCTGAGACAACCGCCCGTGGAACCCCCGGAACCCCAACCCAGGACCAGGAATGAACAGATCCGTAGCGCCGTCGCCAGTGGGGTTTATCGGCGTGGGGTCGATGGGAAGCGGAATGGCGTGCAATTTGATGAAGGAGGGATTTCCCCTGCTCGCCTACGACACGAACGGCGAGGCATTGGATCGGATCGTCCGTTGCGGCGCGCGGACGGCCGAGAGCCTGACCCGAGTGGGCGGTATCTGCGAACGGATCATTCTGATGCTGCCGGATACCCGTGTCGTGGAGACCGTGCTTTTGGGAGACGAAGGGCTTAAGCCTCAACTGAAGGCCGGGCATATCATCATCGATTGCGGCACGACGCATCCAGATTTTACGCGCGAGGCGTCACGAATTCTCGGTGATCTCGGCGTTCACTTTCTGGATGCGCCATGTTCCGGGATGAGCAGCCGCGCGGCCGATGGAACCCTGACCCTGATGGTGGGCGGCGACAAAGGCGCCTTTCACGCCGTCGAACCGTTTCTGAATGCCATGGGTTCATCCATCTACTATATGGGCGCATCCGGTAACGGGCAGCTCGCCAAGATCGTCAACAATACCCTTTTCAACATCTCCTGCGCCGCGATGGCCGAATTGCTCCCGCTTGCCGTCAGAGTCGGCCTGGACGCGGAAAAAATCTGCGAAGCCGTGATGAACGGCAGCGGCCAGAGTTACGGCTTCGACACGTTCGCGCCTCTGGTCCTCGAACGGAATTTCGGGCCCGGATATCCAATGGCGAGCGCACGCAAGGATATGGACGCCATCACCGGGATACTGGAAGAAGAGGGCATGAAACTGCCCGTGGTCGCCGCCGCAGCGGATACGTTTCAGGCGGCATTGAATCAGGGAATGGGGAACCTGAATAAAGGTGCAATGACGCGGGTCTGGGAGGCGGTCCTGGGAGTCAAAGTCCAGAAGGCGCCACACGGCTGACTCCTGCCCGGCGCCCCAAGCCGGCCGAACCGCCCGGCAGTCACTTCGGCCGACTGCGATGTGTGCATTCATCCAATGACGAACAATACCGACATCCTCATCATTGGCGGCGGCTCCATCGGTGTCTGCTGTGCTCACTATCTGTCGGAAGCGGGGAAGGACGTTGTCCTCGTTGACAAAGACGACGTCTGCGCGGGCAGTTCCTACGGCAACCAGGGCCTGATCGTTCCCAGCCACAGCATTCCGCTTGCCGCTCCCGGCGTAATCGGCAAAGCGTTCAGGTGGATGTTCGATGCTGAAAGCCCGTTCTACATCAAGCCCCGTATGGACCTCGATCTCGCGAGGTGGCTGCTGGAATTTCAGGCGGCCTGTACGCGGGCGCGCATGCTGCCGGCGCTGGCGATCCTGAGAGATCTCAATCTTGCGAGTGTTGCGCTTTTTACGGAAATCGCCGCAATCGACGGCCTGGATTTCGGGTTTGAGAAAAAAGGCAGTCTTATGGTCTACGGGACCGGAAAGGGACTTGAGGGCGGAATCGACGAGGCCGGCATCCTTTCCGAGAAGGGAATCCGGACAGAGATACTCGATCCGGGCGGCCTGCGGAGGCTGGATCCCATGGCCAATTACGACGCCGCGGGAGCCGTCTACTATCCCCAGGACGCCCACCTTGTTCCCGCGAAATTCGTGAGAGAACTCGCCCGTCACGTTGCCGGAAACGGCAAACGCGCCAAGATACATCCTTCCACGGAAGTGATCGGCTTCCGCCGGCGGGACAGCCGGATCCGTACGGTCGTCACCACGCGGGGAGAATTCAACGCGAACGAAGTCGTTCTCGCGGGGGGCGCCTGGTCGCCGGTCGTCGCCGCGGAACTCGGCATGCAACTGCCCATACAACCGGCCAAGGGTTACAGCGTCACCTTCGAACGGCCGGACCGCTGCCCCTCGATTCCGGCCTCGCTCTCGGAGGCCAAGGTGGCCGTTACGCCCATGGGCGATATGCTCCGCTTCGGAGGCACACTGGAACTGGCGGGTCTGGACCTTTCCATCAATAAACGAAGGGTGGCGGCCATTCTCAACGCCGTCCCGCGCTATCTGCCCGACCTGGACCCGAAACGCCTGAAACACATCGAGACCTGGCGGGGCCTCCGGCCCTGCACCCCGGACGGCCTGCCTTTTCTGGGCCGCAGCCCGACATACGAAAACCTTACCGTCGCCGCCGGACACGCAATGATCGGGATCTCGCTGGGACCCGTTACCGGTAAACTGGTCTCGCAGGTGGTCACGCGTCAGACGCCTTCCATCGACGTCGAACCCCTGCGCGTCGACAGATTCGAGAAACCCTGAACGAAAGACGAAAAGACGCGAAACTACGAATGGACGAAAAGCGAAAAGGCGAAAAACGAAATTACGAAAGAGCGGGAATACATCCTTCGTCTTATGGTTTTCTCGTATTCTCGTATTCTCGCCATTTCGAATAAACGAAACTACGAATAGACGAAACTACGAAAGGCGAATAGGCGAAACTACGAAAGGCGAATAGGCGAAACTACGAAAGGCGAATAGGCGAA
>JAPPJY010000077.1 GCA_028874335.1 Gemmatimonadota bacterium | reverse complement strand
AAAATTCCCAGCGGTCTTCGCGCGGCTGCAAAAGCGCCCGTCGGCGTTGGTCAAACCCACCCAAGCGTGGCGAGGGGCGCGCAGCCACGATACATTAGTATATGGGTGGATTTTCCCGCCTTGACCGCCACTTTTTCGCTCGCGCTCGGGAACTCACCGGTAATTTTAAAACAGCTTCTAAGGCAATTTTCAGATTCAAGTCCTGAACCACGGTTGGATGCCTCAACCCGGTACGTGCAAACAGGCACGACGACCCGAAAAACAGGGACTCACGATCCACATCGCAAGTCCCTGTCTGTATGGTCGGAGCGACTGGATTTGAACCAGCGACCCCTATCACCCCAAGATAGTGCGCTACCGGGCTGCGCCACGCTCCGATCTCATTTCGTTCGGCGAGAATCTAAAGGGTCTTGCCATCGCCGTCAAGTGATTAATGTAATGTGTGAAGAACCTCCTGGTCCCAGTCGCCTGCGCGTGAGGACGCGTCGAACCCGATTCGCACCAACGTTCGAAAACACCCTATTCGGTCTTGTAGTACAGAGAGTTATAGTAACGTTCGGCGATGACCTTGCAAAGAATATTGACGACGGCCGCGCCCGGGATCGCGATGAGCATTCCGACAAAACCCCAGAAATGGGCGCCCACAACCAGCGCAAACATGACCCAGACCGGGTGCAGACCGACGCGCTGACCCACAACGCGGGGAGACAGAAAATTGCCCTCGATGCTTTGAACGACGACGAACACGCCAATGACCTTGAACAGGCTGCCGGCCGGGTCCGTATCCAGTAGCGCGACCAGGCACGCGACGCTGGATGCGACCGCGATTCCTATGTATGGAATCAGGTTGAAGAGCCCGGCCATCAGTCCCAGCAGGACCGCATATCGGATCCCGAACAGCATGAGGCCGGTGGCGGTGAACACCGCAATAAAGCTGCAGACCAGCATCTGCCCGCGAAGGTATTGCCCCAGGATCTCGTCCACCCGCACCAGGAATTCTCCGATGGACGCTGCGTGCCGCCGCGGAAGGACCCGTGCGACGGTCCTGACAATGCGGTCGTAATCCTTGATCATATAAAAGGTTATGAAAGGGATCATCAGGAATTCCAGGAGCGTTGCCAACCCGGAGCCCAACCCCTTCAGGGCCGCGGTTATCTGTTCGGCGAAGAGTTCGCCCAGCTTCGGCAACCGCTCCAGAAGCAGCTGTTGTATCTGACCCCTCGGAAGGTTCACGCCGATCGACTGCAGCCCGTTGAATATCTGATCGTAGAACTGCTTGAGCATTGCCGCATAGACTGGAATGCGCCGGCTGAAATCGAGAATCTCCTGCGTGACCAGAGGAATGACCACGATGCCGATGCCTGACAATGCCCCCAGTATGACGACCACGATCAGGGCGATGGCGATCGTGCGCGACATCCAGCGTTCCATTAGCCCCACCAGCGGCGACAGCAGGTAGGCCAACACGAATGAGGTCACAAACGGCCACAACAGCCCTGCCATATCTCCCATCAGCCAGGCGCCGAACAGCAGGACCACCACAACCGCCACGCCGGCTTCGAACTTTATCCCCTTCCTTACCATGACAAGAGTGGCCAGCAACGTGAGGCCAATCAGGAAGGGAGAGAGATCCTGATGAAGCACATAGAGGAAGCCCACCAGAAACAACAGAATCGCCATGCGAAAAAACGGCCGGTCGCCGGACCACCTGCCGGAGTCCGGACCGGACGGTCGGCGACCCCCGCTCCGATCCGGATTGTCCACGCTACGCGCCTGATTTGTACGTGATTCCGTATCCATGCGGATATCCGTTGTCAATCACCGTTCCGCTCGTGACCGCGCTTCGTCATTCGGAAGGACCAGAAACGTCTCCGTCTGGAGGTCTACATTGAATATACGCAGGTATCGGCTGTGACGAAGTCCTCCAACCTCGCCAATCAACTCAAGGACACCGTCACCGTCGATATCCAGAAACCCCAGACGGTCTCCGAATCCGTCTGCGAAATACCATTCCACGATCAGTGTTTCCAGGTCGACGACCACACCCGTATTCAATACGACCTCCAGGCCGTAGTCATCGTCGAAATCCGCGATCACCATACTCTGGGCGTGAATCGATTCTTTCGGTATCACGTCGCTGATACCCTGTTCGAACAACTCCAGACAGTCGTACACATGGATGTGCATCTCGCTATGACCCAGACTCTTGACCAGATAGACGAGTTCCAGTTGAGGATCATCGTCCACATTTGCAATTACCATGTGGGTGATATCCTCCTGGATCTGCCAGATGAAACTGTAGTCTTCCGCGCTATACAGCACGATGCGCGTAAACGTGTAGGCGATAATCTCGAATACCCCGTCGGCGTCGACGTCCTCCACGAAGACGCCCAGAACGGCGGATCCAAGAGGTTCACTCTTCCACTCCTCATAACCGCGCCCGTCGACGTATCTTACTACGTGCAGACTTCCTTGCCCGTCTCCGTAAACAACCCGCGGGTTTTCCTCGTCGCCCGGCGGTAGGATCCGAATCTGAGGCAATTCATCGATACTTCCACCCCAGCGGATGTGCCGGTTGTCGCGAAGACCATACCAGTCGACGCTTCCGGCCTGGACCTGCATCTGCGCCGTAATCCAGAACAGCACGCCTATCCAGACGTTGCGTTTCATGCCTATCGGTCCTTGAGTTCGGTCAGAATCGAATAGATCTCGGTGTTCGCGCGAATGGCTTCTTCACCGTCGGGAACGGTACGCTGGTGACACGCCAGACACACCTCCCGGAGTTCGAGTTTATGGCAACTCGTACACTCGTTCACGTTGCCGTACGGCGCAAAGTAAGGCGCTTCCCGCAGATGATAGGCCTCCTCGTCGATGCGTCCGCCCGGGTTTTGATGGCCGACCGTGCTTGTTACACCCTCTCTCTCGTGGCAGTCCTGGCAGAACGCCCTGAGTTTGTGGCACGAGGCGCAGTCCACAATCCTTCCCGAGCCCTCAGTTCCATGGTTTCCTCGAAAATCCGAGGTGATTGAAATCACCCTGATGTTGCGTTCCGGACGCAAACTGTCGTATTCTCCTATCAGATCCGGAGTGCCGTCGTAATTCACGTCCATGTATCCCATTCGGTCACATCCGCCGAAGTGCCATTCGAAATCGAGGGACCTTGCATCGATGACCACGCCGGTATTGATGGCGATTTCAAGCGCCGCGTCTTCGTCCAGGTTCGCGACGACGATGCTTTCCCCGACCAGCGTCTGCTCGCCCCGCCTCTCCTCCGCCAGATGCCTGCCGTCGTAGACATACAACCGCGAGTCCCGCTCACCCGATGCGTCCTGTGCTTCGCCAAGGAAGATCAACTCAAGTTGCGGGTCGCCATCCAGATTCTCGATCGCCATCGTCGAGATCGTCGCGTACTCGTCGTCTTTGCTGCGCCAGATCAACTCGTACGAATCCGAATTGTAAATCACGATGTCGCCCCAATGCGAATACGCGACGATCTCGAGGACATCATCCGCATTGACATCCGCCACGAAAACCTGAGCAACGGACGACTTCAGGGATTGGCTGACCCATACCTCCCGGGAACGCCCCTCGCTGAGTTCGAGCACGTGCAGCAGGCCCTGCCGGTCTCCGTAGACCAGACGTTTGACCGAGTCGGCCGCGGCGGGAATGGTCCTGATCGTGCGCATTTCGCCCAGGGCGCCGCCAAAGGACACATCCCTTTGCCTTGCCCATCGTAACCATTCCAGGTCGCCCGCATGCGCCAGGGTCAATCCCGCGAACAGGCATGCCAGCACCCGGAAACCGTTTCGGGCAATCGCCTCCCGCACCCCTTACCTCCGCTCAGAACAGGCTCACGTCAACATTCAGATAGCGTTTAGGGTCTTCTTTGATGTCCTCGATAAGACTGTCAACGGAGGCAAGCGTACGCCGCATATCCAGATACAGCGTTTCGTCGTGAACGAGCCGGCCCAGAGTACCTTCGCCGCGGCGCAGTTTCCCGCCAACCTCGTTCAGGTCCGACAGCGACCTCTCGAAGGATTCCAGCGCCGTCTCGAACGTTCGCGCCATCCCGTCCAGCCTTTCGGTCGCACGCCGCATGTTCCCGACGACCCGGCGCACTTCGGGCCGATTCTCGCCGAGAATGTCCCGTGCGTCGCGGGCGGCCAGGGCCGCGGTGTCCAGCAGAGCCTTGAGGGTCACTCGGTTCTCCGCGACTGCCTGCTTCAAAAGCGCGGCGGTACTGTCCATATTCGCGAGCAGGGCTTCGAAATGGTCCAGATTCCTGTCGGCAAGAACCGCTTCCAGGCGCTGCGCCAGCACACCGGCATGTTCCGCCATCTCTTCTATACCGCCTTCCGACGAACCTCGAAGTGTATCGTGGTCGGCATACACACGGTCGGATTCCGTTCCCACCTGCACGTCGATCATCTTGCCACCCAGCAACCCCTCGGCCTGCAACAATACCTTCGAGTCCCGGGGCAGATTTCGAAATTCAGCGAAGCCGATGCTGACGAGCGGTAATCCGTGCGTCAGTCCAATGTCGAGGACCTTGCCGGCCCATACCCCCCGGATGAATACCGGATCGCCAGGCTGCAACCCGGGTACGCTTTCGAAAAAGACGTGCAGTTGATAACCACCGGCCGCGCCCGCGTAGTTTTCCGACAGCCACGTCGCACCCAGTACGGCTATTGCGATCGCCAGGAATATGACCGCCCCAAGAAACAACTGCTTTTCTCGACTGATCATTTGTCACCTGCTTCAGATTTTTCCCTGAACGAACAGGTCGTAAACATCATTTCCGCTCCTCTCGATCTCCTCGGGCGTCCCTTGAATGGCGGTTTTTCCGTTGTAGAGCAGGGCAAGCCTGTCTGAAATCCTGCGGGCAAGCGGCAGATCGTGGGTAACCACAACCGAGGTTACGTCCAGCTCACTCTGAAGTTTCAGTATGTAATCGCCTACCACGGCGGCTGTTCCCGGATCCAGGCCGGTTGTCGGCTCGTCATAGAGGATGAAATCAGGCGACATGGCAATTGCCCTGGCCAGTGCGGCGCGCTTCCGCATGCCGCCGGACAGTTCGACGGGCATCGTCAGCTCCGCTCCCGAAAGCCGAACCGCCTCGAGGCATACGCCGACCCGTTCATCGATTTCGCTTTCTGACATCGGGGTATGCATCCTCAGTCCGAACGCCACGTTCTCCTTTACGTTCATCGAATCGAACAGAGCCGACGACTGAAAGAGAACGCCGATGCGCTTACGCAGTTCCTTCAGGTCCTTCTTCCGGATGGAACTCATGTCGTGACCGACGACCGTCACCCGCCCCCGGTCGGCCTGTTCGATCCCGATAATATGTTTCAGCGTCACGCTCTTGCCGCATCCGCTGGGCCCCAGAATGGTGGTGACTTCACCCCATCGGACTTCCAGATCCATCCCTTTCAGGACTTTCAGTTCATCGAATCGCTTGTGTACCGCTTCGAAACGGATGGCAATGCCGTTATCGGCCATTTCTCATCCCATTCATCGAAGACGAACGACGGGTGAACCCACGTCCGCACTGAAGAATACAACCCGTATCAATACAGCAACGTCTTGGTCAGGAAGTAGTCGAGAATCAGGATTGATGCAGCCGAAATCACCACCGCCGACGTAGCCGCGCGGCCCACCCCCTGCGCCCCGCCCGTTGCCGACAATCCGGCATAAGAGCCGTAGAAAGTGATCATGCCGCCGTAAACCACGGACTTGATCAGGCATACCACAAGATCGTACGAACTCCAGTCCAGTTTCATGCCCTTCACGAAATCGGCAACCGTGATATCCATCAGCAGGATGGACATGGCGTAGCCCGCGTAGATCGACGTGAATGCGGAGAATACCACCAGCACGGGGATCATCACGATACCCGCGAGAACCCGCGGCATCAGGAGGTAGCCTACCGGATCCACCGCCAGTGAAACCAGCGCATCGACCTGCTCGGAAACCTTCATCGTGCCCACTTCGGACGCGATGCCCGCACCCACCTGGCCCGCCAGCACCAGTCCCATGAGGATCGGCGCCAGTTCCAGCAGCACGGAGCGAACCACGATGCTGCCGACCATGTAGTCAGGTACGTAGTCCTCCATCTGGTAGGCCATCATCGTGGATACTGCCATTCCGCTGAAAGCCGAAACAAGGATAACGAGAGACAGCGAATTCACGCCAACGGAGTAACATTGTTCGATGATCTGGCGCCTGTAGAAATAGACGTTCGGCAGTTCGCCCAGAAACCGCCGGAAATACCCGTACATCGAAAACGTAAGCAATAGAAACCGGGCAGTCTTCATGCCCACGAATTCGAGCAGACGTCTCACGTAACAAATCCTGAAATGGATTGGCCACCTCTTGCAGCCGTGTACGCCGTCCCGCGGATCAGGCGGCGCATCGAGATCGAACAGTCGTTTCCTGCGTGCCGCAAGCTGCGAATTGCCACCTCAATTTAACCATCAAATGCCATTGGATCAATGACTTTATGCCTTTCCTGCATCGCCGGATCCGCGGCTGAAGCAACGCGCCTCGGTGGCTCAGACCAAAGCAAGAAAAATGCGGGCAAGGGTGAGCCCCTGCCCGCACGGTCCGGCGTCGCCGCCGATCCGGAATCAGACCTGGTCCTGCCAGGACTCTTCGGCGCGTACGCGCTGTTTGAAATACCGGCGCAGTTTGCCCAGGGCACGATTCCGGATCTGCCGTACACGTTCACGCGTGACACCCAGTTCCCCGCCGATTTCTCCGAGCGTCCTCCGATCTCCGCCCTCCAGGCCGAAGTAGGAGCGGATGACGTTTGCCTCCCTCGTATCGAGACTTCCCGCAAGGGAGGCGTTGATCAACTCGGTGCGGTCTCTTTCCAGAACCACCAGATCAGGGTGGGCTTCGTCGCAGTCAAGTACCTGCAGCAATGTCTTTTCTCCTTCGGCGTCGATCGGAGATTCCAGAGAGAGGTCCGACCGGGCGCATCGAAGCGCGCGTTCAGCCCGCTTCCGACTGATCTTCATATCGGTGGCCACCTCTTCGACCGTAGGCACCCGTCCCAATTCCTGGGTCATCTGGCCCCACCTTCGGGCCATGCGATCCATGTCCTCCTGCCGATTCGCAGGCATGGACACCGCCGACGTACGTTTGAGCGCATTCAGTATCGCCTGGCGAATCCACCAGACGGCATAGCTGATGAACTTGTATCCCCGGGTTTCGTCAAACCGGTTCAGGGCTTCCATCAACCCCATGTTGCCTTCGGCGATCAGGTCCGAGAGTGGCACGCCGCGGCCCTGGTATTCGAGGGCAACGCTCACGACGAAGCGCAAATTGGAGGTGACGAGCCGTTCGATCGCCTTATGGTCGCCCTTCCGGGCCCGGGCGAGCGTTTCCGTCTCCTCTTTGCGCGTCATCGGGGGATACCTGCGCAGTTCCTTCAGGTATCGCTGTACGGATGCGTCATGAGGCAGACGCTTCCTTGTCGGTTCCTGGAAGTCCAAAGCTGGCTTCAACCCCCTTGCGACTGTGAATCCGCCGTCCGGATCCGCCGGCGTTTCCGGAACGGATTTGGATCGACGTACGATTGGAACGATCTGGACGCGCGAAAGTTCCACTTTCTTCGGATCCCGGACACGAGTCGCGGAGTCACTGGCGCAAATCCCGTTAACGTATTCCCGGGACGTTATCCCGGATTGCCCGTACACGGAAATTAAAAGAAAGAGGCGAGCCCTCGATTTCTCGACAGCTCGCCTTGAAATGGCATGGTGGGACATACAGGATTCGAACCTGTGACCTCTGGTTCCGGAGACCAGCGCTCTATCCAGACTGAGCTAATGCCCCGCTGGATCCTTGAAAACGGTCAGGATTTCTTGTGGCGGTCTCTTCTGCGACGCTTCTTGCGCTTGTGAGTCGCGATCTTGTGGCGCTTTCGTTTTCTTCCGCAGGGCAATTAATGCTCCTTCTTGTAAGACTGATATTGGTGTGTCACGGGTTCAGGCCGCCTGCTCGTCCGTGAGACCAGCCCGCAATTCCCTGGAAGGCTTGAAAACCGGTGCGGGCCGTTCGGGGATTTCAATAACGTCGCCGGTTTTGGGATTGCGCCCTATCCGGGGCGCCCGGGTCACGACCTTGAACGTCCCGAACCCTCGAATTTCGATGTGCTCGCCATGTTTCAATGCCGCAACGACCGAGTCGAGGAAACCCTCCACGACAGCCGCCGTATCGGATTTCGGCAACCCCGTGGCCTCTGCAATCTGATTGACGATATCGGCTTTGGTCACCGAAACCCCTTTCGAGACTGGCCAATGGCTCTACGAAAAACACACCTGTCCAGTTAATTTGGACAAACGAAAAGGATATACAAATGGAATCGCTTTGTCAACAAAAATCAGTCTACTGCCGGGCGCCGCCGATGTATTGCAGGCTGTGAAGCCGGTGATATACGCCCTTTGCGGCCAACAGGGCTTCGTGGGTACCCGTTTCCCGGATTTCACCCCTGTGAATCACAAGAATCCGGTTCGCGTGGCGAACCGTTGAAATGCGATGTGCGATCACGATCGACGTCCTCGACCGCATCAGTCGTCCCACGGCATCCTGAATCCAGGCCTCTGTTTCGGTGTCGATGCTGGATGTGGCTTCGTCCAGGACGAGAACATCCGGATCAAACGCGATAGCCCGGGCAAAGGCCAGCAACTGCCGCTGACCGCCGGAAAGGGTGCCGCCCATTTCGGTGACGGCATGCCCGTATCCCCCGGGGAGTCGACTGATAAAGCGGTCCGCGTTGACGTCCCTCGCGGCCTGTTCCACGCTCTGTTCCGAGATCTCCCAGTTTCTCAAGCGGATATTCGCCCCGATATCCCCTGAAAAGAGGAAGACATCCTGCTGGACGACGCCAATGCGTCGCCTCAACACCTCCACGTCCCACTCCATTATGTCGACGCCGTCTATTCGGATGTGCCCGCGTTGAATGTCATAAAACCTGCATAGAAGGTTGATAATGGTCGTCTTACCGGAACCAGTCGCGCCGACGATAGCCAGGCGTTCTCCCGGTTTCACCACGAACGAAACGTCTTTCAGAACCCAGTCGTCGTCGTTGTATGCGAACCAGACGTCCGAAAACTCGATCTCGCCCCGGATCTTCTTCGGCCCCGACTTGTCCAGGCCCGGCTCCGGCCGGGTATCCAGAAGTTCAAATATCCGCTCCGACGACGCCATCGCCGACTGGAGAATCGCGTATCGTTCAGCAACGTCCAGTATGGGCCAGAAGAACCGGGGAATGTACTGCAGCATGGCGACCAGCGCGCCCCACTCGATCTGCGCCCGGATTACATCGCTGCTACCCTGCCAGATAACAAGCGCCGTGGCAATGGAACCCAGCAATTGCATGATCGGAAAATAGAGCGAATAGTACAGCGTGGACTCGAGATTCGCATTCAGGTACCGGCCGTTGATTCGGTCGAATCGATCCGCATGGCGGCCTTCCCGACCAAAAAGCTGCACCACCGACATACCCGTGATGTTTTCCTGCAAATAAGCGTTCAGGCGCGCCAACCGGCTGCGCGCGAGGCGAAATGCACGCAACATGCGGCCTTGAAACCAGAATGTCACCCCGAACATCACGGGCACCGTGGCGCAGACCAGCAGCGCCAGTGACGCGTCCATGTAGAACATATACGCCATAATCGCGATCAGCGTGAATATATCGCTGAAAACGGCAACGACTCCGTCCGTGAACAACTCGTTGAGCGCGTCCACGTCGTTTGTGTTTCGGGTCATCAGGCGTCCGATCGGGGTGCGGTCGAAGAAACGTATGGGCAACCGCTGCAGGTGCCCGAATATTGCCTTTCGGATGTCGTACATCACCCACTGCCCGACCATCTGCGTCACCATCCTCTGGGCCACGTCGGCCAGGAACTGAAACACAAGCAGCCCCACAAATACCAGGACGATCCTGTTCAAACCCGCCAGGTCTCCCGGCAGGATGTGGTCGTCCACGGCGATTTTGCTCAGGTAGGGGCCCGCCTGCCTGGCCGCCGACGTCAGCAGAATCAGCAGGAATGCGACAGTTACCCAGGTCGTGTATGGCTTGAGATAACCCAGAAGACGCCACATCAGCCGGGCGTCGAACGGCTTCCGGGTGATTTCCTCTTCGTGCATATCGCGGATTGAGTCGGGCATTCAGGTTTATCGTACAAGAGCCGGGGTGGAATAGGACGGTTCAAATCTCATCCAGTTCTCGGGTCAACTGCTGTCGGCGGTGCATGGCGGCATAGATTCCGCCCTGGCCGATCAGGTCGTCGTGGGTGCCGCGTTCGGCAATGGCCCCTTCATCCAGTACCACGATCTGATCCGCATGCTGAACGGTTGAAATTCGGTGGGCAATCAATATCGTGGTACTGAACTTCATCGTGTCACGGAGGCGATTCAATATCCTCTCTTCCGTCTGGGTATCGACGCTCGCGAGCGCATCGTCCAGGATGAGAATCTCAGGTCGCCGGATCACCGCCCGGGCCAACGCCGTACGCTGCTTCTGGCCTCCCGAAAGCGTGACCCCGCGTTCTCCTATTACCGTTTCGATCCCGTCAGGGAAACCCGCAAGATCGCCCGAAAGGCCGGCAACCTCGCCCGCCCGGCGTACGTCGGTCTCGGTCGCCTCGTCGCTGCCGAGGCAGATATTCTCCCGAAGCGAGTCCGAGAAGAGGAAGGTATCCTGCGGAACAAAACCGATGCATGCGCGAAGTGTGTCCAGGGGGATCTCTTCCACCGGAATGCCGTCGATCAACACGGCGCCCGCCGGCGCCTGGATCAGCCTCGGAATCAGTCGAGCCAGCGTGGTTTTTCCGGATCCCACGCGTCCAACCAGCGCCAGGGTGCAGCCTCTGGGAATATGCAGGTCGATGTCTTTCAACACCGGGACGCCGTTGAACGAAAAGGTCAGATTCCGGAACTCGATCTCACCATCAAGCGTTTCGACAGGCCTGGTCTGCGCCGAATCCTGTATCTCGGGCGTCGTCTCAAGGATCTCCTCAATACGCTTCATGGACGCCAGACCTCGCTGGTACCGGTCGATCATCCAACCCAGGGTAATCATCGGAAAGATCAGCTTGGTCAGATAGGCGTTGAATGCCACGAAATCCCCGAGGGTCAGGCGCCCGGCGATCACGTGTGCCCCCCCGATCCACAGAATGACCGCCAGCGACGCACCGCTGATCAGAAAGGTCAACGGAAAGAGTAGACTCTGAATACGTATCAGGCTGCGGTTCTTTACCAGGTAGTCGCGGCTCAGTTCGTCGAACGCATCCATCTCCGCTCGGCCTTGGGCGAATGCCTTGACCACCCGGATGCCGGACAGGTTCTCCTGGACGCGGGCGCTGATTCGCGAAAACTGTTCCTGGACGGAACGAAATCCGTGATGTACCCTACCGGCCAGCCGGTTCATGACCAGGGCCATCACGGGCATTGGCACCACCGCGAGAATCGCCAGCTTCCAGTCGATCCAGCACATCACCAGCATGCTGAGGGAAAGGCCCAGAACCGCGCCAAACAACATGCGTACGCCGAATCCGAGAAACATCCGGACAGCGTTCATGTCGTTGGTCGCCCGGGAAATCAGATCTCCCGTCGGCGTCCGGTGGAAGTAGCTCAGAGACAGCCTCAACAAAGCCTTGAAATACTCCCGTCGAATATCATACTCGACGAATCGCGAGACGCTGTTCAGGCACCAGCGCATGCCCATTTCCATCCCCATCTGGGCAAGTGCGAGGCCAACGATAAGCAATACCCAGAAAACAAGCTGTTCGTCGATGCCACTCCCCAGGAAGTCGACTCCGTCATCCAGCCCTTCCTTTACCAGATCGACCGCCTCCCTCAATGCAAGGGGAATCGCGCTGGATGCCAGTTGTCCGATCGACAGCAGCAGCAGACCCGCAAGGATACGGTTCCTGTAGGGTCTCAGATGGGTCCAGAAGGGTCTGAAGGGATTGAGCGTCATCGGCCAATCCTGTTTCTGATATTCGGCTGACCGCCGGCTAACCGTCCGTTGATAAAGTCGCTCTGCAGGCGAGGCCGAGCCATTGAGGTCGAAGACAAGGCGCGCAACCGAGTCCCATCCCTCGATTCGGCGAGGGCGCGCAACGCAGTATTTCGACCCCAAGGGCCGGCCGTAGCCCGGATGGGCTTTTTCAACGGGCTGCTAAAGGTCGGCGTGCCACCGATATACGTCCAGATCGACTTTCCCGTTTACGAAAGTTACGCCTTCGGCCTCGAGGAGCCGTTCCTGGACCAGGTGCGCCTTTGCGGCGCCGGTGCGAATGGACACGGTCCCGCGCGCGTTGATCACCCGATGCCACGGACACCGCGTGCCTGCCGGCAATGCCTTGAGCGCCTGCCCCACCTGCCTCGGACCCACCCCCGCAATCCCTGCGATCTGGCCGTACGTGGCCACGGTCCCTTCGGGAATCCTCGCGACCACCCGATAGATCGTTCGAAACGTGCGCTCAAATTCCGGCATTTCGTACGCGATCCGTGCGCAAATGACGAATCCCCAGGTGAGATCCGCGGGACGGAAGCAGACGGCCTACCGTTGCCGTCCGATGTTTTTCCGCAGCCAATCTTCCAGATATCGTGAGGGGTCCGCCTGAGACTCGCATTCCCTGAAGATCCGGACGGCTTTCTCGAGATCCCCGCCGACCTCCCGGTACACGTTTTCGAAGACGTCGACCTTTTCGTGGTAGGTTCGATAGGCCATCATCACGGCGTTGTTCAACCGCCGCCGGGGAAAGCGGGAATACACGCCGGTCTTCAGATCCAGCCGGTGAAAGCGGCGCTTCGCCCCTTCGAAGATGATCTCTCGCTCCTTCAGCTTCTCACCGTACGAGCGTTCCGACCCGTAAAGCGCCTGGAGCGCTTCCGCGACGTCGCGCATGAATCGCTTGAACGTCCGTTCGTCGGACCGCCTGTCCAGCATGTCCGTCACGACCGCTGCGTCCGGTCCGTGACGCTCCCGCATGAACTGCAAGGCGCCGGCCTCTCCCACGAAGGTCGCCAGGCTCTCATTGAAGGAGACCCGGCCCGGAATCCATACCGTCGCGTGCGCCAACTCGTGGATGACGAGTTCGGCCAGGTCGCCGTCACGATAGCGCAGCATCGTACTCAGGATTGGATCCTCAAACCAGCCCAGCGTGCTGTAAGCGCCGACGGGGCGCAATAACGTATCGAAATCCTGCGCCTCCAGTCGATCCCGATCCCTCTTCGCCCGGTTCAGATCAAAATAACCCCGGTAGGGAAACCGTCCCACTACCGGGTACGTCCATTGAACGGGCTCGATCCGGTCCCTTGGCGACGCGGTCAGCTGCCACGAAACCGGTCCTTCACCGATATCGATGTACGAAGTGTAATTGCGGGATTGGGAAAGTCCGATCCGAAATTCCGCGAACCGTCGCACCTCCTGGATGAATTCGAGCCGTTCCCGGACCCCCGGATCCAGGCGCCGGTTCGCAAGCATATTCGAGACGGGCCGCCGGTTCCAGAGCAATCGCGCCTGGCCGCGAACAAGGTGCCAATAGTACCCGAGTTCCAGGTTCAATCCGCACATCAGAGGAAGGACAGCGATCATGGCCGAGCGGGTCGGGCTCATCTCGACCGTTCCGCATCCATAAAATAGTAACAGACGATGTGCTGCAGAACCAGGTGGATGTCCTCAACCCTCCCCATGTGGTCCGAATCCACCACGATGCAGCGACGCACCAGATCTTTCAGCTTTCCGCCGCCGAATCCGGCAAAACCGACCGTATAGCAGCCCCTCCCATTTGCAAAGCGCACGGCCCGCAGGACGTTTTCTGAATTCCCGCTCCCGCTGATAGCCAGCAATACGTCCCCACGTTCCGCGAAGTTTTTCAGCTGCTCGACAAACACGTCCTCGTAACTCAAGTCGTTGCTCAATGCCGTCATCCACTCGACGTTGTCAGTCAGCGGAATCACCTTGAAGCGGGTCTCCCTGCCCAGCGACGCCCCCTTTCCCAAATCGTTCACGAAGTGAGAGGCCGTACTGGCGCTACCTCCGTTTCCTATGGCGAAAATCCGCCTTCCGGAATCCCTGGCTTTCCGTATAAGCGTTATGACGGACGCGATGTCCGCGGGATTCAACGAGGCCAGGAGCCTTTCGTTTTCACGGATGTATCTCGCGGCGAAGGTTTCGATGGACTCCATGGGATTCCCCAGTGTCTTGTCGTGATCTCACGCTCTGCGCCGTCCGGGCCCCTTCACAACGCCGGCCGGTCAGTCGCGTGAACTCAATCCCGCCGCACGCCACGCTTCGTCCAGTCCACGATGGGTCACCCGTACGGCTTCGCCGGCCGGAAGCCCCCGGATCGTCCGGCTGAAGGGCTCCGGCGTTACTGGCCCGGCGTACCCAATCTCGTTCAACGCGCTCAGGAACCCTGCCAGGTCGATCACGCCGGTCTCCGAGGGCAGCGCGCGGACATTATCGATCTGTTCTTCCACGCCCACTCCCGGCGGCGCGTCATTTACATGGACGTGGACGACGTCGCGCGGCGCGAGCGCCCTGATATCCGCGAGCGTTCCCAACGAGGTATACCAGTGCCAGCAGTCCAGCAACAGACCCGCGTTGCCGGTCCCCAGCGCCTCGCAGAATCCGAGCATCCCGCCCATGGAATGTATAAAACCGTACCGTCTGTCGAGACGCTGCGTCTTCGGCCCGATGAATTCCAGCCCGAGGCTGCAGCCGTGGTCCTTCAACACCTCGCAAACCGGGCGCAAACGGTCCAGGCACCATCGGAACTGCTCTCGGAAGGGCCGTTCGTCGGAAGCCGGAGCAATCCACTGCGAGACCCTGAAAGCGCCCACGGACGCGGCGGCGGCGGCCAACCCGGACAAGGCGCGCAGATCCCGCTCATAGTCTTCGAGGGGACCGTTCCAGGAGACCGGCAATCCCCATGCGCCGATCTTCAAACCCGCATCGCGGAACATCCCCGTGACGTGGCCAGCGCCTTTCTCTCGCACACAATGCGCCACCTCTCGAATGTGTACGTCCAGACCCTGAAATCCCGCGGCCCGCGCGAATTCAAGCCCTTCCGCCAGCGTCGCTTTGACACCAACGGCGCCCGGCGCCAGAGACTTGAACATGCGTTCCTCCACTGATCAATTCAACGTCACGGCGTGCGCTTTCAGCACATCAGGGTTCAGTTCCACCCCGAGACCGGGTCGCCGGCCGGGCCGGATGCGGCCGTTGACGATTTCTTCCGACGAAAGGGTCAACTCCCTTCGCCACTTGATCTCGCCCCATCCATATTCCAGAATCATGAAGCCGGGGTGGGTGACCATGACGTGCATACCGGCGCTTACGGCAACCGGCCCGAACGGACCATGCGGCGCCGTAGGAACGCCGAACGTCTCCGCCATCTCAGCGATCGACTTCAGATTCGCGATACCGCCCACAACCGTCACGTCCGGCATGATCACGTCCATCGCCGCATTCTCCAGCACCTCCCGGAACTCGCTTCCCGTCACTCGCCCTTCGCCGCCGGCCGTTTGCAGCCCGCAACGCCGGTTCACCTCAACGACGGCGTTCAGTTGAGCTTCGGAGACTGGTTGCTCGAACCAATAGACATCAAGTTCACGAAGCGCCGCGGCGGTTTCCAGGGCGCCCCTGACGGTAAAGCGGCTGTGGCAGTCAACCAGCAGATCCACATCCGATCCGACCGCCCGACGGACCGCCTGTACCCTGGCGATGCCCGGCACGGCATCCGCAGCCGAGTCTATATCGCGATGCATCTCGTCAAAGGGCGCCAGCTTGACCGCATCGAATCCCTCTCCGACCGCCCGGGCGGCCAGGGACGCGAAGTTTTCGGGGCTGCGATCCTCCGATGCCCTGTTGATGTTGGCATAGAGGCGGACGTCGTCGCGGACGGGTCCTCCCAGAAGTGTGTAGACGGGAACGTCGAGCGACTTTCCGAGAATATCCCAAAGCGCCTGTTCCAGTGCGCTGACCGCGCCGAAGGTATCTCTGTCGCAGCCGGTTCGCGCAAACCGGTTCAGGAATTCCCTAATCCGGCGGGGATCCCGGCCCCGCAGCCATTCGGCGAGCGCCTTCGTAGCCCGGATCCGGCCGGCGTAGTTCCTGCCCGCGCGCAATTCCCCCAGGCCGCGCAGGCCCTCGTCGGTATTGACGAAGACAAAGACCCAGTCTCCCCGGTGATTCACCCTGACGGCGGTCAGATCGACGCCGGTAATGATCATAATGCCTGCCTATGACCGATAGACTTCGGCGACCCGCCCCGCGATCCCGCGCCAGTCGAGCGACCTGGCGCGCTCCAACGCGGCGCGGCCGGCGGCATCGAGATCGCGCCGTCTGATGTCGAGCAGCGCGTTTGACAGCGCCCCGCTGTCCTTCGGGTCGTACAATATGCCCATTGAATCATCGACCAGTTCCGGTAGGCATCCCATCGCCGGCAGGATTACCGGTTTACCGAACGAGAGGGCGGCGATTGCGGATCCGGATGTCAGAACCTGTGAAAACGGCAGTACGACGACGTCCGCGGCATTCAGATAGATCTGGAAATCCTCGTTGGGGAAAAAGGTGTGCGTGAAGACGCGAATGCGTTCGTCCGCTTCCGCAAGAGCAATGACCCGTTCGGCGTGACTTCCATCGAAAGCCCTTCGGGTCATGATAGCCAGCCGCGTGTCCGCAGCCGCACACTCACGATAGGAACGGATCAGCGCTTCGATGCCCTTGTATACCCTGGCATTTCCAAAAAAAAGATAGACAAACGCGTCCGCGGGCAACTCCAACCGGCGCCGGGCTGCGTCTCTGGAGATCTCGTTGGGGAAGATGTCGATGTAGTGGCCGTGCGGAATGACGTGCACCCGGTGCGTACGATAGAAAAGCCTGCGCGCAAGTCCGGCGCCGTAATTGCAGTGCGCAATCATGTCGTCGGCCAGACTGCCCACGATCAACCGCGCCATATGATCCAGGTCCGGGAACGGTCGTTCGTGCGGGTACCTGTTGTGCAGTGTCCAGACCACCCGGTACCCCAATTCCCTGGCATAGTGGATATTGTCTGCGAAGCGGTTAAGCCGGGAAACCGATTTCTCAAGGGTGTCGTCCCGGTAGAACCAGTGAAGCCAGTTCAGGTGCAATACCGCATAATCACATCGCGCCTCTTCCAGCCAATCCCGCCTGAACGCGTAATCGCCAAGCTCGAGGTGGATGCCGAGCCGCGCCAGGTCGCGAGCAAGCAGGGGCCCGTAGGGATTGCACCTGTCCTGCAGACCCAGGCCCCCGGCCGCGGCTTCCCAGAAGAAGAACGCCCGCACCGTTCAATATCCCTTTTTCTTGTCGATCACGCTCAACAGCGGCTGACCGGCCTCCAGCCGCTTCAGGTTTTCGCAGAACAGGCTCACAATGCGGTCCTGCCTGTTCGGCGACCCTCCGGCCGTGTGCGGGGTGATCAGGACGTTTTCCATTTTCCACAATGGATGGTCAGGCGGGAGCGGCTCAACCGGTACGACGTCCAGTCCCGCCCCGGCGATCCGTCCACGCGCCAGCGCGTCGACCAGCGCGTCTTCGTCCATGATTCCGCCTCGCGTGACATTGATCAGCAGCGCGCCGGATTTCATGGAGCGGAAGGCGCGTTCGTCGAACAGTCCCCGTGTATCGGGCGTCAGGGGCGCGCATACGGACACCACGTCGGACAACGCCAGAAGGTCGTGAAACCGGTCCATCTTCCAGCAGGACGCCACGCAGGCGGGCACATCCACGTCTTCCGGGTCCACCGCGATGACCCGCATGCCGAACGCGCCGGCTCTCCTGGCGAGTTCCCGGCCTGTCCCTCCCAGACCCACGATTCCCATCGTCAGTCCTACAAGTTCCCAGCTCGCGTTCCGGATCGGCATACGCTGGTCCCACCCGGGCTTCCGTACGGCCCATGCGATACCCCGTGTGAGCCCCAGCAACAATGCCATGGCGTGTTCGGCCAGATGCACGCCGACGGTTCCGCGACCGCTTGTCAATACGACGTTACTGTCGACAAACGACTTGAACAGCTGCCCGTCAACGCCGGCGCCCCAGGTCTGTACCCACCGCAAGCGCTCCCCCCGCAGGAACATCTCCGCGCTCAGGCCGCCAAAAACCACCTCCACCTCGGGCATGACCTCCAGCATTTCGGCTTCGGACCCGGGCATCACCAGTTGTGCGCCGTCGACCGCAGACGCAATCTCTTCCTTGTGACGTTCCGCCAGCTCCACGCGAAGCAGGATTTTCATGTCGTTGCCCCGGGTCTGCAATGTGAGATCCCCTGGCGGACCATTCAGAATACCTCCACTGCGGAGTCGCGAACCGCCGCGGCGAGGGCGTCGATTCTTTCGGTGGGAAACCACGGATTGACGGTGGTCAGCAGGAGTACCCGCTGAAGCAGGTCTTCGGTGCGGGGGCACAGTCCGGGGCCGTAGGAGACATCGCCGTCGTACACCGGAGAATTCCAGGGATTCGAGTGGGGTGAAGCCGTGGCCTGGTTCCGGATGGGCGGCCCCATATAGACCGGCTTTCCGCCGTATCCCAAACCGGCCGAAAACCCTCGAGCGCGCATCGCCTTTGCAAACCGTGAGCAGGTGTCTCGATCCTCGAAGATGAGATCCCAGTGTACCCCGAGGTGGCCGTCTTCGTCGTTCGTCGGCCTGATTTTCACACCGGGCGCGCCGGCGATGCCATCCTTGAATCGCCGGAACTTGCCACGCAGCGACTCGACGACGTCATCCATCTTCTGAAGCTGCGCGAGCGCGACCGCCCCGGACATCTCGGGCATGCGGTAATTCT
Source organism: Gemmatimonadota bacterium (assembly GCA_028874335.1). Taxonomy (GTDB): domain Bacteria; phylum Latescibacterota; class UBA2968; order UBA2968; genus JAAXHE01. Next base: position 94,859 of record JAPPJY010000077.1, on the reverse strand, counting down.
CGCCCACGAAGGGTTCCAGGGACGGCTCGAAGCCCGGAAACCGGGTCTTTTCCCGAAAAAGCCCCTGGTCGTGGTAGCGTACGGCGCGTTCGTAGAGTTCCGCATTGTCGGACAACACCACACCGCCCTCACCGGACGTGATAATCTTGCCGAACTGCAGGCTGAACGCACCCAGATCGCCCCACGTCCCGATGGCTTTGCCATTGTACGAAGCGCCGGCGCTCTGGGAGCAGTCTTCGACCACATTCAGTCCATGCTTCGCGGCGACCTCCATAATGTCATCCATCCTGCAGGGCGTCCCCCACAGGTGTACCGGCAGTATGGCCTTCGTCCGGGGCGTGATTCTGGCTTCGATATCATCCGGGTCCATCGTCATCGAACCGTCGACTTCGGAAAAGATCGGCACGCCTCCGAGCAGGACGACGGCCCCCGGCGTGGCCACAAATGTGACCGGCGGCATGATCACCTCGTCGCCCGGGCCGACCCCCGCAGCAACCAGGGCGACCTTGATTGCGGCCGTTCCGGAAGTCACTGCAAGCGCGTAGGCGGAATCCATCTTCCGGGCAAAGCCCTGTTCAAAACGCGCCACCATGTCCAGTCGGTCGGGACCGTAATCCCTTGAAAGCGATCGACTCTTAATGACCGCCAGAACCTCCTGCACCTCCTCATCGTCCAGTACGGAAGCCCCGGCGTGCAGACTTCGCACGGGACTCTCCGGAGGCAATGTCCGATTCTTCGCCATCCCGGTTTCTCCCTTGCGTCATGCCGGCCAGGCAGGACGCAGAAAATCGCCGGTTTCCCGCATCCAGCCGGCGAGTTGCGCTCTCAGGTCGTCTCGGGCCCCACGAAAACCTGGCTCTTGCGCGAGGTTTTGCAGCTCATTCGGATCCGCTTTGCGATCGAAGAGTTGATCGGCATCGCGGTGATGGTAGATGTATTTGTAAGTGTCGGTCACCACCCCCCTCGTATGAATCCCTCCCCGGTTATACCCGTTGAACTCGACAAACGCCGCCCCGCCGGCGCCGCTCCGGGCGCCCGTCAGATCCGGCATCAGGCTTCTGCCCTGTACCCCCGCCATCGGTGGAAGATCCAGCAGGTCAAGAATGGTCGGCGGCAAATCGACGTGTGAGCCGAAACCGCCTCGAACACCGGGTTCGATACCTGTTGAGGCGATCATTGCCGGCAACTGGATGGATTCCGCGTAAAGCACGCCCTTCTGGTAGAGGTTGTGAGCGCCGAGCATTTCACCGTGATCGCAGGTGAAGACAACAACCGTGTCGTCCGCCCTGCCGGAAGCCTCCAGCGCATCCAGGACGCTGCCCACGCAGACGTCCAGAAACGCGACGAAACCCCAGTAAGTTGCCGTCGCCAGCGCCCAGCGCCGCCAGGACCACCCTCGCACGCACTGCGCTCCGGCTGCGTTCCGAACAGGACCCGGAAGACCGTCCATGTCCTCGCCGAAGCTCGGCGGAGGCGCCATCTCACCGGGCGAGAACATACTGAAATACGGTTCAGGAACCAGAATCGGGGGATGGGGACCGCCCAGCGAACACCATGCCGCAAACGGCCGATCGCCCGGCGCACGGCGGATGAATTCACTTACGTTTCTCGCAATCTCCATATCGGGATGTGCATCGGCCGGCTCCTGCCAGCGCGCCGGAACGGGGATGCTTATTCCCCAATCGTACATTGCCCCACCGTCCGTGGGGGTGGAGATGGGCGCCCTTTGATCTCCGTCTTTACCGCCCTGTGCGATCAGCATTCTGAGGTGGTCTTTGTACGGGAAGCCGCGCGGCACGAAGTGGGCGTATTCTCCGGAACGGTCGTCCTCAGGCTGCCGGTTGACGTGCCAGATGCCCTCGTATCCGACGTGATACCCGTTATCCAGCAGTACGTCGATCAGCAGTTGCTCGCCGGCGTTCAACGTTTCGTACCCCGGGCCGAATGTCGTCGCACCGTGGGCGTGCGGCCAGCGTCCGGTCATCATGGAAGGGCGGGTGGGCACGCACAGAGGGGATGCACAGTAAAACTCCTGGAATACCGCGCTTCGTTCGGCCAGCCCGTCGAGGCGGGGCGTGGGAATTCGCCCTCCGTAAGCGCCCAGAGTCTGTCTCTGGAGTTGATCGCACAGAATCACGAGGAGGTTCTTCTTCATCCGCATGGGCGTTCCCCGTCCGGCGCCTTCCCGGCTTTGCCGTTCGGCGGTTCAATCCGTCTCAACAACCAGGGAAACCGCCAGCCAACCTCCAACCGGGATGATGTTCGAAATCAGGCGCGGGTGCTGCGCCACGCGTCTGTTGTATTCCTGAATTCCACGCCGGCCGTCTCCCGCGTCCAGCGCTTCGTGCGCATGACCGTGACCGTTTGCGTTGTCCGCCACGATCAACCCGCCGACCCTGGTGTTTGCGAGTGCGAAGTCCAGATACACCGGGTAGTTTTCCTTGTCGGCATCGATAAAGACGAGGTCGAACGGCCCCTCGTCCACCAGGCCCTGCATCAACACGGCGCCTGCTCCCACCCGCACATCAGTCCGATCCGCGAGGCCTGCCGCAGCCAGATTAGCGCGCGACACTTCGGCGTGTTTCGGATCCACCTCGAGGGATATAAAACGCCCGTCGTCCGGCAATGCCCGCGCCAGCCATATCCCCGAGTAGCCGGCGAGGGAACCGAATTCCAGGATTCTTTTCGCTTCGATTGCCTTTGCCAGAAGATATAGTGTCTTGCCCGATTCCGGACTGATGGATATGCGCGGAAGCCCTTGAGCGGCCGCGCCGGGCATTACGCTTTTCAGCAGTTCGTCCTCCCGGGCGAACACCTCCCGCCGATAGGTATCCAAGTCGGGATATGTCAACTCAGCCACGTCGCCTACCTCCAAGTCTACGCACCCGCATTCGCCATATAGGTGTGAAAATCGATGACACGCCCATCGTCAGACGCCGCCCCGATTCCCTCCACCATTCCCACGGTCGGCAGATTTCGGTGTCCGCCGAAACCCGGTTGTACGCCTTCCGTCACGTACCGCTGAAACCCGTCCAGCAGGACCTCTTCCGGCGGCGGGGTCCGATCGGGAGCGATGACTTCATCTTCGTCCCTTCCTTGCGGGCGCAGGACCAGACCGGCGTCGGTCACTTCCAGGGCGCCGCCTTCCAGTTCCAGCCTCAGAGTCGATCCGCCCTTATGCGCGGCGAACGTACACAGATATCCGCAGGTCGCCCCACCCTCGAATTCGATCCACGCGTGAACACCCGCGCCACCCTTGTAAGGACTCCAGGGCGGATTGAAGCTGTGCCCCCATACGCGTACGGGATCGGCGTTGAACAGATATCGAAGCGTGTCCAGATCGTGAATGCCCCGTTCCCATAGATAAGCGTGTTCGTCTTCCCCGGAATGGTGGACGCGGGGTCTCCAGCCGTACTTGGTCATCAGTCCGAACACAGGCCGTCCGTAAACGCCCTGTCTTACGAGACGGTTGATCGTGACGTGCGCGGGCGCGTACCTGGCGTTCTGGCAAACGGCCACCCTGACGCCCATCGCGTCGGCTTCACGCAAGACCCGGCACGCCTCCTCCAGGCTCTTGGTAAACGGCTTTTCCACCAGAACGTGTTTGCCCGCCCGAACCGCCTGCAGGCACTGATCGGCGTGCATATGCGGGGGCGTAATGACAACGACGGCATCTGCCTCCACGCCTTCGATCGCTTCGCCCAAAGACCGGTAACACGCGGCTTGAGGCAATCCCGAATCCTCCCGCGCCGACCTCAGATTGTCTTCGTTTACGTCGACGAGCGCCACACTCTCAAAGTCCGTCCGATCCAGCACGCGACGAACCGGCCACCTTCCCCTGCCCCCCACACCAAGGTGAATTAGACGAATTGGCATGCTTTCTCCTCAATAATCCCCTTCGCGGGCCTTTTGCGAGTGAACATCCGGGTTGCGCACAATATAAGGAACTCGCCAGGTTGCCGCACGATATTCCTTCGCCTCTCCCGCACTTAGAAGCTGCATTGAAATTCCCGGCGGTCTTCGCGCGGCTGCAATCGCGTCGGTCTACGTTGGTCAAATCCGCCCGTATCCAATGTATCGAGGCTGCGCGCCCCTCGCCTCTCATAGCCGGATTCGCCCGCCTTGACCGACACCCTTTCGCTCGCGCTCGGGAGCGCACCGCGAATTTCAACGCAGCTTCACAGCCTCAACCGTTGTTTATCCGGTTGACATCGGTGTCTCAATGCGCTAACTATGTTCTCGAAATACCGTGGGTCCAGGCCTGGTTTGAGAAAGGAGACCGGATGCTCGACGCCGTTGATCTTTCGCGAAAAGTGGCAAAATCGAAATATAAGGAAGTCATACCGGGCCTCGAACTGAGACTCGGGCAACTTCAGCGAAACGCCAGAAAGTGGAAGATCCCGATTGTCGTTGTCTTCGAGGGTCTCGAGGCGTCAGGCAAGGGTACGCAGACCAACAAGCTCCTCCTGGCGCTGGACCCCCGCGGCTTCACCGTGTACCCGACGCATCCGGCCAACGAGGAAGAGCGCAGAAAGCCGTTCCTGTGGCGTTTCTGGACGAAGATTCCCGAGGGCGGGAGAATCGCGATTTTCAATCGTTCCTGGTACGGACGCTTTCTTGTGGAACGAATGGACCAGACGATCACCGAACAGGACTGGAGTCGGGCTTACGGCGAAATCAGATCCTTTGAGAAACAGCTCGTCGACGCGGGCACGGTTATCGTCAAGTTCTTTCTGCACATCTCACAGGCCGAACAGAGGAAACGGTTCATGAAGCTTCAGAGCAGCCCGTCGACGGCCTGGCGCGTAACCGACTACGACTGGCAGAAGCACGAGAACTACCGGGAGTGCCTGGCAGTGGCCACGGAAATGCTGGAACGGACACATTCCGAGTATGCGCCGTGGACGCCGTTGGGAGCTGAAAACTGGCGGTCCGCAAACATGACGATCTTCAGGACTGTTATCGACGCCGTCGAAGCCAGAATTCGTCAACTGGAGAACGCCGACGCCTCAGCCCGGCCGTCGCCGCCCAAACTCGAAAAAACCCCCTCCGGCTTGCTGAAGAAGGTCGATCTGTCGAAATCCATGAAGAAATCCGACTATCGCAAGGCCCTCAAGAAGTACCAGGCCCGTATCAAGAACCTGGAACACGAGGTCCACCGCCGCCGCATCCCGGTTGTGCTCGTCTACGAAGGTTGGGACGCGGCGGGCAAGGGCGGCAATATCAAACGCCTTGTGGAGAATATGGACCCCAGAGGGTATGAAGTCATTCCCGTTGCGGCGCCAAATGACATTGAGATGGATCACCATTATCTCTGGCGATTCTGGAACCGAATGCCCAAGACCGGACACATCACGATTTTCGACCGCTCCTGGTACGGGAGGGTCCTGGTTGAACGCATCGAGGGATTCTGTTCGGAATCCGAGTGGAAACGCGCCTACCGGGAAATCAACGAAATGGAAGAACACCTGACGAACTTTGGCGCCGTCATTCTCAAGTTCTGGATGCACGTGGACAAAGACGAACAGCTCAGCCGGTTCAAGGACCGGAAGAAGAACCCCCACAAGCGTTGGAAGCTCGCGGACGAGGACTGGAGAAACCGGGAGAAGTGGGATGCATACGAGAAAGCGGTGGAAGAGATGATCCATCGGACCAGCACACCGAACGCACCGTGGGTGATTGTCGAATCCAACTCGAAGTATTATGCCAGAATCAGGGTGCTGAAAACCGTTACCAGGAAACTGGAGTCGCGCCTCGGCATCCGGCATTGATCCAATTCCCGAGGAGAATTCCGATGCAGGTGAAAGAGGTTGATATCACGTTCCTGGATGTGCCGTTCACGCCGCACAGCAACGAACACCTCCAATACTGGCTGCCCCAGTGGCGTATCATCCAGATTTGCCGTCTCACGATGGATAGCGGTATTGTGGGTTACGGTGAAACCGTCCACAACTATACATGGTCGCAGGTGCCCGAAGGGATCGAGAGCCGCCTCTTGGAGCGGCCCGCCGCAGAGTTGATGTGGGACGACAATCTGGGCGCAGGCGTTCAAATGGCGCTGTTCGATGCCGTGGGAAAAAGCCTTGGCGTGCCGGCCTACCGGTTGCTCGGCACAAAAGTCCGGGACTGGTGCCCGATCTCCTGGTGGCACATGGACATGCCGCCCGGCGACTGGGCGGAAGAATGCCGTCAGGCCGTAAACGCCGGATATATGAGCGCCAAACTCAAAGCCAGGCCATGGTTCGATCTGCACGCATCGGTGCAAGCCGTGCGGGAAGTGGTCCCGGACGGGTTCCATCTCGACTTTGACTACAACGGTACGCTGGGCAATTCGGCAAACGCCGTACCCCACCTGAAGGCGTTGGAGGCCTATCCCGAGATCGCGATGGTAGAAACGCCAATACCCCAGAACGACGTGGCAGGCAACCGGCAGATCCGTACGCGATTCAATCGGCCTCTGGCGATGCATTACGGAAGCCCGCCGGCAATCACTGCATTGAAGGAGGACGTGACGGACGGCTTCGTGCTGTGCGCCGGCGCGTCGCGGCTGTTGAGGCAGGCCGCCGTGTGCGAAGAAGCCAACAAGCCCTTCTGGCTGCAGCTGGTCGGTACCGGGATTACAACGGCGTGGGCGGCGCACCTCGGAGCGGTACTGCCGCAGGCCAGATGGCCGGCCATCACCTGTATGAACATCTGGGAACACGCACTGATCGCCGCGCCCCATGACGTGCGAGGCGGATTCTACAGAGTGCCCGAAGCGCCGGGTCTGGGAATCGACGTCGACGCTGACGCGTTAACGCGATATGCAGTCTCCCACGCCTGGGTCGACGCGCCGCGTCATATTTACAGGTACGCCCGTGCCAATGGAGAAGTCACATGCTACGCCTGCAACCGCCAGGATCTTCACCGGATCTACGTTGAAGACGCGCAGCCGATTTCGGAACCCGGCTCGATTCTGACGATCGAACCCGACGACGGAAGCGAAGGATTCGACAGCAGGTACAAGGCGGCATCCCGTTCGCCGGTCAGGGAAAATGACCGGCCCTGACGACTCGAATCCCCTGCTCGATTGCACGCCAAACCCAAAAGGGGCTTCCTTTGAGGAAGCCCCTTTTTCAGGATTGACGCGTGTACGCGGATCAGTCAACAAAAGCATCGTATATCGCGCGTACAGCGCGCTTGTAGTCCGCCTCTTCCACGCCTACGATGATATTGATTTCGGATGCGCCCTGATCGATCACCCGGACGTTAACGCGTGCATCCGCGAGCGCGGTGAACAAACGCGCGGCGATTCCGATACGATGCGACATGCCTTCGCCAACCGTTGCGATGAGCGCCAACCCCGTTAGCAGTTCCACGCGGTCCGGCTGCAGAATTCGCTGAATATCGTCGACGAGGCGCTCGCCCTTCCCGCCCAGCTGGTCGTCCCGCATGATCACTGACATCGTGTCGATACCGGACGGCGTATGTTCGTAACTGATATCGTGCGAAGCCACCACCTCGAGCACCTGCCGGCCGAACCCCTTCTGCTGGTTCATCATCGCCATTTCGATAAACAGCATCGTAAATGCCGGCTGCCCGGCCACACCGGCAATGAGATCGGCTGTCAGTTCCCGCCGGGCCAGGATGCGGGTTCCGGGATCCCGGGGCCGGTTCGTATTGCGGATGTGGATGGGAATCCCCGCCGCGCGTACAGGAAACATGGCCTCGTCGTGGAAAACCGATGCCCCCATATAAGCCAGTTCGCGGACCTCGCGATACGTGATTTCACGAACCGGCCGCGCATCGGGCACCAGGCCCGGATCGGCCATCAGCAGGCCCGATACGTCGGTCCAGTTCTCGTAGACCTCGGCGTCGACGGCCCGTGCCACAACAGCGCCGGTGATATCGGAACCGCCTCGCGAAAACGTCCGCGCCGCGCCTTCCGGATCGCTGCCATAGAATCCGGGTATGACGAACAAACCGCTGCCGTCAACCTTTTCACGGATAAGGCGGTAACTTGCGGGGTCCAGTTCGCCGTCCGCGCGAAAACGGATGACCTCCGCCGCGTCGATGAAGGTCGCACCCAGATAATCGGAGATTACCTTACCGCAAAGAAACTCTCCCCTCGAAGCGACAAAATCCCGGGATGCTCCGTTGTCAATTCTCGCTTTCAGCTGGTCGAGCAGCCGGCCGATATTGAGAGAGGTGCCCAGTCTTGCCGCCAGCTCTTCGTATCTCGCGCGTACCATCGCGAAGGGTTGCGAATAATCCAGACTCTGCCTGGCCAGTTCGTGGCACAGGTAGAGCAGGTCCGTAATTTTCGTATCCGAGTCGTCGCGCTTTCCGGGCGCGGAGGGTACGACAAGACACCTTCGTGAATCCGATTCGATAATCCGCCTGACCTGCGCCACCTGACGGTCGTCGGCAAGCGAACTCCCGCCGAATTTGCACACAACCGTTCCCATACCCCGATTCAATCTCCATTCGGCGCCCGGTCACCTTCCGGCATTCTTCGCTGCTGGCTTCCGTGGCGGACGGGCGCACGCAATGATCGATGCGATTCATTCACACTACGCGGGATTCCGCCTCTGATACTGGCGAAGCTCCTTCAGTAACTCCCTGGGGGCCCGAAGCTCAGGATCGATGTGCAATGCCTCATTCAATGCGTCGATCGCCTTCTGCAAATCGGATGACCCATTTCCGCGCTCGTACAGCCGCCAGTAACACAGACCCATAACATGGTTTGCCCTGGCCTTGTCGTCATTCTCAAGGAACTCATATGCCAACGCCTTCATTGCAAGGTCGATGCCTTCCTTGTAGCGTGCTGCCCGGAACGTGTAGAAGGCCGCGAACACCCTCGCATGAGCGACAGCGTCTTCTCCGGTGCCATATTCAAGCCCTCGGTTGACGATACGGAGCGCTTCATCATAACGCCTGATACTTTCCAGCATGCGTGCGACACTGGTCGCCTGCCGGCACAATCTATCTCGCCAGACTTTATCCTCCTCTGTCGGACGAAACTCGTACTTCGACCAGAGACTGTCCTGCCGTCCCCAGATTTCGAGTACACCCTCGATAACTGCCGGTTCCCGAGTCATGGCGCCCCTGCGGGAGGCCAGGTACGTATTGTTGTAATAATGCCGACCCAGCGCACGGACAACCGGCGGGTAGCCCGGCGCAACGGAATCCACGCGAGAATACAATGGCACCCACTGGCCTTCGCCGAGGGAATCCGCACCCGCCAGCAAAGCCTGAACTCGCAAAAGCTGGCCATGCCGCTTAGCCGCCTTCCTCCCGGACGGTGTTTCCCCGAATTCCCTGGCGATCCCGGCATACTGCTCGATCGTCTTCGGCAGGGAATCCATCCGTTCTTCCAGGTCTCTGAATACGACATAATACAGCCTCTGTGCCTTTTTCTCCCTGCGCTCTGCTTCGTTGTCGCATCCGGCGCAAACTGCAAGACACAAGATGACGGGAATCGCTCTCTTCATTACGCATCGCTCCCTGGTTTGTGCTCCGGCCCCCGGATTTGTGCAGCCTGACAGGCGCCGGGCAGTAAGTTCACAACGTCTCGCGAGCAGTTGTTTTCCAGCGGCCGGAATACGACAGGGTTACTCGATGTCGGCTCGAATCGGCATCTCCAATGCACCCTTCCGGCTGATCTTGTCGATCAATCTCTGATTGAACTCCCGCGCCGTATGGTAACCCTGAATCTTGAGCTGATAGTTCAATGCAATGGCCTCAGCAATGACCGTGATGTTCTTACCCGGATAGATCGGTACGGTCACCTGCGGAATCTCCACGTCGAGAATCGACACCCAGTCCTCCTCCAACCCGACACGCTCGTAGGATTCGGTCTCGTCCCACTCCACAAGTTGGACCACGACCTCCACCCGTTTCTGAATTCGAAAGGCGGCGATACCGAACATGTGCCTGACGTTCAGAATTCCGAGACCGCGGACTTCCATGTGATCCCGAAGCGTATCGCCGCAGGTGCCGACCAGTATGCCCTGGAGCTTTCTGGACACCAGCACGATGTCGTCGGCAACCAGACGGTGCCCACGCTCGACGAGGTCCAAGGCGATTTCACTCTTGCCAATGCCGCTTCGGCCGGTAAACAGAAGACCGATTCCGTAAACGTCGACGAGAGACCCGTGGATGGCGGTCCGGGGCGCAAACACGTCGTCCAGGTAGTACGAGAAGAGATGGGAAAACTTTGTCGTGGAGAACGGCGTGACCATCAGCGGGATTCCGCGCTGCCCGGCCAGATCCACCATGGTCCGCGGCACCTCGTTTCCGTCGGTTACCACCACGCAGGGGATGTCGAACTGGAATACCGTCTCCAGTACCGTGCGGAGTCTGCGGGGTGAGAGGCCGTCGAGGTACAACATCTCCGAGTTGCCCAGTACCTGTGCGCGATCGAACGTAAACAGACCCACGAATCCGGCAAGCACGAGACCGGGTCGGTGTACATCGCTGGATGTAAGCGCCTTGTCCGTGCTGTCTTTTCCGGCGATCAATTTCAGGGCGAGCTTTTCGCCGAACTGTTCAAGGACTTCGGCGATCGTGATTTCCTGCACACGGCGCTCCGCGGCTGAGCGTGGCGGCGAGCCCGAATACCTGGCACGCAACGACACAATCCGCATGCCCGGGGTTCCGTTGGTCAACCCTCGGACCTGCGCACATAACCTGAAAATTAATAGGTTCTTGCAGGATGCGAATATATACCAAAACACCAAGCCTGTCAAGAAGATGGATTCCATCGATCAGGGACTTCGAACTTGACTTGGTATCGGCCAGGGGCTATACTCCGTACACGGTTTCACCACCGCGACAACCGGACGGAGGAAAACGAGTACAGCACATGCAAATCATCGCCAGCATCTATCTCATCTACGCGATCTGCCTGATCTGCCGCATCCTGTTCGTGCGACGGGGGCTCGCCGCGCCATTGGACAGTCTGCGAGCCAACCACATGCATTTCGTTCCTATCGGTCTCGCTACGGGCATCGTCCTGACGATGGACTACGATCTGGCTGCCGTCGTTGAAGACATACAAAGGGAACTGTTGGGCGTCATTCTGGTCTGGATCGGTATCGTCGCGGGTCTTCGGTTCGATTTTCGCCGCCTGGGAAGGCGGGCGTCGCGATTCCACGCGCTCGAAGGCCTTCAGGTCGCGGGAACCGCCGCCCTGGTCTTTTTTCTCGCCTTGTTGTGGAGGCCGGTGTTGCGGTATCAAATGGGCATTGCCGCCGAACCCGTCCTCGTTGCGTTGTTGCTGGGCGCGGTGGCGACCACGCTGCGTATGCCGGATCGGATCTTTTACGCCAGATCCGAACTTGAAATACCCGACGTTGACAATGCGCCGGCGGGACCTCTCATCACCAACGCGGCGGGGATGACGCTTCTTACGATCCTGTATCCATATTGTGCGGGGGTCACTGTCATCGAACTGGGGCCATTCACATTGGTTAGCACCAGCAGTTTCCTTGCCTTATACGCGTGTGCCGGAATTCTTCTGGGGCTGCTGCTGACCTTTGCCTTCAGCACCTTTCAGGAGGATGTCGTATGCGCGATTGTCGCGATCGGTGCCGTCGCTACGTTTGGAGGACTCTGCGCAGGCAAGGCGATTCCGGGGGTTGTGGTTGGGTTCATTTCAGGCGTCTGGTTCATCAACACCACCACGCGGCGACGGGTTGCGCTTGAAATCCTGGAGAAGACCACCGGTATCCTGCAGCCCGTCTTTTTCCTGGTTATCGGCGGACTGCTTGCGACGCAGAACCTGCCCGTTTTACGACTGACCGCCTTCGCCTTTCTGTTTCTGGTCGCAAGAAGTCTGGCGAGAGGCATCAGCGTGACGGTTGCCGCGCGGGCGACCCGCTGCCGTCTTTCGCTGACCGAAATCATCGGCTCCGCGCTCAGGCCGCTCGGGACATTGTCTGTCGCCCTCGTCGCTCAGCTGCTCCTGCTGGATTCGGGGCCGAACCTGTACACCCTTATCGCCGCCATTCTCGTTGCGGCCGCCATCGGGCAGGCGACCCCGTTGCCCAAACCTCGAGACGTTTCCGCCTGACGCGAAACGTACGGTTGACATCGTATGAGACGGTTTCTCATCTGCGTCATTTTGTGCGTGGTCGTGTGGGGAGCCCAACACGACTTTCCGCATTCAATCCGGCCTGTAGTGTACGTGGGTCTCATGCTGGTCCTACCGCTGACCCTGGCGGGCACGCTGGCGGGCTCAGCCATTCCTTTCCACGTTTTACCCCTTGTGCTCGGCCTTCTGGCGAGCGGATTCGGAATCCGCCACACGGAGGCATTCGTTGCAACCGCGCCACTTGCCGAGTTGGCCCAGGTCTGGGTCGGCCTGTACCTTGGCGTGAGTTTTTCCTATCACCGGTTCCTCAGCAAGAATCTCGGAGTGTCCGCGATTATCTCCATCGGCGCAACGCTGATCCCTGCATTTCTGGCGTTTTTTCTGTTGTTGGGTTTTCCGGTCGTCCAGGCAATCCGCCTGGGTCTTCTGGCCGGGATGTCCGGACCGATGATCACGCTCATCTCTCAACATGATCGACGCGAGGGCTTGTCCTTTTCGATCCTTGTTACGACGTTGGGCCTTTCACTCTGGTTCCTCGCCGACTTCTTCGTTCGCACACCGGGCCTGTATCGGGTGTTACCTTCGGCGATAATGTGGGCGGTGGGCGTCGAACTCATCGCGAGGATGACTCACACCGTAAGGACCGGAATAGGCGGACAGGTCCTGTTCGGCGCAATTGTGGCGACGCTTTTCGTCTCCGCTCAAACGATGCATATATCCCCGCTCTTTCTGTCGCTCGTGACGGGTGTGGGCGTGTCCGCGAGATCGGGGAGGTCAGGATTCACGCTGCGGCGAATGGCGCCGCTGTCGATACCTCTCGCTCATGTTGTACTCATGTATTATGCAGCCGGCCTTGACCTTACCGGCCTCCTGGAACTTTCCGCGCTTCACTGGACGATTCTGGGCATCTACGTGGCCGCGATGATTATTGGCAAGACCGCCGGCGGACTGTCCGCGATGCGTTGGGCCAGCTTACACGTTCGGGACTGGGCACAACTGCTGCCTCAGGGGTTTTTCGTGTTTGTTCTTCTGCACGAAGCGTTCTCGCCGGCAATGGCTCCGGGAGTACGAAACGGCCTGTCCGCCGGTGTGGTCCTTCTGTGCGGCATCGCCATCCCTGTGCTGACGGCCCCCGTTCTCTACGTCTACGAACGTATGGATCGCAGCCGTATTCAGAAGCTGTCTTAAAATTCCCAGCGGTCTTCGCACGGCTGCAAAAGCGCCGGTCGGCGTTGGTCAAATCCACCCGTATAGACAAATATGGGCGGATTTTCCCGCCTTGACCGCCGCTTTTTCGCTCGCGCTCGGGAACTCACCGGTAATTTTAAAACAGCTTCTCAGGCCGCGCTCCGTTCGAGCGGTTCGAGTAAATAAAGAGGCCATCCGCAGATGGGATGGCCGGGCTACACCAATACACGGAATCCGGTCACTGCTGCCTATACTGTTAATTCAACCAGCCAGACAAGGAAAACGTTTGCATGACAAATCGCTCGGTTGCGCCATGCGCGGTCACGTCGCCCCGTCTGCCGAACTCAATTACGTAGCGAAAACTGCCGGCGCCTCGGTTTTCAAACGGCAGTGAAATACCCAGACTCACGCCCAGCTCATCGATCTGGGCGTTCCCTTCGGTCTTGAAATACAGCGACCGGTAATGAGCACCCGCCGTCAACTCGATGGGTCGACGCGCAGTGCGTCGATCCGGATCGCCGAACCTATAGAGAAATCCGCCCGCCAGATCGGTGGTATTGTAGCGTCCCGACTCCGTTTTTTCCCAGAAGGCCCGCTCGTAATCGAGCGCCGCCAGCCAACGATATCCCGGCCGGTAGGCCAGCCCGACGCCAACGCTGGCCGGCACTTTCAAATCCAGCGTTGAGCGCATCTCCTCTTCAAACCCTATTTCCGCAAAGAAATTCCTCAGAATGCGCGTCTGCGTCACCGTCGTGGCGGCCCGGATCGCAGCACCGAAAAACCATACGCCGTTCCGGTTGAATATGGCACCAAGCGCAGGCTGCGCCCCGCGGTGTGTGCGTACATACCGATCCTCGCTGTTCAGGTGTTCAGGAATCTGCCGGTTATTGGAATCCAACAGAAAAGACTTCGAGTCTCCATTGGGTCCGCTCGAACTGAAGTCTTTCGTCCACGTCTCCTTGATCGTCCCGATTGAAATGATACTCAGGTTTCCGCCCAGCATCAGATTTCCCCACCTCTGTGCCGCACCGAAGGTAAACGCCTGTATACCGCCCGTTGCGTTCACCCGCAATTCGTAGGGAATCGCTGTGGAGCTGACGACCCTGACGAGATCGAAATCCAGGTCCGTCAGCGGCTCCAGGCCCGCACCAAAGACTGTACCACTTCGAATGGGCAGCACAATCTGGAATGCGCCGATATCACCGTCGGAAACCACGTGCCGACGCTGTCCGTCATCGAGCGAACGCCGTTGCACAAAGAAGCGACTCTGCAGGCCGGCGCGCGAGAATGCGGCCAGAAGCGCAGGGTTCGCCGAACTGAAATTCTGGCTGTCGGCAAGCGCGCGGCCAGCGCCTCCCATACCTCTGGCTCGCACGTCGACACGACGTTCGGCATCTCCGACGCCGTTGAATGAGAAGATTGATTTGGCGGCGGGCGAATCCACCCACGCGCCGAAAACGAGAAAACCGAGCAATGCAACCGGAACTCTGCCGAAATGGTTCACAGGATTCCTCGCGGAAACGTGTCTATGGGTCGGGAGGGATTGAATAGATCAACTTCAACATCGGATTATGGAACACGACCCAGTTGACGTCCCAGTTTCGGCTATCGGTGACCGGCGTGCTGAGCGCAAGACCCGAATTGCGCGTCGTTCCCGAGAGCCAGCCCTGAATGAGACTCTGGTCAACGGCGTATGACGCCGCCTGTTCGTCGAACCGCCACGCGTTGACGAGTGAGAACGTGGTATCTCCGGACGCCGGGTCGACGTTGATCCGTTCGACCGAGAACACGAAATCACCAAACATGGATTGCGACCGATCGTAATTCAGCTGCAATTCTGAAGACGTAACCGTCGCTCCCCTGGGAATGCTGTCCGGCAGGTCGAAGCGAAATACCGGGCTCAACCGTACAATTGTAGCCAGAACCAGCATCCCGGGTTCAGGTCCGTCCCTTGCCGCCCAGTATGTATCTTCCGACGCAACCTCGACATGGGTATTCGTGTTGCCGTCGATGGAAAACGTCAATCGCATTTCCGGCAGCCTGTTGGCATTTTCAGGAAGTATATCGTTCCGCGACACCAGACTTGTAAAGAATCGGGCGTCCGCCGCCGGCTGCAGCAGGACGTCGAACGCTTTGGCATCGGGGTTCTCCCGTGCAACGGCCCACAGGTACGCCGGCGGCAGATCGATCTGAATCAGGCTGTCGCCCACAGACGCCGCAGTCGCCCCTTCGATCGCGGTTGATGCAAGATCCGATGCGGTGTGTCTGAGCGTATCGACAAACTCGTCCAACTCACTCCACGCCTGGACCGGACGTCGTATCTCGAGTAATTCGATGCCTCTGGATGACGTTCGTTTCCGGATCCGGATCTGGACGCCGAGAACCGCAAGTTCCGCCTCCCCGGAGCCACCCGAGGCCAACACGAGCGAGTCGGCATCCACCCTGAACCGGAACAGCGAACGGAACACGAGACCGCTCATCCGACCGACCATCAGCCGGGAATCGCTCCCGAACCCGCGGCTGAACGTACCCTCGAACCGTGTCGAGCCATCCCGGGAAGGAATCAGCGGAAGTTCGACCACCCGGCCCTGGGCCCGGGTTATCAGATCGGAACCGACCGGATTCTCCTGCCTATTGCCACAACCCGACAGCAGCGCCGTAATCAGGACTGCCGCGCAGAGTTGATGCCGACTCATGTCTACGTACCTCGCGACGTTGCCCTTTCCAGGGAATCTGGTTCTCTTCATCCTGTAACGCTCGATTCAATGAATCGTTCCTAGTGCCCCGCCCCGGAGATACGCCACCGTTCATTGCGCCGGAACTGAAAGTCAATGGACCCGTTCTATCAGGATATCAGCCCGTTGTTCACCGGCAGCGATCGGATTCTTCGGGCATGCGCCTTCCATATCGCCTGGTTGAACGCCTACGAAACCATCCCGGTCGATTTTGGCAACCATATACATCTCCGGGATCTCGGCCAGGACGATCCCGTCCCCAAACATGCGCGCGACGTCGGATTGGGCAAGGGTGTAGTGGTACGGGAGCGAGGGCATGCGCATCCGCTTGAGGGCGTACGGCGGGCCTCCGTCGGCCCTTTCTCGCGCAATGATGAACAGATAGGCGCCGTCGGGTATCCTGGACCGCAGTTCCGGGCTGACCCGGATGGTCCCGCGTACCGTTGTTCCGCCCTGCGCATCGGATGGTCTTCGGGCAGTCGAGACGGGTGGATGCCCCGCCGGCAGGCCGGGCCGTCGCGGCTTCGGCGGTGGATGCGCACCCTCCTTGTAGTGCTGATCGCAGGCGCAGATGAACAGCAGCCCTGCCAGAGTTCGAATGAAAACCGGTGTATGCTTCATGTGTCGATGCCGGACAAAAAAAGGGCCGGACTTGCAAAAGCCGGACCGTGGGCGCCTGGTACTACCGCATCGTCAGCGGGCGTACACGCCTTCGAAAATCTCCTCTTCAGTCATGGTCAGAATCGCCGGCTCGTCACCGGTGACCGCCACGACATGCTCAAAATGTGCCGAAGGCAGTCCGTCCCTGGCGGACGCGGTCCATCCGTCGTCGGCAAGTACGACCTCCGGCCGTCCCAGATTCACCATGGGTTCAATCGCAATGACGATTCCGCGCCGCAGCCGTGGGTTCTTCTCCAACGGCACATAATTCGGCACCGCGGGATCTTCGTGCAGGCTGCGTCCGATACCGTGCCCGACGAATTGGCGTACAACGGAAAAACCGTTCGACTCCACCCACTGCTGGATGGAGCCGCATACGTCTTCCAGCCGTCGGCCTTCCTGTGCCCCCTCGATGCCCCTGAACAGAGACTCACGCGTGACGGTTATCAACTTCCGAATCTCGGGAGTCACGTCGCCAATGGTGTATGAGATCGCCTGGTCTCCGTAGTACCCTTTCAGTTTCGCGCCAACGTCGATACTGACGAGGTCGCCTTCCCTCAGCTCCCGGTGTCCCGGGATCCCGTGTACGACCTGTTCGTTTATCGAGATACAGGTAGCCGCGGGGTATCCCTGGTATCCCTTGAAGGCAGGCACAGCGCCGTGGTCGCGGATCAGCTCCTCCGCGACGCGGTCCAGTCTGGAGGTGGGTACGCCAATCCGGACCCACTCGCGCAGGGCCCGATGTGCGAGCCCGACGATGCGGCAGGCGTCCCTGATTCTCTCCATTTCCCGTTCCGAGCGAAGTGCAATCAAACCGCCACCTGCCATCCGATGTGGTCGTTGGTCGTGAATCGAGACGTTTAAGTTAACAAAAAGGTGTATAAAAACAAGAATTAACCTTGATTCCTCATTATTCGGGGACGTTAATTCGAATATGTGTCAGTTAAAAAGGCGATTAGACTGCTGATTACCAGGATACACCAGGACACTGTACGTGAACGGAAAAATTGTCCTTCATGACGACCATTTCGGCCTGTTTCGAAGGGTTTCGTCGCGGTGCCGCGTTGCGGCTCTTGCGGAATTGAGGTTAATGGGGTTTCGTGTGGATGAAACGTACCCGGCCGGGCATCACGGCAGGCCGAAATAGATCGCAAATACGAGAAAATCCTGAAAGTCGACGAGCCCCGAACCGTCGAGGTCGTGTATCGGACTCTCCGTGCCGAAAGCACCGGCAAAGGCAATGAAGTCGGCAAAGTTGACGGCGCCGTCGTCGTTGAAATCTCCGATCAACGTCTTCCCGATCGTCCATTTCCGATTGACTGATTGCTGCTCCGCGGATACCACGACCTCGACCACGTCATCCACATCCGTGGCGGGGATCGTCACGAGCAGGGACGGCCCCGCTTCATCCACTGAAATACCGTTGATCGACCATGCGAAGCTCAATTCATCCCCGTCCGGATCCAGGGCCGTCACTGAAAATCGAACCGTCTTCCCCGAGGCGCCATACACGACCCCGCGGGCCGGGTCGGTCTCACTAATCTCCGGCGGGCGGTCGACATTCTTCACGTGTATGTTCACCCCGATGCGAACCTGGTTGATGCCGTCGCTGACCAGCAGTTGAATCTCGTAAGTCCGGTCGCCCTGATCGAACCCCGGCGTCCAGGTCAAGCGATTCTCAACCAGGGTCGCCCCGGCCGGGAGGTCGCCGGACGAATAGGCCAGTGCGTCGCCATCTTCGTCTTCCGCATCGATGAGAATCGACAACGGCTGCCCTTCTGCTATGGTGGTATCGGAAATCGCGGCCACCACGGGCGGCAGGTTCTCCGTGTGGGTCTGACCGAAGACCGCCCAGGCGACGGAGGGCGTCGTGCCTGCCCCGGTGGCGGAAACCTGAACGACGGTCGGGCCGGTACCAACCGCCATGATTTCGATCGAATCCGTCAGCGTCGTGAATGACGAGGGCTCCGCTTGTCCGGGCACGGTGATCGTCCTGCTGCCACTGGCGCGAGCAACGGTCCACGCGACCGGATTCCCTCCGGCACCTTCCGCGCGAACGGTCGCCCGGTCTGAATGTACGCCGAGTCGTACCACGGGAACATTGCTTTCGCCAACCGTCAACCTAAGTGGATGGGTCTCCCCGTCTACTGATTCGGCCGAGGCGATCGTATATTCGTAATCGAAATCCTGCCCTTCCAGCGCGTCCGATATGGGCATAAATACGATATTGTCGTATTGTCCCGCGTTCGGGATCTCCATCCTGGAGCGGACCGGCCGCAGGAGGTCGACCCCATCGGTATCAATCAGCATGGCCCAGAATTGCCAGCTTCCCCCGCCGGCCAGACCGAATTCGGCTCGAAGGCCGCCCTGCATCCCCTTCGTCACCACCTGGATGTAGTCGGCAGCCAGATGATCCACCGTTCCGGTACCGGATGCCTGGCCGCCGGATACCGTCGAAACCGTTCTGACCGAGGCCGCGGGCTGATAAAACACGCCCTCTTCGTAAAACCCGTCACGAGAGCGGATCCCGGTAAAATAATTCCAGGTGACGTAACCCGGCAGCGTCCCTGAAAACCCGCCTGTGGGCACCGTCGGATTCAGTTTTTCGATATCGTAGGACGACGTGTTGCGCTCGCCCAGTCCCTCCCACGTCTCCCGAATGGTCCGTCGTCCGAAGACCTGGTCCAGGTAATGGACGTAGATACAGGCTCCGTACTGGTGCCCGTCCTGCAGACTGGGCTGCCAGTCCAGGGCAACGGTGGGTGTATCCAGAACGAAACGTGTGTACTGGAAATAATCATTCACATCGTCGTACGCCACGTCTTCCATCCAGGTCGCGGTGGCTTCGTGCCACCACGTCAGTTCTCGCGCATTGTACGCGAATTGTATGGCATGGAAGAACTCGTGCGCGACGGTCACGTGCAGGCCGTGCAGGCCCCGGGTCGCGTAAATCCGGTCATCGTAGTCGTTGTCGACGGTTAAATAGGCGGACGTCACGGGAACACGGAGACTGTTGGGAAAGGTCTGCCCGTACACGCCGAACGTGCCCAGTTGCTGGATGTACACATCGAACAGACCATCGCCGTCGTCCAGCGGGTCCCGGTACCCCAGGTTTCGGACCTGAAGCGCCCACACCGCGTCGAACGTGGCCGCGACTTCCTCGACGTAGTCGGGCACCCGGTTCCGGTTGGCGTCGGCCGGCGAAACGGCGTGCTGACCCCTTGTATCGTAGTGGACGCGAAAACGCCCACCGGGAGATACCATGCTGTCCGTCATTGCCGGGCGCTGAAACACATGGGCGAACGCCTGTTGCGTTTTCACGCTCAGGCTTGACCACCGGGTGGCCAGGGCCATAATGACGGGTGTTCCGCAAACCGCGTGCTCGTGGAAGTATGGGCTGTCCGCCGGCAGCAGATCGGGCCTGAATACCGCAGCCGCGCGGTTGAAGAGCTCGACCTCCGTTTCATGCGGAACCGGAGACAGAACGGGCGGCGTCCCGGCGCTTGACTGGACCCCGCCCAAAAGAAAGGAAACGATGAAGATACGAGTAGGCAAATTCATAAGTTTATTCAACCTGTACACCGCCTGCCATCGACGCGGGACCGCACGGCGGCCGTACCGCCGCGGCGGAGTCCATCAACCTTCGTCGGCGCCCGTCACGTAGATGCTGTCCGACACGTTGACACCCACCACATGCTGGGTGTTTCCATCAAGTTCGATGGTCATCGGGCCATTGAACGGCGCCTTCTCCTGAACGAACAGCGTGACGCCCGGCCGCAGTCCAAGCGCCCCCAGATACCTGAGCATCTCGGGACTCTGGTCGTTCACCTGTGCGATCACGACCGCTTCCCCGGGCTTCACCTGCGTGAGAGGGACGCAATCCGTGTTTTCTATATTTCCGTCCTTTGTGGGAATCGGCGCCCCGTGCGGGTCGGTTGTGGGATGGCCGAGCACCCTGTCGATTTTGTCCTCGAACTCTTCCGAAATCACGTGCTCGAGTCTGTCGGCCTCAGCGTCGACTTCGTCCCAGTCGTACCCCAATGCGTCCGCCAGGTACAACTCGAGCAGACGGTGATGTCTCAGGACCTCCAGGGCGACGGCTTCTCCTGCCGGCGTGAGCTCGACGCCCTGATAGGGCGTGTGCTGAACGAGGTTCATTTCAGCCAGCTTCTTGATCATATTTGTCGCGGACGCTGCCGCCACCTCCATCCGCTCCGCAACCATCGACGTATTCACGGTGGCCCTGGGTTCGTGCCCGTGTTGCAGCTTGTAGATGGACTTCAGATAGTCCTGTGCGGCCTGACTGAGCATGTGTTTCCTTTCGCTGGCAATCCTGCGCGGATTCCTGAACCGGCATTAACATCCGGGAACCGTCTTCCACAAACACCAGCCGAAACCGGAAATCGCCTCACCCTGATACCAACCGCCAGATCTGTGCAACGAGAAAACAGAGCAGGAAACCCATTCCCACGGGAAGTAGCGACGAAATGGACGTCCATTTGGCGCTTCGTGTTTCCTTCCAGATCGTATATATCGTGGTAGAACACGGATTGTGCACCAGACTGAACAACATCAAATTGACGGCAGTGAGCAGACTCCATCCGCCGGAAGCGAAAATCTGCGCTACCGCGGCATTGGAGTCCAGTTCAAACATGACCCCGGCGCCTTCACCCAGCCCGGTCACCCTTGCACTCAATACCGTCAACATCAGTATGGTGGGAATCACAATTTCGTTCGCCGGGATTGCGATTACGTAGGCCAGCAGGATGACGCCATTCAATCCGATAAGCAGACCGAACGGCTGGCTCCAGTTGATGAAATGCTCCGCGACACTGAGCCCCCCAACCAGGATATTGGAACTCAGCCAGATCACCGCGCCCGCGGGAACCGCAAAGATCACCGCCCGCCACAGCACAATCAGCGTTCTGTCAATAATTGAAGTATAGACGGTCTGCAAGACCCGAGGGGGTCGATACGGCGGAAGTTCCAGGCTGAAGGCGGATGCTTCTCCCCGGAGAACCGACCTGGAGAGGCCCCACGAGACGAAAAAGGAGAGCAGAACGCCAAATACGGCGACAGCCACAACCGCCCCGGCGGAAACCAGGCCGGCAAAATGGGCCGGAGCCAGTCCTCCGATGAATATCGTAGCCACCAGTATCTGGGTGGGCCACCGTCCGTTGCAGAGAGAGAAATTGTTGGTAATGATGGCAATGAGCCGCTCTCTGGGACTGTCTATGACCCGGGTGGACACGATCGCGGCGGCATTGCAACCGAATCCCATACTCATCGTGAGCGCCTGCTTCCCGTGCGCGCCTGCTTTCTTGAACCACTTATCAAGATTGAACGCGACACGGGGCAGATATCCGAAGTCCTCCAGTAGCGTAAACAGCGGAAAGAAGATAGCCATGGGTGGCAACATGACACTGACGACCCACGCCATTGCCAGGTAGATGCCGTCAACGAGCAGGCCGTCGAGCCACCAGGGCATGCCGACTGCCGCGGCCACGGATTTTAATACAGGATGAACGGAGTCGATCAGCAGGCCCGCCAGCATCGCCGAAGGCAGGTTCGCGCCCTCAATCGTCAGCCAGAATACCAGCGTCAGCAGGAATAACATGATGGGGAAGCCCAGCCAGCGACTGGTTACGAGCCGGTCGATCGTCCGGTCCAGATCGAACCGGGCGGCTTCACCGGTTCGGGTGACAGCGCGGTCTGCAATCTGCGCCGCGTTTGCGTAGAGCGTCTCCATCAAAGAATCGTGGAAATTGGACCCCGCTTCCCATCGAAGCTCCGCCGCCAATCGAATCAATTCCTCGGGGCGTTGATTTGCCGCGGAATCACTCACGCCGTGACCTCCTCTCGCTGCGCCCGGTTACGGTTCAGATCCCCGAGTTCTCCCGAACTCACCGCTTCCATAATTCGCGTGTCGCCTTCGAGCAGCCGGAGCGCCACCCACCGCGAGTTCGGTACATTGGGAAACGCCTCATCCAGCTGAGCCATGAGCTTGTTTACCGCCTTCCTCAATCCAGGCGGCTCGTTTTTGATGCGTTGCGGCCTGCATACCGTCCTGCCGGTCGCCACATCACTCAATACCTGCGTCAACTCAGGCATTCCCTCCCCCCGGCGCGCCGCCGCAGGCACCACCGGGACCCCCAGATCTCGTGACAGTCGTCGTTCGTCCACCCGTAGTCCCTGGCGTTTCGCTTCGTCTATCAGGTTCAGACACACCACCGCACGGTCGGTAATTTCCAGTACCTGAAGGACGAGATTCAGATTCCGCTCCAGCCGCGCGGCATCCACGACAACGACCGTGACGTCCGGGCGTCCGAACAGGATAAAATCCCGGGCGACCTCTTCGTCGAGACTGGTGGACAGGAGAGAATAGGTTCCCGGAAGATCCACGAGCTTATACCGGTGACCTCCGAACGCGAAACCACCTTCGGCCCGCACCACCGTTTTTCCGGGCCAGTTCCCGGTATGCTGCCGCAGTCCCGTCAGGGCGTTAAATACCGTACTCTTTCCTGTATTCGGATTTCCGGCCAGCGCCACGACGAAATCCCAATTCGCCATATTCACGCCGAGCTTGATCAGGTTGCCCGAATGATGCGCCGGGCAGGCGTCGCAATGACCAGCTGGTGTCTGCATTTCCATTCTATACGCTCCATCCGATTCCGTATGCATTGTGACGGCCGTTCATTCCACGAGTTGCACCTGAATCTGAACCTGATCTGCCTGCTCCCTTCGAAGCGCAATGGTTGTCCCTCGTATCCGGTATGCGGTTGGATCCCCGGAAGGGCTGCGCATCTCCACCTGGATCCGGGTACCGGGAAGAACTCCCAGATCCATCAGCCGACGCCGTTCCAGACCGCGGCATGATCCGGACAGTCGGACAACGCGCCCGACTTCGCCCTTTCTCAGGCCGGACAGCAGTTCATCGGACGCTTCCGCTTCAAATCCATTGGATAATGCGGTGACGGAAATATGGTCGGCCAGCAACGGCGCCAGCACATGCTCTTCTCCATCCGCCCAGAAGCGAACGCGCTGGGGCAGAACCTCGATCAACTCGATTCGCATCCCGACGTGAAGTCCCTCCGCCGCAAGCTGCGCGTACACGGGCTCCGGTTCGTCTTCGATGTGTACAATCACCGCCGCAACGCCGACGGGGTGTTCCGTCAGGTGCGTTCCGCGTTTTGGCGCGATGTCCCCGGCGCCGGTGGGTATGGGGTCCCCGTGAGGGTCGTAGACGGGATACCCCATCCTCCGGTCAAGCCGTTCCACGTCCTCGGTAGACAGATCGTGCTCCCGACGTTCCGCCTCGCTGTGCCAATCGGCAGCCGCCACACCTGTCTCCTCGGCCAGATAGTGTTCCCAGAGGCGGTGAACCCTCAGGATGCGAAGCGCGTAATCCCGACCGTGGGTTGTCAGTCTGACGCTGCCGCCGTCAGAAACGGTCAGTCCGCGGACCCCCGCACGTACGAGCAGATCGGACGCGCGGCCGAGCGGAATCCCGAGTGCGCCGGACAGGCTTTCGACCGTTGCGATCTGCTGTTGATATTCGCAGTTATATACGTGCTTGAGCAGATCTTCCGTCAGGACGCGCTCGGTCAGCCTCCGGGCCTGCCGCCACCGCCAGAAATATCCCGAGCCCGGCCGGATAAGAAACCATGCGCAACCCAGAATAACGGCTGCGCCCAGTAGCGCTCTCACGGGTTCGATCATCCGGTTTTCCTTCTGCCAATACCAATTATCCAAAGATAAAAAAATATTTAGACGCATCTAAACTTAAAGCGTTATACCGCGATTGTCAAGTAGAAAACAGATATTGAAGCGTCGGTGGCTCGGAATGCCAATCCATACAATCTCGCGAGACGCGTGACTCCGCAATCCTCACGTGGGAGCCTGAAACGTCCGCTGGCCATTCAGGAGCGTTGCGACCTTTACGCTGACCGCTGGAATTGTGGCGCCACCTGCGCCCGTAACAAGAAAGGCGTTGCGCAACCCGGAAGATAGGTCGATATTTCGTCAGATTCGCCGGATTGAGGAAACACGGATTGCCGTTTATGACCCAGGCGGCTAAGCCTGAACAATGCCAACGGTTGTTACGTAACGGATCAAACGCGATGTACCGTCGATGCCCGGCGCGGATACTTCCAAGGGGTAATGAATCCTACAATACCGAGAGGCTGCGCCCATGAATCGAATCAAGTCCGGCATCTTCATCATGCCGTTTCACCCGCCGGGAAAATCGCTCAGTCAATGCCACGATGAAGACATGGAACTCGTCATACGTGCCGACGAACTGGGTATCGACGAATTCTGGATCGGCGAACATCACACCATGGTCTACGAAAACATCGCGATGCCGGAGATATTCATCGGGGCGGCGCTGCGGGAAACCGGCAATATTCGGCTGGGGCCCGCACCGGTCTGCCTGCAGCAACACCACCCGGCGCTTGTCGCAAGCCGCCTGTCCTTTCTCGACCACCTTTCCAGGGGGCGGCTCAATCTCTGTTTTGGACCCGGCAGCGTTCCGACCGACCTTGAGATCCTCGGTGTCGACCCGCAGAACAGCGCCGCAATGGTCGCCGAATCGATCGAGATGATCCTGACGCTCTGGCAGTCCGACCCGCCTTTCGCAATCGATGGCCGGTTCTGGCAGATCCGCATGGAAAGCACGATCGATCCGGAGGTCGGCCTCGGGGTCATTCACAAGCCATTCCAACGACCCCATCCGCCCATTTCAATGCCGATCAGTTCGATAAACTCCGAAACCGCAAGGGAGGCGGGCAGGCGCGGCTTCCAACCGTTCGGTCACAGCCTGATTCCATCAAACACATTGGCGAACATCTGGACGACATACGAGCAGTCTGCCATGGAGGCAGGTCGCCGGCCGGACCGTTCCGACTACAAGATTGCACGCGCGATCTTCCTGGCGGAAACCACGGAAGAAGCGGTACGGCGTGCGAGATCAAACACGGTCGCGGCGAACTTCGAATACATCGGCACGCTTCTCAAACGCGGCGGCCGCGGCATCGGCATGTTCAAACGCGACCCGGATATGCCCGATGCGGACTGCAATCTGGATTACCTGATGGGGGAACAGATCATCGCCGGCGACGTCGACGCGGTTGTCGATCGACTCGAGTTCCTGCGTGCGGAAGTCGGAGACTTCGGCACGCTCGTCATGATGTCGTACGACTGGGACGATAGAGACAGCTGGCTGCGCAGTCTCGAGCTCTTCGCGACAGAATTGATGCCGGCACTGAACCGCGAGGTGAGGCCGGAGCAGGCACCTTGAACGTCCTCCCCGTTCCACAGACCGGGATTGCGCCGGCGCCCGCATCCTTATAGTTGGACGCAACGAACGCAATACCGTCCTGGCTGTACAATCAGTCAGTACGACAAAAGAGGCGACGCCGAAAACGGTGTCGCCTCTTTGCATCGATTAATCCGGAGTGGGGTTCGCGATTCACTCCATCTTCTTCGCCGATTTAACGGGATAATCCTTTTCAAACCGCTCCCGGTATTTCTCTTCCCATCCGTCAATGGACTCGCGAAGCGCCGCAACCATCTGCGGCTCAAACTGAAGCAGTTCCTTCATCTTCAGGGGAAATCTCTGTCCGTCCGGATAAAAACTGCCGTCCAATACCAATTCCTGAAGAAAGGGATAACCTGCCACCAGTTCGCCCGGCGAAGGACTCAGCGGTGTGACGCGGGTGTGTACCTTCAAGCCCATATAGGCCAGATGGCTGAACCCCATCCTGAACCGGACGTGAGCGCCGACCTTGTTGACCCGCACCTTGTGGCCGGCATACAATTCGTCCAGGCGCGCCGCAAGCAGTTTCCACCCCTGGTGAAATTCGTTCAGCGGCATGGCTCTTTCGCCGGAAAACGCCGCTTCCCGGTCTTTGGCAAGCTGCTTGGCCATTGCAAGGGATTTGTCATCCAGCTTTTTCGTTTTGGCATCGACCGAAGGCGCATGGGACAATGAGATGCCGATGATGATGCCGATCGAAGTCGTAAGAACAAAACGCACTATGTAGTCCCCCTTTTTTAATGACGAGCGCGCGATTCCTTCCTGAACAGGGCATTCAAAACCGTCCGGCAACACGTGAACCGGATCCTGAACGGCTAATGAGATTAAGGTATTTCCATCGAGTGCGCAAGCGTTTTCTCGTCCGCCTAGAGAAAAACCCGCGCCCCTTTTGCTTCGGGTTCAGCGGGTTGCCAATTCGATCGAAGTGCAGCCACGTTCATGCCGAAGGCGGCTCTTCGATGTCGAGGAGTGATTGTTGCGGAGCGTCCCGGCGACGTCCGCCTCCACAGGAGGTGCAACCGACGGATTCCGTCAGGAACGGACGGACGAACTTCCATGCCGCCCAGATGCCACAGGCGATCGCGATGCCGACCGCCACTACCGACTGCCAATCCACGCTAACCCCCCCATCCCAGAGCCATCGTGCCCTGATAGGTCGCCAGCGCGGCGACGTAGGCCAATAGCGTCATATAGACAAACGTAAAAACCGTCCATCTCCAGGACTGGGTCTCCCGGCGAATGACGGCCAGCGTCGATGCACACTGCGCGCACAGCGCGAAAAAAACCATTACCGAAAGTGCGACGGGGATATTGAAAACGGAGCGTCCATCATCCCATGTCGCGTTGCGAAGCGCGCTGCGCAGGTCGTCCGACGACTCGTCCGTATCGCCGCCGAGGCTGTAGATTGTGCCCAGTGTTGCAATGATCACTTCGCGTGCGGGAAAGGATGCGAGCGTGGCCATTCCGATACGCCAGTCCCAGCCCAGCGGTCTGACCGCAGGTTCTATCCATTGCCCCGCCCGGCCCAGAAAACTCTCATTGAGGAGTTCGGCCGCCATCCGCGCGTCAAGGTCCTCCAGGGTCTCCTTCAACGCCACGCCCGATTGCGATGCCTCGGCCGCAAGCCGATGGCGCTCGTATTCCGCAAGGATCGTTTCCGATCTGGGAAAGTAAGCAAGCGCCCACATCGCGATCGTTGCAGCCAGGATGATACTTCCCGCACGCGCCAGAAACGCCCTGGAACTCTGATAGACCCTCAGTCCGACCGTCCGTTTGTCCGGGACCTTATACGAAGGGAGCTCCAGAATGAAAGGGGTTGTTTCCCCCTTCAACAGGGTCTTCCTCAGTACCCAGGCCACGGGCACCGCGACCACCGCACCCACGCAGTACATCGCAAAAAGGGTCAGCCCCTGCAGACCAATCCACTCCCCCAGAATGGGTCGCGCCGGGATAAACGCGCCGATCAGGATGGTGTAGACCGGCAATCGCGCAGAACAACTCATCAGCGGCGCCACCATAATGGTGACCAGCCGGTTCCGCCGGCCTTCAATGGTCCGAGTCGCCATGATTCCAGGCACCGCGCACGCGAAGCTTGACAACATCGGGATAAACGACTGCCCGGAAAGACCGCACTTTGTGAGAAGCCTGTCCATCAGCAGGGCCGCACGGGCCATATACCCGCAGTCTTCCAGAACAGCGATGAAAAAGAAGAGAATAGCGATCTGAGGCAAGAAAATGACAACACCGCCCACGCCCGCTATAACGCCGTCCTGAACCAGGCTCTTCAGCGCTCCTTCCGGAAACCAGCCGCCGACCCGGACTGAGAGCGCGGCGAACAGGCCATCAACCCAATCCATCAGCGGGCCGGCCCAGGCATAGATGGCCTGGAATACCACCCCCATTATCGCGACGAACAGGAGCGTGCCCCAGACCCTGTGCGTCAGTACTCCGTCGATGCGGTCCGAATGCGTCCTCTGCAGGTCCTCAGGTTGAGATACACTTTGCGCAAGCACCCGCCTTATCCAGTTGTACCTGACCTCCGATTCAAGAGCGGACAAACCTGATGCCGCGGAAAACCTGCCCCTGGCGTCCGCGAGTTTCATCCGGAGACCGTCACCGCGTAACTCAATCAGCCGGCGTTCCGCGTAACCTCCTTCGTCGACGATCGCCCTCAACGCCTCCGCGCGGCGCACGGACGCGTTTCTTGCGTTTTGCGACTGCAGCTCCGAAGCGACCGCATCGACAGCAGCGGGAAATCCGTCGGGAAATCCGGGCAGCAGCGACAAACCCTCATGCTGCTCGCCACGCAAGAGTCGTCTCAATTCCCGGCGCAGGTCTCCCAGTCCCTGCCGCCGGTTCGCGCATACCCTGACCACCGGTACCCCCAGGCACCCGGAGAGCCGGTCGACGTCTATGCGTATGCCCCGCGCATCCGCCACGTCCGACATATTCAGCGCAACGACTGCAGGAAGGCCGAGTTCGAGCACCTGCGAGACGAGGTAGAGGTTTCTGTAGAGATTCGAGGCGTCGACAATGGCCAGAACCGCGTCAATCCTCCGTTCGCGCGGCATGCGCCCGAGCAGTACGTCCGCCACGATCATCTCGTCAGGGGCATGAGCGGCGAGACTGTAGGTTCCCGGCAGGTCGACGAGATCCACAATCCTGTCATCCGTCAGCCTCAGCCGCCCAACCTTGCGCTCAACGGTAACGCCGGGGTAGTTGCCAACATGTTGAAAAAGACCGGTAAGACCGTTAAAAAGCGTGGTCTTACCGGTATTTGGGTTGCCCACAAGAGCGATTGTACAGCGCTGATCTACGCCGGTGCGGGGCTCATCGGACAACTCCGTGGCCATGCGTTCAACCTCAGCTGATCGGACTTAGCCTTATGGCAACCGCATCGTGCATCCGCAAACAGAACCGGGCGTCTTCCACCTGCACGACCAGCCTGCCGCCGGCGCGAAGCATCCGAACCCTGACCCCGGGACAAACACCCAACTCCCGCAACCGGGAGGCCAGGGGCGTGTTCCCCTCCACCGACTCCACCGTTCCTTCGTCGCCCACGTCGAGTCCGGCCAGCGAACCCCGGAACATCTTCCGCGACCGGTTCTTCCGATCGGTTGAAAGCCGGACGCCGCGCGTGGCCAGTTGCATAAGACGCGCCACCATTTTACCATCCTTTACCGTCGTGTCGCCGGATCAACCGTCCGCTCCGATTCGGAGGAGGCACTCGTCTTCGCAGATCGGACAATCGGCCTCGTCGTGGCAGAAGTCGCCGGTCTGCCAGAATGCGTTCAGAAACTCCCGCGCCTCCGGCGTGTCGGCCAGCAGGAACCTTACGAAATTCAGCAGTTTTTCGCTGGTTTCCTCGCTCAACAGGTGCTCTACCTTGCACGCGTCCACTTCCGACTGGTACCCTTCCACATGCAGTACGTCCTTGAGAAACTTGCGAACGATGGCGCGCTTGGCCAGTACCAGGTCGACCAGACGTTCGCCTCGTTCGGAAAGCCGCAGGAACTTGTTCTGATCTTCAAGAACGAACTGCTTCTGTCGGAGCGCCTTTAAGGTCAGCGACGCGCTCCCTCGCGTAATGTCCAGATGTCGTGCGACATCGGACACGCGCGCGTATCCGTACTGGTCCTTGAGCTCTCTAATGGCGACAAGGTGATGAGCGACGCTGTGCGTGATTTCATTCTCCTCGAATGCTTTCCACACATCGGAAGATGCCACGGGGCCCCCTTTCCGCCGTCAGGCTTCTGAACCAGTCATATGTTTTACAAATAAAACATACGTTATAAATTTAATCAACAAACGGGCGCCAAGTCAAGCGAAATCTGTCGATAGTCAAACGTCCACGGCGTCGCGCTTGACTTTTGGCGCCCGATTTCGTATACCTCCCGGAACCCGCCGTAATCACAGGTATCCGAGCAACGCTTCAAGGAGCCGGTCGATGTCTGGAATATTCGACTTTGAGGACGTCGCCAGACTGCCGCAATCAGGCGACAACGTCGCCATTGCGACGCGGAATCTGCAGGCGGGCGTCCGTATCCGCACCCGCGGCTCTGTTCTTCGGCTGGCTGCAACGATGCTGGAGGGCCACCGGTTCGCCGTGGCGCCCATCCCCGCGGGTGAGTCCCTTCTCTCCTGGAATCTCCCGTTCGGCGTCGCGTTGAGGGACATTTCCCCGGGCGACTACGTCTGTAACGCCGGCATGCTGGAAGCGCTCAGCCTCCGCAACCTGGATTTTCGACCGCCGGCCGAACCCAATTTCAGAGACCACATCCAGCCCTACCGTTTGAATGAAGATTCATTCCACCCAGGGGATCAGGTCCCTCCGGTCGGGGGTATCCGTACATTCGAGGGATATGCCCGGTGCGCCTCGAGGGGAGTTGGCACCCGTAACTATGTCCTGATCCTGGGCACGACGTCACGAACGGGAAGCTTCGTAAAGCAACTTGAACGACGGTTGGAAGGTGTTTCCGACGCCTATCCCAACATCGACGGGATCGTCGCCGTCGCGCACACGGAAGGTGGCGGGCGGACCACGCCGAACAACCTGGACCTTCTTCGGAGAACGCTTGCGGGCTTTATGATACACCCGAACGTGGGCGCCGCGCTCGCGGTCGACTACGGCACTGAGCCGCTGACAAATGCCATGCTGCACGCATACATGTCGGAAAACAACGCTCCCCTCTTCGACGTCCCCCACCGCTTTCTAACCCTGCGCGGCGGTTTTGAAGATAACCTCGAACGGGCACGGGACGTCGTCGCGGGGTGGCTGCCGGATGTCAACCGGACAGCCCGACGACATTCTTCCGTATCCGGTCTCAAGATCGCGCTGCAATGCGGGGGATCGGACGCCTTTTCCGGCGTGTCGGGTAACCCGCTGGCGTCATGGGTCGCGCGTGAGATCATCCGGCACGGCGGCTCGGCAAATCTGGCGGAAACGGACGAGTTGATTGGCGCGGAACCCTACGTTTTGCAGAACGTCAAGGATCTCAATACGGCCCGCCGCTTTCTGGACCGCGTGGAAGCCTACAAGGATTTCGCGGCGTGTCATGGAGCGACCGCCGAAGGCAACCCCTCCGGCGGCAACAAGCTCAGAGGCATTTACAACATCGTACTCAAATCCATCGGCGCAGCCATGAAGCGCCATCCCCAGGTTCGCCTCGACGGGGTCCTGGACTACGGGGAACCCATGCACGAACCCGGATTTTACTTCATGGACAGCCCGGGGAACGACCTTGAGAGCATTGCCGGACAGGTCGCGTCCGGATGTAACGTGATCTTCTTCATAACCGGAAACGGCTCCATCACCAATTTCCCTTTCGTACCCACCCTGAAAATCATTACGACGACGAGCCGGTACGAACTCCTCGAGAACGAAATGGACGTCAACGCGGGCGGCTATCTTGACGGAACCCCGCTGGACACGCTGGGGAATCGGATGACGGATCTCACGCTTGACATCGCTTCAGGAACAAGGAGCAAGGGTGAACGGGCGGGACACTCCCAGGTGTCCATCTGGCGGAACTGGCGACAGACCGACCCCGGCAACGTCGAACGTCTCCGGACGCTCCCGCAGCCGTACGGGAAGCCCATAACCGCGGGCGCAGGACACGACGCATTGCAAGGCAAATTCCGCGGTATTGTCACAGCGACGGGCATCGCCACGGATCAGATCGGTCTGATCCTGCCAACCAGCCTTTGCGCGGGTCAGGTCGCAATGATGGCCGCAGACCGCCTCGAACAGAACGAAATCGGAAAAGACCGGGGCATCTCCCGGTACGTCGCACTCGTTCACACGGAAGGCTGCGGCGTGGCGGGCGACGCGACCGAGAAGATGTATTCCCGAACCATGCTCGGCTATCTCACCCACCCCCTGGTACGGCACGCGCTGCTGCTGGAACACGGTTGTGAAAAAACCCACAATGACTATCTCAGGCACCAACTTGAACGCGAAGGCATCGACCCCGCCCGCTTCGGGTGGTCGAGCATCCAGCTCGACGGAGGACTCGACTCCACGTTTCGCAACGTGGAATCCTGGTTCGCCGCGCGGGTGGAAAGGGATCGTCCGCCGGTCTATAGACAATCCGATCCGGGGACATTGTCGGTGGGCATCCTGTCCGACGGCAGGGTCAATGACGCAGCCTCGGCTTCGTTTGCGATCCTTGTCCGCAGGCTCGTGGGCGCGGGCGCAAGGGTCGTGGCGCCGGACAACTCGGCGCTGCTCTCCTCGGCGCCGTTTTCCGATACCGTGCTGGCGAATGCAACGCCCGGTCCGTCCATCGGGTATGGCCAGACGGCAAAGCGCCCGGGTTTCTACATTATGGAAACGCAGACCGACCACTGGGTCGAGACGCTTACCGGCCTTGGCGGCACGGGTGTTCAAATCCTGATCGCGCACGTGGCCGAACATCCGATGCAGGGGCATCCGATGCTGCCCGTGCTTCAGATCAGCACGGAGCCGTCCGTGTCCGAGGTCAACGCGGACGACCTGGACCTTGCGCTATCCGACGCGCCTGAGAAAAACGCCAGGCGGATCGTTGAACTGCTCCTGGAAACCGCGTCTCGAAACTATACAACCGTCACGATGAGACAGAAAAACACGGATTTTCAGTTCACTCGAGGGCTGCTGGGCGTTTCAATGTAGAGACGCAGGCATA
This sequence comes from Gemmatimonadota bacterium, assembly GCA_028874335.1. GTDB lineage: Bacteria > Latescibacterota > UBA2968 > UBA2968 > JAAXHE01. The sequence continues at coordinate 61,721 of JAPPJY010000077.1, read as the reverse complement.
GACTCTATCTTTCAATCCAGTCCTGGAGCGCGGACACGATTTTACGTCCCTGGTCCAGGCTTGAGATATTGAACTTGCTCCGCGGTATATAGGTTCCGTCCCGCTTCTGGAATCGGCGAATCGTCACTTTTTCAGGCCCGTATTCACCCGATTGCCGGTTCAGGTCCTGGTACAGAAACATGACGGTTGCCCACGCCCCCCTCGAAAGCACGTGCTTGTCCAATTGCCTGCAGAGCAGAACGCCGTCTTCCTCGTAATTGATGCTCAAATCGTCCACGAATTCGGCCATCGATCCGCCTCCTTTCGGTCCGTCAGCGAATCGCTGACGGTTCTTGCATTCAGTGGAAATCGCAAATGAGACTCGGCATTGTCGGCATGCTTCCGGGAGACCTCCGGAGCTTCACGGACGTCCACTTCAAATCGATTCGGGAACTCGGATTCACGGGTGCGGGATTTCACCTGCCGGGCGAATTGTTGAACGCAATCTCGGACGAAGACGCGGCCAGATGCAGACAGCGGTTCGCGGACCATGAGATCGATCTCGCGCAGTTCGCCGTCACCTATGGCGACTGCCTGTTCGATCCGGACCCGGAGGTTCGTTCAGGAGCCGTGGCGAAAGTGATAAGGGGCGCCGGAATCGCCGCGCGTCTGGGCGCCGACTGCTACCTGATCCGGCCGGGCAGCCGCAACCCCGCCGGCCCATGGACGCCGCATCGCGAAAACCACACGCCGGAAGCGCACGCGTTGCTGAACCGCACGCTGCGGGAGATCGCAAACCGTACCGCGGCGCAGAACGTCGTTATCGTCGTGGAAACTCACGTCGTTTCAATACTCAATACGCCTACGGCGTGCCGCCGGCTCATCGAGTCCGTCGACAGCGCGAACCTGAGGCTGGTGATGGACTACGTCAATCACTTCGAATCCATCGATCACGTCTACTCGGACACCGAACGCCTGAACCACATCTTCGAAACCATCGGTCCGCTCGCGCCCGTCTGTCACGTCAAGGACATCAGCGTCGGCAATCGTCTGGTAGTCCATCTGGAAGAGGCGGTTCCGGGCCTCGGCGAGCTGAATCTGGCCCTTGCGCTCGGGCTGTTTCACGCACATCATCCCGAGGGTTACGCGCTGATCGAACATCTCGGTCCGGATCAGATTCCGCTCGCCGCCGCGAACGTCCGGGAGTTTTCGAAGCGCGCCGGCATTCCGATTTACTGAACCCTGACGTCTCGCCTGTACTCAGGTACATTGCGGTCGATGCCGTTCACGAACACCAGGGCGGGTACACCGGTGTCAATCCTTCCGCCTGAACTTCAGCCGTCGGATGCAGGCGCCCACGGCAAGCCCCAGACTCGCGCCAATGGTCACTCCGGCGCTCACCCACAGACCGAAGTCGCCGCTCCCCACCCCGAAGACGGAACCCGCGCCGGCGCCGACGCCCGAACCGACCGCCATCCACTTTCCGATCTCACGTTGCCCGTTTCCGGCTTCCCGACTCCCGGACATGCCGATTCCTTTCGCGCGACCGCGTTGATTTCAGACACGCGAAATATACCGGGCGGTACCGGCAGGAACAAGCCGAAACCGACTCCGACAGCGAATCGACAAACCCCTTGACAATGCCGTGGTCCGGCACGTAGATATGGGCCGGCCGTTACCATTGAACCGTCCGTCCTCGACGAATCGAAGCGTGAACGGCAGCTTGTGCGAAAGGAGCGACAAATGCAGCCCGAGTTGATCGCGGACTACGCCTGCGAGACCGGGGAAGGACCCCTCTGGCACCCGATGGAAAAGAGGGTCTACTGGACCGATATCCCTGCCGGCCGCGTGTTCCGTTACGACCCGGCCACGGGAGCGCACGAGACCTGTTATACCGGCGACGTCGTGGGCGGTTTTACCGTGCAGGCCGACGGGGCTCTGCTGTTCTTCATGGAGCGAGGCGCGGTCAAGGTCTGGCGCGACGGTGAACTCACGACGGTGATCGAGGAAATCCCCGACGAGCGCGAGTCCCGCTTCAATGACGTGATTGCGGATCCCGGGGGCCGGGTATTCTGCGGTACCATGCCCACGCCGGAGCGGCCTGGAAGGCTGTATCGACTGGATACGGACGGCACGCTTCGTGTGGTCATCGATGAAGTGGGGATTTCCAACGGGATGGGGTTCACGGCGGACCTCCGGCATATGTACTTCACGGACTCGCCCACGCTCAATATCTACCGGTTCGACTACGATCGGGAAACCGGCGACATTGCGAACCGGGAGGTCTTTATCCGGGCGGCGGAAGACGAAGGGATACCGGACGGCATGACGGTGGACGCCCACGGCTGCATCTGGTCCGCCCGATGGGACGGCCACTGCCTCGTACGCTACACGCCCGACGGCGTGGAAGAACGGCGCATCCCATTCCCCGTCAAGAAAGTGTCCAGCCTCACCTTTGGCGGGGAGGACTACACGGACATCTACGTCACGACCGCCGGGGGAAACATCAAACACGAGGACGGCGAACACGCCGGCGCCCTGTTCCGGCTGAACCTGGGCATCCGCGGCGTGGAGGAGTTCTATTCACGAATCGGGTTGTAGCAGAAGAGCGGTGAGACGGGAGACGCAGGACGGGAGAGGAAAGACCAAAAACCGCCAGATATTAGGAATATAGGGGCGACGCATGCGTCGCCCCTGATCTTTTCCCTTTCCGACCCGCGCACTTCTGATTTCCCGTCGGCTGTGCGATAATCCCGGTCAAGCCCTAAACAAACACGGCCCTCCTGTCGTATATTATGGTAGATGCAGGATAAGCACTCTCCCGGTCGAGCAGCCTCTTGATCGGTTGTCATTCACGGTTCTGAGATCGACCAAATATACGGAGATCCGATTGGAACCGGTATTGGACATAGAATTCTCAACCTCGCGGGATCCTGCCCCAAGGATAAGACCATTGTATATGGACGAATCAGACCTGGTGAGAAAGGCGCAGGAAGGCGACGTTGAAGCATTTGAAGCGCTTGTAGGGGTTTACAAGGCCAGGGTTTATTCCGTAGCTTGCCAGATTGCGGGAAACCGGGATGATGCCGAGGATATCTGCCAGGAGAGTTTCATCAAACTTTACAGGAACATCCGTGCGTATTCATCGAACCATAAATTCACGACCTGGTTGTTCAGACTGGTTACCAACACTGCTGTCGACCACCTTCGAAAACAGAAGAAATCTCGTCGATTACCCGTGGAGGCAGGGCTGCCGGACCGCAGCCAGGCCAGCGACAGCGATCTCAAACTCACACTCGACCGGATACTGAAGAAGGTCTCACCGAAACAACGCATGGCATTCGTGCTGCGGGATCTTCAGGGCTTCCCATTGTGCGAAGTTGCACAGATACTCGGTTGCAGCGGCGTCACCGCCCGCGTCCACCTTCACAAAGCAAGGACTCGCATCAGAGAGAGCCTGGAGACGGAGATATGATCTGCCGCATTGTCCAACTGTTCCTGCCGCTTTACGTTGAAAACGACCTGACAGTATCCATGGCTTCCCGAATCTCGCGCCATCTAGGACACTGTAATGGCTGTATGGCAGTTCATCAATCATTCGTCGAGTCCCAACGTATAGTCAGGAAATTTGCGCTAACCGTCTCTGCACCAGCGCTATCCGAGCGGATGGTAGAGCGAATCCGCCACGATATTCTCAAGGCATCGCCCCAGACCGGGCCAGTGAAGAGACAAGCAAACAGAAAACGTAACCTACAATGGATCGTAACCTGGTCAGCCGCTGCGGTTCTGGTGATAGCGGGAATCGGGTTGCTCATACGTAACGGCACGGAGAACGGTGACAGCCATCTGGCGCGGTCGAGCGAAAACAACGCTGAAAGTCTGATCGACCCTTACGAACCGGAATTTCGGGAATCCGGGCAATCGTCGAGGGCAGAAGTCAAAGCATTGATCAGACGATTGAATCCAAGACCCCACCTGACAGATGAAGAGCTGGATGCCGAGTATCCGACTCTTGTTTCGGTCAATCAACCCGACGGCGTGCCCGTCATCTATCGAACGAACGACCCGACCACGACGATTGTGTGGGTTCTGCCGCGGAAAGGAGCGAATCACCAATGAAACAATATAGATTTCGAACGATAGCAACCGTTAAATTTCCGATTGTGATGGCTGCCATTCTTTCTATGGCTGCATTCTTCTCACCCTGTAACGCTACGGGGACGGCGGATTCGACGAAAGGTGCTGAACTGCAGGAGCTACTCCCTCCGGGTGTCGAGATGTTTCATATAAAATACCTTCCAGTACCTGGGGTCATGGAACTTTTGCGCGCGTTTGAAATCGAATACGAAAGCGCCAAGAACTATGGACGGACAAAGCTCTTCATCAAGTTCAAGAATCCGTCGTCCGCGGTGCGCGCGAGAAAACTGCTTGCCAAATTCGATATACCTCCCCGCCGGATCGAAATCCATCTGAGGCAGATATTGGCTTCGAACGTGGCATTTTATGTACCTGTGGATGGTGTAAATCGCAGGCTTCATCGTCCAGTACCCGATGAGACCCTGCGGAATCAATTGAAACAGGCATTCAAATTCCAGCACTACAATCTCCTTGGAAGCAGTAGATCGATTTCAAACGCCGGCAGCAGGGGCATGCCTTCCGTGAAGCCTCCCTCTACGCCGAAACTCGTGGATGCATCCGGAGACAAACGCTTGAACTTCTCGGGCATCCGGGGAAGCTATTGGCTCGATTTCATAGATGAAGGCAAGGGGGTTATACAACTTCGAGATCTTATCGTCAACTCGGCCGGAGGCCATGTACTCAACACTTCACTGAACATCAAGAACGGCGAGACGGTCATTGTCGGCAGTTCGGTTCACGATGAAGATGACATCGCGATTATAACCGTCGTCACCGCCAGGACGGTGGATTGAAGAAAGTGTCGGCTGGAGGTATATTATCGATAAAGCCTGATATGCAGCAACATATCAGGCTTTATACATGCGATTGTAAAAGAGAGTTCGGTACACGTTATTCGGGGGCGAAATCAAAGCGGGACAACGCACGTGCAGCGTACACTGTCCCGTTGTGTTATGTCTTGCAAACGGTATTTGCGAGAACAAATTCACCCCTCTTCTCATCCTACAGTTCACCAAACGCGTCGAGGCTGGCCGCCTGAACCGCACCGCGGTGCAACTGTTCGAGACGCTTCACGTCGTCGACGTTCTCGATGCGACGGGTATATGGATGCAACGGAGCGACATCGAATCGGATGTCCACTTCGGCGAGGATACTCTTCCGCAGCCCCCTGCTCGATACCCTGCTCGACGCCCCATTGGGTGTGGTATCGCGCAAATGACTTTTCACGCCGTAGATTCATCATACCCTCCTTTGAGATGAATTCTGAGATGGTTTCCGGTACGTGCGCCAGACCGCTCAGCAACGCAATGCCGGCAAGATAGTCGGTCCTTTCCGGCGGATCCATGCAAACGCGCGCGCGGGGAGCATCGGATCCTGTCCGTGAACACGCGCGGCTTGACAAGGCGCTGTCAACCGGCTATTTTAGACGAGCCTGACGGACAACCGATTTCGAGGCCCTAACGACGGGCAGCCGTATGGTGGAATGTAATTGTACGATCGCAGACTGGAGTACTGACCATGTCCGAATCAACCGGATCTCAAGCCGCCCCGGCTCCGGATAACACCCACTGGGGAGTCGCCTATCTGCGCGAAGACCTGCAGGACCTGCGCCAGCAGATTCGCGAAGACGTCAAAGACCTGCGCCAACAGAATATCGAGACCAATAAGCGCATTGACGAGACCAATAAGCGCATCGACGAGACCAATAAACTCATTGAATCGCGATTTGCGTGGCTCATTACGACCATGGTGGCGCTGACCGGCATTCTCATTGCCGTGATAAAGCTCTGATACACCTTTATCTGGACGATTCTCTTACGTGGTGGAATTTTTCTAACGCGCGCTTCTTTGAGAGGTGCGCTTCTTTTGAATGGATTATTCCCCAAATCAGGCGGCCTGATGGATCAATCAGCTATACTTAACCCAATTACAACGCACCTGTAGCGTGCATTGTCCCGCTCTATGTTGTCGTACGGGGCAACAGGGCGCGTAGGGGCGACCGGCCGATCGCCCCTACAGTATGTGAAAAGCCTGATATGCAATGACATATCAGGCTTTATTCACTTAATTATTGAAGATTTTTCGTCGCCGACTGTCCGGTTCGTGCAGCCCAACTCAACCCCGCGCCAGGTCCCGGTAGGCCCTGAAGAGGTCCGCGTAGTACGCCGCGAACATCCACCGGTCACCGACGCCCCGATCGGGGCTCCGTTCCGCCTCGGCCGACATGTATCCCGTGTAGCCCTTCTGGTGTAGCAATTGGAACAGCTCCCGATAAGGATACCCCTGGCCCGCCAGATCGTGCATATGCACGTGATCCAGCCAGGGCCAGACCGTGTCGAGCGCCTGCGCAACCGAACCGTCAACCACGTCTTCGGCCACCGAGTTCCAGATCAACCCCAAATTCTCATGGTCCACCTTTTCGGCTACCGCCCGGCAAGACCGCCAGTCAAATTCGCCGTGCAGCTCCAGACACGGCCTGACGGACCTTTCGACGCCGTACGCACAGAGCTCCTGAAGCGCAACGGCCACCTGCGCGATCGTCTTCTCTCTCGGCACGTCTTTGGGGAAATTGTTCCCGAATACTCTCACCCTGGGCGCGCCCAGATCCGCCGCGAGATCCATCCGCACCTTTGTCTGGTCGATCTGGTCCCGAAGGTCGGACGCGTCCTCATCGTGATACCGGTTTCCCGTTGCAACGCTCATGATTTCAATGCCGGCCGCTGCGCAGTCGGCCACGACCTGCCTGCGTTCGGCGTCATCCAGCGACGCCTCCACGCCGTGCCCGTGATCCAGGTCCGTCCGGAACTCGACGCCCTCGACGCCGTGGTCACCCAGCGTCTGCAGCAGGTCCTGGCGCGAAAGATCCTTCAGAACGCCATACGTCATCCAGGAAAGTTTCATCTACAGCACTCCTCCTTTGTAAGGACGCGCGTTCGCGTCAGACCACCGGCTCCTTGCCGATCCTCGCGAATCCCTCGGCATACCGGCAGTCGTTCATCCCTGCCATATGCTGCGCCTCGATGGCACGGTACCTGTTCAGAACCGTATACACCTCCGGCAGGGGCGGCTGAGCGGCAAGCTTCTTCAGCGCTTCGATCTTCTGTTCGAAAACCGACGAAATGTCCACGTAGAGGTCGGGAACGAAACCCGAAACCGGCGACGTGCCCATCGTGGTCTCGTAGCATATCACAAGCGGCCGCTGACACGGGGAGCAGTCGGTCCTGATTCCTCCTGCATTGCAGTAGGAACATGCCCACAAGGCGGCCTGCGTGGTCTCCACGTGATCGGGATGCATCACGTCGTTGATCCAGTGACTCAGTACGAGATCCGGCCTGAATCGCCGAACCGCGTCGAGCAGTTGCAGCCGGCGGTCGGGCCCCAAAACCAGCGGACTGTCTCCGAAATCGAAGCAACTAATGGTCGCTCCCAGGATCCCGGCGGCGGCCTCGAATTCCTCCCTGCGCCTCGCCTTGACGTCCTCAAGGGTCAGGTCCGGGTCCTCCGCCCACAATGCGGGCGATTCGCACCGCTCTCCGTAGGTGAGGTTATGGACGTGAACCGTGCCGCCCGCGTTGACGAAGCGAATGATCGCCCCGCCCGCGCGCGAACAGAAATCCGCCGCGTGTGCGCTGAACACCAGCACCCGCATTCCATCCCCGATCATTCCACATTCCCTTTCTCGACGATTATCTCAACATTGGCCTGACGGTGCGGGAACCGGCGCGCGACGCTCTCGTGACGTCGGCGCTCTGTCGCACATATTCGGACTGGTGAACCGGGCCCGCTCTGCCATTCATCCATATTCAGGAAGAGACCCATCGTCTTCGGGTATGTAGCCCAGCAACTCCCTCGCGTTCGAGAGATCCCACTTCTTCTCGCTGCCGCCCGATACACCGTAAAAGATCCCGAAATCGACGTGTTCCGCTTCGACAGACCTCCAGACCAGCTGCGCCAGGTCCCTCGGACTCAGCCAACGGGAATATCCGGCCTCATATCGTGTTCCCGGCGCGTCCTTCCCGTTGAAGTTCGCCACCCGAAGGCAGATCACACGTATCCCGTATCGTTCCGCATAGAACCTGCCCAGGGCTTCTCCGAAGGCCTTTCCGGCGCCGTAAACACCGTCCGGCCTTACCGGGCTCTCGGGTGTGGAGACAAGGCCTTCCTTTTCGTATAAACCCGTGACGTGATTGGTACTTGCGAAGACGACGACAGGCACTGCGGTTATTCGCGCAGCCTCGAGGATATTGTACACGCCCGGATTGTCGACTTCCAGGGTCGCTTTCGCCACGTCTTCGGCGGTCATGCCGCTCCATCGACGGATCGCCAGGTGTACGACGGCGTCCACACCAGACATGGCTTCGACCATCGCCGCGTGGTCCGCCACGCTGCCGAAGACCACCTGGTCGTCGGAATGCACGTCGTCCGGTACCGTCGAGTGCAGCAGGAGCCGGAAATCATATCGCGCTCTCATCCGCGACCGAATAGAGGTCCCAAGCGACCCGGCCGCGCCGGTCAGGAATATCTTCTTCTTTCCCATTGCGCGGACAGATCCTCCGGCGTGGAATTGGCCTGACAAACAAAACCCGACGTTCGCCCCCTGAATTGCCGGGAGATGATTCACGCGATTCGAACCATGCGATCACGAGGTAGCGGAAGCAGCATCAGCTCTGACTGAGAGGGCGCGAATCCTGAAGATAGCGCCTCCCCGCCGCAGGCGCAATACCCATCGTCCCGGCCGTGATGCGACGATTGTTTCAAGGTTCGTTTGTGTATATCTTCAATCCGACCAGGGTACCACTTCAACTGCTTAGGAGGCAGCGTGACGCCAATCGACATCAAATGGATTCTGGAAATTGCCCGCGAGGCCGGTGGAATCGCGCTATCCCACTTCGGCAGGACGGAAGGCACGCTCAAGGCCGACAATTCCTGGGTCACTCAGGCGGACGTGGACGTTGAAACCTTTCTCAGAAGAGAGATCGAGTCCAGGCGACCGAACGATGCGATACTGGGCGAAGAGGGCGCCAATCCGATGCCGTCGTCGCCTGTCGTCTGGGCGATCGATCCAATCGACGGAACGCGCGCGTTCATTCACGGCCTGCCGGTCTGGGGCGTCTCCATCGGCGCATTCGAAAATGGCGAGCCGACCATGGGCGCATTCATCCTTCCGGTCCTCGGAGACGTCTACTACGCGGACGGCGCTTGCGCCTTCTACAACGGCCGCGCGCTCGCGCCACCAAAGCCCGAACTGGACGCCAACGCGCTGCTGCTGGTCAGCGAAGGCGCATTCAAACGTCTCAGGATCGACTACCCCGGCAAAACCCTCAGTCTCGGGTCCGCGGCCGCCCATCTGTGTTACGTTGCCAGGGGCTCCGCGGTGGGCGCGTTCGACCACGCATCGATATGGGACTATGCCGCCGGTGCGGCCATCCTGAAAGTGCTGCGTATACGCCTGCGGTACCTTTCGGGCAGGCCGGTGGACTTCGAGGAATTATACTGCGCAAGGGCCGCGCCGGAACCCACCCTCGCGTCGTCGGACCTCCACTTCGACGCCCTGCAGCGCGCGTTTCAGTGCGTGGACTGACGGCTATCCCGAAAGCCCGTAGATTCTCGCCAGGTTCTCCCCGAAAATCAGCCGTTCGGCATCCTCCCCCAGTTGCAGCCGCTGGATCGCCCGCTTCACCTGGATGGGCCGATATTCCGGCAGATTGGAGCCGAAGACCACCCGTTCCGGTCCCAACGTCTCGACGGCCGTTCTGACCTCCACGGGAACGGTCTCCTCCGGGTTGTCCGACCAGCGTTTGTGAAAACGCAGAATGGTCGTGCCCATGAATACGTTCTGATTTTGCACGCACACGGACAATGCCGCGTCGAAATGGTCCGGAAAACCCATATGATCGAGGATGATCGCCGTTTCCGGAGCGCGTTCCGCGATCGCCGCTGCCCGATCCGCGCTGCAGTTTTCCACCCCGGTATGGATCGAAATCACGATACCCAGTTCCTGTGCGGCGTCCACGAAGGGAAAGACCATCGGATCGTCCACCTCGAACTTGTGGATCGCGCCCATCAGCTTCATGCCCTGAGCGCCACGGGACACGTAGTCCCTCAGCAGCGCAACGCCACGATCACCCCAATGCGGATTCATCATCACGCAGGGCAGCAGGTTCGGATGGTCTCCGGTCCGTTCCAGCAGCCCGTCGTTATCCGGGTCCTCCTTCGCGTCGGGCATGACCACCGCCATATCGATGTCCGCTTCCGCCTCGCACTCCAGCAGTGCGGCGACGGACATGGGGCGGCCGTACCAATCTTCCGCCAGATAGGCCTCGAAATCGCCCGTAATCGCCATGCTTTGCCCTCCTTTTGTCTCCTTCGCGTTCATTCACAGATTGACGGCATTCATCCCAGTTGCAATGCTCTCCACCGGTCATACGCTGTATGCATCCGCTCCGGCAGAAACCCACGCACATTGTTCGCGAGCATCCATTTCACGCGCCCGTCCGTTTCCTGCGGTTTCTCGTCCGGATTGTGTTTATTCCAGCTCCCGGCCAGTGTCAATCTCTCTGGCCTTGTCTTGTAGATCCCGCGATGAACCGCATTGCCGCTCCAGAAAATCGTCTGCCCCGCCTTCAGGTGCATCACTTCCTGCGTTGAGATATCGGCGTGCCGATTCTTCAACAGGCGATCCCGCTCCTCATCCGTACGGTACCGCCGGTGGCTGCCCGGCACCAATTGAAGGCAGGAATCGTCAACCAGCGCCAGGTGCCATTTCAACGACACCATCGGCCGGTTGAGTATTTCCATTTCCACCTCGTAGGACCCGTCCCGCTCGTTGCCGCCGAAATCCCGGTGCCAACCGCCGCTCCAGTCCACTTCGTCGGGTGATGTGAAAATGAGCACGCCGCCCAGGCGCAAATCGGCGCCGAGAAACGGCTCTACGTATTGCATCACCGGTTGAGACATCAGATACTCCGCAAAAACCGGTTCTTTGAATTCGGGAGCGAACAAGCCCCTGATCGCCCATGGCTCTCCTTCCGGAGTCCGGTGCGTGTAGATATCGACCTCCCGGGTACGCGTCTTCGCCTTTACGCGTCGCGTGGCGTCCAGAAGCGGTCCCAGCATCTCCGGGTCGACCGCGTCATCCGCAATGAAATAGCCGTATGCCTGATACTGCTCCTTCGCATTTTTCAAGTCCATGATGTACACCCTCCATGATTGATCTGCGAGATCCAACCGGGTGGATTCCTGCTTCGAAGCCCACGGGCGATTCACCACTCCTTCTTCCAGAAGATCCCGAGTGAACTCCGGTCCCGTTCCCGCTCGTTTCCCTCCCGCTGCTGCGCTTCCAGCGTTACGTTGGGCAACAGTTCGTATTCGACTACGACCTCCCTGCCCCTCGCCTCGGAAACGTCCTGCGCGTAGCTGACGAAGAACCGGGACCCGAAATACTTACCCGCCCGGACCCGGGTTGCCGAGGTTCCAAGACCCAGATCGATCTCCACGACGTCAAGGTTCAATCTCCGGCCGATCGAACGCTTCAGCTGGTTCGCAGCAACGCCGAGCACAAGGACGGCGGCCTGACCCTCCAGGCGGCTCCCGGCCCCGCCTTCCCCGCTCATCAACCCGGACACGTCGTCGGCCGGCCTGCCGATCAAGAGGTACGAAAGGATGTCCGATTCGTCCATGGCCGGGGTGGTGTCGCTTTCGAGGGAAATACTGGGTTCCAGGAGCGTCCCCCCCACAACGACGCTGATCACCGCGTTCTCATTGGAAACCAACCTGATCCTGCGGGTTGCTATAATGTAGAGATCCGGGTTGATGTCGGCGCTGCCGCGGAAGTTGATTTCTCCACGGTCGATCGCGAAGCTCGTATTCTGAAACTCGTACCGCCCCTGTCTGCTGTCGAGAGACCCGTAAAGCCTGATCCCCTCCTTGTCCTTAACCAGATCCACGTCCCCGGAGATCTCGACGTTCAACTCCCGGTCGCGGATCCAGACGTTTCGAGAAGCCGATACCCGGACGTCGGAGACCAGATTCTCGAAAAGCGGCGACGACATCCAGCCGACGTCGGTCGGGTATTCGATGAAGTCGGACAGCCTGAGAACGGCACGGGACAAGGCTACCCTGCCATCCAGCTGCCCCGCCTCGAGATCCCCCTTCAGTTGAAGGTGGGCGTTGAGGGTGGCTTTGAGCGAGGCCAGGTCGACCGCTTCGAACTCGTTCGCATTCAACGTAAGGTTATAGCGTTCCACGTCGAATCCGTCCAATGCAACCTCGCCCGTCAGCGTAACCCTGGTCTTCTTCCCGCCGGTCTCGAAGCGATCGAGTACGATCCGGTTCCCGTCAAACTTCAGATCCGCTTCTGCCTGGTCAAAGTCCGTGTTCAAAGGCACGATCCGGGCCTTACCGTCGCGCAGCGTCAGCCATCCACTCTTGAGAAGCCGCTTCGGCGTCCCTTTCACCGTGAGGTCGACCGCCAGAGTGCCCTGCGCGTCCTGGACGGCCGGGAATACGTGGGGCAGGAAGTTCAGATCGACTCCCGCTGATTTCAACGACAGGTCGACGGGCCCCGGTGGAAACAGATCACCCGGATCGCTTGACGACAGATCCAGGGGAAACTGCCCGTTCGCCGCAGCCTCCCGTCCGTGAGACTGCACCAGTCTCAGGTCCACGGTTGTGCGACTGTTTCGATATCCTGCGGTTCCCGATGCTTCTTTCAGACGGACGCCCCCGACGGCTCCGTCGCGAAAACTAAACTCTGTTTCCACATGCGGGTTCTCCATTGTGCCGGACAGCGCGATTGTACCCGTAAGCATCCCGCTCAATTCGCCTGCCATCCGCAGAAAACCGGACCAGATCTCCAGGTCCACGTCGATGAGACTCACAACCACACCGTTCCCGCTGCCGCTGTGTCCATGCGCCTGAATCGCTCCGCCGTCCCCGACCAGGCGGAAACGCTCCACGAACACGCCTGCCCGGGGGCGGTACGTTATTTGAGAGGCGCCATCGCTGGACAGAGACACGCCGCCCACGCCAACCGCGAGGGAGTCCAGCTCGAGGACGTACAAACTGTCCGCCCAGGCTGCGCCGCCCCTGAGGTGGAGTTGATCGATTTCGTCCGGACGGCTGCCCATGACAAATGAAATCCCGTCTCGATTCAGCCCAATGTCCGCAGACACGTCGTAGACCGTACGTCCACCCCACACAAGAGAATCCGCACGGATTTCCAAATCCCCCCGTTGCAGTTCCGGCCCCGTCATTCCCAGTTTGACCCCATGGATCGGGACGCTCAGGTAATGAACGCTGTCTGCCAGCAGGTCCGCCGTGACAAGGCGCTTCGTCCAGGCGCCGCGGATGCCGGCCGAAAATGAAGCCGGCGATCCGGAAAGTCCCTGACCGATTACACTGTCAAGTGTACTGAGATCGTGGACCCGACCCTTCGCGCGGATGTCCAGGCTGTCACCCGGGACGATCCAGCCATTTCCTTCCATGCGCGCTCGGGTACCGGCCAGAAACAGCCGATCCACGATCGTACGGCGACCCTGTTGAACCAGGCTCGCTCTGGCGCTATCCAATTTTCCGCCGAGAAACCGCGACGCGGTCAGCATCACGTCCGCGCTGGCCTGCGTTGAATCAGGATGCAATCCCGCGCCGGAAATTCCAATCTGAAGCGACACGTCCTCCAGGATTCCCGGTCGGCCCAGTAGCCGATCCACCGAAACGCCGTCCACGCGCAGACCCGCAATATAGGCTGGCTGTTTCCCACCGGGGACCCACAGCTGCCCGAGGTCGATCCGGCCGTGTCCCCTGACCACGCCGTATCCGTCCGACAAGCGCACCCCCAAGCTATCGAATCTGACCATACCCTCACGGAACGACCCGCGGAACACGAGTCCTGTTGCCGCAGGCAACCCCTCGATTTTTGCGTCGTCGAACGCCGCCCCGCCGCGCCATACTCCAGCATCCACACGCTGAAGCCGGATTCCGCCGGTCAGACGGGTCTTCGGAGCGCCGGCCCCGGGAAATTCGGACAGGTCCAGACGATCGACCCGCAAGCTCAGATCATATAGCGGCTCCGCTTCCGTCAGTTCGACCGACAGGTTTGTAATGACGCCTCCGGCAGGCCCCTCCACGGAGAGGTCCATGCCAACCCTGCCGTTTCTGAGCGACGCGGCCAGACTTGCCGTATCGACGACCACGCCCGAGAGCATGGCGCGTGAAAGTCCCGCGCTGACGGAGGCTTCAGAAGTGAAAGGATCCAGGCCGCGACCCCATAGACGAACTGCCGCGTCAAATCGCGCGTCAATCCCGATCCCGGGGGCGATCCGCATCAGGTCGATCCCGGCCGCGTTTGCGCGGATGTCATAACCCACGTCGGCCTGCGAGAAGTCGACGTGACCTGACAGGGCGCAGACGGTTGACCCGTCGTCGAGTTTCAGGTCCATGTTCGCCCGGGTCACGTCGCCCCACACCCTGCCGCCTGCGGCCAGGCTTCCCGTCGGGTACGGACCGGGAAGAACACGGCCCAACTCGTCAAACGCGAGCGAATCCGCACGCAGCATGAAGTCAAACGCGGGTTGGGACAACCCGGTCATCGTTCCGTCGATGCGGACACCGGACCCCGCTGTGTGCAGCCGGAGCCCGGCGAGCGTCAACCTGCCATCCGCCAGCAGCGTCACACCCGACAGATCCCGTATCACGATCGGAGGATCGAAAACGAGGGAGCGCAAACGGCGCAGCGCCAATTCGTAACCTGCCGGGCCGGCTCGAAGTCCCATTACCATATCAAGGCTGTCGATTCTTCCGGGGGCATTCAGATCAATCCTGCCGTCCACGACCTCCACATGGCGGATGTGGATCTCCCATTTCGGCCCCTTTTTCCACCATTGCGGGTCCGATTCGGGCAGCAGGCCGGAAGCAGAATCCGCGGCGGCCGCGCCTGCCGTAAACCGGACCTTCGGGGCGGTCAGCAGGAATTCGTCGACAAGAATCGTTCGCCTCAACAACGCCGAAGGCCGATATCGGGCTTCTACCGCGTCTACGACGACCAATGGATCCTGTTCCGTGCCAAGCCGCACGTGATCCAGCCGGAATCCATTCAATGGGTTGCCGTGCAGTCGACCGATATCCACCGCCATGCCCAGATCCCGGGCGAGCCGCTGCTGCACGTAAGCGCGCAGATACGGGTTCGCGTGACCCGTTGTCAGCGCGAGCAAACCCACTCCGACGATCACGACCGCAACGGCCGAGAGCAGAACGGCTATTTTGACTATGCTTGCCAAGGGGCTCCTGTCCGGCATGCTGTATCGGCGTGTGACGACAGTTGCTTCAAGCGTGCGTATGGCCTCATTCCCGCCTCTCGCGACAACTCAAAACGCCTGACCCAGGCTGAAATGGATCTGACGGTCTGGCTGTGAGGGATCGTCGGAGAGTCGGAACGCGACGTCGAGACGCGCAGGGCAGATTGGGTTCAGATAACGCAATCCGACGCCGACGGCCACACGTAAACGGCCTGGGTCGAAGGCTCCAAGCCTGTCGCTCATCACGTTGCCGGCATCCGTGAATACGGCCATTCCCAGACCGGAAAACAGACGGGTACGAACTTCGACGCTTCCTTCCAGATGGCTCAGGCCGCCCACCGGCAGGTCGGAGGGACCGCGCGGCCCAAGCCTGTTGAGTCTCCATCCTCTTACACTGCTGGCGCCGCCCGCGAAAAAGCGCTCGAAATTTGGGATCGAATCCGCGTGCCTCCGACTCAGAATCATCCCCCCCGATACCCTGAGGGCCAGCACGCTCTTCCAGAGGATCTTTCTGTACCAGCGACACTCGCCCGACACTTTGAAAAAGTCTCTATAACCCGACGCCTTCACCGCGAGTTCAGCCAACAGACCCCGTGTCGGATCGAAATAATCGTCCCGCCTGTCTTCCAGGTACTCTAACGAAAACGTCGTGCGCGTGCTGTCCGGATCAAAATCAACAACCTCGGTCCTCACCTGAAAGACGACGCGTCCGGTCGCCCGGAAAGTCCGTTCCAGCGCCGCGCTTGCCCCTGCCCGCTTCACACGGATCTCCTCGGGTCGTTCCTGCTCCACGAATCCGGTCATCTCCAGCCACGTCCTGCTTCCGAGTATATATGGCTGCCTGACGGCAATCCTCGCTCGCGCCTCCAGTGCCGACGCAGAAGATTCGGCAGTCAGCTGGCGCGCGCCTCCGCCCAGAAAACTCCGGTGCCGCCATGCCAGCAATCCCCGCAACTGCTCTTCGGTATCGAAACCGGCGCCCAGTTTCAGACTCCTGGCCGGTCTTTCCCGCACCAGAACGGACACATCCACGGGACTCGTACGGGCGACCGTGTCCGGTATGCCGAGGGATACCGAACGGAACGCCTCCGACCGGTAAAGCTGAAGCCGGCTGTTCGAGAGGTCCTTCCTGCGGTAGGCTTCTCCTGTCCTGAAGGTCAGGCCCCTCAGGATCAGATCGTCCGAAACCGTTCTGTTTCCCGAAATCTCTATCTTTCCAAACCGGCATTTCGGACCGGGGGTCACCCGATACGTCACATCGGCGCGTTTGTCAAGCACGGCCACGTCAGCGGCAGCCCTGGCAAAGGGGTGCCCATCGTTCTGAAGTATCTCCGCGATCTTCTTCAGATCCGACTCACGGCTCATCCGGGTCAGTGGACGGTCCGTTCTTGTGATCAACGCTGCCTGCAGTCGCGTGCTGTCCTGCCAGGCATCTCCCGGCAGGACCTTCAGCCGGACGCTGGAGACGACGACAGGCTCTCCTTCACTAATGCGGAGCCGGATGCGTACGAAACCAGGGCGATACCGGTCGACGACCGTGTCCACGACAGCCTCAAAATAGCCCTGGTCTTCGTAACGCGCCAGGATGCGTTCGACATCGGATCGAAACACCGCGGGATTGAACTGCCGGACGTCTACGCCCGGAAAAATCTCGTACCAGGGGTTCGCCCGCGTAAACATCAGGAGCTTGAGATCTTTGTCGGAAATCGCACGATTGCCTTCGATTGCAACCGCATCTACAATGACGGAATCCGGATCCTGCGCGGACAGGGCGCCGGGAAACACGAAAAAGACCACGACGAAGACGGTTCTGAGGAGAATCAATACTCTCCATCCTGTTCGGTCAGCCATTGAAACTGAACTGCGTCACGGAGGAAAAAAACGGCCGGTTGCCGGCACTTCCTTTGACGCCCGCCTCTCCTGTCGGTTTCAGCCCCGCGCCCCGCAGCGGAAGATATATCTCCGTACTTTGGGCACAAGGAAATTCTCTCTCGCCATCCATTCATGCCGGCCTGTATCGCGCAAACGAATGGACAGAGCATGGAAAGGCCCCTGTTTCCGGATTGGAAACAGGGGCCTTAAGCCTACGGCGCAGAATGCCTATCCGCCCGCCACCGCCGGTTCCTGTGTGGAATTCTCCTGTCGCAGCGCAAGTTCGCCGTCTTCCAGATCCACACGAACCCGCGCCCCGTCGGGAATTTCTCCGCCAATGAGGCCCCGGCCGATTCGCGTTTCCAGCTCACGCTGCAGATACCGTTTCAGGGGGCGCGCGCCGTAGACCGGATCGAATCCTTCGCGAGCGGCAAACTCCCGTGCGGCATCGGTGATTTCCAGCTCGATCCGCCGGTCCCGAAGGCGCTCGCGAAGATCGGCGGTCAACAGATCCACGATCTTCGCGATCTCAGCCTGCGTCAAACCCTTGAAAAGGACAATGTCGTCGACACGATTGAGAAACTCCGGCCGGAAATGCCGCCTCATTTCCGCCATGACGGCCCGGCGGGCCTCGTCGTGGACCTCCCCGCTCTCCGAGACGCGATCGACGATTTGAGAAGCGCCGATATTGGACGTCATGATAATCACCGCGTTCTTGAAGTCGACGGTTCTGCCCTGGGCGTCGGTCAACCGCCCGTCGTCGAGGATTTGCAGCAGCACGTTGAACGCATCGTGGTGGGCCTTCTCGATCTCGTCGAAGAGAATCACCGAATAGGGATTGCGGCGCACCGGCTCGGTCAACTGTCCTCCATCCTCGTACCCCACGTACCCAGGAGGCGCACCGACCAGGCGGGAAACCGAGTGCCTCTCCATATATTCGCTCATGTCGATGCGGACCATATTGTCTTCGGAGTCGAACAACGCCTCCGCCAGCGCCCTGGCCAACTCGGTCTTGCCGACACCCGTAGGCCCCAGAAAGATGAATGAGCCGATCGGCCGGCGAGGGTCCTTGACCCCCGCCCGGGCCCGGATCACGGCATCGGCCACCAGCGACACGGCCTCGTCCTGACCCACGACGCGCTCGTGCAGGATTTCGTCCAGGCGGAGGAGCTTTTCCCGTTCCCCTTCAACCAGACGCGTGACCGGGATCCCGGTCCAGCGGGAGACGATTTCCGCGATCTCGTCCGCGGTCACCTCTTCCCGGAGCAGCCGGCCGTTCCCCTGCGACCGCGCCTCTTCCGCCTCGAGTAACTGCTCAAGCCCGGGCAGGCGGCCGTGACTCAACTCCGCCAATCGGTTCAGGTCGTACTTCCGCTCTGCGTCGTCGATTTCTCGACGCACCGCCTCGATCTGTTCCCGAAGGTTTCGTACCGTGTCGATCACCTTCTTCTCTGATTCCCACTGGGCCCTCATCGCGCCGGCCTGCGACTTCAGATCAGCCAACTCCTTGCGAAGGCCTTCGAGCCTCTGCGCGCTGCCCCGATCCGACTCCTGCTTCAGTGCCGCTTCCTCGATTTCAAGTCTCATTACCCTGCGGGTGACCTCGTCCAGCCCCGCCGGCATGGAGTCGATCTCGGTGCGGATCATCGCACAGGCCTCGTCGACGAGGTCGATTGCCTTGTCGGGCAGAAACCGGTCCGATACGTACCTGTTGGAGAGCGCCGCGGCATTGACCAGGGCGTTGTCCTGAATTCGCACCCCGTGGTGCAACTCGTACCTTTCGCGAAGCCCCCTGAGAATCGAAACGGTATCCTCCACCGATGGCGCATCCACCGTCACGGGTTGAAACCGCCGCTCCAGGGCGGCGTCTTTCTCGATGTATTTCCGGTATTCATCCAGCGTCGTCGCACCGATGCAGTGCAGTTCCCCCCGCGCCAGCATCGGTTTGAGCATGTTTCCCGCGTCCGCGGACCCTTCCGTACGTCCGGCGCCGACGATATTGTGGACCTCGTCGATAAACAGCAGAATGCGGCCCTCGCTCTGCGCAATCTCGTTAAGGACCGCCTTCAGACGCTCCTCGAATTCGCCGCGGAATTTCGCGCCTGCCAGCAGCGCGCCCATGTCGAGCGAAAACACAGTACGCTCCACCATCCACTCGGGCACGTCTCCTTTCACGATCCGCTGGGCGAGTCCTTCCACGACGGCGGTCTTTCCGACGCCGGGCTCCCCGATCAGGACCGGGTTGTTCTTCGTCTTCCGGGACAGGATGCGCACGACCCTTCTGATTTCCGCGTCGCGGCCGATCACCGGATCCAGCTTGCCCTCGCGGGCCTGTGCAACCAGGTCCACGCCGTACTTTTCCAGTACTTCGTAGGCGGGTTCCGGTTCCGGGCTCGTCACGCGCTGATTGCCCCGTACGCCGGTCAACGCGGCGAGGTACGCCTCCTTCGCGACGCTGAACTCCTGCAGGATCCGCCCGGACACGGTTTCCGGCCCCTCGCCCAGCAGCGCCAGACCCAGGTGTTCCACGGATACGTACTCGTCCTGCATTCGCTTCGCCTCTGCTTCGGCCTCCTGAAGCATCTTCCGGAGGCGCGGCGTAACGAACATCCGGCCGGACTCGTGGCTGCCGCCGGTCTGCCGGGGCCGTCGGGCAAGTTCGCTCTCCACGGCCGTTTTCAGGTTATCGGCATCGATTTCCATCCGCGTCAGGATACGCGGGAACAGGCCGTCGGGCTGCTCCAACAGCGCCAGGAGCAGGTGCTCCCCGTCCACCTCCGGGTGCCCGTAACCCGAAGCCCGCGCCTGCGCGTCCCGAAGCGCGTCCTGCGATTTCTGTGTCAGTCTGTTCATGTCCATTATGGGCCTCCTTATTTGTACGCAAGGATTCTGCGGTTAATTTCGCCGTACCGGGTCAGGCTATATTCCCTATATTTCCCTGGATCGCCCGTGACGTCACCGGGCGGCGGCCTCTCGCGAATCGTACGGATGCGGCGCATGCCCGGCGCACTGTCACTCTGGATACTCTGCAATGATCGTGCCAGAATTAACCAGGATTCGTATGTTTTCGTGGACGTAAAACCGCATATACGCAAATTGATAAAGGCGATTAAACTGCGGATTACCAGGATACACCTGGTCACTGGACGTGGAGGGAAAAAACGTCTTTCTATACGTCGATTACGCCCCGTTTCGGAGGGTTTTGTCGCGTCGCCGCGTTGCTGTTTTTTTTGGATTGAGTCTAAATATGCTCAGCGCAAACAGCACAGCGTGGCGGAATGAATCGGCGGAAAAATGGCGGCGGCATGTTTACGGGACAGAACGCTTGACGTTGGATTTGTCTCAATCATCGCGTATCTTGCGGATCGCCCGCATCCCATCTTTCATTCCGTCCGGAGGAACGCCGGATGAAACCCGACTCGGAAGCCCTTACGGTATTCGCACCCGGCCTCTTCGCCGGGAGAACCGCTCTCGTAACCGGCGGCGGACGGGGCATCGGCAAACGGATCGCCCTGGCTTTCGCGCGGCTGGGCGCGCAGGTTGTGATCGCCGGCCGTCATTCCGAAACGCTCGCGTCCGCGGCCCGGGAAATTGCGGACATCGGTGCCCGCTGCCTGGCCCTGCCCGTCAATATCCGGGAGGTGGAACAGGTTGAGGATCTCGTCTCGAAGGCCCTGTCAGAATTCGATGCCATCCAATTCCTGGTCAACAACGCGGGCGGCCAGTTCCCGGCGCGTCCACAGGAGATCACCGACGGGGGATGGCGGGCGGTTGTCGATCTCAACCTGAACGGCACCTGGAACATGTGCAGCCGCATCGGACCCACAATGGCCGCAAACGGTTACGGATCCATCGTCAACGTCGTTCACATCTATGCGCTTGAACGGGGGGCGCCGCCGTTCGCCCACTCCGGGGCCGCTCGGGCGGGCGTGGTCAACCTGACCAAAACCCTGGGCTACCACTTTGCCGGAAAAAACGTGCGGATAAACGCCCTCGCTCCGGGCTTTGTGGACACCTCCGGCCTCCGGGAGCACGAATTCAAACCACTTCAGAGTGACGACTTCGAGTCAATGGCGCTCCGCGACGTTCCTGCCGGCCGGTTCGCGGACCCGGACGAGGTTGCGGCGATCACGCTGTTCCTTTGTTCTCCCGCCGCGGCTTACATCACGGGTACGACGATTGTCGCCGACGGCGCCCTGTCCCTGGGCAACTGGACGCCATGGATGGATCCCGAACCGTAGCGGAATACCGGAAGAACAGAGCGCCCGGTGGTTTCCCGGGCGCTCTGTTCTTCCGGTCTCTGCGAATTGTTTGTTTGAATTCAAGGAAAGAATATATATGCCATTTTGGCATACCTTGTGCCGCCAAATCGACATATTATGCCAAAATGGCAACCTGCGCTTTAGTGCGCGGATGCCGGCTCAGGCCGGCGTTCCGGAATCAATATCCGATTCGCCGCAGGAACGCGTATGTCTTCCGGCTTCGCCTGGCTTCGCTGACGGGGTCTTCGGCCCCCGGTACCGGGTTCCCCGGACAGCTGGTTACCCAGCGTGAAAAGCCAATCTCCACCAGCGCGCTTCGAATCGAGCCGAAATCCAGGTCCGTCCCTTCCCCGACGTCGCACCAGACGGGATCGTATCGACCGCTTTCATCCCGTGAGCAGGACGTGTAATCCTGGAGGTGCATGTAGTTCAACCGGCTTCTGAAATCACGAATCGAGTCCGCCGGATCATAGCCCCAGAGCCTGGCGTGCGACACGTCGATACAGAGCTTCGCTTTGCGCAGCCGTGCGGTGTAGAACTTCCAGTCGGCCGCTGTGTCCACCAGCGTATTGGTGTGAATGTGGTAGCTGATCTCCAGCCCGAGCGTTTCCGCGTATTCCGCCCACGCTTCCGCGCCCTCGGCGGCAGCGGTCAGGTCATCCTCGTTCACCTGCCGGCCCGCCGGTTTGCCGCCGCTCATGAACATAAAGCAGTCGGCCCCCACCTCGGCGGCGTAATCCATGCGGCGCCGGTTGCGCTCCACGTGCGCCCAATCCCGAACATCCGGCGATCCACTGGCGGTGTAGACGGCCATCGGCAATCCGGCGTTCCCGCACACCCTCCGCAACCGGGACGGTGGCCCCAGCCAGTCCGCGGGCATCCTTCCCTCCCAGCCGTCCCATCCGGCCCTGTTTAACTCCTCCAGCGCCGGTTCCAGGTCCGGCTCCTGCCATCTGAGCGTGCAGTATCCCAGCTTGAATCTCATGGCTCCCCCTGACTCTGCGTGACGTTACGGCGAAGGGAGACTAGCGCGCCCGCCGGCTCAACTCGTCCTGCGCCCGGCGAAACAGCGCGATCAGCCGCGCGCGCGTATTCTCGTCGCGGAACACGCCGATCTTCTCCGCCCATGCGATGCCACCCTCCATATGGGTCAACAGATATTCACCGTCGGCGGATTCGAACGCGCATCGATTGCCCACGTCAATGTAAACCGGCGATGAATGGGCCATTACCGGACCGGCGTCCGTGGCGTATTCACCCCAGCAGCGGGCAGCCACCCAGCATGAAGTTTCAACTTTCAACGACTGCTCAAGCGTCACGGTCCTGCGGTCCCCGGCCGCCTGCTGTCTGGCAACACGTTTCCCGTTTACGATCAGCTCCAGAGCGGTCAACGGCCAAACGCTTTCGGCTGTTGCGGCCACCTCAACGGTCCCTCCATTGCCGTTCAGTGCGATCTCCCCGCCCATCGGCGTTCCGTCGACGCACAGGTCGATCATTGCACCGGTACTGGCGAACGTCGTGCCGCGTTTTACAGCTTTACACCAATTTTCAAATGTAAACTCTTCTCCGCGTTCGAGTTTAGCATAGGTTCGCGAACCCCCCAGAATGCGCTCGTTCGACATTTTATCCGTTCCGCCAACGATCGGAAGTTTCTGCCCCGTGTTCAGCCACCGGTAGTACCCGCGCTCTCCTGCGCCGATCCGTTCACCCTGCCAGATCCAGCACATTTCCGCGGCGTCGGCCTGGCCCAGCAGGATATTGGCGGCATTCTCGAAATCGGGCGTGGGCATATGCGGCATGATCACCAGTCCCCCCTGCTTCCGGCAGGCTTCGGCCCAATCCGCCATCAGAACCTGGATCTCGCCGCCGATCCAGTCCTCCTGCGGGCCTCCAGTACACATCGGCGCCACCATTTCCTTCAGACCCAGCAGACTGATGTGCCCCAGCACGTGCTGACGGTTTTCCTGGCTCACCCAGATCTTGTGGAACTCGCTGCTCGTTGGCGACAGGCCGCCCGTAAACTCCTCCCAGCTCGTGTACAGACGGCCCCACTGACTTGCCAGAAGGTTCACGACGTTGAGGTCTTCCCCGGCGGCTTCGAGATGGGAGGACTGCGACGACAGGAAATGCACGTGGGTGTCGCCGGAATAGAATCCCCGGTCTTTCATGTCGAATGCGCGTTCAATGTCCACAGAGAGATCGCGCTGACCCGGCTTGATCTCCAACAGCCTCCGCACGGGCACATACTCGAATCCGCGAGCCACCTCCACGTAGATCGGTCCTACCGGAAGTTCCACCTGGCAGGTTCCGTCGATGTAGGCGTAAGGCGTGCCGCGCACCTTGCAGTCGCCGCCCATGTCCTCGAACCACGCTGTATTGACATCAGCCTGGTGGCCGTGCGGCGCGAAATAGGCGCCGTGAGGCGACCGGAAGTGTATCCGGCATCCGACCGGCCTGCCGATGGCGGCGTCGTTCACCCTGACGTGCACCCACTGCCGTCCCGCGGGCGCAACCAGGGACACCCGCGTCGCACCGCTCGTCACGGTCGTTTCGTCCAGAACGTCTCCCCAGCGGAACCCCTCGTTCGATTCTCCGCACCGGACGTTCAGCCGCCCCTCCCGCGAGCCGTGGACCTCCAGATACCGCCCCTCCTGAAACGCCTGTCCGCCTGACCCCCACCCCGCCTCATCCGTTTCAAGGAAATCCGCGCCGGGCACGTAGAGCCGGTCCTGCCGCACGATCACGCCGCGATCCATATCGACCGCGACCTCCTCTCCGCCTTCTGTCGAAACCGCCACCTCGCTGCGCGGATGCCAGGCAAGCGGGTCCCGCTCCTCGCGGCAGAGCGTGATGCCGCCCAGAGCGACTGCAGCCCCTCCGGACGCCGACACCTCGATTTTCCTGATCGTCTTTCCCGGATGCGGATTGACCCAGTCGAAAAGCCACCAGCCCGACAGATCGCTGCTTTCCGAT
Organism: Gemmatimonadota bacterium; assembly: GCA_028874335.1. GTDB lineage: Bacteria > Latescibacterota > UBA2968 > UBA2968 > JAAXHE01. The sequence continues at coordinate 37,204 of JAPPJY010000077.1, read as the reverse complement.
CTTACGCCCACCTGTGCCGCGCCATACGGCACGCTCCGGTCGTCCAGACCCACCGGGAGAAACTCGCGGCAATTCCGGCAGAGAAAGGGATGGTGCCCCCACGGCACGAACAGGTCGTGAATCTCGAAGCGCCGTCTCAAATCCTGGTCCACGTCGGTTCCGGAATCGTAGCCGATCCGGTACCTTCCCACGGTTTCTCCGGTCCCTTCAAGGCTCGCATCCGCGCCGCGGACCGGCGTACAGACGTGGGCGAACAACACCCGGCGCGCCTTCCGGCCGACATCTATAGTTACTGATCCGGCGCCATTCACGCCTGCCCGGCCCGAAACCACGATGAATGCCGGCTGGCGGGAATTCTCCACGCGGTCGGCAAGGGCGAACGGAACCCCCCAAAACCGGCAGCTTCCCCCCGGGAGCCGGTGCAGCCCGCTCAAACCCGGCGATCCGTGCGCGGCCGGCCACAGGTACCCGTCCGTGGTCTCCACATTCTCCGTCCCGCAATTATACCATGGGTCCAGGTCCAGCGTTTGAAACAGGTCCGACATACGCTTTACGCTCCAATCTTGTGACATCTGTCTGAAATCGATTGACGGCCGGGCGCTTTCTCCGTACTCTCAGGCGGTTATCAGGTCATAGGCGAGCGGAAACCAACCGACCCCGCGTTGAACAGGAGCAATGTCAATGATTATCGACAGCCATGTGCACCTCAGGCACGGCAACGCAGAGCGTACGGAATACACCGCCCGCCAGATCGTTGAATCCATGGACCGCGCCGGCGTGGACAAGTCCGTGGTCTTCGCCATCTGCACCACCGCGTTCGACGCCATCTCGCGGGCCCGGACCGCGCACGAGTTGTATCCGGACCGCCTGATCCCGTACGCCTACGCGCTGCCCAACGCGGAACGGTCCATCATCGGATGCATCGAAAAAGCCATCACCGTCATGGACTTCAAGGGCATCAAGATACACGCCGGGGAATGCACCCTCGCGGAATACGTGACAGACCCCGTACTCGAACTGGCCGGCAGACACGGCGTTCCATGTCTCATCGACTTCATCGGACGGCACGCCGACCTCGAGCGCATGGCCCGCGCCTTTACCGACACCCCGATCATCGTCGCCCACATGGGCCGGTACCTGTGTACGGACCGTGGACTCATCGATCGGTTTCTGGGGCTCGCCGAAACATACGGGAACGTTTACATGGACATCAGCGGCGTCGTACTGATATGGAAAATCCGCGAGGCCCTTGAACGGCTGGGGCCGGAACGCATCATCTGGGGTACCGACGGGCCCTATCCCACGCCCGACCTGGCAACCTACATTACGACCGATCTCGCAAAGGTCCGGGCCTCCGGACTCCCGGGACCCGATCTAACCGCCATTCTCGGCGGAAACATCGCACGGCTGCTGGCGCTCTGACACATTGCCCACGTACATAGAACACAATAAATCGTTATTAAATTAAGACTTATTGAGAAAATCCGCGCTGCGGACCAGACGGGAGCGGGGGCGGCGCCGAAGTTCCGGCATCGCGACTTCAACAGCCGCTTCCGCATGACCGAACCCGATTGCCGGGGACTTCACGACACTTTTTCTTGACAAAAATCCGCGTTTGTATATTTTCCTACCGCTGCAAGGGTAGAGGCGCGGGTTTGCATCAGTAGCCGGCAGTGGACGGCGGACCCACAACTGCCGGTCGAAAGGGCAAACCTGCCGAAGCCCGAAACTCCCGCCGCCGGGATGAACGGGCTGGGCCGCTGGATAAGATCCAGTGGACTGTCACGGGAAACAGCGTCCCGTGGAGCGCTCTCTTGCGACGTGGCCCGGATCAGTCGTAGCCGGCGATGTCTCTACCTCTGGACATGCCGGCTGTTTTTGTGCCACCGACAACCCTCACTCCAAGAAGGAACGGAAATGAGAAAGCTCAAAGCAGGCGTTCTGGGCGCGACCGGCATGGTCGGTCAGCGCTTCGTTTCACTCCTGGAAGACCATCCCTGGTTCGAAGTCTCGGCGGTGGCGGCCAGCCCGCGGTCCGCGGGGAAGTCGTACGCCGAAGCGGTCGCCGGCCGCTGGACCCTTGACTCGGACATCCCGGCGGACATCGCCGATCTGACGGTCAGGAACGTCAACGAAGTCGACGCGATTGCCGGCGAGGCCGATTTCGTCTGTTCGGCGCTGGATATGGAAAAGGAGGACATCCGCAATCTCGAGGACGCCTATGCCAGACGGGAAACGCCCGTGGCGTCCAACAACTCCGCCCACCGGTGGACGCCCGACGTGCCGATGCTCATGCCCGAGATCAACGCGGAACACGTGGCCGTCATCGAGGCGCAGCGGAAACGCCTGGGCACGCGTTCGGGCTTCGTCGCCGTCAAGCCCAACTGCTCGATACAGCCCTACGTTCCTGCTTTCGAGGCGCTTGCGGAATTCGGACCCCATAGTGCATCCGTATGCACCTACCAGGCCATATCCGGCGCCGGAAAGACCTTTCAGTCGTGGCCGGAAATGGAGGACAATATCATCCCCTTCATCGGAGGAGAAGAGGAAAAGAGCGCGATGGAACCGCTGAAAATCTGGGGTGAGATCCATGACGGTGAAATCCGGAACGCCAGCGGCCCGGCAATTTCAGCACAGTGCATCCGCGTACCTGTCAGCGACGGACACATGGCCGCCACGTCGGTGTCGTTCGAACGGAAGCCCTCCCGGGAGCAGGTCATCGATTCCTGGCGGAACTTTCAGGGGGACCCGAAGGCGGCCGCGCTGCCTTCTTCGCCAAAACCGTTCCTGACCTATTTCGATGAAGAAGACAGGCCCCAGACCCGGTTGGACCGGGACGCGGGGAACGGCATGGGCGTTACGCTCGGCAGGCTGCGGGACGACAACCTTTTCGATTACAGATTCATCGCACTGAGCCACAACACCGTTCGGGGTGCGGCGGGCGGCGCCATTCTCATGGCTGAACTGCTTGCGGCAGAAGGATATCTGCAGGCGAAATAGCTCTTCTTCGCGTCGCCGTACCGACCGTTCCGGACTGTCCTCTAGTGGGGGACCCCGTGCCGGTGCATCCTGCGATGGATGGCCTCCCTCGCCTCCAGAAACGGCCGTTCAAGGTATGCCATGTGGTCCTCCTCCCCGTGGTGGTGGGTGACCTCGCCCGGCCTGTGCTGCCGGCTGTTGAGCTGCATGTACGATAGACAGCCGTCCACCAGCGTCAACATATACCTCGCCGTGTCAGAATCGAACATCCACCATTCGCCGCCGCAGGCAATGTAGACCGGGGAGGTATGCGCCATGATCCCGCGACCCCAGCCGTCCAGGTGCGGTACCGCCTCGTAGTAACCCGGCCCCCCGCAGCGCGCTGCCAGCCACGAGTGCGCGCCCACGTCGATATCCGCTTTCAGACGCAGCTTTCGCGTGCCCCCGGACTCTTCCGTCGAAGCAACGACCCGCCCGTTCTGTACGATCTGAAGCGTATGGATGGGCAGTACGCTTTCGGCCTCCGCAACGGCTTCGACCGTACCCCCGTTACCCGGGAGTCCGATCGTGTCGCCGATTTCGTGGCCGTCCACCGTGAACCGGATGATCGGACCCCCGCTGTGAAAGGTCCGTCCGGCGGCCATGTTCCTGCACCAGGCTTCGTAGTTGAACGGCTCGTCTTCGGGAATTCTCACATACGTCCTGTAAATGCCCACCGGCACGTCGCTGCTCATCTTGTCGGTGCCGCCCACTAGCGGCAGCCTGTACCCGCTGTTGAGATAACGATAGTATTCGTGATGATTGTACGCGGTATGCCTGAGCATCTCAACCGCATCGGCCCGGCCCGTGGCGATGAGCGTCGCGGGTTCGCCGTTGGGATTGGGCAGATGGGGAATGACGACGGTTCCGCCCTGCGCGTGACACCGGTCCGCCCAATCCGACATCGTCACTTCGAGGGTCCCGCCCATCTCGGCTTCTCCCGGTCCGTCGGAACACCAGGGCATCACGGTCTCTTTCAGACCGAGCAGAATCAGGTGCCCCAGAAAATGCTGCCTGTTTTCGGAACCGACGTAGACAATGCTGCTCCCGTCCGGCGACACGCTCGCCCTGCCGGTAAACTCCTCGGTGCTCGTAAAGAGGTTGCCCCACTGCGAAGGCAGCAGATTGACAACATTGAGATCCTCTCCCTGGGCCTCGGTGTGGCTTCCCTGCGTGGAGAGAAAGTGCACGTGCGAATCCCCGCTGAACCACCTCGCCTCATTCATGCGGCACCAGCGTTTCAGCCGCAGTTCCAGTTCCCGTTGCCCGGGTCTGATCTCCACCGCGGCGCGTAACGGTTCGTATTCGAATCCCCGCGCCACATCCACGATGACCTTGCCCCTCGGCAGCCAGCCCTGACAGGTGCCGTCCGTGTACGCGTACGTGATCTGACCCAGCCGGACGTCGCCGCCCACGTCGATATGCCAGGTGTCCTGGTTGGAATTCACGTGCGGATGGTGACCGTGCGGCGCGTAGGGTATCCCCTCGGGCGACCGGAAGTGCACCCGGCACGGTACGGGTTGCCCCGTCTCGTCGTCCACCACACGGGTGTGCACCCAGTTGCGGCCGCGGTTCACGACTTCGACCTTCAATGCCCGGGTCTCGAGGCTTCCCTGCTCTTCCAACTCTCCCCAACGGACGGCGCCGAGGGTCTCGGAGCCCTGCGTCACCGTCACCGTTGCCGAGGGAATCGCGGCCACCTCCACGTAGGCGGGACTGCTCGACGGATTCTGTGGTTCCCCCCAGCCCTTCCTGCTGTCCCTCAGGAACGCTTCCGACGACTGCGCCGGCAGCGGAAAGGGGTACGTGGCAATGCCCCGGTCCACCTTTACGTCCAGGTCGAACGGCTTTTCGGCGTCCTCGCGCTCCGGCAGCGTAATCAGCACCTCCCTCGGCGCCTCCCGCGAAAACGGATGCTCGTCGGCGTGGCCCAGCGTGACGCCGCCGATGACGAACCTGGGACCCGCCGGGATCACCTCGAGCCGTTCGATGACTCGATTCGGGTGCGGATTCTCCCAGACCCAGAGCGTAAAGTCCCGCGATCTCCCCTGGAACGCCTCGGTCTGCCGGCGTCCTGCGTCTCCCCACCGTCCCTCGTGGCGCGGGAGCATGCCGTCGGTCCGGTCCTGGACCGCCACGAACGGTAGCCCTGCCGTCGCCGGAACGGCGCCGATCTCGAACCGGTCCCGGATGGGAGCCGGAACAACGACGCCGCCTTCCAGATGGAATCGGTATTCAGCCACGCGTTCGCCGATCGGACCATTGTCCGGAATCCGCGAATCGAGCAGCCGGTGCGCCACGATGACGCGCCGCGACGTCTTTTCAACCGGAATGGAGGTTGGGTGATCCTCAAATCCCTCGCCGAAACCCAGCAGACAGGGCCCTGCTTCCGTGTCGGCGCGACCAATCAGAAACGGCAGCCCCTGGTAGTACCGGACACCCGCAGAGACATCCGATCCCTCGCCGAGATGCTCCGGTCCGGCGTTGCACATGCCGGACAGATTCAGCGGTTCGTACGCATCCATACCGGACTCCCCCATGCCGTTGGTTTCCTTCGAGTCTATGTCACCCGGTTGCGCGGGCGACCCTCCAGAAATGCAATGACATTTTCCACGGCGCCGCCGTTCAGCAGGTCGACCCCTTCCGGGGTCATATCGGCGCAGTGAGGCGTCAACACCACTTGCTCGCAGGACAGCAACGGATGAGACGGCGGCACCGGCTCTTCGTCGTACACGTCGATGGCTGCTCCAGCCAGACGCCCGGAGCGGAGCGCGGCAACGAGCGCGTCCGTATCGACCACCGGTCCCCGCGCGCCGTTCACCAGAATGGCGCCGTCTTTCATCAGACCGAATTCCCGCGAGCCGATCATACCGCGACTGTCTTCAGTCAGCGCGACGTGCATGCTGACGACGTCGGCCTCCGAAAGCAACTCATCCAGCGCTACGAAACGCACGCCCAGCCTTTCGGCCCGTTGGGGAGACGGGTGGTACGTCCACGCAATGACTTCCATCCCGATGGCGCGACCGAGCCTGGCCATCTCGGCCCCGCTATTCCCTGCGCCCACAATGCCCAGTACCTTGCCCTGCAGGTAGATGCCATCCATCCTGGGCCACTCGCCCGCCTGCATGCGCTTCGTGAAGAACGCCGCGCGTTTCGCCGCGGCGAACATCAGTCCGAACATGTGCTCGGCCACCACCGGCGCCGTCCGTCCCGGCTGGTTGCAGATCACAATCCCGTGCTCGCGGGCGGCTTCCAGGTCGAACATGTCGGTGCCGATCGAGCAACTCGTTATCATCCGCAGACCGGGCAGCCGTTCGAATTCCTCCCGCCCCCAGGAAACGACCCCTCGCGTGTTTATGATGACGCCCGCACCCTGCGCGCGCTGGACTTTCTCGGCGGTCGACTCCGGCCTCGAGTCGTACAGAACCACCTGTCCGTATGGCGCGAGGCGGTCCAGATGCCCGGAACCGGCGATCATCACGGGATCGTCTCCCGGGACCACCATCCTGACAGTGCCCTCTTCCATTTCAAACCCTCCAGTGTTTCCTGTTCCTACGACACGGGCGCGGCAAGGCGCAGGCAAGCGCGCGGTGAACGTGCGGGGGCGCCTACCCGCTCTTTGCCGATGGCCCCGGACCCTCTGAGGCCAATACGGCCAGCGAACTCAGCAGCAGGTCGATCTCCTCTTCCAGGAGGAAGAAGGGCACGCTGGCGCGCAGGCCGCGCCGCGTTGTGTCAAACGCCTTGACGACAATTCGCCAGCGTCTCCTGAGTGCATCCCTCACGTCCGGGGGCTGCCATCCATCCAGGTTGAATGCGACCAGGGCGGCAGACTGTCCTGGAGACACAGGCGTAAACAGCCTGACGCCCTGAATCTCGTTCAGCCCCTGCTTCAAACGGGTCGTCAGCGTGGCGGTACGCGCCCAGACCGCCTCAAGTCCGATGCCCGTAAGGTATTCCACCGCAACGGCCCACGCGTGAACCAGCGGCCATGACCATGGTCCGAACTCAAACCGCTCCGTACTTTCCTTGAGTGCGAATCGATCTTCCCGAAAGTCCACCCACGCCTGCGCGCGCCCGCCGGCATAGGTAACGCGGATCTGATCCCGGCTGCCCTTTCTCGCGTAAAGGGCCCCGGCGGCGTAAGGCGAATACATCCACTTGTAGGAGAGAATTCCGGCGAAATCGCAGCCCAGTCCGTTCAGATCGATCGGGTACAATCCTGCGGAATGCGCCATGTCCAGAAAACTGATAACGCCGCGCTCCCTTGCGGCGGCACAAATCCGTTCGGCGGGCAGACGGTACCCGGTTTCGGAAATGACATGGCTGAGGCTGACGAGACGAGTGCGCTCAGTGATACGCGCGACGACCGCCTCGACCTGCTCGTCCTGATCGTCCACCAGAGGTACCTTGTCCACCACAACGCCGTACAGGTCGCGCAAATGCAGGCACGGCACCAGCAGCGCCACCTCTTCTTCTTCCGAAATCAGGATGCGGTCACCGGGGCGCCAGTCCAGGCCGCGTATGACGGTCTGGAACGCTTCGCTCACGCCGCGCATCAAGGCCAGGTCGCCGGGCGCAACGCCGAAGAATGCCGCCAGCTGCGCCCTGGTCCGCTCACGACGGGGAAATTCCTCGTCCGGAAAGGCTATGTGCATTGGACCGCGTTCCCAAAGTTCACGCATCAGTCCGATATGCGCTTCAGCCACGGGCGCCGGGGTAATGCTCACGCCACCGTTCTGAAACCATACGAAATTTTCCAACGCCGGAAAGTCCGACCTGATCCTGCCGATATCCATCGTTCCGTTCCCCGGCTGACCTCAGAAGCTGTCTTAAAATTCCCAGCGGTCTTCGCGCGGCTGCAAAAGCGCCGGTCGGCGTTGGTCAAATCCACCCAAGAGTGGCGAGGGGCGCGCAGCCACGATACATTAAATATGGGCGGATTTTCCCGCCTTGACCGCCACTCTTTCGCTCGCGCTCGGGAACTCACCGGTAATTTTAAAACAGCATCTCGTGAATTCCGAAACCCGCGTCCGCCTTCCCGGTGCGGGCCAACGCCCTACTGCCAGTGGGCGGGCAGAATGACGTCCTTCAGTCCCAGATTTCGGGCGATCCATCGCTCCTGAAAGACGCCGTCCTTGTAGCGGGAATGTTCCGAGGTACGGATCTCCGCGGCGCCCGGCATGGCGTCAGCCATCGCCCCGAGCAGTTGCCGGCCGCCCCACAACAGGGTCGGCGTCGTGATCCGCGGCGCAAAAAACATGGGGTCGAAATAGGAAACCGTGCGCGCGACCCGGTCGCGGCGGTCGGGGAATTGGCGCAAGTACTCGTTGACCTCCTCCAACGGATAGCTCTCCGTGCCCCCCGCCCGGTCCATGGTGCCGTAGAAGAAGGACGGAGAAGCGACAAGGTGCGTCATTCCACCGCGCAACGCCTCGGTCAGCAGCGGCATCTCGTTCTGCCCGATCCCCACGATCCGGCTCCGGTCCGCTTCCGGGCGGGTAAGCACATAGTCCATCGCCCGGCAGCAATCGGCCACGATCCCCCGCAGGACGTAAGCGTCAGGGTCTTCGATTCCGTCCACGAACAGACCGGGGAACGAAGCCGCATACGGCTTGTCGGCATTGCGCTGTCCCCTGGCCGCCATCGAAAATACGAGGAACCGCCCCAGTTTCTCGATTGCGTCGCCCTGCGGAAGCGGCTCCACCACGCTCTGAAGGCGCGTGAAATAAACCAGTGTTGGGAATGGACCGTCCCCGTGGGGAATGTTCAGATAGCCGAACAGCCGGTACGGCCCGATGCTCGTGAAGCGCACCCCGTAAGTCGTGGAGAAATCGGTACACCGGATGGGCATGATATCCGCTTCGGGCGCCATCGGGGTGGCGTCCAGCGCTTCCATCGTGCGACGCCAGTAGGCATCGAAATCATCGGGCATGGCCGTCGTCGGCTGGAATCGATCGTGCATCGACGCGTTCTCCTTGATCCCGGAGGGCGGTTGCAGGCCCGCCTCCGGCATTCTCCGTCAAGGGTGATTCTTCAGATGTCTCTCGAAAAATGCGCGAATCACGGCGCCGTGCTCGACGACGCCCGCATCGTGCCCGTGGCCGTCGTACGCATACATTCGCTTGTTGCTCGACCCAATCGCACGGAAGGACGCGTACCCGGTTTCGGGCGGACAGATATTGTCCTGAAGTCCCACGTTGACGATAATCGGACACGAAATCCGAGGACCGAAGTGAATCCCGTCGAAATACCCGAGCGTCTCTCTCACAGCGGGCTCCCTCTCGGGATACAGCCTCAGATAGTCGCGTATTTCCTGATAGGGATAGGTATGCGTTAGCTGGATCGCGTCCATGAATCCGCACAGATAGGGCGCACCCGCGGCCCCAGCCCTCGGTTCCCTCAGCGCGGCAACCACAAGCGTCAACCCGCCGCCCTGGCTGCTTCCGGTCACGCCGATCCGCTTCGGATCCACCTCCTCCCTGCCGGCCAGAAAGTCGAACCCGCGAAGGGCATCGACGTAAAATCCGCGATAGGAATAGGTATTCCGATCCACGATGTTGTGCGTCAACAGCCCTGGATATCCGGGATTGAACTGTCCGTTGCTCCTGAGTTTTCCCCGCGGGGCGACGCTGAAAACCGCGTATCCCTCAAGGGCCTCCTGTTTCGGTAACCGGGGTTCCCCGATATACCCTGGAACATGGAAAATTGCGGGAAGCGAACTCTCGCGTTTCGCGGGCAGGCAGTACCAGCCCGCGATCCTGACGCCGTCGATGCTGTCGAAATGGACGTCATAGACCTCCACATCGGGCGTGGACCGCAGCCGGCTGTGTACCACGGAGCTATTCAGGGGAATTCGCTCCGCGGCATCGACCACGTCGTCCCAGAACGCGTCGAAATCGCCGGGGCGCACCATCGACGTACCGAAATTTTCAATGGCTGCCCTGTCCATGCGACCTCCGTCTGTTCGCAAACGGTCAACCCGATGCGCCGACCGCCCGGACAACGACGGAACTTTCCGCTCCGCGGCGTCCGAATGCATTCACGGGCCTCACAGACAGCGTGTTCACCTGCCCGTTCAAGCGCCACTCGAAGCCGGACTGCCCTCTTTCCTCCCAGGTCCCGCTGTCGATACTCACCTCGAAACCTCTCAAATTCGCGGTTTCCGTATCCAGCGACACGCGAAGCGTATCCGGTTCGTCCGCCTGTTGAAGGTGAATCTCGGCCCGATTCGGAGTCCAGTAGAGGTCTCCGGGACGCTCCGTGCGTTCGGAGAACCAGGGAAACGGGGCGGTGTCCGCGTCCTGCCAGAACAGATATCTGTTAAAATGGTAGGAGATCTTTCCATGTTCGGGCTCTCCCGGCCCCATGGTTTCCAGTTCGTCGTTCCGGAGGGAGATCATGAACCGTTCGAACAACTTCAAGCGCCCGGACACCTGAAACCTCCCCGCGATCGATGGCGGCGGCTCCGGGACGATTCTTACGTCTGCGAAATCCTGTTTCACCCATGCGCGGTGCGCATCCAGCGCCGAGAGCGGCACGCCCCGGCGTTCGAAATGGTACGTGAATTTCGTCTCGTCGTTGGAATCTCCGCCGACGTCCATGGCCACCCACTTGCCGTGCTCGTTCGACCAGACTTCGTTGATGCAGTGTGAACGCATGATCTGGGTTCGCGCTGTAAATCCCAGCGCAGCGGTGCAATGTGACATCACGGTCGCATAGTGCGTACACATTCCGAGGCTCAACTTACGGCTTGCGAGACTCAGGATGACCATGGCGTCCCAGGGAGGGCAGAAGTCGATGTCACCCATGTTCCAGCCGTCCTCCCACTGCTCCCTCACCCATTGCCGCAGATGCAGGAAGGCCTCGAACTCGGATTTCGCGGGACGGATGACATCGTCCAGTTTCCAGCGGTCCCTCAAAATCCGTCCCCGTTTTGAATCCGCCGGCAGATGCGAAAACCGGTAGGAACTGCGAACCAGCGCAGGGTTTTGGGAACCGACGATGCGGGCCGCCGGCTTGGCTGCCCGTGCCGTGACCGCAAGCGATACTGCCGCGACCTCAGGCGTCTGCGACGGCTGATCGGTCCGCAGGACGATGCGCCACTGCAGAAACCGGACGGCGCCGCCCGGAACAATCGACTCGGATACCGGCGCCCACGCCGTCCAGGTCTTCGGGCAGTAAGCCGGACACGGACCGCCACGCCACTGCAGTCGCGCGGTACAACCCTCGGGCGTCCGGATGTCGGCCGACAACCGGATGGCGTCCACGCGACCCCCGGCGGCAATACCGCCCTCCGAAACCAGGCCGAGCAAGTCGACGGCATTGGAACAGATTTCGCCCGATTCAGCAAATTGGTCCAGCCAGAGCCGGACCATGTATTCTCCACGGGCGCGGTCGTTGACGCCTATGGACTCGGTACGCCAGGTCTGACCGCCGTCTTCGCTTACGGCGCTTCGCCCCGGCTGAACGCTCTCCTCCACCAGAAGTGTCCAGACCGCGTCGCCCAGGGCCCTGAAAATCACCTCGTTTCGACCCTGCCTGAGCCATTCGGCCGGAATCTCCAGCGGCCGCCACCGGTCCTGCCAGTAGTCGCGGTCACCCGACCAGCCGACCCTCAGCGAATGACCGTTTACCAGGACCTCCATCTCACCGTCTGCCCGGTCACAAAGGAGGTACGGACATAGCAGCGCACCGGAAGCCCCCATTGACGGAACAAGAAACGCCTTACGGGCCTGCCGCAGCCGGAAGACCTCTTCCCGATCGTTCTTACTGCAATTGCCCATCTCGTCTGCGACCGTGACCCCCCGCCTGAGACGGACGGTGTTTTCCGGTATGGAGATTCTCCTTCCTGTGCATGCCATGAAGTCACGGCGGGATCGCCAGACTCTGGTTCCGTACGCCAACGTCATGCCCGCCTCCGGATCCAACAGGTGATTTGCGCCGTCATTGGCGATTCACTATATTTCGCAACACCCACGCTCGGGCGGCAACGGGGGACCTGGCCGCACGGTCTCCGGCGGACCTGCCGGACGGTACCACAAACGTCGCGAACCGGCGCCCGCACCGGATTCTGCAGCCTTTATTTCAGAATGGTACCGGAATCGAGGCCGATGAAACGCGGGCGTGCCGGTTGCCGACGAAGCTCGTCCACGCGACACCGCAACAGGGACAATCTCATGCCGGGTGGAGACATCGTCCGCATTGGACACCTGAAGACTATCGAGGCTTTTCAGAAACGCCTCGAGGCCCTCTGTCTGGCGTTGCCATGCGACCGGGACATCCTCACGGCGCCCGATTCACCACTCGCACAACCCCTCCCTTTCGGCCCGGCATCCATCGGCAATCGGTTTGCGATCCATCCGATGGAAGGATGGGACGGGCTTTCCGATGGAAATCCTTCGGATTACACCCGTCGCCGGTGGCGTCATTTCGGACTCAGCGGGGCAAAACTGATCTGGGGAGGGGAGGCAATTGCCGTTCGACCCGAAGCCCGTGCAAACCCCAACCAGCTGTACGCGGCGGAACATACCCGACGCGGCCTGGCCGAACTGCTGGAACTCCTTCGAGCAACCCATCGAGAGTACGTTGGCGGCACGGACGACCTGCTGGTCGGTCTGCAACTCACGCACTCGGGGCGGTTCTGCCGGCCCACGCTCGAGAGCGGGATGGAACCCAGAATCCTGTACAGGCATCCCATCCTGGACGCCAGATTCGGCGTGGACCCGAATCACCCCGTGATGTCAGATGCGGAGATACGATCCGTTATAGACGACTACGTGAAAGCCGCGCGAATGGCGGCTGATCTGGGCTACCAGTTCGTGGATATCAAACATTGCCACGGGTATCTGGGGCACGAATTCCTGAGCGCCGTCACGCGCGTCGGTCCCTATGGAGGCACGCTTGAAAACCGGACCCGGTTTCTCCGCGAGGTCGTACATGGTATCCGGGCCGTGGCTCCGGGTCTCAGCATCGGTGTGCGACTGAGCGCGTTCGATTTCGTTCCCTTCCGGCCGGACCCGAAACGGTCTGACGGTCACAAGAAGGGCACCGGCGTACCGGAAGACTTCGACCACTGTCTGCCCTATGCCTTCGGTTTTGGCGCCAATCCTGAAAATCCCGTGGTCCCGGACCTCAACGAACCTTATCAGTTTCTCGACTTGCTCGAACGTCTGGATATCAGGCTGGTCAATCTTTCGGCCGGAAGCCCGTATTACAACCCCCACATTCAGCGCCCCGCGTATTATCCGCCTTCAGACGGATATCAGCCTCCTGAAGATCCCCTCGTTGGCGTCGCGCGCCAGGTCGACGTGGTTCGGCGGATCAAGGCGCGGCATCCCGATCTGATTGTGGTGGGTACGGGCTATTCTTACCTTCAGGAATTCCTGCCGCACGTCGCTCAAGCGCTTATACGTGACAGACAGGTTGACTCTATCGGCCTGGGCAGGATGGTCCTTTCCTACCCGCAGCTTCCTCTGGACGTCCTCAGGAAAGGAGAATTGAACACCCGGGCAATCTGCCGGACGTTCAGTGACTGCACGACCGCGCCCAGGAACGGGATGATATCGGGCTGTTTTCCACTGGATGCACACTATAAAAAAACCCCTGAAGCCAAACGCCTCAGGGAAATTAAGAAAGCGGTCCGTTCCGAGCAAGGGTAAAGCGGCGCGGCGCACGGTAGCGCCACGTCTGGTGCGCTCGCTCAACCCGGTCTCGCATCCTCTGCATCCACGGATTTCAGGACGAAGACTTCCTCCAGATTGAAGAAATCGACGCTGGGAGTCAGCTGGACTTCCCTGAAAAGCGCCTGATCGCGTTCACCCACGCGTGAGACCAGACCAATCAGAAGCCCCTTGGGAAACACGCCCCCCAGACCCGAGGAGATGATCCTGTCGCCCTCGGAGACCTCGCTGCGCACCGACACGTGCTTGAGAAAAAAGCTGCCGTTTTCGCACGTCACGATACCCGAGGTCCGTTCATCGCGCTGCACGATCGCGCTCACCCTGCAATTTCGATCCAGCAACAGCTGAACCACTGCGGTGCGCGGGTGAACCTCGAGCACCCGTCCGACGAGCCCGTCCGCAGTAACCACCGGCATGCGTTTCCCCACCCCGTCCGCCGCACCCATATCCAGGAGTACCGTGTTCAGAACCCGGTTCGGGTCCCGGGCGACCACCCTTGCCACCAGATAGGTGCCTTCCGCCTTTGTGCGAAAGTCGAGTAACGCGCGAAGCCGGAGATTCTCCATCCGCGCTTCCCGGAGTTCAAGCAATTCGAGCGAGATGCGCAGATTCTGATCCCGCAGAACTTGATTCTCATTGCGAAGCCGGGAGAGTTCCATCGGCCATGTGAACAACCCGTGCCCGGCCTTCATCAGTCCGGTGGCGATGCCCCTCGCCAACGCCACGCCATCAGACCGGCCAAGGGCCATGAGACTGAACGACACAAGGACAGCCACGCCCAACACGACATAGGCACGGTGCCCGCGCAAAAAGACAAACAGCCATTGCATCGGTCATCCAAACCATTATCGACTACAAAAGCATCTTCTGATACTGGTCGATATTCTCAAGAACACGTCCCGTACCGCGGACAACACATGTGAGCGGGTCGTCCGCCACGATTACGGGCAGACCCGTTTCTTCCATCAGCCTGCGGTCCAGTCCCCGCAGCAGCGCCCCGCCGCCCGTCATGATGATGCCCCTGTCCAGAATATCGGCGGCCAGTTCGGGCGGCGTCTGCTCCAGGGTCTGCCGCACCGCTTCCAGAATGGAACTCACCGTACCGTTCAGCGCCTCCCGAATCTCCACCGAGTCGACGATGATTGTCTTCGGGATAAAGGAGACCGTATCCAGGCCCCGGCACGGATGCTGGAATTCACTGTCCAGCTTCCCGGCGGAACCGATCTCACATTTGATCTGCTCCGCGCTCCGTTCTCCGACCAGAAGGTTGTGTTTTCGTCTCAGCATCGTGATGATGGCCTGGTTCATCCCGTCGCCCGCTGTTTTGATTGACCGTGAGGTCACGATACCCGAAAGGGCAATCACCGCGATCTCGGTGGTCCCGCCTCCGATGTCGATAACCATCGACCCCATCGCCTCTTCGACGGGCAGGCCGATTCCGATGGCGGCGGCCATCGGCTCCGTAATGATATACACCTCGCGGGCGCCCGCGCGCTCCGCGGATTCCCTGACCGCCCGCATTTCGACGGCAGTCACCCCCGAAGGCACGCAGATCACGATCCGCGGGCGTACAAGGAGCCTGTTCTTCTGAACCTTTCGAATGAAATGCCGAAGCATCTCTTCCGTCACGTCGAAATCGGCAATGACCCCGTTCCGCAAAGGACGTATCACGTCAATATCCGGGTTCTGTCGCCCCATCATCTGCTTGGCGTGGGAGCCAATGGCAAGTGGCTTGTGGGAATTGCGATCCAGCGCCACCACTGATGGCTCGTCGACCACGATATTCTGACCCTTGACATAAACCAGGGTATTGGCCGTGCCGAGATCGATACCTATGTCGTTGGACAGCAGTCTGGATAGAAAAAGTGCCATATCGGATCGTTTCCTAACGGATTAGCCTCAATCGGAAAAAACAGCAACGCGGCGACGCGATAAAACCCTCCGAAACGGGGCGTTATCGACGTATAGAAGGACGTTTTTTCCCTTCACGGCCAGTGACCTGGTTTATCCTGGTAATCAGCCGTCTAATCGCCTTTATTTACAAACACATATTCGAATTAACGTCCCCAAAGACTTGCAAATCAAGGTTAGCCGAGCAATCGATCTCGAACGTCGTGATTCATGTCCAGGGTCTTCTCGAACCGGAAGAGGGACATCTCCGTCGCAATAGCGCCTTTTCCGGATATACCGTTGGGCGCGACGCCGTCAAATGCCGAGATTCGGTCCGTCGCCATGGACGTATTTCCTCCTCTAATTCAGTATTCGAACCTTTCTGCCATCGACCCTGATTCTTCCCTCCGCGAACAGACGGATCGCTTCGGCATACAACTCGTGCTCGACGGCCAGTACTTTGCCTGCCAGGGATTTGGACGTATCATCGGGCGTGACGCGTACTTTCTGCTGCAGGACAATCGGACCGGTGTCGTATTCCTCGTCCACAAGATGGACGGTCGCTCCGGAGACCTGCGCGCCGCTTCTTACGACAGCTTCGTGGACGCGCTCTCCGTACATACCCTTGCCGCCGAATGCCGGAAGAAGCGCGGGGTGTATATTGACGATACGGTTTCTGTACATTTCGAGCGTCGCCGGGCCCAGTTTCTTCATATAACCTGCAAGAACCACCAGCTCGACGCCGTGCGTCCGGAGCGTTTCCGCGATCGCACGGTCGAGGGACCCGGGTCTCGGGTGCGTCCTCCCGCTGAGGTGAATCGCGGGAATGCCAGCCCGCCTGGCCCGGGCAAGCGCGCCGGATCTGCTATTATTGCCGATTACAACGCCCACGCGCACCGGGAGCCGTCCCGCAGCGGCCCGGTTGAGTATCGCCTGCAGATTGGTCCCTCCCCCCGAGGCGAGTACGCCCAGGCAATAGACGGCATTCCTTCCGGTCGGGATCACTGCTCCACATTGCGACACGGGAATTCATTCCGATGGCTGACTCTGCAACAGATGATTCGGCGGGGAAGATATAGAAAAGCGGGAAGTCACATGCCGGCGGGACGGGGAGACAAGTGACTCTGCCAAACCAAAATAACCCATTGCGCGCCCGATGTCAAGCGCTTTGCAGGCCAGATTCAGGTGGCAGGTAAGGCAGAATCCACTTGACAAGAATACAACAACATTCCTTTTTTAAACCGATAGTTGTTAAGCACTTACTTATTTGCCGCACCACATCGGAGGTTGTCTTTGAATATCCGCAAAGCGGTTATTGCGGCTGCCGGCCACGGCAGCCGGATGTTGCCGGCCACCAAAGCCCTGCCCAAAGAGATGATGCCTGTGGTCGACAAACCGGCCATCCAGTACATCATCGAAGAGTTGGTCGAAGCCGGCATCCAAGACATTCTGATCATCACGGGCAGGGGAAAACGGGCGATCGAAGATCACTTCGACCGCAGTGTCGAGATCCGGGACGCCCTGGCGAAGCGGGACGACCGCTCGATGCTGGCAACCCTTGAACGCATCGAGCAACTTGCCGACATCCACTATCTTCGACAGAGAGAACTTCTGGGAACCGGCCACGCCGTCCTCAAGGCACGAAGACACGTGGGCGACGAGCCGTTCGCCGTGTTATTCGGAGACGACCTGGTGGTATCGGAAACTCCGTGCATCGGGCAGCTGACGGACGCGTATTCCAGACTCGGCGCACCGATTCTGGCGGTAAAGGAAGTGCCAAGGGAACGCGTCGGCAGCTATGGCGTGGTCCGGGCCGAATCCATCGATGGGGCACGCCTTGTCAAGGAGCTCGTGGAAAAGCCGGAACCGTCGCGGGCGCCCTCGAATCTCGCTTGCCTCGGCCGGTATATCTTCGAGCCCGACATTTTCGATTTTCTGAATCGGATCCCGCCGGCCGACAGCGGGGAGTACCAACTCACCGATGCCATTCAACTGATGGTTCAATTCCGCCCCGTTTACGCGTGTGCGGTCGAAGGGGACTGGCACACGGTCGGCGACCTGATCTCGTATCTTCAGACAACCGTTTCGTTTGCCCTGACCCACCCCGATATCGGCGAATCCTTCCGCGAATACCTGAAGAGAACCTGCCAGGCACTTTTCTCAGGCGAAACGACTTCACGCGGAGGTTGAGCCGGCCTGCACCGGGGCGAGAATGGCGTCGAAGTCTTCCAGAATCCGGGCGAAGCGGCAGGCAATTGTACATTCCTGCCTTGCGATCCATTCCATATCCTGCCTGCTCAGACCGTCCCGCTGCCTGAAGGCCTCCAGCTCATCCCGATCGAGAACCGTTAGCCGACCGGCCGGATCGAACCAAAGGTCCAGCATGAGGTCGACATAGTCCACGTGGTGATCGCCAACCTTCAGATTCCTGCAAACGTGGAAGAGATGTCCGAGCAACCTGCCTTCCGGATCGCACATCTTCCACAGCACATACCCCGCCCCGTGCCTGTAGTATCCGTACGTGACGGACCCGGCGCATATCTCCAGATCCCCCACCCGTCCGGGCCGCGCATTCACGTATTTGAGAACCACGTAATCGCGGGCGCGCACAATGGACTCACAATCAAAAACGGCATCCGGTTTGTCCAGGTGCCGTTTGATTTCCCGATATTTCATTGTGAAATTGAACGGGTAAGCAGATAACAGAAGAGCATCGTGGTACTTGCCGCAAGCCAGCACGCCCATTGGAGCAGTTTCGCACGCCGCCCTTCCATACCGGAAGAAACGGACTGGCCAAGATAACACAGCAGGAACACCAGCGAAATACCGATACCCCAGATTGTGATCAAGAAACGTCCTCCCTCTAAGCTGTCTTAAAATTCCCAGCGGTCTTCGCACGGCTGCAAAAGCGCCGGTCGGTGTTGGTCAAATCCACCCAAGAGTGGCGAGGGGCGCGCAGCCACGATACATTAAATATGGGCGGATTTTCCCGCCTTGACCGCCACTTTTTCGCTCGCGCTCGGGAACTCACCGGTAATTTTAAAACAGCTTCTTACTCCCTCGTCTGTGCCTCTCCCGTCATCGGAACAAACCGGACGGGTATGACCCGTTCTTCCCTAACGCCATCCTGCTCCTTGACGAGTAACGTCAGATATTGATTGTCGGTGCCGACGGGTATCACCATGCGCCCGCCGTCCCGGAGCTGTTCGACAAGCCTCGGCGGAATATGGTCGGGCGCCGCTGTCACGATCACCGCGTCGAAAGGCGCATGTTCGACCCAACCGCGGTACCCGTCGCCAAGGCGAACGCTGATGTTGTCGTATCCCATGCGGCTGAGTCGCTCCTTAGCCGTCCGGGCAAGCGACGGGACGATTTCGATGGTATAAACCTCGCGCACGAGCTTTGCCAGAACGGCCGCCTGGTAACCCGACCCGGTTCCCACCTCTAATACAGTCTCGTCGCCCTCAAGGTCCAGCAATTCAGTCATCTTCGCCACAATATACGGCTGGGAAATCGTCTGGTCCTCGCCAATGGGCAGCGCGCCGTCGTCATACGCGCGTTCCATGAGGTGTTCCGGCACGAACAGGTGTCGCGGCACCCCGAGCAATGCATTCAACACGCGCGGTTCACTGATCCCGCGACGCTCGATCTGTATTTTTACCATCCGCTTGCGCATAATGAGAAACCGCGCCTCCTCATCCGCCGACACCTTCCGTCCATCCGTTGAGTCCGCGCTACATCCGGCGCAAACCGCCAGCCAGAGCGCCGGCAATGCGGCGCCGAGTAAGCGATGCATGGTCCAGGGCCTCCAGGGGGCTCACCTCTTCCTGTTCTCCATATACGCCTTGTCCCGATCCAGGAGCTCCGGGTTCAGCCTGTAGAACAAGTCGCGGGCCTGCGGAAGCATCCTGCTCGTAACGACGAATCGGCCGTCGAGCAACAACGAAGGACTCATCGATGGGTCGATCCCCGCTCTACGCGCCGAAACCCGGGACCGCGCAGCCAGCGCGGCGCCATCGGCTTCGATGCAGCGCCCGATACGTTCGACGTCGATCTCCTGTTGTCTCAGACAGGCGGCGTAGGATTCCTTGCCTCCGCGTTTCGAGGCGCCCCGGAACACGCACATTGCAAAGGCCCTGTACCGATCTGGATAGATCTGACGGACACACAGGCCGGGGAACGTGTTTTCATGCTGCCCCATCGGTTGAAGGCGCAGACGTTCCGGGGCATCGACGGCATCCAGCCAGGACTGCAGGTCTCCGGCGACACGAACCGTCGCCGGAGACGCCCCCGAAAAGAAGAAGTCCATGCGGCCCGGATCCGCCTTCCTTCCCATCAGCCGGGACACCGGCACGAGGACAGGCCTTGGCATGTAGCTCCCGCGAATCGGATAGACGGCATTTGCAAATCGTCGAAAACGGGCCGTCTTCTCAAAATCCACGCCGAGGATAAACGCCGGCACCCGGTCGACCTGAAACCGGTCCACCAGCTTCCTTCCACGGCGGGAATGTACATTGAGCGTCTGAACGTCCACGCCGGGGAACAATTCTCGCGTGGACCGGACGAACAATGCCGGGTCGCATAGGTCGCATTGGGTATCGTTCAGGACCGTCATCCTGAAGACAACCGGATTGCTGAACCTGCACGACGCCGCGGGCTTACCGGGGTTTACGCAGACGCCCACCCGTCCCGGCGACACGCAATCCCGGTCCGTTCCGCAAACCGGCACGGAAGCGCAGGGCCCCGCCAGGCTGTCCAGACCGCAGATACGGCGGGCCAGACCCTGCGTTTCAATTCCACCCTTAACTTCCACTCCGTTCACGTAAAGGGTCGGTGACGCTCTGACACCCAGTTGATTCGCCCTCCGGATGTTTTCGCGGAAAAGCGTCTCGCCCTTTGTGCCGGAGGCTATTTCCGCCACCCGTTCCGCATCGATTCCCGCCCGGGTGGCGCTGGTCTGCCAATCCGGAGACGCCATGTTTTCATTTCTGTCCAGAATATAGTCATAGAATCGGTCGGGATACAAATCCATCATCACGACCTGTCGGACTCCCTCCTCCACTTCGGCGTCGCCATGCAGACTCAGGAATGGGCCGGAACCGGATACGGCGCTGGATTCGCAGGATTCGCTGCGGCTCCGGAGCGGCATGAGCGGTCTGATCGGACCGGCAGGCTCGGGTTCCTCTCCGGCCTCCTGAGCGATGAAATGCAGACGGAAGTCGATGCTTTCCCCAAATGCCTCGACGGTTGGGGCAAGGGCTGCTTCTGCCCGCATCCCGTACGGACAGTGCGCCATCACGAACAGTTCGACCTTGATGCGGCTCCCGGCATTGACCGCCGGAGCCCTCGCGGCTTCGCCGCCTGAAACGTCCGCAACGGCACCGGAAACCCACGGCAACAGGCCCACCAACACAATACCGCAATTCTCCCGCAACCCGGAAGCGTTCATAATGACCGCTACTCCTTCTTCATGCCGGCTGTCGAAGTCAGGCGACTTGCAGAACAGTAGAGAACGCGCCCCGAGACAGGCAGGGCATTCACAAAACCGGGCACCAGAGGGAACCGGGGCATTCCCGTCGCATTCCCGACCGACGATATTTACGCCTGCTGCAGAACAAGAAAGGCCGCCTCCGGCATAGAGGCGACCTCTCTTTTGCAGCGCCACACCAATGATGTCACTTCAACAGCATCATCCGCCTGGACGCGGAGAAATTCGCGGCTTGCAGACGGTACAGGTAGATCCCGCTGGCGACCTGCCTTCCAAGCTGGTCCTTGCCATCCCAGGTTGCCGTAAAGTGGCCCGCTTCGTTGCGCGTGTCCACCAGAATGCGCACCTCCTGCCCGAGGAGATTGTAGATGGCCAACCTGACCTGTCCCGCCTCCGCGATCTGATACTCGATCGTTGTGGAGGGGTTGAAAGGATTCGGCATATTCTGGCTCAGGGCCGTTCGGTCGGGCAACGGTTTCAGGTTTCCGATTTCTATTTGGGTGAGCATGTCGATATTTCCATCGAGCCCAACCAGTACGCCTTCAGCCACCTGGAAATCCGTTGGCAGCGGGGTCCCAGTCGTCTTGAAGACGAGCTCGACGAGACCACCATCGCCGCTGGCCCCCTCGCCGTCGACCTTCATCGCGCCGATATCCAGTTTGCCCGGCGTCCGGCTGGAGGACAGGAAGAGCGTATTCCGTTCAGACCGGGACGACAGCAGGTTGCCGTCGAGCTCCCTGGCTTCGATAAATTCGTATTTTCCTTCGTCGTAGATCAGCGAGAATCCGTACCCCTTCAGGTTTTTGGCCTGTACAAGCGAAACATACAACTTGAGGACTCCCTGTTCGGCGTCCGGTGCGTCCGCCCGCTCGATCGTCAGGCGTGCGAACGAATTCTGACCGCCGGTAATGGTCAATCCATCGGTCATTTCTCCCGCTGATGCGGAGCCCGCCAGGGCAAGTGCCAGAAAAACGAGAATTTGTCGCATAACCGCCTCCTTTCGGAGTGTAAAAAAAACCTCGCTGTGAAGCCTGCATCGTTAAATTTACGGGGTACACTTCCCCGTGTCAACAGGCAAATGCGGCGATGCCGCAAGAAAGACCCGATGTCCTGAAACGGTCTACCGTTACCGCGAAACGGATGGACCACCGCCACGCTCCGAATTGCCGAAGAAATCCTGAATCGAGTCGACGAGTCCAGGGATGCCGACGTCCTGATCCGCGGCTTGCGCGACAACGGAAAAGCCCATTTTCCGAGCCGCCTCGGCCGATGTGGGCCCAATACATGCGGCCGGGAGTGTCCGTGTAAGCTCAGGCATACCGAATTGCTTGAAGAATTCCCTGCAATTCAATGCGGAAGAGGGACTTGACAAAACAACCAGGTCGACCTCGTTCCGCTGAAGGCGTTCCTTGACATGACCTGAAATGCCCGAAGGTTTCACAGTCCGGTAGACAATGACCTCCCGCACGCGCGCACCCAGCGCGCGTAAGGCATCCGGAATTGTCCTTCGCCCCTCTTCCGCCCGGGGAATCAGCACGCGCAGCCCGGACACGTTTACTCCGGCGAACTGCTCCGCAAGGTCCGCGGCCGTGTGCCGGCGCGGGCACAGATCCACGTTCAGGCCGGCATTGCGAAGCTTATCCGCGGATTTCCGACCCACGACGGCAACCCTGACGTCCGACAACCCGTCGATGTTGCCGTGTAACGTTCGCACGCGCCTCAAAAAGCGCTCGATGGCGTTTCCACTGGCGAATACAAGCCAGTCGAACCGGTCCAACTCTCCGATTGCCGCATCCACCTGCGACCAGTCAGGCGGATCCGCGATCTCGATGGCGGGGGCCACCAGAACGTCGGCCCCAAGTCCCATCAACATGCCGCGCAGATCCCCGGCCTGATTCCGGCTCCGCGTTATCATGATCCGCCTTCCGAAGAGCGGAAGCCGTTCGAACCACGGAAAGTCGGACGCGGCCACGTCACCCACCACAATGGCGGCGGGGCTGGCTGCCTCCATATCGGCCAGGGTGCCGAGCGTACATCGGACGGTCTTCTGACCCGGCAACGTACCGTCCTGCACCACCGCCACCGGCGTATCGGCTGAACGACCGGCCTCAATCAATCTCCGGGCGACCTCCCCGCGATTCCGTACACCCATCAACACGACCAGTGTGCCCCCCAACTGACCCAGCGCGCGCCAGTCTACTTCAGGGAGCGCGTCCAGAGACTCGCGGTGACCCGTTATAATCGTCACATGCGGCGCGATCGCCCGTTGGGTGACCGGTATACCCGCGTATGCGGGTGCGGCGATCGCGCTGGTAATCCCGGGAATCACTTCAAATGCAATGCCCGCTTCGTTCAGCGTTGCCATTTCCTCTCCGCCGCGCCCGAACAGAAACGGGTCCCCTCCCTTCAGACGCACCACTCTCAGCCCCTTCTCCGCGCGTTCGACCATCAGGCGGTTGATCCGATCCTGCTGCCGTGACTGGGCGCCGGGACGTTTGCCCACGTCGATCCGCTCACAATGGGGCGGCGCCTCGTCCAGCAATGCCGGATTGGCCAGGCTGTCGTAAAGGATCACGTCAGCTTTCCGGATGCGGCGAAGGGCCTTTATCGTGATCAGTTCGGGATCTCCCGGCCCCGCGCCAACAAGAAAAACCGCGCCTTTCGCCATGATTTTCCCAAACCGTCACGGATCCGGCTGTCCTCCCGTGACCTGTTGACGCCGACCTGCGGCCTACAGGACGTCTCTCAGAATCTGCCTGGCCCCGTGCTCGATCAGCAACTTCGCGAGTTTCCTGCCGACGTCAGTTGATGCATCCGGGTCTCCCGTCGTCCGGGCGCGGACAACCCTGCCGCCGTCGGGGGCGGCCACCATCCCGTCGGCAACGAGACCCCCCTCGTCCAACCGCGCCCATGCGCCAACCGGCATCTGGCATCCCCCCGCGAGTTCATCCAGCATCGCTCGCTCGGCAGTCACGGCCGAATGAGTGGAACGATCATGCAGACTGCGTACCGCCTGCGCGACGCGGTCGTCGTCGTGTCTGATCTCGATTCCCAGCGCACCCTGCCCGGGGGCCGGAAGGAACCGTTCTGCCGGTAGGAACTCGCTCACGCGACCAGCCAATCCGAGCCTGCGCAGACCCGCCGCCGCCAGCACCACCGCCTCGACTTCACCCGCATCCAGCTTCCGCAACCGGGTATCCACGTTTCCGCGAATCTCTTCGACGTTCAGGTCGGGTCTGACGTGCCGCACCTGCGCCTGGCGCCTTGGGCTGCCCGTCCCCACGACCGCGCCATCGGGCAGATTCTCGAGGTTGTATCCGGCACAGTTGACCAGCGCGTCCCGGACGTCCCAGCGGCGGGTGGTGGCCGCAAGGCGCAGACCCCCGGGAAGCCGGGTCGGCATGTCTTTCAGGGAATGTACTGCCAGGTCGATTCGTCCATCGAGGAGCGCCTCTTCGATTTCTCTGGTAAAGACGCGCTTGCCTCCCATCCGGGCGACGGGCTCGTCCGGTTCACGATCCGCCCTGGTTCTGATGACGTCTATGCGAACTTCAAGGCCGGGAATCGCATTCAGCAGCGTCGTTCTGGCCCAGCCCGCCTGCCAGAGGGCGAGGGGGCTGCCGCGGCTGCCGATCACAAGATGCGTCAGCATTCGGTCCGCACTCTTTCCGCGGGTGCTTCCTGCGTTGACGATTTTGCCGCCCGGGTCGGAGTTGCATCCAGATCGAACAGGCGGACGAGCGCGTCGACATAGGCAAGCGCCTCCCCTGAATCGGCGGCTTCACGCAACCTGACCTGAGGCGCGTGCAGAAGCTTGTTCATGTAAAGCCTCAGGAGTCCGGCCACCTTCTCCTGTTGTATCTCAGATAAATCCGACAGCCGGGCCCGTTCCAGTTCCTCTTCGAGCAGCTCCTGGAATCGCCGGCGCATCGCCACGATGGCGGGCACCACGTCCAGCGAATTCAGCCACGAAGAAAAAACCCTCACCTCTTCGTCAACGATATGCCGCGCCTTCTCCGCCTCACGCCTCCGTTTCTGCATATTCGCCCCCACGACCGCCTGCAGATCGTCGATATCGTACAAAAACACATTGTAGAGAGATCCCGCATCCGGGTCGATGTCTCTCGGCACCGCGATATCGATGAGAAACATGGCGTTATTCCGGCGCTTCTGCATCGCGAATGCAACGCGTTGCCTCTCCAGAATCGGGACTGTCGCGCTGGTTGAACTGATGACGATGTCGGCCCGGTGCAGGCCCTCCATCGCATCCGGCCATGACAACGCCTTTCCGTTCACCCGCCTGGCCAGATCACGCGCCCGGGCGAACGTACGGCTGGACACCATCAGTCGCCCGACCCCGCTGTCCACAAGGTGCCTGGCGGTCAGTTCGCTCATCTCCCCCGCACCCAGCACCAGGGCCGTCCTTTCGTCCAATTTGCCCAGGATCTTCTTTGCCAGCGCCACGGCCGCGAAGCTGATCGAAACCGCGCCGTCGGCGATCTCGGTTTCCGTTCTGGCCCGTTTTGAGGTTTCTATGGCCGAACGAAACAACCGGTTCAGGACGGTGCCGCTCGTTCCCGCTTCCATGGCGCGGGCGCCCGCATCCTTCACCTGTCCTGCGATCTGCGGCTCACCCATGATCATCGAATCCAGCCCCGACGCAACGCACAGCAGATGTCGAACTGCATCCAGATCGTTGCGGGTAAACGTGAATCCGCGCAACTCACCGGCGTCGATCCCGCTGATCCTGCCGAATTGGCCGATAACGCCCGCGCGTGCGGTCTCGGGATCGTCCGTTACAACATAGGCTTCGGAACGATTGCACGTTGAAATGAGACTGCATTCAACCACGGAATCAAGCGAAAACAGTCGTTCAAGTATGGACCGGTGCCTGTGTTCGGAAACCGACACGCGGTCCCGGACCTCAACCGAAGCCGTCCGGTGGTTCAATCCCACCACTACGATAGACATGCCCGTACTTTCCTGTCGAGTTCATCCCATCGTTCCCGTCGAACCAGGTCCACGGTTTCCCAGTTCACGAGCAGATCCCATACGGCCTTTCGCCGTGCGGGACTCTCGGGAAACCGCGACATGACCCGCGTGCGCAAACGGTCAAGATAGTCCACCACACAACCGTGTTCCGGCCCCAGGATCTCCTCAAGATGCCGCCTTATCATCCGCGCATATGCCGGGCTGGCCCCCGCGGTTGAAACCGCCACCTGAAAACCGCCGCGACGCAGTGTGGACGGCACCGTAAAATCTCCCTGGTCCGCCCTGTCCGCGCGATTGACCGGAATCCCGCATTCGTTACCTGCCTGCACGACCTCGTCGTTCACCATACTCGAGTCCGTCGCGGCGAAAGCCAGCGCCGCACCCTCGACGTCCCTCCGATGAAAGTCGCGACGGACCAGATGAACACGGCCCTCAGCCGCCAGGCCTTCCAGCGGTTCCGAAACCGCGGGCGCAATCACCGTCACGCGCGCGCCGGCGGCGAGCAGGCCCAGTACCTTCCTCCCGGCGACGGACCCTCCTCCAACGACCACACATCTCCTGTTCCGCAAATCCAGAAAGATCGGATACGCGGCAGATCGGCCGGCCATAGGAACTCGCGCGAAACAACCTACTGTGCCAGAACGTGTTTTCCGGGAAACAACAGGCCCATGACGGGAAACGTGAACACGACGAGGACAAATCCGAGAATTGACAGGAACGCCGCCCGCTTTCCCTGCCACCCGGCGGTCCTTCGGGCTGCAAGATGCCCGGCATAGACGACCCACGTGACCAGCAGCACCCAGAACGCCGGTTCGCTCCAGATCCAGAGCCTGTACATCTGCTGATGAACCCAGACGGAACTCGCCACGATACCCGCCGTCAGGAAAACAAAACCGAACGACGCCGCGCGGTTGTTGGTCTGGTCCAGCGTATCCAGGGGCGGCAGTCGATCGTAGAAGAAACCCAGATGCTTCTTCTGAATCTCACCCAACAGCATCACGTACATCGTTGCGCTGACGCTGGATATGGCAAACGCCGCATATGCCAGAATG
This sequence comes from Gemmatimonadota bacterium, assembly GCA_028874335.1. Lineage (GTDB taxonomy): Bacteria > Latescibacterota > UBA2968 > UBA2968 > JAAXHE01. The sequence goes on along the minus strand of JAPPJY010000077.1, from coordinate 10,082 downwards.
TACGCGAATACGTGAAGTTTGAACCAGCCGCCCGTGTGCGCCGGTCCTGGTGCGCTTTCGGCTCCCACCAGGTTGGAAGCGGCGACCAGGTGCAACACCGCGACGATGGGTACGACCAGTGCGCCCAGCGAACCGCGACAGTTGCCGAATTCCAGGTACAGAAACACAATGACAACCAGCCAGGCGCATAGAGAGGGCAGCACCTGGCTGGTCAGGGGAACCTGTCCGGTGGCGATGGCCATTCTCGCGAGCAGCGTACTGTGCAGCACCCAGCCAACGATGAGGCTCCAGAACCCAAGGGAGCCCCCAATGGCTCGCATCCGAATGAAATGCACGGCGTAAGCGCACGCGCTGATGACGTACGCCGCGGCCGTTCCCGTCACCAGCAGATTCTGCATTCCCATAAGATCGGACCTCGACCTGAAACGGGGCGTAAAGGTCGTCCGAAAGGACATTTTTTCAGTTCACGTCCAGTGACCCGGTGTATCCTGGTAATCCGCAGTCTAATCGCCTTTATCTACTTGCAAATATTCGGTTTTACGTCCCCGAAAAATTAGGAATCAAGGTTAAACTTACACAATCCCATCGGCCGAATCAATCGAAATCCCGCATTTTCCACCGGGTGCAACCACGCCGAGCACGACGGAACCGGACGCACCCGTTGCGGCTGGTATATTGCCGGGCCGGCCCTCCACCGTGGCATTGGCCAGCACCGCAAAAGCAATCGCCTCCTTGGCATCCCCGGGTACGCCCAGCGCATCGGAATGACAGACGTCCACGTCCGGGAGCGCGGCGCGCAGCATCTTCATCAAAACCCGATTTCGGCCGCCGCCGCCGCTGACGACCACCCTGCCGATCGGACTTACCGGCAGGACAAACCGCTCTAACGCGTCCGCGATGCTTCGCGCGGTAAACGCGGTCGCCGTGGCGATCAGGTCTTCATCCCGCAGGCGGCCGCGCCATGACAGGATGTCCCGGACCAGCGACGCACCGAAGGTCTCCCTCCCGGTCGACCTGGGCGGCGCCTCTTTCAGAAACGGATGGCGCATCAATTCCCCGAGCAGTGAATCCGAGACGTCGCCCGACGCGGCGATCGAGCCATCCGCGTCGTACGCCAGGCGTCCTCCAGTAATGTCCCCGGCCAGCGCGTCCAGGATCATGTTTCCCGGGCCCGTGTCGAATGCCAGAACATCTTCCGGCCCGCAATCTGCGGGTAACACGGTAACGTTCGAAATCCCGCCGATATTCAGCAGCACGCGCCCCTCGCGCCTGGACCGGAACAGAAGATAGTCCACCAGTGGAACGAGCGGCGCACCCTGTCCTCCGGCCGCCAGATCCCGCGCCCGGAAGTCAGCGACCGTGGTGACGCCGGTCCGTTCCGCAATTACACACGGGTCGGCGATCTGCAGTGAGGATCGCGTGACCACTCCGAACGCGCTGTAAGCCGCCGGCAGGTGGCGCACCGTCTGTCCATGCGACCCGATAAGATCGACCCTGGACATTTCGGTAGCGGCTTCGCGGCACACGTTGAATGCGGCTCTGGCAAACCACTCGCCAAGAACGGCGTGCAGCCTGCATATCCTGTCCACCGCACCGCATCCGTCCTCCGAGACATCCAGGATCTCCCGCCGCAGTTCAGGCGGATACGGCAACCCCCTGAACGCAACCAGCCGCACCCCGGCTTCCTCGAGCCCGACCTCGACGAGAGCCGCGTCGACGCCGTCGGCTGACGTGCCGGACATCAGGCCGATCACCCTGCGAACCGCGCCCAAACCGGACCCCCTTAAATCGTTTGAATCACCCGTCAACGCGTACCCCCGCCGCCATAAAGGTCCGATGCCTTGCGCACGCCTCCCAGGAAATACCGGTACGCGATCACGCCGCGGTAGACAATGCGGAAGACCTCGCGGTCTTCGACCGTTCGTACCCGTTGCGCGTCCCGGCGTCGACGCAGAATCGACGCGGGATGAAACATGACCCAACAGAGGCCGCAAAGCGCCGCCGCGGGGCGTTTCCAGTCGCACTTCAAGATCCCGAGCAGCACGGTGCAGAGTTCCAGCAGGACCCGGACCGGGAACACCCACGCCAGAGAGAGGGCGGACAGGTTCTTCATCACCATCACAAGTTGGTTTCTATGGTTCAGATACGCCTTCCGGAAAGCCCTTGCATCCAGGGACCAGCCTCCAAAGTGATAGACCACCGACTCAGGGACGGAAACCGCCCGGTATCCCACGAGATGGAACCGCCAGCACAGGTCGATTTCCTCCATGTGCATATAAAACCCTTCATCCATGAGACCGGTTTCCCGCAGGCACCTCATCCGCAGGAACATCGCTCCCCCAACCGCCCAGAAGATATCCTGCGAACGATCATACTGTCCTCGATCCTCCTCAACCGTTTCAAACAGCCGGCCCAGACAGAATGTGTACCCCAGCATGTCCATCATCCCGCCGGCGGCGCCTCCGTAGTCGAATTGTGCGCGATCACGAAGCGACCTCACCTTTGGCTGGCACACACCCACCTGCGGGTCGGCCTCCATTGCAGCCATAAGAGGCGCCAGCCAGCCATCGGCGACTTCGACGTCGTTATTCAACAACATCGCGAATTCACCGCGTGCCGCCTTCAGGCCCCTGTTACACCCCGCGCCCATCCCCTTGCCGCCGCCAACGCACACGACCCGTATGCCCGGAAACCGAGCCTTCGCCTTTTGCAGGCTTCCGTCGTCGTACGGCCTGTCGTCGGCGACGATGACCTCGAACGGGGCGCCGCTTGTTCTCGCATAAAGGCAATCAAGACACGTCAGGAGAACATCCCCCAGGAAGTGCGGCACGATCACGGACACCAGGGGTTTATCGGCCATCCGTCGCCTCGTGACGCCTGACCCTCCGCCGTAACGTCTCCAATGCCTTCGCGACCTCGCGGTCCCCCGGCGTCAACCGCAGGAGGTACTCCAGATCTGCGGCGGCGCCGGCGAGGTCTCCGATGCGTTCCCGTGACGCCGCCCGATTGAACAGCGCCCGCTCGACCTGTATGTTGTTTTCGATCATCCTGTCATAAAGCTCTATTGCCGCGTCGTATCGGCCGATCTGCAATTGCAGTTCCGCCGCGGTTCCCAGACGCGTTTCTTCGTCGATCAGGTCCGAATCCAGCACGATTTTCAGCAGTCGCTGGGTCTCCTCAGGCCGGTCCAGACGATGCATTAACGCCGCCATCAGGGCGGCGCCCTGCCAATGCTCCGGCGGAAGCGCGTGTTTCTCACAGAAACGGAGGACGTCGTATGCGCCGTCCCGGTCTCCTTCTTCGGCGAGGGCTTCCGCGAGGCGCAGGAATACGGCAGGGTAATTGGCCAGCAGGTTTCGAGCCGTCCGGTTACGATGCACCACCGGGTCCGAGACGCCACTGAACCGATAGAGGTCCATCAGGTGCTTCCTGGCTTTCTGAACGTGAATCGGCGACGCTTTCCGTCGCACCAGACGGAAAACCATGCCCTCCATCTCCAGGTAGTCCCCCAGTCCCATCCGGTTGCCGTCCGGTACGGTCAACGCGAAATAGACCGGCCTTGCCCACTCGTTCCAATCCACAATCTTCAAAACCATGACATCCTGTACGCGCAGCACCCTCCCCGGCATTCCCTGGACGGTCCACTTCAGTCCGGCCGCCTGCACCTCCCTGGCCTCAGGCCAGAATCGACCGGACTGCCTCACCGCCGCGGGCGTATGCGCCGTCAATACCTGATCGATGTAACTGTCTGTATATCTGACGGGAACTTTCGGCTCCAGATCCCGCAATTGCCTGATATACCACGGCGTATTCAGCAGGCTCAGGTTTACGACGCGCACGTCCCTTCGGAGGCCCATCACCTCCTGCTGGTACCAGAGCGGAAAGCTGTCGTTATCCGCGTTGGTAAACAGAATCGCGTCGGGGTCGCAGGAATTCAGAATATTCGCCGCATAGTCGAACGCGAACCGGTTGCCGGTCCGGTCATGCGTCGGATAGAGGCTCGCGGCCAACGCCCCCGGCATTGCGAGCAGAAGGCCGGCCGCGGCAATTGCCGCACCCCTGCCACGCAGGTTGTACGCCCCGCGAATGACCGCCGACGCCGCAATGCCCATCCACACGCAGAACAACGCGAAGGAGCCCACGAAGACGTAGTCACGTTCCCTCGGCTGCGGGTCTTCCATATTGAGATAAATCGAAAGCCCGACGCCCGAAAGCACGAAAAGCGCGGCAATCGACCAGAAACGACGGGCATCCCGTCGCCAGTGTTCCCAGATTCCCCAGCAGCCCAGGAAATAGGGTACCACTGAAATACGCACCAACTCCACTTCATGCGACGTGGCCCGGCGAAAGGCATCCGAGACGAATCCGATACCGGGCACGGGAAACTGTGCGACGAGATACTTGATGTACATCGTCCAGATCTGGAAATCCCAGAACGGCGCCTTTCGTTTGAATACACCCAGCAGCATACTTTCCGCTCCGTACTGTTCCCGTCCCAGGAACCCGATGAAGTTGGCCCATGTTTCCGGGTTGTTCTGGTCGATCATCGGGTTCAACCCCGACCGGATGTAGAGTGAGGCGTAAGTCGAATACCCCGCGACGAACAGGAGCGCCGCGAACGCCCAGACCCGCGGGTCCCTCAGAATCCCCGGCTTCCTGAACCAGACCAGCATCAGCAACGTGGGAACGGTCAACAGACACAGCAGGTGGACACCGCCCGCGAGACCCATGAGATAGGCGATAAAATAGAGGATGAGGCGGCTGTTCGGTTCCCCGGCGCGTTCCATCCACCGCAGTCCCAGCCAGAGGGACATCGCCATCAGCATGATTGAGAATCCGTACACCTCGGTCTCTACGGCATTGTACCAGAACGTTTCCGAGAACGCAAGCATCAGGGCGGCCACGGCGCCCCCGACCGCACCCGAAACACGGATGACGTTTCTCTCGCCGACGCACGTGCCCACCAGGACCAGACGTACCGTTATCAGGTAAACGAACAGCACCGCGAGCGCGCTTGTTATTGCCGAAATGAGATTCATGGGCAACGCGGGGTCTTCCCAGACCGGCAACATCGTAAACAGACGCCCGATCAACAGATAGAGCGGCGCGCCCGGCGGATGCGGAATTCCCAGCGAAAACGCGCAAGCGATAAACTCTCCCGAGTCCCAGAACGAAACGGTCGGCGCGGCGGTCTTGACGAATACCGCCAGCGATATCAGGAATACGCCTGCGGCGCCGATGCGAACCGGGCCCCATCCGTTTACGGAAGCGTTTTCCGTGGGCATACCTGCTTGAGAATCGTCAGATCGTTTCATGCTATATCGCTCTGTTTACGCACGCTACAAGTCCTTGTGCCGGGTCAGGTCTGTCGAACAAACTGGCAGACCTCTATGCAATCAGCGTCTGTCAACCGAATGGATGAAAGCAGCGGTCGATCCGTTGATCCGGACCCGGCGTCCACCTTCTTGGGGGCCGGTCCCACGGGCGAATCCGGCGATACCGACGCTTTTCAGACGCCCCTGTGCTGCGACGGTTCACCGGGAATCGCGGGAAAACTCGTCTTCATCGTCCTCGGCTCCGGATTGCCTCGCCCTGCTGTCCGCGTTATCGTTTACCGCCTTTCCGATGTCGAGGGTTCGCGCGGTTTAAGGTGATTCGATGACGCGCATCGACTTCCACCTGCCGCCCCGGAAACGCAGCATGAATATCAATCCGCCCAGAACAAGATAGAGGCTGACGAAGATCCAGGCGACGTAAAGGCCCATCCCGTACGTCACGACCGACAGGTAGGTTGGCAGGACCATGACGAACCAGCCGAGCGCTACGGACGCGAGCATCACGAAACGAGTATCGCCGGCGCCCTTCACAGCGGCTGAAAAGACGATATAGAACGCATCGAAGACACAATAGACCGCAACGAAACGCAACAGGACGACGGACATGTCCCAGATTTCTTCGAACGCCTCGGGATCGGCGCCGGACATATACGGACGCAATAACAGACCGGGCACGAAAACATAGCCTGCCGCCATCACCAGCATGTAGGTCAGGCTGAGGTGTACTGCCGACCAGGTGCCGCGCTCGGCCAGATCCTCCCTGTTCTTTCCCAGGTATTGACCCACAAGGGTTGAAACCGCGATCCCCAGCCCCATCATCGGGAGGAAGGCGAGCGTATTCAGGTTGAACGTCACACTCGTTGCGGCCAGCGCCGTGGTGCCCAGTTTCCCAACCAGCAGTATGAACATCGAAAAGCCCAGAATCTCCAACATGAATTGAACGCCGTTCGGCAGTCCGAATCGCACCAGCCGACGCAGCAGCGCCGCATCCGGACGCCATCCGTTCAGGGTGCGAAGGGTGTCGCGGTATCTGGGACGCATCATCAGGCAGAAGAACACGACCGGGATCAGGAGGTGTGATACCACCGTCGCCCAGGCCGCGCCGCGAATGCCCCATTCGGGGAACCCCCAACGGCCGAAGATCCACGCATAATCCAGGATGATATTCAGCCCGGTCGCGAGGAAATTCACCCACATGACCGTCCGCGTATCCCCTCGCCCGCTGAAGAAGGAGGATACCGCCACCCCGGTAATTCCCGGCCCCATAAAGCACAGTATCCTGAAATACTCTGCCTCCAGCGCGCGTATCCGCGGCTCATGTCCCGCCCATTCAAAGAACGTACCGGAAAACGGCATCAGGCATAGAATAACCAACCCCGATGCCAGACCGACGTAAATCCCCTGCCACACAGCCGGTCCTACGCGTTCGGGCCGGTCCGCGCCCCAATACTGGGCCACAAATGTGTTCACGTACGCAACCGTCCCGATGAACAGGCTTGAGAACGTAAAGTGCAACATGCCGGCGGGAAGACTGGCCGCGAGCACATCCCGATCGTACCAGCTCAGGAAGACACGATCCACGAAGATCTGAAGGCTCCACGACCCCGTACTCAGAATAAGTGGCGCCGCCAACCGCAACACGTCCCTGTAACCCCCCTCCTCCCGCCACCGTGAGATCATGGACGCCTCATCGCAATCGGACCCGGTCCGCTATCACATCCAACCAACGTTTGCGTGACAATCGACAACGGCGGCGTGGGCACGCCCCTCCGGCGGCCGGCGCTGTTGTGCCATTTTTTTCTTGTCCGGTGTTTGCGCAGTGCCTAGATTCGCTGACCGCACCTGGAAGAGACGCGAATCATCTCACAATGCAGGGGCAGGCCATGACTTACGACGTCGTCGTCATCGGAGGAGGCAGCGCGGGCTATGCCGCCGCCCGCGTCGCCGCGGACAACGGAGCGCAGGTCGCCATTGTGGACAAAGGACCGCTCGGCGGCCTCTGTATCCTGCGCGGCTGCATGCCGTCCAAGACGCTGCTTCGCAGTTCGGATGTGTTCTCCCTGATGAAACGGGCCAGAGAGTTCGGCCTGAATGCCGGGGACATCTCCCCCGACCTGGCTGCAGTCAACGACCGGAAACGCGCGCTCGTTGACGAATTCGCGGACTACAGGGTCCGGCAACTTTGCGGCCCGAGATTCACGCTGATACGCGGCAGGGCGCGCTTTGAATCGCCGAACTCCGTTTGCGTGGGCACGGAAAAGGTCTCGGGTCGGCGTTTTGTTATTGCCGTGGGCTCCGCGGTCAGCAGGATTCCCGTACCGGGTCTGGAGGAAACGGGCTACCTCACGAGCGACGACGTCCTGGAACTGCGGGAACTTCCAGGATCGGTGATCGTACTCGGAGGCGGCGCCGTCGCCGCCGAACTGGGCCAGTTTCTGTGTCGGATGGGTTCGCGGACCACCCTGATACAGAGGAGCGGCCAGCTGCTCAGCGGCTTTGACGCGGACATGGTCCTGCCCGTGGAAACCCGCCTGAAAGAAGAAGGGATGCAGGTATACTCGGACACCCGCCTCCAGCAGGTCAGCGGGACAGGGGGTCGCGCCACGGTCCGATTTCTGCATGGCAACGAGTCCCGTACGGCCACGGCCGACGTCGTCTTCAATGCTTTGGGCAGGACGCCGGACCTCGCCGGGCTCGCACTCGAACGCGCCGGCGTCGAGGTCCGCGACGGAAGCATTGCGGCCAACGATCGAATGCAGACGAGCGCGGAACATATCTTCGCCGCAGGCGACTGCGTGGGACCGTACGAAATCGTACACATCGCGGTGCAGCAGGGCGAGGTCGCCGGCCACAACGCCGGCGGCGGAACGCCCGTTAGGACGATCGACTACCGGTTGCGAACCTCAGTTGTATTCACCGACCCGCAGGTCGCGTCCGTCGGCCCAACCGAGCGGGAATGCCGGGAACAGGGCATCGCGTATCTTTCGGCGGAATATCCGTTCAGCGATCACGGAAAATCCATGGTTATGGGCGAAATCCACGGCACGGTGAAGATTCTGTGCCATCCGGCAAGCGGCGAGCTCATCGCGGGTCATATCACGGGCCCCGAAGCTTCCGAACTCATCCATGAACTCGCCGCGGTAATTTACTACCGGGGTACCGTCTTCGACCTTCTCCGGATTCCTCATTACCACCCTACCCTCGCCGAGATCATCACCTATCCTGCCGAAGAACTGGCGGATACTCTGGACCGGTGAACGTGCGTGACCATCGAGCCCGTCAATCGGAACGCCGGAGCCCCGCATCGCCGAGCCGGTGCACGAAGAACACGGTGGGCGGAACGAACAGGAGGGCGATCCAGAACATCGGCCGATACGAGATCCACGCCACGAGCAGACCGGCCAGCACCGGCAGAAACCCCTGCGGCAGCGCGAACATGTTCAGGAAGCTGGTATACGTTGGACGGCGGTTTTCCGGCGCGAGTTCCAGCACGTATGCCATGCGGCCGTTAAACATCGCGCTGCTGGCGAATCCCGAAAAGACGAACGTGAGTGCATAAAAGACGATGTGCGGATCAAATGACCAGTCGATACCCCAATTCGAAAGCGGCGCGAAGGACAGTGACGGCACGTATGCGGCCAACAGGGGAACGGCGACCGACAACGCCATCAGATACGAACCGTAAACGAGAAGCGCGCGGTTGCCTTTACGATGCCCGACGTGAGCCCAGAGCGCGTTTGACAGTACGGTACTGACCTGCATGACTGAAACGAAAACGCCTACATAGACCAGCCCGAACCCAAGGTCGGTGATCGCGTAGGGCACATAAAACGGCGCTCCCATCATCATAAACGACCACAGGACCTGCATCCCGCACAGTCGACGGTAGTCGGGGTCGTTCTTCAGCAGGCGTAACCCGCTGTTCAGGTAGTTGGAAAGCGGCTGCCGGAGATACCGCACAGGACCCACCGGTTCCCGGATTCTGCTGAATACGAAAACCGAAAGCGCGTTTCCCAGTCCGGCCAGCAGGAACAGCGCAGCGTAGTTCGCCGGAAAGGCAACGCCGCTGCGGTCGCTGAGTACGAACGTAATCACCCCACCCGCCGCCATCGCCGTTATGCCGCCGCAGAGCCTCCGTACCGCGAAGAGGCGCGAACGGTCTCGCGGCGGGACGACCTTTCCCACAATGTCCATCCAGGGGACGTTCCAGATACCCATCATGGAGGTGAAAATCGCGTACAGTACCAAAAAACAGCACAAGAAATAAAACGGCTGACGACCTCCCATCAGGTACGTCAGCCCAGCGATCGCCAGCCAGACGGAACTGCGCATCCCGCCCGCGAGGAGCAGGAAGGGCATCTTGCGTCTTCTGCTTTCGATGATTCGGGAGATGAATATCTGAGGCCACGCCCATCCGATCCGCATCAGCGCGCCGACCAGTCCGACCGCGACGCTCGAGGCCGTCAGCGACTGTACGAACGCCGGCAGCACCATATCCGAGCTGGCCAATGTCATCGACATGAAGACGAGACCGCCGTTCAGAATCAGCAGCCGCCTGTTTCGGCGGACTTCGGCCGGGTCCGGTTCATACGGCTCGGCCGGCGCCCGCCTCCAGTGCGCAGATGAAAATTCCCTCATGCCAAACGCTTCCGTCCGCTAACCGCGCAGGGAACCGGGCAGGTCCCACTCTTTTTAGAAGCTGTCTTAAAATTCCCAGCGGTCTTCGCGCGGCTGCAAAAGCGCCGG
>JAPPJY010000023.1 GCA_028874335.1 Gemmatimonadota bacterium | reverse complement strand
CACTGATTCCTACACACCATATCTTCCTGAACCCCCTTCTCGGAGGGGACTCAATCTTTATATTCAACAGAAAGATCTTCCCGTGGATGCGTAATAAGCGATTTAAGTTCTTCAATTGGAGGCATAAAACCAATCCTTAATTTTGAATTTGCCTACATCTGCGACATGCCAAATCTTACGACCCAAACAAAAGTGCCTTCTTGATGAACGGAGATTTCGGGAGATGTGGGCATTTAGGTTGAATTAGATCAATTATCGTGTGGCCGTACCGCCATCCTCGCTACCGATCTCCTTCACGGCATCCAGATATTCCACTTGCCATGCTTTTCCCAGATGCGGCAGGCGTTGCAGGTGCACATCCATCGGATCGCGAAGCGCGGTTTGTGGCCCGTATTGAGCGACCCGGCGTGTACCAGCAGGTAATGAAAGAACAGGACGTCGCCCCGGGACGGCGTTAACTCGATCGGCGCGTTCAGATCGAACTTTTGCGTTGGGTTCTGTAAATCCGGCAGCATGCGAAACCTGTCGGGATCCCGAACCGCCGCATCTGTGAGCGTCCGATGCGACCCCGGCCAGACCGCGGTTCCGCCGCCTTGCGCGACACCCGAATCGAGATAGGTCAGCGACGAGACGCGGAATGATCCGGGAAAGACGCTGAACGGTCGATGCACGCCATCGGCGTGCCCGCTGTGATGATCCCAGCTTCCCGATACCGGAAACACGCTGCGGGCCCATACGGCCTCGGGTTGTGGTCTCTGACAATGAAACGCGTCCTCGTTCTTGCGGGCAAGCTGGCTCTGCACGTCGTAAAACACGGGTGTGCAACACGCCAGTAACGCGGGGTCCTTGAGCCCGAAATGTTCAACCACCCCCTGGCTGGCCACCGTCGTTACGCCGTCTGCATCGCCCGGTAGAGGAGACCACGAAGCCGGATCGTCCCGATCCATCCCTAGTACGGACCACATCGCGGTTTCCGCATTGGCGATTGTCTCTTCCGGAATCAACCCCGACACCAGCACGTACCCGTCCCGGTCATATTGTGCAATCTGCGCTTGCGAAAGCATGAGCGTCTCCTGAATGGATTGAATCATTGGCGGGAAGATCAAGCCGCCGACAAAGGAATACTGCAGATCAGGACAGAAACCGGCCTGGGATCGGTGTGATTGGCGTTCTCGGGAGCGAGGGCATCCTGCCCTCGACGGCTGATTCGCGCGGCTCTGGCGCCGTCGTTTTCAATGATTCGGGCATTGATGGGTCACTCAAATTTCGAGGGCAGGATGCCCTCGCTCCGGATATTGGTGGATCATGCCGTGCGAGAGGAATTGAATTAGTCCTATGCCAGACCCAAGCTATTCGAACGTCGCGACGTGATTAAGATTCATGCTTGAAATCGAGCCTTCCTCATAGCAGGAATACCAATCCGCGGCATTTGGGATATTGACCATGTCTGCTTGCGCGTTCTTGGCGTCGCCGTCTGATTCCCAGTAAACAATGTCGGTATAGCCTCCGTCGCTGTTCCGGTGTATTTCCCACTTCTTGAAACCTGGCTGTCTGCTCATCCAGTTCACCAGAACCTCACGTGCAACGTTCAGTAGGTGTTCCTCCGAGATATTCTCTGCCAGCTTGTAACTGATGATGTCTTTATACATTTTCACATTCCCTTGGATTTACCCGATCCTCGGCTCAACTTCCCGTCTCCCGGACGGCGATTTCCTTTCAATGAGAGTCTCTACAGAAAGCAAGCGAGTCGACGTCAGGCCCTCCTCCCTCTTTCCTTTAGGAGAGAGGGCCGGGGAGAGAGGTCTGCGCCTTTCGTGATCGCCTTCATCATGGCGTTGGCGTCAACTGATTCGGTTTTTCGGTTTTGGCTGACGGCTGATGGCTGACAGCTACTTTTGAGATGCCGGGAAAGAGGTTTTGCCTTGCGTACATCGCTACGCCAGCGAATCCAGGTGTTCCAGGATTTCCTGCTGTTCCGCCATATCAAACTGACTCGATCCGATGTACGTATATCTGATCACGCCGCGTCTGTCGATGATAAACGTCGCTGGTCGGGCAATGCTGTTGCTCAGGCCGTGATTCGCCAGGCCGGTCCATTCATGTAACGCAAAGCCGAGTTTGTCGATGACGAACGTCGCGGGGAGGACGATGGTGTAGACGACGTTGTGCATCGCCAGGGCGAACCAGTGGCGTACCCCGTAACTTCGGATGACGCTCCAGTCTTCGTCCGCCAGAAGCGGAAAGGTGATGCCGTTGCTTTCGGCGTATTCCCGCATTTCGCCCAGCGGCTGTCCTGCGCCGACGGCAATCGACGTCGCGTTCCGTTCGGCGTACGCGTCGACATGTTCCTGTACGATCGCCAACTGACGACGACTTCTGCGTCACCAGGTCCCCCGGAAAAACGTCAGAACGACGTTTTCCTCTTCCCGATACGATGCCAGCGACACGTCTCGTTGCTGGTGCGAGGGGAGGGTAAACGAGGGGGCCGTATCACCAACGCCGAGGACTCTGCTCTTACGTGGCATCGTGCACTTTTCTGAGGATCATCCTCTATGGACAGCGAATTGTTGAATCGGGGTTTTGTCCCCGGGCCGCTGACGCCGGCGCAATGCGACGCGCTGGATGCCGACGGCTTCGTCATTCTTAAAGACGTCATCGCACCCGACTGGCTGGCCGCTCTGCGGCGTGATTTCGACGAGACCTTCGCCAGCGAAGGCGACAGAGCCGGCGCTGAAGTCGCCCAGATGGAGGGCGTGCGCCGCCTCGCCGACCTCGTCAACAAGGGAGCGGTCTTCGACAATGTATACCTGCAGCCGACACTTCTCACGGCGGTCTGGCACGTCCTGCGGCGGCCGTTCAAGCTGCACTCGCTCAACGGTCACGATCCGCTGCCCGGGAGCGGGTTGCAGGGCCTGCACACGGACTGGGGGCAACCCACCGTGCCTGGCGGGCCGTATCACGTCGTCAATTCAATGTGGATGCTCGACGATTTCACCCGGGCCAACGGCGCGACCCGCTGCGTTCCGGGAAGCCACCGTAAACCCGGCGGTGTACGCGACCACGTAGCCGATGGCATGGTCGATCACCCAGACCAGGTACAACTGATTGGATGCGCCGGCTCGGTCGCTATCTTCAACGGGAGCCTCTATCACAGCTCGTACCGAAACCTCAGCGACGCCCCACGCCGCACCCTGCATTGCGCCTTTATCGCCCGCGAGCACGCTCAACAAACAAACCAGCGCGAGTACCTGCGGTCCGAAACCGCCCGTCGGATCTCGCCGCTCGCGCGCTACATCCTCGACGTGGAGTGAGCTTCGAGGCATGACTCATGACTGCTTTTTCTTCCGATGATCCATCGCGTGCGCATAAGATAATATCGCACCGATATCGGCAATATGCAATTCGCGGAAGACGTACGCAAGAATCCGGCGTCGGCGCTGATGGAGGCGTGGGCGCCGGTCGAAGAAACCTTCAGAAGCTGTTTTAAAATTCCCGGTGAGTTCCCGAGCGCGAGCGAAAAAGTGGCGGTCAAGGCGGGAAAATCCGCCCATATTTGTCTATACGGGTGGATTTGACCAACGCCGACCGGCGCTTTTGCAGCCGCGCGAAGACCGCTGGGGATTTTAAGACAGCTTCTTATGATGAAGGGGAACCATGAAACGCAAACGCATACCAACCAGCAGTCCATTTGGCGCGGAGTTTGGTTATTCACGCGCCGTGCGTGCGGACCGTCACATTCACGTCGCCGGTACCTGCGCCCAGCCGCCGCATGACCGGGGCGATGCCTACGAGCAGGCCAGGAGCGCATTGAGAATCATCGCGAGGGCGCTCGAAGAGACCGGCACAAGCCTCGAACACGTGGTGCGGACGGTTGTGTACATTACGGACGTGGCACACGCCGATGGCGTCACCCGCGCCCACCGCGAGGTGTTTGGCGAGATTCTGCCGGCCTCGACGCTGGTTGTCGTAACCGCGCTGCTCAAGCCGCACCTGGTCGTTGAGATCGAGGCCTATGCCATCGATTGACCCTGGTCGGTACCGCGAAATCATACAGAACCATCTCCTGTCTATTGCCGTGTTTCGCCGCGACCTCATTTCCCGCACGGTCGCCAGCAGCGATCGCGTCCGCCTGGAGACCGTCACCGGAGGCGAATAGTCCCTATGTCCTCGACCGGCCCTCGCTTATGGCCTCTCTATATGCTCGCAGGCATCGTCGTCCTGGCGCTCCTGCTGATCTGGCTGCCCGAATCCCTCCATCGCCAGCAACAGGTGATGCGCACCATGGGCATCTTCATACTCGCCATTTTCCTCGCTGTGATCTGGCTGCTATTTGCGTCGCGGCTGCCATGGGGACGGCGCCTGCGCTATTTCGGCGGCATCATCTTCCTCATCGCGCTTGGCGTCGGGTTTCTTCGCGTCAAAGGGTTGAGCGGCGATTTCGTACCGGTCCTCGAATGGCGTTGGAGCGCTGAGGGTGAAGCCACCGTCGCGGAAGGAGGGGACGCCACCGCGCTCGACGCCCGCGACTGGCCGCAATTCCTTGGCCCCGAGCGTGACAACCGCCTCCGAGGCGTCCACCTCGAACGCGACTGGACCAGGCATCCGCCGCGCGAAATCTGGCGTCGTCCCGTAGGCGCCGCATGGTCCTCCTTTGCCATTGCCGGTGGCCGGGCCGTGACTCAGGAGCAACACGGCCCCGAGGAGCAGGTCGTCTGCTACGACCTGGCAACGGGCCGCAAGCTCTGGCAACACGCCGACTCGACTCGCTACGAGTCCGCCGTAGCCGGCGTCGGTCCGCGCGCGACGCCTACCATCGCCGGAAACCGGGTTTTCACCATGGGCGCGACCGGCATCCTGAATTGTCTGGACGTGGCCAGCGGGGCGCTGATCTGGTCGCGGGACATCCTCGCCGACAACCGGGCTGAGGCCAATATGTGGGGCAACAGCTGTTCGCCGCTGGTCCTCGACACCCTGGTCGTAGTCAGCGCCGGAGGCCCGGATGAGCGCTCGCTGGTTGCCTATCACCGCCAGACCGGCGCGTTTGTCTGGGGCGGGGGCACGGACAGGGCCGGCTACAGCTCACCGCGTCTGGTCACGCTGGCCGGGCGCGAGCAGATCCTGATTTTCAACAGCCACAGCGTGGTCGCGCACGATCCGCAAAGCGGAATTCCCCTCTGGCGTCAGCCCTGGGACCAGGTCCAGTGCGTTGCCAACCCTCTGCCCTTGCCCGGGAACCGGGTTCTGGTCTCCACCGGCTACGGCATTGGCGCCAGGCTGTATCAGGTAAACGCCGCGCCCGGCGGCGGCTTGACGAGCGAGATCGTCTGGAGAAGCCCTCGTCTCAAGGCCAAATTCGCCAACATGGTCCATCACGACGGTTTTGTCTATGGGCTCGACGACGGGGTGCTGGTCTGCCTCGATCCGCAAGACGGCAAGCGCCGCTGGAAGCGCGGGCGCTACGGCCACGGCCAGCTCATCCTGATCAACGATATCCTGTTGATCATGAGCGAATCGGGCGACGTGGTACTCGTCGAGGCCCGACCCGACCGCCACGTCGTACTGGCGCGCATGACGGTCTTCGCGGGTAAAACCTGGAATCCCCCGTCCTTTGCCGCGCCCTATCTGCTGGTGCGCACGGATAGCGAGGCCGTCTGCTACGAACTGGCGCTTGCAGACGAAACGCAGGCGCAGCGTTTCTGACAGGGGCTATACACGCGGGCGAAGTCCTCCATGCTATTCCTCCTGGATCTGACCCTGGAGAACGGTCAGCGCATCCCACGTCGCCGGGAATCCGCCGAAGGCGCTCATCTGCAACATGACCTCCTCTATCTCCGTCCTCGTGGAGCCGCAACCAAGGGCCCGGTCAATGTGAACAGCAAGTTGCTGGGGCCTGCCGAGTACCGTCAAGGCCGCGATCGTGCACAGCAGACGGGTCTTGATGTCCAGCCCGTCCCTTCCGTACAGGTCATGCATCACCTGCTCCATCACGAGTCGTTCGAACTCCGGATGAAGTGTGCGCATCTTCCTGGCGGAGGCCTCTGCAGCGTCCTCTCCGAGCATCGACGAAAGAACCCTGCGGCCTGCTTCGTAGCGGTCGCTTTCGGCCATACATCCTCCCCCTGGTTGTCGATTGGAACTTTAACTGAATCGGCGCCCGCCGCCAGCCGGGCAAGGCGTCGGTCGGCGCGTGACGGTTTTGATCGGCCTTACGCATTGCGGAACGCCTTCTCCATCCCGGCGATATCCAGCTTTTCCATCTTCAGAAATGCCGCGGTGACGCGTTCGACCGCCGACGTGTCGTCACTGGCCATCATTTCTCCCAGCGCGGTGGGAACGATCTGCCAGGAGACGCCGAAGCGATCGGTCAACCAGCCGCATCGGCCTTCCTCGCCGCCATCGGACGTCAGGCGTGCCCACAATCTGTCCACCTCGTTCTGATCGACACAGTTTACGGACAGCGACATTGCCGGGCTGTGTGTGTACATGGGACCACCGTTGATGATGCAGAACTCCTGCCCTGCCAGTACAAACTCCGCGGTCATGATTTCGCCGGCCTCGCCCATGCCGGCTTCGGTGTAGCGCGTGATGTTCGTAACGCGTGCATCTTCGAAGCACGACGTGTAGAGTTCGAGCGCTTCCTCCACCCGGCCGTCAAACCAAAGATTGGTGACGATTTTCTGCATGGGTTATTCCCCTCTGTTCAAATTGACTGAGTACGTCATCATTGACTCGATCTTCCTGCCGGATGCCGAATAGAATCAAGAGAAACGCGCCGACGTCGCCAATATGCGATTGCCGAAAATGTGCGCAAGCGTCCGGCAACGCACCCGACAGATCGTTCATGCGTACAATTCTTGTACCAGAGCGCGAGCCCGCTCCACCACGGTTTCGAGGCAGCCCGGCGCGAGCTTGGCCCAGTAGGTCACGTCCTCGTTGGCCTCGTGACCGCCCCGGGGGTAAGCTGCCCGCGTCGGCAGGTAACCGACGTAGTGCGTCGTGAGGTGCGCCGGGAAGAGAAACGGCGCCGGCGAGTTCGTCTTGAGTGCGAGTTGCCCTTCGACGAACGGCTCGCCGGGCAGACCGATAACGCACAGGTCGCCGATGCGGAACGCCTGGATTTCATAGGAGAATTCGTCGTCCCGTTCCCGGCACAGTTCGACGCTGCGGGTCGAAGCGGCCCGGAACCACTGAGGGTCCACTTGTCCGTTTGCGCCGCGCGGCGGTTCAGGACTCCCGGACAGGATCGCTTCGACCTCGCGCAGGCGCCCGGCTGAAATATCGCGGAACGGCAGCCGTACGGTTTCGACGTTGAATGCCAGCGCGAAGGCGTGGTCGACAAACGCCATGCTGTGAACGATTCGTTCGGTCATCCCGGCCAGTTCACGCCCCATTCGCCGGTGGTCAGGCCGGTAATCCGAATCGAAAGGATGCCTGGGGTTGATGTTGCCGCAGCAGCCGTTGACGACAAGCGGCACCGCCTCCGATCCGAAACACTGTTCCATCTCGCGCGTCCATGCGCCCGGCCAATCAGCCGACACCGCCCGGTAGGTGTCGCGATGACTGAACGCATTGACCGGGTGACAGGTGTAGTGCAGGAGAAAGGCCAGTGGTCGCTCATCCAGGTCCTGGACGCAGCACACGCCGACTTCCGGGTCCATGGGTCCTTCGAGATAGCAGATATCCGTGTTTCCGAACGGCCTTTCTTCCCGGCCTGGCCGGGCGGGCATGATGATGGTTCCGTCGCGCCGGATGCCGCGGCGATTGAACGCCAGGTCTCCCAGCACGCCGCGGCCCAGACCGATGCGCGCGGGTCGCAGCCTGTCCGCCGCTTCGACTGCGGCCTCCACCGCGGCGGGGGCAGCCCGGTCGCCGTAGGCGCGTTCGGCCCCGCGCAGGTACTCCGTCTGCTCTCCGGTCTCCAGGGGGAAATCCTGATCCAGCATGAAGTAGCCCAGGCTCGGCGCGGAGTGCGTCTGGGTGGCCTGGACCATAATCGCCTCGGGTGCGATGCCCGTCAGCTCGGCTATAGCGGCGCGGATCCGGTCCGTGTAGTCCTGCGTGACAATCGTCAGATCCAGGATGACGATGCAAACGCGCCGCCTGCCGGTTTCGAAGACAATGGCTCTTGCGGTGAGCGGATCCATCACGGTCTCCGCCGGGCGGTGTTCGCCGGCGCCGCTTCCGGCCAGGTGCGTCCCCAATGGCGGCGTGATGTCAACCGTCGCCGCTCCGGCCTTAAGTTGGTTTTTTTCGGGCATGGTTTTTCCTTTTTGCGCCGAAGGCGTTTAAGGGTACAATGGGTTCGACGAAGGACAGGCCGAAGAGTCACGTCGGCTAGTGTGGACGTCGAATCGGGGCGGTTATCGGGCTATCGGGTCTTCGTCCTGTTCGTAATGTTCACCTGTGAAGGCTCGCGTTTTCGAATTATCGAAGTTATACTAAATATCGACGAACGGGTACGACTGCCGGGCGCCCACAAGGGACGCCCCTACAAAAACCAGAATTCTACGAATTGAACGATCCGGGTTTCGCGCCGGCGTTGAATTCGTAGGGGCGTCCCTTGTGGGCGCCCGCCTTGTCGGTTCAATGTAATTGAATTTGAAATCGAAATAATCCAAGTTTTCGGGTCTTCCTGCTGTTGTTCTGTATCCTGTTCATCCTGTCTATCCATGTTTAATGTATTATTCAAGATATATGCATCCATTTTGCGCAGAAGTCACGCTGTAATTTCCCGAGGAAACGTGCTATGGATATCCAAACCCGTCTCGTTCACGCCGGCGAGGAGCGTATCGAGGGCGCCGTGGTGCTGCCGATCTTCCAGAGTTCGACCTTTGTTTCACAGGACGAGCAGGACTACAACGACATTCGCTATCTCCGCCTGAACAACACACCCAATCACCGCGCACTGCACGCCAAGCTGGCCGCTGTCTGCGGCGGTGAAGACGCGCTCGTAACCGGCTCGGGGATGGCCGCGATTACGACGGCATTGATTACCGTACTCAACAGCGGTGATCATCTGCTGATCCAGGACTGTCTCTACGGGGGCACGCACAGTTTCGTGACGCAGGATGCGCCGCGCATGGGGATTGATTTCGACTTTATCGCCGGGAACACGCCGGAGACGTGGTCGGGCAAACTCCGTCCGGAGACCCGGGCGATTTACGTGGAGACCATGACCAATCCGCTATTGGAGGTCGCCGATCTGGAGGCCGTCGTGAAATTCGCCAGGGAAAACGGGCTGGTCACCCTGATCGACAATACCTTCGCCTCCCCGTGCAACTTCCGCCCGCTGGAAACCGGGTTCGATATCGAACTGCATAGCGCGACCAAGTACCTGAACGGTCACTCCGACCTGGTCGCCGGCACGATCCTTGGATCCTCCGCACGCGTCGAGGCGATCCGGCACAAGCTGAATCATCTGGGCGGTTCGCTGGATACACACGCCTGTTTTCTGCTGCAGCGGGGCCTGAAGACACTGGCGCTCAGAATGCGCCAACACAATGAGAACGGTCTGACGCTGGCGCGCTTTTTAACCGGCCAGGAGCAGGTGGCCCGGGTGAACTATCCGGGGCTGGAGAGCCACCCGCAATACGAGCGGGCACATCGGTTGTTTGCCGGAGCGGGCGGGGTGTTGAGCTTTGAATTGCACGGAGGCGTGGCGGCGGCCGGGCAACTGCTGTCCAGGCTGACGCTGCCGGTAACGGCCCCGAGTCTCGGTGGCGTCGAAACCCTCATTACGCGTCCGGCCGCCACTTCGCACAGCGGAATGATCCCGGAAGATCGGGCGGAATTGGGAATAACCGATGGCCTCGTCCGCGTGGCGTGCGGCATCGAGGCCGCCGAGGACTTACGCGCGGACTTCGCAACGGCGTTCGCCGGAATGTAGGATCTATGCAATGTGCGCAGGAAAATCAGGAGAACATTTCGGCTCAAGGAAGTGCGCCGTTGCGTGAGCCAGATTCCCCTTGCCTGCGAGCGAGGGAATTCCGTATTTTTTCCTTCTGCGCAGGTATATAACAATTCCGAAATCTCGCACCATAACCGTTCGATTTTACAGGAGGACCCAAATGACATCCAACCAGGACTGGTGGCCGGATCAGTTGAACCTGAAGCCCCTCCGCCAGGATTCGCCCGCATCCGATCCGATGGACGGGGATTTTAACTACGCCGAGGCCGTAAAGTCGCTCGACGTCGACGCGCTGAAGAAGGACATCGAAGAGGTCATGACCACCTCGCAGGACTGGTGGCCGGCCGATTACGGCCACTACGGTCCGCTCTTCATCCGCATGACGTGGCACGCTGCCGGCACGTACCGCATCAGCGACGGCCGGGGCGGCGGCGGGGCGGGACACCAGCGCTTCGCCCCCCTCAACAGCTGGCCGGACAACGGAAATCTCGACAAGGCGCGACGTCTGCTCTGGCCCGTCAAGAAGAAGTACGGCCGGAACCTCTCCTGGGCCGACCTGATCATCTTCGCCGGCGACTGCGCTCTGGAATCGATGGGCTTCAAGACCTTCGGTTTCGCCTTCGGACGGCCTGACGTCTGGGAGGCCGACGAGACGGACTGGGGCGCGGAGACGACCTGGCTCGACGATCAACGCCACGACGCCGACGGCGAACTTCAGGGGCCGCTCGGCGCCGACCACATGGGCCTCATATACGTAAACCCGGAGGGGCCGAACGGCAATCCCGATCCGTGCGCCGCGGCGCAATACATTCGACAGACGTTCAAACGCATGGCAATGGATGACGAGGAGACGGTGGCGCTCATTGCCGGCGGGCACACGTTCGGCAAAGCGCATGGCGCCGCACCGGAGGACCACGTCGGTCCCGAACCGGAGGGGGCTGATATCGCGGAGCAGGGGTTCGGCTGGAAGAGCAGCCACGGCAGCGGCAAAGGCAGCGACTCGATCACCAGCGGGCTGGAAGGCGCCTGGACAAGCAACCCGGTAAAGTGGGACAACGAGTTCTTCGAGAATCTTCACGCGCACGACTGGGAATTGACGAAGAGTCCGGCGGGAAAATGCCAATATGCGCCCAGGAACGCGGCTGACGTGGCCACAGTGCCGGACGCGCACGATCCGTCGAAGAAGCACGCGCCGATGATGCTCACGACGGACCTCTCGCTGAGAATGGACCCGGAATACGCGCCTATCGCAAAGCGCTTCCTGGAAAACCCGGCCGAATTCGCAGACGCCTTCGCCCGGGCATGGTTCAAGCTGATCCACCGCGACATGGGGCCCCGCAGCCGGTATATCGGACCCCTGGTTCCGTCCGAGCCGCTATTGTGGCAGGACCCCGTCCCGGACGTGGACCACGAGTTGATCGGTGAGCAGGACATCGCAGACCTCAAGGCGAAGGTCCTCGCTTCGGGATTGTCCGTTTCCCAGTTGGTCTCCACCGCTTGGGCGTCCGCGGCATCTTTCCGCGGCACCGACAAACGCGGCGGCGCGAACGGCGCGCGAATCCGCCTCGCCCCGCAAAGAGACTGGGAAGTCAACGACCCGGCCGCACTCAACCGTGTACTCGAAACACTGGAGCAGATCCAGGCGGAGTTCAACGGTTCTCAGAGCCGCGGAACGCGGGTCTCTCTCGCCGACTTGATCGTCCTGGCCGGGTGCGCGGGCGTCGAACAGGCTGCCAGGAACGCCGGGCATGAAGTTGAGGTGCCCTTTACTCCCGGACGCACGGACGCGACGCCGGAGTGGACCGACGCGGAGTCCTTTGCCGTACTCGAGCCCACTGCGGACGGATTCCGCAACTACCTCCAGACAGGGCAGGAAGGCAAACCGGAGGACCTGCTGGTCGAGCGGGCTTGCATGCTGACCCTTTCCGCACCCGAGATGACAGCGCTGGTTGGTGGCATGCGCGTGCTGAACGCCAACACCGGGCAGTCCGGACACGGTGTCTTCACAGATCGCCCGGGGTCGTTGACCAATGATTTCTTCGTCAACCTGCTCGACATGGACACCGAGTGGAATGCGTCCGGTGATTCACAGGACGTGTTCGAGGGACGAGATGGCGGGACCGGCGAGCTCAAGTGGACCGGCACCAGGGTGGACCTCGTCTTCGGTTCGAACTCCGAACTCCGGTCCTACGCGGAAGTCTACGGCTGCGACGATGCGCAGGACGTGTTCGTTCGAGACTTTGTAAACGCGTGGAACAAGGTCATGAATCTCGATCGGTTCGACCTGGCGTAGTCGAGACGGGACGTCGCAGGGCGGCAACAGGGCATCCAGGCGAATCCGTTGCCTTGGCGACGTTATGCGGTGTCCAATTTCAGGGTGTACGAAATGTGGGGACGAATCGCCCGACGCGGTGCGGCCCGCAATGGACAGGGTCATAGGAGACCATCCGAAGCCTTCCGCGAGTCCACCTATCCTCCTCCGTATCCCGATGGGTGGTATCGGGTGGCGGCATCGGCTGACATCAGACGCGGTGAAGTAACTTACGTCGAATGTCTTGGGAAGCAGATTGCGCTGTTCCGGAGCGAATTGGACGGACAAATCTTCGCAGTCGATGCCTTCTGCCCGCACATGGGTGCCAATTTGGCCCATGGCACGGTAATTGGCGACCAGTTGCGATGTCCCTTCCACGGCTGGCGGATTGACGGACTTGGACAGATCCGAGGCACTCCCACGAACGACAAACTACCAACCAGGACCCATACACACTGGGAAGTGATGGATTATTACGGCATGGTCGTGGTCTACCACGCAGAGCACATGCCGGATCGAGTCCTTTACCGCCTTCGCGAACAGAGCAGGATAGATCGCGGGCAGTTTGATTACCGGGGGAAGTACGAAGCCGGCGAAGTGGGCATGCATCTCATAGAGTTCGCCGAAAACGCCGTGGACTTCCAGCATTTCCCTGAGATCCACGGCGTCATGCATATACCGTGGACCCGGTTCCCCATCCCCTTCATCAAGATTCACCACGAAGCGAGTTGGGAATCCGATGCCGACTCGACTCATCTTGCCTATTTCAATGATCATAGCATGCTCGAGATCCTGGGTCGAAAGATGCAAAAAACCGCGGCCACCGCCAGAATCACTTTCCATGGACCCGGCGGTATCGTCCAGTTTGATTTTTCAATTCCCAATCTGGGCGGAATCACCATGTTTCAGACGCATACGCCCATCGCACCGCTCAAGCAGCAAGTTCATTTCTCGTGGTTCGCAGAAAAGCGCGTTTCCCGGATTCTGGCCAGTTATGTAGTGGGTAACTGGGT
Source organism: Gemmatimonadota bacterium (assembly GCA_028874335.1). Taxonomy (GTDB): domain Bacteria; phylum Latescibacterota; class UBA2968; order UBA2968; genus JAAXHE01. The sequence continues at coordinate 12,983 of JAPPJY010000023.1, read as the reverse complement.
GTCGCAATGGCGGAGGGACGTGGAGATCTGGGAGAACAAGATCTACAGACGGAAACCGTTGCTCACCCGGTCTGACGGACCCGTACACAGAATGCGCCAATGGTACCTGCAGTTCTACGCGGGATGACCCGACAAGGACGGCTGTGATGCCCGACCGCATCCACAACCCGATCTCGAAAGCTGTCGAGCGGGAAGAATTCGCCCAGGTAGCGGAGACTTACCGCAGTTTCCATGACGAGAACAAGGGCGGCAGCACTCTCGTTCGCAAACAACACTACCAGGAAATGGTCAACCAGTATTATGACCTGGTCACGGATTTCTATGAATTCGGTTGGGGCCGGTCCTTTCACTTTGCATCACGCAAACGGCATGAATCGTTTAGGGATTCCTTGATCCGCCACGAACGTTTTCTGGCCGAAGCCATCGGCCTCCATCCCGGTATGAGGGTGCTCGATGTCGGCTGCGGCGTGGGGGGTCCGATGCGATTGATGGCGAAAGAGTTCGGCGCCTATGTGGTTGGTCTCAACAACAATGAATTTCAACTGGGCAAGTGCGAGGACTACAACAAAGCGGCCGGACTCCAGCATCAGACAGAGATTCTGCAGGGCGACTTCATGAAGATCCCGGCTCCGGAAGCCAGCTTTGATGCAGCCTTTCAGATCGAAGCCACGCCCCATGCTCCGGATAAGGAGGGGGCCTTTGCCGAGATATGGCGCGTGCTGCGGCCCGGTGGCATTTTCGGCGGCTACGAGTGGTGCATGACACCTGGTTACATCGTCGGGAACCCGGCCCATCAGGAGATAAAGAAGGACATTGAGACGGGCAACGGCATTCCCGATATCGCGTTGTTCGAAGACGTGGTCAGAGCCTTGCGCAGAGCGGGATTTGTAGTAATCGAGTCCTTCGACGCCGCCGACACATCCGATCCGGAGACGCCCTGGTACCGTGCACTGGAGGGTCGGGACCTGTCTTTGACAGGCCTGCGGAGATCGGCCATCGGCAGGTTTGTCACAACCTGGACACTGCGGTTACTTGAACCGCTCCGCATCGTGCCGAAAGGCGCGACCGATGTGCAGGAACTGCTGAACGTGGCTGCGGACAGCCTCGTTGCCGGCGGTCGACTCGGCATTTTCACGCCGATGTTCTACTACACGGCGCGCAAGCCGCAATGATGACCTCCCATTCAAACTGACTTTTCAAGCGCCCGCTGTTTGCGTCGGTCCATGAACCGTCCGGATCATCGGGTCTTTTCCGACGGGGGTGTGCTTCGCGAAACCGGCCTGTTCCGGCGGCCGCGGACGTGTCAGGGCCGGGCGCGCCACACAGACTGCCAGGCGGCAAGGCCCGAAGGCAGTAGTCGAAAGGAACGACGATGGCAATCACGCTTGCGGCAGGCGATGCCGCCCCTGATTTCGAAGTCGCCGATCAGGACGGCAACGTCCACTCGCTGGCCGGATACCGGGGCCGGACGGTCGTCCTCTATTTCTATCCGCGCGATGAGACCCCGGGTTGTACGATTCAGGCCTGCTCATTTCGGGACCATCACGCCGAAATCCTGGCCGAGGGCGCCGTCGTACTCGGCGTTTCGAGGGACGATGCCGATTCGCACCGGGATTTCCGCGAACGCCAGCGGCTGCCGTTTCCGCTGCTGGTGGATGCCGACGCCAGTGTCTCCACGCGCTATGGCGCCTGGGGTGAGAGAGTCCTCTACGGCCGCCGGTTCGAGGGCATGACGCGGTCGACTTTCATCATCGGCCCGGATGGTATTCTGACCAGGGTCTGGAAACGGGCCCGGGCCGCCGGCCATGGCGCGGCCGTACTCAAGGCGCTGCGCGAGTCAGGCCGGTAATATGTCCAGGGTGGCAACCCCAGGGGGCCAGCGTGATCGATCCAACTGTTCAGACGCAAATGCTCATCCGGCGGCCAATCGATGAAGTGTTCAACGCGTTCGTGGATCCCGCCGTCACCACCCGATTCTGGTTCACCGGAAGCAGCGGCAGGCTGGAGCCGGGCGCGAAGGTGACATGGGAATGGGAGATGTACGGCGTCTCCGCGGATGTCCGCGTCAGGTCGGTCGAACAGCCCACCAGAATTCTCATCGAATGGGACGATCCGCCGACGACCGTCGAATGGCAGTTCACTTCTCTGGAAGCGGAAGCCACCCTCGTTCAGATCACCAACACCGGGTTCCAAGGGACCAAGGAGAACGTCATCGGCATGGCGCTCGACTCGATGGGCGGTTTCTCTCTCGTCCTCGCCGCGCTCAAGGCATGGCTGGAGCATGGTATCGCCCTGAATCTGGTAGCGGATCGCAATCCGGAGGCCAACGTTTGTCATTATTCTCCTACGCAGCCATCATCGGCAGAGGGAAATGGGGACGGATGACGCCGAAGCAGCCACGTTCTGCGGGAACCGACCGCTGACTTCGAAGATGGGCTCTCGCGGCGAGGAAAGACCTGAGACATGAGTGACGAAACGAGTCAGATGGTCGAAGTCCTGGCGGAGCATCATTTCCAACATGCGACGGCGGACGAAGTCTTCGATGCATGGCTCAACCCTCAAGACGTCCGTAGGTGGATGAGCCATGCCCTGGCCGCGTTCGGCCTTTCCGGAGAGATCGTTCGAATCGAGATCGATCCTCGTCCAGGCGGCGCCTTTCTGTTCAGTGACATGCGTGATGGCGAAGAGATGCGACATTGGGGCACCTACCTGACTCTGGAGCGCCCCTCGGTCATCCAGTGTACCTGGTTTACACGGGAGCTGTCCGAGCGGAAGGGGTCATCGATTGTGAGGATCGAGATCGCTCCCCGGGCGGGCGGTTGCTCGGCGAGGCTCACCCATAGGATGCCTGCGACCTTCGCGAAGTACACGGAGCGGGCAGAGCAGGGTTGGAAGACACTGCTGGCCTCGACCGAGGCCATCCTTCAGCTAAAGGCGGGGAGACGCAAGACGGAAGAGGGGAGAGGACCACACCCCGCCCCACCACCTGGTGAGAAGGAAGACGGGAGAGGGGAGAGATCGCCTGCCATGTAAGGTTTCTTTTCGTTCCGGAGGCACGGAGGGAAAACATACGAGGCGAGGATATCTTCTACCGTCTCACCTCTACCGTCTACCCGCATTTCTCCTCACCTCTACCGTCTCACCGCATTTCGGGACTGCCTTGATGACAAGGCTTTTTTTTATTGTCGCTGTGACGCTGTCAGGCCTGTTTTCCTGTTCGGGCAATGACGACATGCCGCTCGATGCGCCTGATTCATCGGGTCTGTTCACACGGACACTTTCCCATAACGGCACGGCACGTACATACATTGTGTATGTGCCTGATTCGTATGATGAAACTTCACGTGTTCCGCTGATGCTCAACTTTCACGGATTCGGTCAGAGGGCAGACCGGTATCTGAGATTCGCGGATATGCGCGCTTTGGCGGATTCCGAGAAATTCATCCTGGTTTATCCTCAAGGAACGTTGCTGGACGGAGACCCGCACTGGAATGCCGGTCTGAAATCAGATAGCAACAAGAGCGATGCGGACGACTTTGGCTTCGTGGAAGTGCTGATCGATGAAATTGCTTCCAATTACAGAATCGATCCGGCACGAGTGTATTCCTGCGGCTACTCGAACGGCGCTTTTTTTACGTATGCGCTTGCCTGCTACCATAGTGATAAAATAGCGGCAATAGGTTCCGTTGCCGGAACGATGATGGAGGAGACATATAACAACTGCAGCCCGTCGCACCCCACGGCCATGATCAATATCCATGGCACGTCAGACGCTGTTGTCCCCTATGCCGGGACCGTGGGATTGAAATCAATCGATGACGTGCTTGATTATTGGACGGATTTCAACAATGCAGGCGCGACTCCAACGGTGAATCGCATCACCGACGGCGCGACAACGATTGAACGCCACTCCTATACGGATGGAGACAAAGATACCTCCGTTGAACATTACAAGGTCGTCAACGGAGGTCATGTCTGGTTCGATATCAACTACGACGGCGCCAATACAAGCGCGCTGATCTGGAATTTTGTGTCAAGCTATGACATCAATGGATTGAGGTAATCAGTGGGTGTCCATGCGATTCCTGCGACGGGAGCGAAACTTGCACATGGAAACTGAAAAATCACAAGAATCCCGGAGATTACTGGCATCCGTAAAGGAAAAGTACAATGATCCTGAGGAACTTGAACTGCGACTTGAAGAGCTGAAGATCGGTCTCAGAGAGGAAGAACGGAATTTTGTTGAAAAGTACCCTGCAGGTGGCCGTCTTCTAGACATCGGTTGTGCGACAGGAAGACTATGCTTCGCGCTTGCGAGGCTTGGATACATCGTCACCGGTATCGATGTCGCCGAAAAACAGATTGAGCAGGCACTGCGAATTGCTGAAAAGAAGCGCATCAACGTGGTATTTCAACAATATGAAATGCCGACTCTGCCTCTTTCCGATGCCTCGTTTGCCGCAGCCTTTATGGGGAATGTCTACTGCTATGTCCCGCACCGCGCATCAAGAATCGCATTCCTGGAAGAGATCTCGCGTGTGTTGGATCCGAATGGCGAAGTCTTGATGTCCCAAACAGTGCTGGATTCTGTACTGGAGAATTACGAGGAGATCTACAACGCCAACCATCGTAAATTTGCTTTCGACTATGAAACCCTGGAAGAAGGGGATGGATTCGCATTGGGTGCCCCACAATATCTGCACTTTTTCTTCGCTGAAGATCTCATCGCAGAACTGGAAGCATCTCCCTTCAAGGTTGTCAATTCAGTTCTGAAGAAAGAGAAATTCACGTGCGTTTTAAGAAAGCGACACACTTGAGGCGTTCACGTTAAAAATCCAGGCATTGACGGGGTGATTTCCCGATGTGCCAATATTGAGTGAGACAACATTCGCTCCGAGTCTAATGCCGCATCCTGGGGCTTCCTGCCAAGCCTCCTGAGCATCGTGTACCGGCGGACCTGAATCGACGCCTCGCAGGGTTGCCAACGGCAACAATTCCCTTATAATAATTAATACGAAACCACCATTATCGACGTCTGGTTTTGTGTCAATGACGTCACAGACGTTATTGAGACGACGGGGCGCCGAAACGTGGTGAATCCGTACGTTCCCGCAACTCAGGCAATCGACTGCCGGCTGCCTGCGCTTCCGCAAAATCGGGCGGTCCTGCGAGCATCCCGGCGGCAAACGGAGGGTGTCCTATGTATTGCGTAGTGTTCGCGACTCACAAGGCAGAAAAGGGACAGGAAAGGTCTCAATTGCAGGATTCATTCGCCGCCTACCTTCACGATCATGCCCAGCATCCAGACGTGACCGTTCATCATGGCGGGCAGACGCTCAGCCAGAATGATCAGTCCGTTACCGGTCTGGTCCTCGTGCTCGAAGCTCCCTCGCTAGAGGCGGCTCAGGCATTTGTCGCCGGCAGCCCCTATGCCCAGGCGGACATATTTGCCGAGTCCCACGTCCGCCCATGGAACTGGTTGACGGGTCGACCCGCCTGAGCCCATTTTCGGACCGCCCAACCCTGTAGGGGTAGACTCGTGAGCAGCCGTGACGAGCAAAGCGCTTCCAACGTTCAATACGAACCCCACGAGAATCCTCCTGCACTTGTGTCTCTGGGCAGCGGCCTTCAACTCGTCGTTCTCGGCATCACCAGCATCATCTTCATCCCCACGATCATCATCCGGGTCAGCGGCGGAACCGAAGCGTACCTGTCCTGGGCCGTGTTCGGCGCGGTCGCCGTGAGCGGCGTCTGCACGGCTCTGCAGGCGCTCAGCCGAAGCCGGATCGGAGCAGGATACCTGCTCTTCATGGGCCCCGCCGGAGCCTTTATCGGGGTCTGCGTTAGCGCGCTCAACGAGGGCGGTCCGCCGCTTCTCGCCACCCTGGTCGTCGCATCGTCGCTCGTCCCGATCGTGATCTCGATGCGGTTGGCCCTGTTCAGGCGACTTCTGACACCGACCATCGTCGGCACGGTGAACATGCTGATACCGGCGACCGTGCTGCCGGTCGTTTTCAGTCGCCTGGCCGACGCGCCGCCCGAAACGGCGCTCAGTGCGCCGCTTACCGCGGTGGCGACGGGGCTCGTCATCGGCGGCATCTCCCTGAAGGCAGGGGCAACGCTGCGTCTGTGGGCTCCGCTCATCGGGGTCATCACGGGATCGGTCATTGGCGGATCGATGGGTCTCTATGACTCCGACCTGATTGCCCGGGCTTCATGGATCGGTTTGCCGCGGGGTGGCTGGCCGGGAATCGGGCTCGACCTCGGTCCGGCCTTCGTGGAACTCCTTCCCGCCTTCGCGTTCGTGTCTCTCATCGGCGCCATCCAGACGATCACCGGGGCAGTCGCCATCCAGCGCGTGTCGTGGCGCCGGCCGCGGGCCGTGGACTACCGGGCGGTGGAGGGCGCGGTTACCGCAGACGGTATCGGCAAATTGCTTTCAGGCATCACGGGGATTGTGCCGACTCAGACGATCGGAGTCAGCGTTCCGACGGTCGAATTGACGGGGGTCGCGGCCCGCCGCGTGGGAATCGTTGCGGCTGGCGTGCTGATCGTGCTTGCGTTCCTGCCCAAGGTGCTTGCGATGATACTGGCGATACCCAGCCCGGTCGTCGTCGCTTATCTGACCGTCGTGCTGGCGATGACCTTCGTCCGCGGGATGACGGAAGTGGTGCAGGGCGGGATCGATCACCGCAAAGCGCTAATCACGGGTGTCGCCTTCTGGGTTGGCGTCGGCTGCCAGAACGACCTCCTGTTTCCCAAGATTCTCGATGATTTGGGGGGCGGCCTGCTGAGCAACGGCATCACGGCCGGCGGTATCATGGCGATTCTCATGACCCTGTTTCTGGAAGTGACGGGATCCCGCCGCGGCCGGATCGAAACGGAGCTCGATCTTTCCGTACTGCCGAAGATCAGAGATTTCCTCGGTGCGTTTGCATCCCGCAACGGCTGGGGAGCGGATATGGTCGATCGTCTCGACGCCGCCAGCGAGGAGACGTTGCTGACGCTGATCGGGCAGGATGAAGGTCAGGAGAATCGCGAGCAGCGGCGCCTGCTCCTGAAGGCGCAAAAGGAGAGCGGCGGGGCTGTCCTCGAGTTCATTGCCGCGGCAGGCGAGGAGAACGTCCAGGACCGGATCGGATTGCTGGCGGACCGGCCCGATGACGTGCTGATGGAGCGGGAAGTCTCGCTGCGGCTGTTGCGGCATATCGCGTCCTCCGTCCGCCACCAGCAGTTCCACGACACGGATATCGTGACCGTCCACGTGAAAGTTCCGGAGACGGCCCATGGGAGTCCTTAAACCGACGGGGGAAGCCGACGGCGCGCGCGCCCTGAGGGAAGCATCAAGGCGCGTCACTACGCTGAAACATGAAGAAGCGTTCGAGCGTGCATGGACCGACCCGAACAACACCCGAATCGAGTTGTCTCCGGTTGATATCAACCAGGTGCTGGCCCGGCATTACCGCACAAGCAAGCCGCTCAGGTTTACCCGGACCATGCTGTGGGACATGGAAGTAAAAAAGGCGTTCCGACCCGATCTCTATATCCCTTCCGTCGTGACGGCGGGCAGCTCTCGATATTGGCGCCGGCAGAGTGCTGGCGGCGGCGCCGAGTCCTTCGTGCGATGCTCGCTGCAGCGCCTCTGGCTCAAGCCGTCCAAGCGTGGTTTGGTCCTCGAACAGGTGTTCCTGGACCCTGTACGGCAGAGCGCCACCTTCATCGGGGCAGCCGAACTCCTCGACGAGGACGGGAACCTGCTTCGAGCGGGCGAAGGACAGCCACTCTTTCACGTTGAGCATGCGGTCGATGGTGACGAATTGAAGCCGCTTAACCTGTGGCGCATCGTCTACCTCACGGACAGACCCATTCAGAAACTGATCGAGCGGTTCACGCTCGCGAACGAAGTGTGGCTACGTGAGTTCATCGAAATCTACATTCGACGGGACTTGAAGATCGAGCTGACCCGGAGGAAGTCGTGAAGATCCGGAACATCCGCCACGTGGGGCTGCTGTCGCCGGCGATTGCGGCCCACGCGGAATACTACCTCGAGGTCTGGGGACTCCAATCGGCCGGAGAAGACCGGCAGGCGCGATACCTCCGTGCCGCGTCGAACGAACACCACATTCTCAGCCTGCATCCGGCCGACCGGCTTGGGCTTCACCACATCGCCTTCAGCCTTGACGGGCGCGAAGCCGTCGACGCGGCGGCAGCCGAACTCGAACGGCGGGGAACGACCTTCGTAGCGCAGCCGGACGACCTGGACGAACCCGGCGGCGGTTACGGACTGCGGTTTCTCGATCCGGAGAACCGTTGCATCGAGCTATCGGCCGGCGTGGCCGAGCACGCGAACGGCTGGTCCACCGGAAACGTCGCCCCCCGCGGGCTGTGCCACGTGGGTCTCAACACGCCGTGTATCGATCAGATCGTGGCGTTCTACACCGATTTACTCGGTTTTCGGATCTCGGACTGGATTGAGGACCGGATGGCCTTCCTGCGATGCAACCGGAGACATCACGTCATCGTCTTCAGTCGTGCAGAATACCCATCGGTCAACCATGTAGCGTACGTGATGGCGAACGTGGACGACGTAATGAAAGGGGTCTCCAACCTGCGCGCCCGTGGGCGGGAACCCGACTGGGGACCGGGGCGCCACGGACCGGGTAACAACATCTTCTGCTATTACAGGGATCCGGCCGGATACGTGAACGAATACTCCAGCGACATAGAGCACATCGAAGACGAAGCAACGCGCAAACCCGGGGTGTGGAAACGGGCGCCGGAAACCGCGGACCTGTGGGGAACCGCAGGGGAGCCCGACCAGGACGTTCGGAGGGCGATGGCCGGCGACCCTGATCCGGGATGGGCTTTTTCAAAGGTGTGCTAATGCTACCCTTCTGCAATTCGCCAGCCAGGAGGAACGCAATGAAGAAGCGGATGCAGCGTTTGGTTTCTCACTTGATATCCCCTCTTGTGATGACTGCGGGGTTGATGCTGGCGACCTTTGGAATGGCCTGTCAGAGCGGGCAGGATGCCCCCGAGCCAAATGACGTCGGAAGGAAGCTGAATACGCCGCACCCGGCAACAACACAGGAAGAAGGACGTGAGAATCCCGGGGTTTTCGACGACCATGTCCTCTTTGGTCAATCCGCCGCGTTCACCGGGCCTGCCCGGGAATTGGGCAAGGCGATGCGTTTGGGAATTGAGGCGGCATTCCACGAGGCCAATCAGGACGGAGGCGTCCATGGCCGCGAACTGAAGCTCAAGGCGTTGGATGACGGCTATGAAACCGGCTTTGCGGCTTCCAATACGGAGCGTCTGATTGAGAATGAGAGGGTATTCGCGCTGATTGGAGCCGTGGGCACACCCACGTCCCGCGCCGCATACCCGCTGGCTCAGGCCGCCGGGGTGCCCTTCCTGGCTCCGTTCACCGGGGCCGAGTTCCTGCGCGACCCGGAGTTGAACAATGTGCTCAACGTCCGGGCATCGTACTACCAGGAAACCGACGAGATGGTGGCGCGGCTGACCGAGGATCTGGGGATCACCCGCGTTGCCGTCCTCTATCAGGAAGATTCTTTCGGATTGAACGGTTTGGAGGGCACGCGATTGGCACTGGAACGCCGGGGCCTGAAGCCTGTAGCGGCCTCGCACTACCCGCGCAATACCCGCGCTGTAAGGGGAGCCGTGTTCAAGATCACCGCGGCCAATCCGGAAGCCGTGATCTTGATTGGCGCCTACAAGCCGGTGGTCAAGACCATAGAATTGGTGCGGCGGGAGCTGAACCCGGTGTTCATGACGGTGTCCTTCGTAGGGAGCAACGCTCTGGCGAACGAGTTGGGGCCCGAAGGGGCCGGTGTGTACGTTACGCAGGTCGTTCCTCTACCCTATGACGAAAACATCCCCGTGGTGGCTCGATACCAAAACGCCCTCTCAGGGTTCGATCCCCAGGCGGAAGCGGGGTTCGTTTCGCTGGAAGGCTATCTGGCCGGAAGATTCGCCGTCGCCGGTCTCAAAGCCTGCGGCGCCGACTTGAGTCGAGAGTGCCTTCTCCACGCTGTGCGAGACGCCGGCGTCATAGAAATCGACGGCATGCAGCTCAAATACGGACCGGACGATAACCAGGGATCCGACGCCGTGTTCTTAACCGTAATCGGTATGGACGGCCAATACCACGGGGTCGAAAAACTCAAACGCCCGTAATGACGACGCCTTCGGAGAATCCCAAGATGTCCGTGGCAGGCTTCTCGCTCCAGGATATAGTGGATCTGTTCAGATTCGCTGAGCACACGCATGAACTTCACCAGTCGCTGTTGACTCTCGGGATGCTCATCATCGTTGCCAAGTTGGCCGAGGGCGTTTTTCGCAGGCTGCGGTTGAACGCCATCATCGCCTATGCGGCGACGGGTATGTTTCTCGGGCCGGTCCTGGAACTGACCGGCGTCTGGTGGATCGAGTCTACGCTCCACCTCGAGTTGGTTCTTACGCTGGGTGTGTTCGTATTCTTCTTCCTCATCGGTCTGGACGAAGTGGATATTTCCAGTTTCATGTCGTCCCTCAAAGGCCATTACTTCCTCGCGGCCGTACTGTCCGTGACCGTGTCACTCGGCATTTCGATGCTGGTCACCACCGATCTGGTTTTTAATTTCGGACTGAAGCTGAATTTCACCGAGTCGCTGGCGCTGGCCGGCGTGCTGTCGATGACCAGTCTGGGCATCGTGGCCAAAGTGCTGACGGACGGCGGATACCTGAAACAGCCGGTTGGACTGCAGATTTTCACGGTGGTAATCATCGCCGAGTTGATTGCGCTGCTGCTGATCGGCTTCAGCATCGGCGAACACGCCCATCAGGTTTCGCCTGGCGGCATGCTGATTTTGCTGGGCAAAGTTGCCGGTTTTTCGGTGGTGACCTGGGTATTGTCGTCGCGGGTGCTGCCGCCGCTGGTGGCGCTGTTGCAGCGGGTGATCCAGGTGCCGCAACTCTCGCTGGGTTTGCTGCTTGGCATGCTCCTGCTGACCGTGTATGGCGCGGAAGCAGTGGGTCTCCACGGCTCACTGGGTGCTTTATTGTTCGGGGCGTCGCTGTCGAACCTTCCCTACCAGGTGCGGCAGGAGATCCTCCCGGGAATTCGCAGCGTGGCCGAGGGGTTTTTCGTGCCCCTCTTCTTTGCTTCCGCCGGACTGAGCTTCAGCTTTACCTTCCTAACCTTGCCGCTGGGGGCCATGGCGGGGCTGGCGCTGATCCCATTGCTCGGCAACTTCACCGGCGCTTTCATCGGCGCTTACGTGTCCCGCCTCGCCGTTCCCTACGCCGTGGCCACCGGACTGATGGGCAAGGGCGTGGCTGAAATCGCGCTGCTGCTGGTGATGTGGAAATCCGGAACCATTGACGAGGTGGTCTTCTCGTTCCTGGTGCTGGTGATGTTCTGCTATATCCTGTTCATGCCGGGTGTGATCAACTTCGCGGTTAGCCGGGCCAGCCGCAGGCCGGACCTGCCGGCGCAACTTGACGACATTCCGTTGGGAATATACCGCTTCGCGCTGGAAGACATCACGATTGATGACATTCTGGACCGCTCGCGTCGGCATCCTGCGCCCTCGGTCACGGTACGTGATTTCACGGAGCAATGGATCGTTCCGCACCAGCACCACTACGTGGTGGCAGACAATGAAGCGCTGGTCGGGATCGTGTCCCTGGAAATGCTCCGCTACCTGCCTAAGGAAGCCTGGGACAAGACCCGGCTCGACGCCGTGGTACGCCGCCAAACCCCATTGGCCTGGCCTGATGAGCATGTCGAAGACGTGCTGCAGCGAATGTCAGAGAATTCCCTTTCCATCATACCCGTCGTGGAGAGGGATTCGGAGACGTATTTAGGGGCGGTCACCAGCAACGACATCATCCAGCTCATGACCATGGAGACGACGGGCGAAAGCGCGTCGCCGGTCTCCATCCGGACGTTATCTCGACGAAATGAATGAGGCAGCGGGAGGAGGAAACGGATGAAGCTCGTCCTGTTCGACAATGCCAGGACCGGCCTGCTCCGCGACGGCCGGATCGTGGACCTCAGTCCGGCACTCGGCAGCCTGGCTGAGCAGCCCGCGCAATGGCGCATGGAAACGGTGATCGAAGCCTTCGATGAATACCGCCCGCGGTTCGGGAAGTTGGCAGAGAGCGAGAGGGGTGTGCCCAAAGATTCCGTGCAGATCCAGGCGCCGCTGCCGAGGCCGCGCCACCTGCTCTGCGCGTTCTCGAACTATTTGGAACGGGAGGGCGCGACAAGAGGCGCCCTCGATTTCTTCTACAAGGGCGCGACGAGCATCGTCGGAACGGGAACGACGATTGAGGTACCAAACCTGGAAGGCGCAGTGGCCTATCAGCCGGAGCCTGAGATCGCATACGTGATCGGCAGGCAGGCGCGTCATGTGTCGGAGGATGACGCCATGGACCACGTCTTTGGGTACGTCAACTTCATCGACGTGTCCTGCCGGGGTCTGCAGGCGCGCCGCACCACCTTCCTCTCCAAAGGGATTGACGACTGGGCGCCGATGGGCCCCGCACTCGTCACCAGGGACGAGATCGCCGACACGCAGGACGTACGTGTGCGGCTGTGGCTGAACGAGGAACTTCAGCAGGACTACAGCACATCGGCGATGGCGTACCCGATTGCTGAGCAGATCGCCTGGCTCAGCCGGTACATCACCCTCATGCCCGGCGACGTGATCGCCTGCGGTACGCACCACGGAGGCCTTTGCAACATCAATGACGGGGACCGCGTGGACGTCGAAGCCGACGGCCTGGAGCGGCTCTCCATCGCAGTACGCTCGCGCGCGCCGAGGCTCACCGAGCGGTGGCGTCCTCCCGGCCTTCGCGATAAAGGCCCGGGGGGCCCCAAACGGCCCCCCCGGCCCCCGGGGGATTTAAAAACCCCCCCCAGGGGGGTTGGTTTTGGAGAAGTATGAAAAAATTTTGTATATGAACCCCGGGGGTTT
>JAPPJY010000012.1 GCA_028874335.1 Gemmatimonadota bacterium | reverse complement strand
ATCTTGTACACGCGCCTGTACCTGCTTCTTTAAGGAGGAACTGCGCCGCCGCTCACGGGCGGAATGCACGCCAGTTCGTCTCCATCTGCCAGCACGGACTGCCGGTCGGCGTATTCGCGGTTCACGGCCAGCATCACGCTCCGGTCGTAGCTCGCCAGGGCGGGATAGGCATCGACAAGCTCCGCAAAGGCCTCGCCAACGGTGGTCCCCGCCGGGAGATCCACGTCGACCGACGCCGCGCCTACCGCGTCCTTGCATCCTGCGAAACATTTGACGATGATCCGCATGGCGGTCCTTTGCAGGCGTCAATCGTAGTCGGGGAAACCGTTACAGAATAAGGTAAAAACGCCCGAATGTCAAGCGGGGCGCACGTTCAGAATCGGGATGGCTCGCTGTCCGCGAAAGATGTGCGACGGGGGTTCGGCGAGGATTCGGCAACGGGGGTTCAGGGACGATCTTGAAGGCGAGATAAGGGAGGCCCGCCGGGTACTATTTCAACTTCCTTACCCGGTAAAAACAGGCGGCGGTCAGGCCCGTGATCACGGTCCATGCGATGATGAGAAAGACCCATCCGCCCGTGGTCAACTCGGTGGCTTGCGATTCCATGGGGAGCAATCTCCAGGTTTCGTTTTCAGCATCGGGGCCGAAGGTGCTCGTGCGAAGGTGCCCGCGCGAACGCGGTGCGCAAGGTTACGCTAATCACGGCTCCGGGCCGTGTCAAGTCTTTTGCCGTCGGGCTTCCCTTCATGGAACGCAGCTTCCCTTCATGGAACGCAAGGCGGCCTTCAGTCGTCCTTCAGACGTACCAACAGGTATTGCGAGCGGCGCTCCCCAGGTATATTTTCGTTAATCTATGAAACGCAATTTCACGATTTTCTTCAGCCTCGTGCTGGTGACCGCGTGGACCTTCGCGGCGCAGGCGCAAGTGGAAGGCCCGACGATCCGGCTCGAAAGCGCACGGCTGTACTTCGTAACGTTCGAAGAGGTTGACGAAATCGCCCGCGGGCAAAGCAAACCGCCGCTCCTTACGCTCTCCGACGCGCCGTGGACATTCGACGGCCGGACCGTCGTCTATCCCGATCTCCAGCTGCTGGCTTACATCGACGAGGAACGCGGACTCGGCCGGCGCGTGCCGCTGGTCATTTCCTTCGACCAGTACTACCGGCTGCGCAGCGCGGCGCAATTCAGGCAGATGTGGCGGTCGTCCGTGCTGTCCTACGTTTTCGACACCGAAACGCGACTCAGAGAGGAAGGCCTGCTGACCCTGGATGTACCGGTGAACCTGCCTACTTTTCTCGGCGGCGGCTCGCCCGTAATCCGGATTCTCGGTAACCAGCGCATCGAGATGGACATGGCCAGCGAGTGGACCGAAGGCAGCGCGAGCACGGCGACCAACCGTTTTTCCCGTGCGCCCAACGTGTCCATGAAGCAGAACCAGGAGTTTACCGTTACGGGGAACATCGGCCAGAAAATCGAGGTGAACATCAAGCAGAACAGCGAAGCGTTCACCGATCTCGACAACAACCTCGCCATCCGCTACCAGGATGTCTTCGACGACGGTCGGGAAGGAAACGGCATCCTGAAAAGCTTCGAGGCGGGCAACGTTTCCCTCGAACTGAAGAACACGGAGTTCACGGGCTACACGCAACAGCACACCGGACTGTTCGGGATCAAGACGACGGGCCAACTCGGCGGCTTCCACCTGACCGCGATCGCCAGCCAGGAGAAGGGGGAAGGCGAGTCGGCCACGTTCCAGGCGGGTTCGCAGGGTTCAAGCCGGACGATCAGGGACCTCGACTTCAGGCGCAGGACCTACTATTTCATCGACGAACGGTACCGCCGAAACTTCTCGCGCAGGGACGCAAACGGTTCCCACATCGCGGCGGAGGACTCGGTCCGATTGATCCAGGTCTACGTGTCGGGGCAGGTGACCCTCACCAACCAGGCCAGGCTGGTCAATGCCAGCGCCTTCCCGGAGCCTCCGGTATACGACGCCGAGGGTGTACTCATCCAGGGCTCCGAGGAAGGTGAGTTCATCGAAGGGAAATTCAGGTTCCTGGAATCCGACGAGTTCTACGTAAACGAACAGTTCGGCTACATCGCGCTGAATACGCCCCTCCAGGATGATGACATGCTCGCGGTGTACTATGAGACGGTGAGTCTCGACGGAGAAGTCAGGAAGTACGGCCGGCTCGACGGCGACGTCCCGCTGCTGCGCCTGCTCAAACGGCAGCAGGAAAGCCCTCCCGATGTGCAGGACGATCCCTCCCAGTGGGGTACCTGGCAGTACGAGTGGCGCAACGTGTACTACCTGGGCCAGACGGATATTGATCCTAATAACTTCGACCTGAGGATCTACCGAATCGAGTCCGAAGGCGAACACGGCGAGATCGACGAGAACGGAACGCCTTACGTCCAGCTGCTGGGGCTCGACCGCCGGGGAGTGGACGCCCACTCCGGGCCCGACCGGCGCGTCGATATCGACTACTCGCTGATCAATTTCGAACGGGGCGAACTGATCTTCCCCGACCAGTATCCCTTCGCGCCGATGCTGACCCGGAATTCCGCCGGACAGCTTGCCTACCCGGATACGCAGGAGGAAGGCCTTCCCGACGAAACGCCCGGGATTTACAACCTTTCGAACGAACAGATCATCAGGGAGCACAGCAGGCTGCACAAGTACTTCCTGGAGGTCGAATACCGGAACCAGTTGTCCCAGTATGCGCTCGGGCGGACCAACATCATCGAGGGGAGTGAAATCGTCCGGTTGAACGGCCAGCAACTGCAGCGGGATACGGACTACATCATACTGTACGAGGTCGGACAGATCCGCTTCACGAATGAGGAAGCCCTGACCCCGGATGCCGACGTGACCGTCCAGTTCCAGTTTGCCCCGTTCTTCAAGCCCGTATCGAACACCCTGCTCGGGTTGCAGGGCGAATACCAGTTCAGCGAACGGTCCTGGATCAAGGGCACCTTGCTGT
>JAPPJY010000039.1 GCA_028874335.1 Gemmatimonadota bacterium | reverse complement strand
CCCCTCGCCACTCTTGGGTGGATTTGACCAACGCCGACCGGCGCTTTTGCAGCCGTGCGAAGACCGCTGGGAATTTTAAGACAGCTTCTCAGGACAGCCACGACTTGGCAAACACGAGCGCCGCCGGAATGCCGAAGAACGCAAACACGATATACATGATGGCCAGCCATTTCCGTTCGCTGCCCAGGCGCGCAAGCCACTCGGCGCCCACGATCGGAAGGTCCCGGAGCCAGGGGATGCCATAGATCACGATGACACCCACAAGATTGTAGAGAAAATGCGCGATCGCAATCTGGTGCGCAACGGCATGGGTGGGTCCCGTGATCGCGGTTGCGGCGAGAAGCGCGGTAATGGTCGTCCCGATGTTTGCGCCGAGCGTGAACGGGTAAACCTGACGAAGCCGGATCACGCCCGACCCTGCCAGAGGCACGATGAGACTTGTGGTTGTCGAGGACGACTGCACCAGCACGGTAACCAGCGTTCCGGAGCATATGCCGGTAACCGGACCCTTTCCGACGGCCGCGTGCAGGAACCTCTGCGCCTTGCCCACGAACACGCTCTTCAGCGCCTTGCCCAGGTACATGATCGAGAACAGAATGAGCGCGATTCCCAGGATGATCAGAACCAGTCCCGCCCAGACGTCGGGGAGCCAGGAGACCATTGACTCGACAAGGCCGGTACCGAAACCGATGACGACCTTGAAGATGCCCTTCCCGCCCGCGTCGACCGTCCCGATGTTCTCGACGATATGGGTCAACTCGCCGCTCAGCTTGTCGATAAAGCCGAATGCGAGCTCCAGCGGCAGGAAGATCACGATGCTCAGAACGTTGAAGAAATCGTGTACCGTGGCGGCCGCAAATGCTTTCCTGAATTCGTCACCGCGGCCCACGTGCCCGAAACTGACGATCGTATTGGTGATCGTCGTCCCCACATTGGCGCCCATGACCATCGGTATCGCAACGGCGATGGGCATTCCTCCGGCGACAAGACCGACGATGATGGAGGTCACCGTGCTGGAAGACTGAAGCAACGCCGTTGCCAGTATACCCAGCACCAGTCCGACGAACGGGTTCGTCCCAAGCGCGAACAGGGATGCGACGCCCTCCTTGCCGAACTCCAGGCGAAAGCCCTTGCCGATCACGCCGACGGCGACCAGCAGCACGTAGATACACAGGATGACGACAATCCAGCGAACATATTCGGACTGGAACGCCATCCTTTTTTCCTGCGCCATATCCGACTCCTCCCGTGCGCCGGTTACCGCACAGCATGCATGCGGGATTGCCCGCCGTTCCTTAGCCTCAATCCGAAAAAAAAACAACGCGGCGACGCGATAAAACCCTCCTGAACGGGGTGTTATCGACGCATAGAAGGACGTTCTGTCCCTTCACGTCCAGTGACCTGGTTTATCCTGGTAATCAGCCGTCTAATCGCCTTTATTTACAAACACATATTCGAATTAACGTACCCGAAGACTAACGAATCAAGGTTAGAATTGCCCCCGGCGGAATGCGTATCTGAGTTCGCCGGTCAGCAGGCTGCGCTGTTCGGGCGTCACCCGTTCCAGCAGATCGGCCGGCGGGTCGTAGCGATTCCACGTCTGCATGAACGGCGCCGTGTATCCGTAGACCAGCGAATAGCGAGGCCGTGCGCCGGCCACCAATCTGGGACCGGCGTGTATCAGCGTTTCCGTCAGGATGAGTACGTCTCCGGCCCGGGATTCGAGCTGCCGCGCCACGGTACCGTCCATGAATTCGCGCAGCGTTCCGGTGGGCATGTCCATCCGGTGGCTCCCCGGCACTACCCATGTGCCCTCCCCGGGGCCGTTGTCGGTCAGGTAGATAAAGGCTTTGGTGAACATGCAGTGATAGTGCCCGTTCGCTTCGAAGCTCCCGACGTTCGGCGCGATGCCCCGGTGCCATCCCTCATCTGCCACGCGGCATTCGTGGAATTCATTATCCTTTTCCGGCCCAACGGGATAATTGATGAGATACTGATGCTCCTCCAGGCGCACGTCACCCCCCACCACGTCCTGCATGATTGGAAACAGGACCGGATGCATCGCAGTTTCCAGCAGATGCGGATGATACCAAGCGCAACGTGAGAGTATCGTAAGCGCCGGCGTCTTCGGATACCCGTCGTGCTTGTACGCGCAGCCGTCGTCAGCGTCCATCCGATCCGCGAGATCGATCAGGCGCGCGCATTCCGCCGGACAGAAAATACCCTTGAGCAGGACGTAGCCGTTGACGTCGAAGAAATAACGTTCCGCCCGCGTCAGTCCTTTTCTTTCTTCCGTCTCGGATTCCAAGTCGATATGTTCTCCGGCCGGGCTATGAGTCATTCGATTCGACGTAAGATACGGGCCATGAGGAGAGACGAATCGGTTCAGGCCGCCCGCTCCTAACTATTGTAACAAGAAATGTGAGTTTTCGACAGATGCGGCGCGGTCGAAAAATCAGTATGAAGTGCGAAAATCAGTACTATCTTCTCGTAGACCGGATGTTAGATTCAGAATTTTCGAATTCGCCCACGACACTGCAACGTCGAGGAATTTACATATGGCCGGAAGAAAGAGCAAACAGCGTATTCGGGTCGGCGTTGTCGGCGTCGGCCGGGGCCGCTCCTTTACCCGTGCGGCCGGAGCGACGGGAATGGAACTCGTCGCAATTTGCGACACCTGGGAAGAACGCCTTCTCGCGGAGGGCGAAGCGTTGAATGTACAGACCTTCGTCGACTACGACGAATTCTTGGGCTGCGACATGGACGCGGTGGTGCTGGCGAACTACTTTCACGAGCACGCGCCGTTTGCCATAAAGGCGCTCAACGCGGGCAAGCATGTGATGAGCGAGACCGCTGCCTGCCATACGCTGGGCGAGGGCGCGGCGCTCGCCCGGGCCGTCGAAAAAAGCGGCAGGACCTATATGTTTGCGGAAAATTACCCCTACATGGTCTTCAACCAGGAGATGAGGCGGCTCTATGAAAAAGGAAGCGTGGGCGAGTTCAAGTATGGCGAGGGGGAATACGTCCACCCGGACCCGCCGGAGGTGAAACTGGCCCGAAGCTGTGGGCGAAATCACTGGCGCAACTGGATTCCCGCCACGTACTACTGCACCCACTCCATCGCACCGGTGATGTATATAACCGACACCAGGCCCACGAAGGTGAACGGTTTCGTCATCCCATTCGATTCTACCGATCCGTCACAGACGCTGCACATGAGGCGTTCGGACACGGCCGCGGTGATCATCTGCAGGATGGACAACGGCGCGGTGATGAAATCACTGCACGGCGGGCTGCGCGGGCACGGCAACTATGTCCGCATCCACGGCAACAGGGGCGTGATGGAAAACTGTCGACACGGCGACAAACAGCGGCTGCGCGTGTGGTACGAACCATGGGAAAAGCGCAAGGGCGATCCGGTCGAAACGGTCTACAAGCCCGATTTCCCCGTCCACCACGACCGGGCGACCCGCACGGGACACGGCGGCGGCGACTTCTTCACGACCTACCACTTTGCGGAGGCGATCCGAGAGGGCAAACAGCCGTATCTCAACGTCTACCGCGGCCTGGACATGAGCATCGCCGGCATCCGGGCCTGGCGTTCCGCGCTGAACGACTCGGCTTCGATGGAAGTGCCCGACTTCCGCGACGAATCCGTGCGCATGCAATACGAAGACGACGACTGGTCGCCCGATCCCGCGCGCAAGAAGGACGGACAGCCCCCCTCCAGCATCCTGGGCGACATCGAACCGTCCGACGAGGCGAAAAAGCTGGCCAGAGAGGTCTGGGCGTCAAAGGGATACGCGGGGAAGTGAGGTAGATCCGAAACAATGGGCGACGATTGGGTTTGTTTAGCGGACTATAGAGGGTTTTTTCTCCGACCTGAGAGGGGAAGTTCGAGCCGTAATGCTATTCCCGGACCCGAAGTGGTCAAGGATTCAAGTGACTCCAGATCGTCAGGAACCCAACGCGCACCCCTCCGGACGAGCCTTGCATTGCCTGATTCCGCGTTCGCCGTGCGTTTGACCCAGAGAGGTACCCACCCGGCTTTCAGGTCTTGCAGCGCGCCGTTCCAGGTTCCTCCACGATTCGGCGTACTGCTTACCACGACCGCGGCGTCGGCCAGGCAATAGATGTAACGGTTTCTGGACATCGCGTTCCCAACGCTGAATCCCGCTTCCGGATTAAATGGTGTTACCAGCGCCAGATCACGCGAGAGAAGAAATCTGCGATATTTCGCGGAGGTCGCCACGCGCATCAAGCTGTCTGCCACAACGCCGATTGCCGTGCCTTCGTTTTCCAGTGCGCTCAACATGGCGCTCTCGTCCACCCCGCGCGCCGCGCCGGAAACGACCGAATATCCCTGTGCAGCGGCGGCAGCGCCAATGTCTCCGGCAAAGGCGAGGTCTTCCCGGCCGGCATCTCGAGAGCCAACCACGGCGATGCCGCCGCGCGCAAGTAGCATTTCGTTCCCGCAACCGAAGAGTACGGGCGGGGATTCCAATCCAAGCCGGTCTTTCAACCTCTCCGGGTATCCCGAATCCCATTGCGTCATAATCCAGAGACCGGCACGTTGCCATTTCTCGAGTGCCAGGCCAAGCGCTCCACCGCGTTCAATAAGACTTTCCAATCTGGATCGTGATATTGAACGATCCGTCCAACCCTCCAGTTGACGCCTCAAATCACCCTTCAGCAGATCTGACACGTTCAGATTGCGATTTCTGAGCCATGTTGCGAAGCGCGCCCATTCTTTCGGCGAGAGCGGTTTTGCCTCTGACCTGTCGGATCTTCCAAAGGAGACCGTAAGCAGCATGACCGCCTGAGTATTGGAACCCGAAGTCATATCAATCCGCCATTCTTGATGTTGCAAGAGCCAGCGGCCAGACGGGCCCGCTTCCGGTTTGTCGGAGCAACGCAGCGATTGCGGTTAAAGTCCAGCCGGAATCGACGACGTCGTCAACCAGAAGGACCGGTCCATCCGGGACGGGGCGGCCGATTGCAAACGCGCCGTCGAGATTTGTGCACTGATGGAATCGGTTCTGCTGCAGCTTTTGCGGATCGTTGTTCTTAACTTTTGCAACGATCGGATCGAACGTCAGTCCCAATGCCGCCGCCAACCGCTTTGCGTAGTCAGGGACGAGGTCCGGTCGATTCCTGGAGGGGACGCAAGTGACCCATTTCGGGGTCGGGGATGGTTTCCACCGTTCTTTCAACATCTCGACGACCGCATTCACAAGCTCATCGCGAAAATGGCCGCGGTGTTTGTCTTCAGCGACCAGTTGCCCCCAGCCGGCGTCGCCCCATCGAGAGAGGATCCGTCCCGTCTCCGCACGGACGTCTTGCGGCAGGTTTCCGCGAAAACCATACTCGCGGAATGCATCGCGTGCGACCTGCCTGTTGCACACCAATGCGAGTTCGGAGTGACGAAGGAATCGGGCGGCCGCGATCGCGGTCGTACGCGTGAAGGAGGAATCGACCAGCGGTCGGCGACGGCACGAAGCACACTTGCCGCACGGTTGAGGGGCAACGTCGTCAAGAGCCCTTGTGAGGAACGCCATCAGGCACCGGTCTGTTTCGAGATATTCCTGGACCTCCTGCCACTCGATTTCGCGTTTTTCCGTCAATCGCCGGATTCGTTCGCGGTCCATCCGATACGGCACAGCCGTGCGGGCCCATTTGTACCCGGATTTAATGACAGGCGCATGACGGTCCACAGAAAGGAATTTGAGTACTTGCCCAATCTGGCCTCGCGTCAGATTGACTGCTTTTTCAATTTGACTGACACGCAAGCCATCGCTCTCTTCCAGGACGCCGAGTACAGCCGATACCCACGCTTCCTCAGGAAAAGCGCTTTGTCGGAAATACTCATGAATATCGGCATCCTCGTCACCTGACATCAATAATCCGATGGCGTGCGAGATGGCACGCCCGGCGCGACCGACCTGCTGGTAGTAGGCGACAATCGAACCGGGCGCCTGGTAGTGAACGACGAAACCGATATCCGGCTTGTCGTACCCCATGCCAAGCGCCGTCGTTGCCACCAATGCCTTTATTTCGTTGCGGAGCAGCTTTTGTTCGAGGTGCAGACGATACGCGTTCGAGTCCTCGAAGTCGTCACGCTTCACACCGCTATAATATGCACGGGATGAAATACCGTGATTCCTGAGCCATTTTTCAACCTGGTTCGCATCGCGCCGAGTAAGCGTATAGATGATTCCCGTACCAGGCAAAGAATCGATATGTTCCGCCAGCCACGCCAGCCTCTCCACCTGCGAGGGCAGTCGCATCTTCTGGAGGGCAAGTGTTCGACGCACCAGATTTCCGCGTTGTATTGAGAAATCACCAAGCTGTGCCCGGACGTCCTCAACCACGCGGTCATTCGCTGTTGCCGTTGTGCCAAGTATCGGGACGCTGCCGGGCATTCGCTGCAAGACTCTGACCAGTCGCCGGTAGTCCGGACGGAAGTCATGTCCCCAGTCAGATATGCAATGCGCTTCATCCACCACCAGAAGCCCGATTCGCGAGGCAACAGGTAGCAAGACGTTTTCAACGAATTCGTCGTTTGCCAGCCTCTCTGGCGAAATCAGGAGCGCGTCCGCCTCGTTCTCCCGTACGGCACGTCGAATGACCGGCCACTCCTCCCTGTTTGCCGAATTGATCGTCATCGCGCGGATCCCCAGCCGACGGGCGGCGTCGATCTGATTTCGCATCAGCGCGAGAAGAGGCGAAACGATCAGGGTCGGTCCGCGCCCTCTGTTGCGAAGAATCCGAGTAGCGATGAAGTAGACCGAACTCTTGCCCCATCCGGTACGCTCGACAACGAGCAGTCGGGCCCTTTCGTTTACCAGGGAGTCGATCGCTTCCCACTGGCCTCGGCGAAATTCAACGGTCCGTTCATTCGTAGCCAACCTGAGGAGCTTGAGTGCATCCGTTTTCTCAGTCATGTTGAACCATCCCTCACTTGAAATGCTGAACTGCCGGCATTGTCGCGGGTTCAGGGCAGAAAACCCGTGACCCGCGCGGAAAGTGTTGGATGGTTCATGGGCTGCAACTATCGTACCAACCGGGTTTTGCAAATGTTGACAGTCGATTCGGTCAATTCAGGAGTGTCTGTCGCCACCGATGTCAATCAGATGATCGGAAGGCAAAGTACCCTGACTCTCCACCCCCTCCCTCACATCGGCCCGATGCGATCTGGACCGCGGTCCATGGCGAGCATGGACGCGTCGAAGCTGCGCTGCATAAGGTCGAGTTTCACGGCCGTGTGACCGGGGCTGTCCCACAGATTCTCAAACTCCCCCGGGTCCTCCTCGAGGTCGTACAGTTCACCCAGGCCGTGCCCGTGGTAGACGACGAGCTTGTACCGGCGGTCGCGGTACATGGTGGCGAACGTCCCGTCGGCCTGGTCCAGCGCATCGTAGAACTCGCAGCGTACGAATTCGCGATGTTCGTCGGTCGGATTCTCACCGCTGAGCATGGGAACCAGTGAACGCGGCTGCATCCGCTCGGGAACCGGCAGCCCCGCCAGTTCCAGCAGCAGCGGGGCGATGTCGCGCAGTTCCACCAGCGCGTCGCTCTTCCGGCCGGACGTCACGTGTCCGGGCCACGAGAAGATCAGCGGCACCCTCACCAGCCCTTCGTAGAAGCGGCAGCCCTTCTGAATCAGCCCGTGGTCTCCCAGCATCTCGCCGTGGTCGCTGGTGAAGATCACGAGTGTATTCTCACGCTGTCCCGTCGCTTGCAGGGCGGCCATGATCCGGCCGACCTGATCGTCGATCAGCTTGATCATGGCATAATACGCGGCGATCAGCGTCTTCGCATCCCGCTTTCCGGCCGTCTCCGGCTCCACCAGTCCGCGGGTCTGCGTCCAGGGGATCACGGGGCTCCTGATGTCCAGGTCACGCGGATGCCGGCCTTTGGACTGGAAGTCGACGGACTCGAGCGCCTTCTGCTGCGCCAGATCGCTTTCCCGAAACAACGGTTCGCCTACCTGTTCCGGATCGAACTGGTCGCGGTACGTCCCGGGCGGATTGAACGGCGGATGCGGGTCGTAGATATTCACGGAAGCCAGCCAGGGGCCTTCACGCGCTTCGCCCAGGAAGTCGATGGTCTTTTCCGCGCACCACGTGGTCTGGTGCAGCTCGGCGGGCACACCATCCAGGCTCTCCGTCAGTTCGCCCAGCACCTCCCCCTTCGACCGCACCCAGTCGGCGTAGTCGTGTCCGGTCTCCCAGTCGTCCCGGGGCGCGTGGCTGTATTGCCAGTACCGGTACCCGTCGTTGACCCGCTCCTCCACGCGACCGAACGCGCTGGACAGATGCAACTTGCCGATCAGGCCGCAATCGTATCCGCTGTCGGCGAGCAGCTTCGTGACGAGCGGGGGCGTTTCCGGAAAGTGTGAATTGCCGTTGCCGTTCACGTGGACGGCGCTCGCGTATTGTCCGGTGAGAAAACTTGCGCGGCTCGGCGTGCAGATCGGACTCTGGCAATACGCGTGCGTAAACGCGGATCCTTCGGCGACCAGACGGTCAATATTGGACGTGTCCACGTGGGGATTCCCCAACGCGCCAATGGTATCGTACCGCTGCTGGTCGGTACAAATCCAGAGGATATTCGGTCTTGAACCTCTCATTCATGCTCCCCCGGTTCAATGAAGCGATCTGTCAGGCGACTCCCCCGTCCACAAGCTTTACGCCTTCGTTCATCCAATCGCTGATGCACGTGACGTCGTCTACGGCGCGTATCGCGATGTTTCGCGACGCCTCGTGGAGATCGAGCCTGCGGATGATGATCTCGTCCGAGAACATGCCGGCCTCCGCCATCACATTGCCGTCAGGATGGATGATCTTCGATTCGCCGTGCGACGACCCCGCGCGGTCGATATCCGTCGGGTCGGCGGGCGCGTTGGCCATGACCACGTAGATGCCGTTCTCGGTGGCGCGGCTGATGGGCATCGCCCGGTAGGCCGACAGTTTGTGCTCGTTCGTGACGGAGCTCTCGCAACTGCAGAAAAAGCAGATCTGCGCGCCTGCCGCCGCTGGCAGCCGGGCGAGTTCGGGATAACGAATGTCGTGACAGATCAGAAAACAACAGAGGACGCCGCACAGGCTGAAAACGGGAAGACGCTGCGACGGCTCAAACCAGCGCTCGCCGGCAAGATGGATCTTGCCGTAACGGCCCCGAACCGTACCGTCTCTGTCCACAACCAGCAAGCTGTTGAATTGGCCTCCGTCTTCCTGATGGGTTGAACCGACGACGGCCGCGATGCCTGTTTCCCTGCATGCCCGGACAATCTGCCGTTCTGCATCTTCGATGCGGGATAGATCCAGGTTTGCCCAGAAATCCGGATGGTCGCAATAGCCGAAAAGGACGCCTTCGTGAAACGCGGCCACGTCGACCTTCTCACGGGCGCACGCGTTCAACCGCTCGACGATCCCGCGCGTATTCTTCTCGATATCGTCATCGGCGTGCATTTGGACTGCGGCGACGCGCAACCACCTCCGGGGCATGACGACCTCCTCGATAGTCACCGTTTCAAGGATAACAGTGAATCACTGCTGTCCAGGATGATTGTGAAGGCGGGGTTATGTGTCGAACCTGAAGAAGTGCAATGGAGCAGTTGTGCCAATCGGCGCGCCGGGGAGCGAGGGCATCCTGCCCTCGACGGCCAATTCGCGAGGCTCTGGTACCGTCATTTTCAGTATGGTTTCGGATGCAAAGGAGTCAAAGAGACATTGACTTGGGTATTGATGGGTTACACGAAGTTCGAGGGCAGGATGCCCTCGCTCCGGATACTAAAGGAATATAACATGCGACAGGAATGTACGCGAGACGCAAGAAAGCAGGCAACGTGACATAAACGGCGGCGCAGTCTCAGATTGACGTGCGCGCGACGCAACCTGGAAGCGCGCCGGGTCACCCGCCGCGCGCGGACCCGGGGGGCGTCTTATAGAAGGCCATGCTGGCGTAGCTGACCAGCGAACCGGTATCGTCCTGGCGGTTCTGCCCGTAGCTGAGCAGGTCGCCGCGGCATTCGGCGTCGGCCAGAAGCGTGTGGAGCGAAAACAGACCGGCGACGGCGTCCACGTTCCGGCTGTTTCGGTCTGCATGCAGCGACCGGCATAGGCCGGCCGCATCGAACCGCTGCGCATAGCCCAACAGTTCGCGGTCGGCCGCCTCGCAGGCGACTGCGGCAGCATCGTCGATCCGGTCCGGATGACCGAATTTTGGACCGATGTGCGCCAGGTCCACGCTGAGCACGTACAGGGAACGCTTTCCGCTGGCAGACACCGCCGCCCGCAGCGCCTCGAGTTCGTTGGCCACCTCCGGGGCCTTCAGGGGATTCTTCCCCTCGTGCAGGTAATGATCGACGCTTCCGAGCAGGACGGGAACCACCCGGAACGGCGGCAGATCTGCCCGCGCCCGAATATACTGCAGAAACAGCAGCGCGAACTCGACCGAGTGCTCGGTCCGGTGAAGCCACTGCTCATTGGTGACGTCACGACCGGCGCGGTCGGACCAGTCCTCGACTACGTCCGAATCCGTTGGCACGCGACCGAACGGCGTTTCGTAGTGTTTGCGGGTCGCAATGGCAAAGCTCTCTCCCGGCTCCGTGCCGCCGTTGTGCGCCACGCCGAGTATGACGAAGAGTTCGCAGGGGTGCTCGCTGCCGGAGGCCGCGGCCAACGCATTGAAAGCGGGCGGATACGTCTCGCCGCCCGCGCGCAGATCGATGTGAGGGCACATGATGGCGGCAAGCCGCTCCTCCCGGACCCCGCACTTGTCTCCAACATGCGCCTTTTCCGATGAAGCGGCGGTTTCAAAAAACTCGTCGAGCATCCCGGCGAGTTCTCCCGGGTCGTTCGGGTAGGCGGTTCCAGCGTGCCAGGCCCGTCGAACATCGGACCGTTCGAATTCCTCCCGTATCCGGGCGGCCCGTGCCGCGGCCACGGGGTCGTCCAGGTAGCAGCTCTCGCTCAGCTTGCCTAACACATGACGGACCTCGCCAACCCCCATCTCGCCACCCGGAAGCGCTTTTTGCAGGGATTCGAGAATCTGATCGATGGTGTGCCGGCCATCCAGATGCGACAGGACGAACACCCCCGCCGGACCGAGCAGCAACGGCTGCGGGGCGATCTCCAGCGGATCCCGCACGTAGAACATACGTTCGCCACCCTTGTCGATCGGGATCACTTCGATGTTCCGCACACGGGGCAGCGGGGTATCGGTTGCGAATGACATCGCGTGGTCCTCGAATTGCCTTGCCAATTGCGCCTCATTAATCGCTTCCATGGCAGAAAGACGCGGGCTCGCCACACCGCTTACTTCCCAAGGTGTTTATCCTACAAACTCGCCCAGATGAGGCGCGAAAACTCGCTTGAATTCCAAGAGATTCGAAATCAGCCAGTCTGTGATTTCGCCCCGGGTCTTTTCGTCGTCGTCAATGCTCCCTCGCCGAGAAAGACTGACGCGACTGGCTTGTCTATGGTCCAAACGTTCCCAGAAGAGATCGTCTCCTAGTTCGGTTTCGATTCGCTCCTTTCTATCGAAAAGCTGATCAAACAAGGTTTTGTTCCAATCCTTGTCGTTCGAGTTAATGTAAACTTCAACCCTTACTGTTTCACCTTGACCGAAGCAGGCACCGAACTGTACACGTTGTCCATATCCCCTTGAGAACAGATACCAGCTCTGTGGCTGGGCTTTGATAACGTTTGTGAACTCTAGCTCTCTAAGTCTATCAATCAGGATTTGGAAAAACGCCTTATACCGCAGGTTTCTGTCCGAAGTATTGCCCAATCGTTTCGCTTCAGTGGCTTCACGCTGCCACTCGTTTGGTGTCGAAACCAGATTGAAGTACGGTGCGGGCCGAGAGCCGTCAATGGTCCATACTTCGACAACAACGCCATAAAATTCCGTTTCCTGGCCGGTACGTTGGTTCAACCAGTCAATGGCTTGCCTGTGTTCGTCCCTGAATTCCTTAGCTACCCAAATTATCACCTGTGCATCATACCCGCACGCGTAAGTGAGGAGTTTTCCCAAATGATCATGGTCTGTTGGCTGCAATTGATTCTCAATTATGACTGTGCGGTTTGTTCCTGAATCGAGAGCCAGCAGATCTAGTGAAAAAGCACCGACCCGCGCTTCTCGAGATTGCAATTCCAGATCCAGCCCCAAGACCTCGCCAAGTTCAGATATGTTGTCCGCAAGCCAAGGTGTGAAGTCTTTGCTTTCATTCGGCCAAGCCGCGCGCAGCTCAGCCTTTTGAAGTGTCCAAGTCCTGACGAATCCGGCATGGTTGTCCTCCTTCAAATCGATATCGTGTAAATCTCTAGTGATTGCGGAGCATCGAAACGCGGTCATTGAGCTTGTCGAAATGCCCGCGTTTCACTACTTGATGGTACTCTTCAACGACCGTCGCCGACCCTTCGACAAGCTCAGGGAGCGGCTCAGGTCGTAGGTGCCATCACCACCGGACGACCGAAACCTGACAGTCAGATTTAATGACAATATAGCTCTACACTCTTTATTATTTCTGACCGAACGGCGCGTTTCTCGGTGTACTACCAGACGGGAAGAACTTACGCCTTCACTGTACCATCGTCAAGCCGATTTACCGCAACAATCGTAGACCCGCGGATTTGCTGATCTTCGTGGTACACAACGAAAATATCATTGCTATGAAGGATAATTTATCATTCACTAAAGGAGAACCTTGGAACTATCCGTTTTCGTCACGAACTCGCTCCCGCCATCTCGGGCAGGATAGAATAGAACGACTATCTCCTGAATACGGGATCGAGAAGCTGAACGACGTGGATCTTCATGACGATACCAAACACAAGGTGGCCGTTCGGATTGAGAACATCTGACGCCGGTGAGGAGCGGATTAAGATGCAACGGGAATTCATGGAAAGAGCGATCGAACTCTCACGAATCCAGATGCGGACGAGGCGGGGCGGGCCTTTTGGCGCGGTCATCGTGAAGAGCGGAAGGATCATTTCGGAAGGATCCAACGAGGTGATCGCCCGCAACGATCCGACCGCCCACGCGGAGATCGTGGCGATCAGGAAAGCGGGGTCGCGACTGCACGCATTTCACCTGGACGGATGTGAAATCTATGCCAGCTGCGAGCCGTGTCCGATGTGCCTGGCCGCCATCTACTGGGCAAGGATCGAGAAGATCTACTTCGCCAATACCGCCGAAGATGCGGCGGAAATCGGTTTTGACGACGAATTCTTCTACCGGGAGATACAACTACCGAAGACAGAACGGCGAATCCCATCCCATCAATTCATGCGGGACGAAGCGCTGCCGGTCTTTCGTGAATGGCACAATATGGACGACCGAATAGAATATTAGCCTCAATCCGAAAAAAACAGCAACGCGGCGACGCGACAAAACCCTCCGAAACGGGGCGTTATCGACGTATAGAAGGACGTTTTTTCCCTTCACGGCCAGTGACCTGGTTTATCCTGGTAATCAGCCGTCTAATCGCCTTTATTTACAAACACATATTCGAATTAACGTCCCCGAAGACTTAGGAATCAAGGTTAGGTTTTCCGAAAGAAGTTCCAATCCTTGACAACCGCAGGCTGAACGAGAACAAGAGCGGCGAGTCTGCCCGAAGACGCGCCGCTCCTGATTTTCACTGTGTATAGTCGATCCGGAGACCGGAATTCCGCGGTCCCCGGGCGATCATGGCATTACCTCTGCCCCGGAATCCGCTACTCCATTTCAGGCTGTCCAGCGCCGAGTCCCGGATGCCGGTACGTGTACAGAAAGCCGATTAAACCAAGTTGGATGAGGGCGCCGGGCGCCAGTACCGGGAGGGCGCCGTGCGCCGATCTGGATATCAGGTCCCAGCCGCTTAGCTTCGAATACATCTCCAATTCGAAATCCAGGTTCGCATCGAAGTGAATCCAGACACCCACGATCCCGACCAGCACGAACGCCAGCATCGCCAGCCGGAACAACCGCAGGACAACGGGCCCCTTATAGACCAGATGCACCGCCTGCAAAATGAGACCCAGTCCCAGAAGCGCCAGGGGCACCTGTTGCCGCCACTCCTTGAAATGCTCCAACAGAAGCAGTTCAGCGACCAGCCCGGCGCTTCCAAGGATGAAGATCAACAGGAGACCCTGCCGCAAGCTGAATTTGCCGATTCGTCGATTTGCGTCTGTCAATTTCCGGTCTCTTCGTTTCGTTTCCACGATGCGTCACGAGGACGACACGTCATGCGGGACTCGCCCGACCTCCAGGTCAAGGTGCGCCATATAGCGCGAACGAGAAATTCGGCGCCGGATCCGCAAGGCCGGATCTCTCGTTCAGGTAACGGCGTTTCTGTTCGCCGGCCGGGAGGTCTTCCAGTTCAACGAAGCTGAACCCGGACATCAGGTCTCTCAACTCCTCCGGCGTGAACGTGGACAGCATCGGCTCCCCGCGCCGCGCCACGAAGCGGTCCAGTTTGTCGGCGAACGGCAGGCTCTCATCCGGCACGAGTTCCCTGTCAAGCTTATAGTCGAGAACAAAACGGCTGCCGGGGGCAACAACGCCGGCGACGCGACCCAGCGTCTCGCGTATTGCGTCCTTTGAGAGATAATAGGTCGTTCCCAGCCAGGAAAAGAACGACGGCGCCTGGGAGTCGAATCCGGCCTCTGCAAGCGCCTCGTCGAGGTGGTCGGTTTCGAAATCAATGGGTACAAAGACGAGATTGGCGGGAATCCTGCCATAGACCTTCAGCAATCTTTCGCGCTTCATTTCCTGAGTCGCCGAATGATCCAGTTCAAATATCCGCAGACTGTCCGAACCCGTGTGCTGGCGCATGGAAAACGTATCCAGTCCGGCCCCGAGAATGACGTATTGCGTGACGTCCGCGCCCACGGCGTCCATCAGGCGGTCTTCGGCATACCGGGACCGCAGGATGATTTCGGTGTGTATCGGCCGGAATGCCCGGAACACCGTGTGAACGGTTATCCAACTGGACAGACGGTACCTGGCAATCGCACGCCAGAGACCCGATATCATGTCGAATGCGTAGGTATCCGCGAAGATCGGCGACGCGTGCCAGCGGCAGTGATACGCGCGCACGCATGCCGCCAGGTTCGCCGTTCTGCTGGCCCTGTGGGCATGCGATGTCATTCCGGACTGCTGCGAAGCCATTCGACACCTCGTTTTGTTAACACTGCCACGGTTTGTCGAGACAACCGAAGTTTGATGCCGTTCCGGCACAATTCCCAAGGCGTTCGCCGAACCCTTCGACATTTCGACAAGCTCAATGCAAGCAGGTTCAGGGCGATTGCTCAGGAAGCAGTTCAGCTGCACTCGACATACGTGCGTACCTGAAAATAAGGTCCCCTGCGCGATAAATCAAGACACGCGATGAAAGGCAGCACGTCGCGCTCCAAGGAGTTTTTAAAAGGGGCGCCTGAGCCAAGACCGCGAACAGATCGATCCGCAGCTAAGGTTTCTCCCTCGAAAAAAACCAAAAAGGCGACTTGACATTGATGTCCAGTTCCGTTATCATTGCAGTATACTCTATAAAATAGAGAACTCTATTCTAACGAAAAGGAGGTATAGCATGCATCCCGAACGAAAACTCGAAGAGGACATTGCCTTTGTTCGCGAGGCCGTGGAGAGACGCGATCGAACGCACTATAGATCCATCGCCATAGCCGTTCTTTGGGCGGTCATACTGGCCACAGGACACTCTCTCAACGACTTTTCTCCCCACTACAGTCCACTCTACTGGTGCATTGCCACTCCTGCCGGATATTTGCTCAGCTTCCGGATCGGTGCGCGTGCAGCCCGGACACTGGGAATTGCAAACCGAAGTGATGGGATCAGGTTCGGATTGCACTGGGGCAGCCTGTTTGTCGCTATCGCCATTGTCTTATTCATTGCTTTGCCTCATGGACTGGAACATTCAATGATCAGCCAGTTCATCACGCTTACCGCCGGTATCACCTGCTTTTTGGCGGGATTGCACCTGGATCGACGTCTTCTTGTTCCCGGCGTCGTAATGGTTCTGTGCGCCGCCGCGGTCGACTATCTCGCCCCCTACCCCTGGACCATTGTCGGCCTGGCAATTGCCGCCAGTCTGATCGTCAGCGCGATCTGGATGAAGCCTCGTGACAAGAACGCATTCTGAAGCCACCGCCAGCGGCCTTGCCAAACTGGATAAATTGCTTGAACACCGTTCCCGCCTGGGCGCATGCGTGCTCCTTGCCGACGTCGACGCGCTCAACTTCAGCCGTTTGAAACAGCTGCTTAAGGAAACCGACGGGAACATGGGCGCGCACCTGCGAAAACTGGAAGACGCGGGGTATCTGAGCGTCAAGAAGCGGTTTGAAAACCGTAAGCCGGTGTCGTGGTACAGCCTCACCAACAATGGCCGTACGGCGCTAACCGCGCACGTCAAAGCCTTGCAGACAGTCATCGGCAGTGCAGGTGTCGAGTGACTGACGACGGACTTCCCCGACCGTAGCTCGAGTCGAAGTCGACGCGCTTTGTTTGATGCGCCGCATCGATACGGAGTTGTGTTAACAAACAGGTTACCCCGAATAGGTGTCACGTACGAAAACAAGCCGAAATCAATGGAGACGAACCATGGGATACATTGTTCACGTTCTCATCATAGCGCATTCTGTCCTTAACCTACCTGGAACGTCGGTCGCGAAGCAACACGAGGATTCGCAAAACTCAGATCCTGAGGGTACACAGTTCGAATCGTCTGACGCGGTACGTTCGCAAGTGAATTCCCTTATCGCGGGAAGACATCTACTAAAGAAGGGTTTCAGCCGGGGCGACCTGGACACGATGTACGCGGCTCGTACAATAATGGAAGGAGCCCTTTCCGATGTCGATATCTCACTGTGGGGCCACTATTACGTTGGCCTCGCCGACTATCGGATCGCCAATGTTCTATTGGCTCAGGGGAAGAAACGTAAAGCCGAAGCGTCGGAGCACCTCGAGAAAGCAGTCGAGCATCTGCAGAATGCCGTAGACAGCGTTGACGACGGAGAAGAATTGAACGAGGCGGCTGCGGAAATCTACGCATTGCTTTCCCACGTGTACGGACGTCAGATTTCATTGAGCCCTATAAAGGGTATATACCTGGGACCCAAGTCGAAAAGCGTCCTGAGAAGAGCCGAGCGGCTCGCGCCCGGCAATCCCCGCGTGGTTCTAAGCAGCGCCATCGGTTATCTCAACACGCCCCGGTTTTTTGGCGGGAACAAGGAAAAAGCGATGCAACGCCTTCGGCGTGCGGCGAAACTCTTTGCCCGCGGGAAACCGGCCGATCCTATTGATCCCAACTGGGGTCATAGTGACACGTACACATGGATGGGAATCGCGTATTTGGAAAGGGATAACCGCGGCGCCGCGCGGGAGGCTTTTGAAAAAGCCCTCGAAGTCGACCCGGACAATCGCTGGGCTAGAGAAATGTTGTCGGGAGATCAGTAGAGGTAGACCTAAGGAAATCAGTAATCGGAACATCGATTATTGCATCAGGTGCGAATTTCTCGCCTTAAGCACGATGCTAATTGGAACCGGTTTAACTCACGCATTTCATCGAGAAAATGATGTCGAACCTGCACTCCCGGGCGGCCATACGGATATTGCTTAAGTCCAAATTTTACACCTGCATAAATGTCGTTGGGCTCGCACTGGGTATAACGTGCTGCCTTTTAATTGCGTTTTACGTAAGAGACGAATTGAACTTCGACAGTTTCCATATCAACGCTGATAGGATTTGTCGCGTCACCAGCGAAGTGACTCACAAGGGTATGGGAGTCACACGATCCGCCACCACGCCAGCACGACTCGCCCCGACCCTGCTGACAATCTTTCCGGAAATAGCGACGACTGTGCGTCTGTATCCCAAGTCCTCCCTTGTCGCGCGCGATGACGTACGTACAGAATTCCAGGAGAACCGCTTTTTCTATACTGATCCTGGTTTTTTTGATGTTTTTTCTTTCCGGCTGGTGGAAGGGAATCCTGCCGATGTTCTAAATACACCATTCTCGGTAGTCATTACCCAATCGACAGCCAGGCGATACTTCGGTACTGAACCTGCAGTCGGCGAAGTAATTAACATTGACGGGAAATTCGATTGTAGAATAACTGGCAGAGTTGAGGACCCGCCCATTAACTCACATATCCAGTTTGACTTCCTGGCCTCGTTTGCAACTGCTGTATCAATGCAACCGTGGATCGAGAATTGGGAATGGCCCCCGATGTACACCTATCTCCTACTTGCTGATAGGCGCGACATCGCTGGAATTCAAACCCGAATACCGGTATCAATCGCAGGCCATCTACCTTCGAATCTGAGAGAGAGGGTGCGCTTCGAGGTACAATCCTTACGGCATATACATCTGTATTCCAATCTTGAACGGGAACTGACGCCTAACGGTGATATAACCTATGTATATGTTTTTTCTATAATTGCCCTCTCCATTCTGCTCATAGCTTCCACCAATTTCAATAACATGTCAACAGCCAGGTCGGCGGCACGTGCGATGGAAGTTGGCATACACAAGACCTTTGGCGCACGTCGCATCCAACTTACCAGACAATTCCTGTACGAATCGATACTGGTCGTGGCACTTGCTATGGGACTTGCACTTGCGCTCGTAGAGGTTTTGCTGCCGACGTTCAATTCCCTTTCACAAAAGCAGGTAGGATGGCAGGATCTGGGATATGCGACTATCTTCCTCATTTCAGTTGGGATTATCATGGGAGTGGGTGTGCTTGCAGGAAGCTACCCGGCGCTTCACCTTTCGAAATTTGAACCGGGCAGGGCCGAAAGAGGTATCTCATTCACGCTTGATGTCCGCTCCGCACGGTTACGAAAATGGCTGGTGATCTTTCAGTTCACGATTTCAAGTACTTTGATCATCGGTACGTTGATCATCGATAAACAGCTCGACTTCCTGCGGAATGCGCGCCTTGGATTTGACAAGGAAGCAATGGTGATTGTTCCTTTACGCGAAATCGACGATCAGAGGGTACACGAAATACTTAAGCAGAAATTCATCGAGGGAGCTGGTGTGATAAGCGTAACCGGTTCTTCCGGCGTACCAGGCCAAATTGGACCTGATGGTTTTTTCGTATTTCCCGGCGCCGTTCGAGATGATAGTCTGGAGATCCCTACCTTGACTGTGGACGCAGATTTCGTGAAGACCTATAAGATCGACCTTCTCGCTGGCCGCGACTTTTCCGAACATCATGCCAGCGACGCGAACGAGGCATTCCTCGTCAATGAAGCTGCAGCCAGAAAAATAGGCTGGGCCCGCCCGATCGACAAAGAACTGACGCTAAGGTACTGGAGAGATGAATGGATAAGAAAGAAGGGGCGCATCATAGGACTGGTAAAGGATTTCCATTACCAGTCTCTGCATCGATCCATTGAGCCTATCCTCCTTCACATCGATGCGATTGAAAAATCCTACTATTATGCCTATCTGTCGGTACGGATTTCGAGTTCGGATGTACAGTATGTAATGCGTTTCCTGGCTCGGAAATGGAATGAATTCAACCCCAATCGTCCGTTTGAATTCTCCTTTTTGGACGAGACCTTGGGCGAACAATACCGTGCCGAAGAAAGGCAGGCACGTATCTTGAGTGCCTTCGCCGTGATCGCCATATCCATCGCATGCCTGGGATTAATCAGCCTCACGGCCTTCTCTGCTGAACAAAGAACAAAGGAAGTGGGCGTGCGAAAAGTCCTTGGTGCTTCGACTGTTAACATCGCACTCCTGCTGTCGAGAGATCTCTTAATTCTGGTTGTCTTTGCAAACTTACTGGCATTTCCCATTGCGTATTGCATCGTCAGGCCGTGGCTCGAGGATTTTCCATATCGAATCGCCATGAGCGTAAGTCCTTTCCTCGGGGGCTCCCTGCTCAGTCTTGCAATTGCCGTTGTGACTGTCACGTTTCATACCTTGATGACGGCAAGGGCAAATCCGGTTCAAGCGTTGCGGTACGAATAAGTGAACGCACACGCGCGCCAGACGGGGTCCATAGAGAAAAGACCGTGAGTTGAAAGAACTCACGGTCTTTTTCGTTTGGGGTAAGGAATCGGAAACTGCCGTCTGTCGACGATCTCCTTCGACGACCCTTCGAAAGTCACGGGTATCGGCTCGAGGCGAGAGTTGGCGTGGCGGACTCAATGAGGTTGGTTGCTTGTATCGAGCCTGTCGAAGCGGCTCTTTTTCTGCATCCACACAGGGAGAAGGAAAATGAGAATGGCAGACAGGAATGTCTGCCCCACATTCACACCCTTTTCATCAACGGCTCGCCATACCATTTCGCATCGTGGAGTCGATTGATGCACGGCTAAAACAACCTACCCGGATTTCCCTTCGACGAATCTGGCGAGAACCAGGCCGGCAAGAGTCCATGCGATCAGCGTATCCAGAATGATCACGAGCGTGTACGACGTGGTGAAGCCGAACCAGTTCCAATACGGAAAGTGGCTTACGAATCCGATGGCCACGCCCGCGAGCGCCACGAAGCGGACCCGTCCCCAGTAGTCCAGGTTCGACGTCTTGCACATAAGAAGGAGGACGAGCAGCGCGGAGATCGCCTGACCGAGTACGGCGACGACCATCATCCCTCCCATGCCCGATTCAACGCCGTCGGGCAAGACGTTCGCGAGTGCGAACAACACCCCGGGCTTGAGGTCTTCCTGCGCAAAGGGAAGATAATACATCCCGGCCGAAGGCGCGTTTTCCTTGAGGACCGATGAAACGGCCGATTCGTCCGCGAATTTGTTCGCAACCGCATTGTGCCAGGGCAATATCGTCCACGAGACATACCCCCAGACGAACAGGACAACAGCGGACAGAACGACCGCGAGTAAACAGTTCTTCACGAAGAGACCTCCTTCAAGTGGTAAAACTCATTTCGAAAAAATACAACCTCTCAATAGGCCACGAAGAGCATGAATACAGGTAGAGGATAGAGGGAAGACGGTAGACGTGAGACGTTAGAAGAAGGCCTTGCCCGGTATGTTATTCCTCCTTGCCTCCGGCACGAGAATAAACCTTACAAGGCAGGTAATCTCTCCCGTCTCCCGTCTTGCGTCTCCCCGCTTTTAAGGGGTTGGGGGGAGAGGTCCCGGATTCAGTCGCCGACGTACTGCCGCAGTTCGAAAACGTTGCCTACCGGGTCGGCGATCACGGCAATGCGGACCGGAATGCCGCCCCCGGCCTCCCGGACGTTCCTGACCTCTCCTCCGCCGGCCGCGACTTCCTTCACCGCGGCATCGAGGTCGTCCACGTGGAGATTCAAACCGGCATGGGCGACCGAGCCTTCGCTCATCCCCGGGGACAGGATGTGGAGCGCCACGATGCATCCTCCGCAGCGTAGCGTACTCCATCCCGTCGATTCGAACTCCACCTTCAGCCCGAGGACGTCGCGGTAAAACGGCAACGCCTTTTCCATATCAGTTACATAATGGACGACCATGGGTTGAGTAGCATTCACGAGATTCTCCCTTTCAAAAAAACGAAACTACGAATATACGAGACTACGAAACGGCGACAAGACGCAAGACGAAACGACCAAAAACTAAACTACGAATAACGCGAATAAACGCGAATAAACCAGAAAACGAAAAGACGAAAAACGAAACGACTGAAAACTGCTTAGAAAAAAGCACGATAAACTGCGAGAATCCGAGACTACGAAATGCGAAACGGCGAAACGACGAGAATACGAAAAACCAAAAGAGCGCGAGACTACGAGACTACGAAAAACCAAAAGGCGCGAAACTGCGAAGCTCGCGATGGGTCAATCTACGGCCGCCAATAGAGGCGACACCAGGAGCATCACCCCTAACGCCAACAGCGCCGTGTAGAGAACGCTCCGAAATCGATCCGGCGCAATGCGTGCGCCGATGAAGCGGCCCAGCACCACGGCAAGAATGACGGCGGGTACGGCCGGCAGATAGAATCCGAAGACGTCCCCCGTCCACAGTCCGGCCAATCCGTGGCTGGCCACGATGAGCAGCGTAGACGGCAGAAAATACCCCTGCAGCGTCGCTTTGAAGTGTTCCGGAGGCCACCGCCGCAAGATCCCGTAGACGGCCATCGGCGCCGCGTTGACGTTATAGGCGCCGCCGAGTACGCCGGACACGAAGCCGAACACGTGCGCCCAACCGATATGCTCCAGCCTCGGCAGGACCGATGTTCTCAGGTAATAGAGACCAACGGCGATAAGCAGAATGCCAAGTCCGGCCTTGAAGACCCCATCGGGCGCGAAGCGCAGGATCAGCAGACCGAGAGGAATTCCAGGAAGGGAAGCCGCGAGCAAGTGCAACGCAGACCTGACGTCCAGGTTCCGCCAGGAGCCGACCAGAAGCAGGGCGATTGTCGTCAACATCGTCAGGCCGACCAGAGGCGTCGCGACGTCGACGTCCAGGACCGTAACGAGCAACGGCATCGCCACCAGGGCGGTCCCGAACCCGAGCGTCGAATGGACGAGCGCTGCGACAAACACGATGGCGACTACCGTCAACAGGAGCATATTAAATCGTCTAAGACAGCACGAACAGGAATCATCGGTGACACCTGTCTAGCCGATCAGCGTCGTGCCAAGGCCCATATCCAGAATTTCCGGTTACTGCACGATGTCTCATCTGTCATTTGCTGCTCGTATCTCCGATCAATACGGGACGTTAGACTCGGACGGGCATTTATTTTACAGCAAGTCAGACGCTGGCGCTTCACCCCGTTGGTACCAGTACTTTTCCTACCTGCTGGAGACTTATCTGGCCGGATTGGAGCTTCTTCTGCATTTCTTCCAGGTAGCGCACCGTGCGGCGATCATAGTATCTTTCACCGCAAGTTCTGCAAACCGAAGTTTCGATAGGAATACATACGATATCTCTCTCCACTTTAATCTCTTCTCGAACTTCCTCTACATGAATATCGTCTCCATGACAGATCAGACATTTCATTTCTTTCGTACCAATCGTCAAAATCGAATGGCGTTTCGAAGTCGGCCAGCCAATCGTCTGTAACCGGCTCCAGCTTGCTGTGGTCGGTATCCAGGACGCCAAGACAACCCGGCTGAAATCCTTGCGCTTCAGGGTGATACAGCGGCGACGCCACGATACAGTCGAGTCCGAGATACGACGTGTCGCCAAACCTCGTAGGACCCGAAGACACGTGGGCGTGACCCGCCACGTGAAACGTCGGGCGAGACCTCTCGATCAGGTCAGTGATCATGCGAGATCCGTGAATATCGCCTCTGAATCCGGCGCTGCTGCCGTACG
Organism: Gemmatimonadota bacterium; assembly: GCA_028874335.1. Lineage (GTDB taxonomy): Bacteria > Latescibacterota > UBA2968 > UBA2968 > JAAXHE01. The sequence goes on along the minus strand of JAPPJY010000039.1, from coordinate 93,267 downwards.
GACCCTGATGCGTTACAAGTACGTCGATGCTCCCTGGTTTCAGTGTCAAAAGCGCTTCATATGCATTTCGGTCGATGCCTGCTGCATCGCTGCGTTCCTCGACACCGCCGAGAAACGCGAATCGTAGTTTGCCGAACCTCATCACCGTACCGTCCGGGACGTAACGCAACAGTCCGAAACGATCGACGGCCGCTGTACCGGAACCCGAATCCCGCGGCAGTTGTTCCAGCCAGTTGAATTCTTCGTGATTGCCGCGAATGAAATGGACGGGCGTTCCAATGGTTCCACCCAGCGTCGACAACGCCTCTGCGAGATCGGCGTCAGCTTGCATCAGACGAACGAAGTCGCGTTGTGAAGGATCCAGGGCAAAGTGACGATTGGCGGTCCGTTCGAGGATGGCCATGTCCGGAAAGGCTCCCATATCCCCGACCTGAACCAGCAGGTCAAAACGCCGGCGGTTTTGTTTCTGCCACGTCGCAATCAGGGCGAGCGCGTGAAGCACACGCCCGTGCAAATCACCCACAAAGCCGACGATCACTCAAGTCACCCGTTCATTAGAGGAATCTTGATGATTGCATCGATTTCAAGAATACGCTATCACTGTGATTTTCGGGGCTGGCTGTGAAGCAGAACGGACCCTTGTCGTAGGCATGTTTTTACACAAACATCACGATTTGACGCTACTATACTCCTGCAAGCGTGTACAGTCAACTAACCGGTCAATTGTATTAGCTGTGAATACCTTTCCCCGCGTCGCCAGGAGCATCTTTTTCATATCTTCCCTGCGTACCCCGAAACCGCGACCGCCAATACAGGCAACAACCTGAAATCTTGGTTTTTTTTGTGTACGACCTGAAAGACTCAATTCTCCCAGATGTTGAATCCTTGTAACCTTATCGCGTGCAGTTCCGTCATCCTCCGTTATTTTTGCCTCGATGATAATCTGAGGGTTAAATTCACTCGGTACAATAAAATCCGGCGTCTGGTCAAATCCCTCGATACGTTCAGCGCGTTTCGTCTTACGGTAACTAACGCCGGTCCTTACAAGCTCATCCTCAATCGCTGACTCCAGACTATCCCCTATGAGTTCACTCACGGAGTCACGATGACCGGCAAATGGCCTTCCGAGGAATCGCTCATACAGCAGCATCGCATATGGGACACCAATCCTCGCAAGATTCTGAATGCTATCAGCACCGGCACTCGTATCGGCCTTGTCCAGGCGATGCAAGTGTCCACTCGGAACGTCAGGGACACCATGCTCCAATAGTTGACATGCTGCACTGATCATCGCTCGGAGCCGTAAAATGGACTGTTCACCCGGTTTCAGTTCGATCTCTGGCGCCATTCTGACCTTACGGTCGATGGAACGAGCGAATCCCTGACTTACGGTAACGCCCGTCCTCTGTGTGGTAACATACCCCCATTCGGGAGGGGTGAATCCTAGCATCGAACGCAAGACAACGATAGAAATCGGCATGGAAACCACTACCGAAAGCAACACGTCGGGTTCAAGTCGAGAGAAGCTCTCAGTTGCAGCCTTCAACGATTCGTATCCGCGCTCGAAAACCGAATATTCGACAAAACCGTCCCCTTTTGGAAGAACGATAAACTCTGACTCCAGGCTGGAGAATACGGCATCAACATAGCTGTCCGGGTCTGCGACTACCATGTCAAACGGGACTTCAAAAGGGAACTTCGGCATACTCAGGTCCGTACTCGACGATTTCCTCGTGCGTGGCGAACAGGGGGAGATTCTCGGCGGGCTCGCCGTACTGAAGGCAGGTTTCTACATTCGTCCATCCACCAAAGTCATGGATCCAATTAGCAACTCGGAGGATACGTTTATTTGTTGGTATGTCTTTCTGCCAATCTTCACGCAATGACCAGATAGCCAGTCGGATAAGATGTCCATATGCGATACATCTGGTGTCACCACGCGTTGGTTTTACGTTTCCATTACGTAGTTGCACCAGGTCCTCATTAACGATTCGAGCCACATCATCCGGAGTATCTGCGAGCCATCTTCGCTGCATGGATCCAGTCTTACGGCAAACAAAAATAGTATCGACAATTGAGGATCCGGTCCCACCAATGTGAATCGATGCGCCCATTTCCGCGGGACATGGAAGAGATGCCGAACACGTTAATCCGGAATCAAGTATGGCCACGGCCACAGGAAAATAAGCAGCTATATCGTTGTGGTGGTAAGTAAATGCCAGGGGGGAACCTGATTTCAGAGCCATCGACATGCATTGAAAAACAGAAGAAAGCCCCTCCGTAAAATGATCTATTCCGCGTCCCATGTCGACGTTGCCGGTCAACTCATCAGGTGTGCGCGTCGAAGAGGCGCTGAATGCTTCCAGATCTTTGCCGATGAGCTTTCTCAACCAAACATAACAGAAATCCATGAGCTCTGCGTATTGAACATTGCCAAAGTAGGGCGGGTCTGTAAATACTGCATCAAGTGAACCTTCGGTGAGGCTGGTAGACGCCGCGTCTCGACAAGAGATGTCAATGGAGCGAGTTGATTCGGATCCGTCGGTGTTAAGATGGCCGCCGATCCATTCTCCTTCGACGGGGACGATTCTCTTTGATCGTCCCTGATGGATTACTTCAAACGGATGATCGCAATATAGCTTCGCTTTCTTAAACTTCTCGATGATGTTCGCCCATCCACCGCTACCCACACACATATTCCGGCCTGACTCAATAATCCCGATAAAATTCGATTCGCAATGGATCAATCCGACTGGAAAACCGTGAATAGAAAAGATATCCAGGGACTTCAACGCCCTCGTGTCGTAACGACACAGCATGTTCTGATATCGGAGTAAATCGGACAAATTCGTAGCTAGAGCGTCACGGACGCGGACGTCCTTTATTTTGCTGATCACTGCCGCCGACAGTTCCAGGCCGAGTAACTGCCGGTTGTTGAAGAGTTCTCGATAGCGAGTGTAACCCCAGCGATGCAGGCGATTTGTTTCGTCGCCGCTGGGGATCTCGTCTTCTGGAACATATTTAGGGTGAGTACCTGACCAACGACGTTGAACCTCCCTAAGGCGGGCCTCATCCTGTCTATCGGGTTTCTTGAAGAATCTTCCGGCGTGGGACTCTTTGCAGGCAGCACAATGATATTCCAATGCAAAAAGACGGTGCCTTGGAGGTCCGGAGTTTGGGTCAGGATACTTATTTTCGGCCCCACAAGCCGAACACCGGCAACGGTTTCGCTTCGCAGGTCCATTCAATGTGAGTTTCGTATCACAGTAAGTGCAATGACCAGGGGAATTTCGATCGCTGCATTCGATCAGTTCTCCGCAGTTCGGGCAAATCAAAACGTTTCTTGGATGCCTGGAATCTGCGGAGAGCAGGTAGCCGGGAAAGAGATCTATATCGCTTTGGCATTGATGACACGACTTGACTTTTACCCATAGGAAGTATTTGGTCTGGGCAGTATTCGAGCCGCATAGTGTGCATTGTGTTCGATATTGGTTTCCTATTTCCTTCTCTAATCTGTCTCGAAGGGTCTCAGCGGCTTGCCCATACGCACGGAGATCGAGAGACTCGATTTCCTGTCTGACAATCCAGTATGACATCGGGTTTATGTCGAATCCGGTGACATCACAGCCGACGCGGTTTGCTTCCAGAATCGGAATACCTCCGCCCATAAACGGATCGGAAACATGACGACCGGAGAGGTCATTTGACCTATAATAGGTCTCTTGAATTGGTCGGTCCAGGAATTCTGACAGCAGTAATCCGCGGAACAGCGTCCCCGGACGTCGAGCAAACCACTTGTGAACGGCAATGATTGGCCGGTAGTTCTGCTGGATCTGCTTTTCCCGCAGCGCCAGGTTCGCAATAAACGATATATCGTAGTGCTTTTCTATCATTGGACGGCTACCGATCTCTTTTCCCGCTCGCTCATCTGTCTGTTCTTTAGATCCTCTTGATTACCTCACGTTACACTGGGAGGGTTGTACAACACGCAAACAAAAACCGCCACCCTCGGAAGACCGGAAAGCAGCGATTGGTTGCGGACGGCATAAGGGACTCAGACCTCCATGATCTCCTCTTCCTTCCGCGCCAGCAACTTGTCGATTTCCGCCACGAAATCGTCGGTCAGCTTCTGCACCTGGTCCTGACCCTTTCTGGAGTCGTCTTCAGGTATCTCGCCCTCTTTCTGACCGTCTTTCAACATCTCGTTGGCGTCTCGCCTGGCATTTCTAACCGAGACCTTGCTGTCTTCCGCCATCTGGCGCACCACGCGCACGAGTTCCGTGCGGCGTTCCTCCGTCAGGTGGGGTATCGGCAAGCGGATAACGGTCCCGTCACTGGACGGCGTGAGGCCCAGGTTCGACGTCTGGATGGCCTTTTCAATGGCCGGAATCGCGCTCTTGTCCCACGGCTGAAGTACGATCAGCCTCGGCTCCGGTATGCCGATGGTCGCAACCTGGTTCAGCGGCACCTGGGCGCCGTAATATTCGGCGCGAATGTTGTCCAGCAGCGCCGTGTTTGCCCGTCCCGTTCGAACCGTTGACATTTCGTGCTGAAACGCTTCCACGGCTCTCGTCATCGATTGCCTGGTCTCTGAAAGAATCTCGTCAACCATGTCCTGCATCCCTTCGTGAAAAACTCAGCTCTCCTCTCCAAGAACGAACCGCTCGAACCGTCTGACGGTCACGTTTTCGCCGCACTGGGCGATCAGATCCATCAACAGGTCTCTTACGGTCTTGTCCGGATCCTTCACGAAAGGCTGTTCCATAAGGCAGACATCCTGATAATACTTCTCCAGACGCCCTTCCACGATCCGGTCGAGAACCCGTTCGGGCTTACCCTCATCCAGCGCCTGCTGCCTGAAGATCCTTCGTTCCCGTTCGATGTTCGCCTCATCCAGCTGGTCCCGGCTCACGGCAACCGGCGCGCTGGCGGCGATGTGCATTGCAAGGTCCCTGGCGAAAGTCTGGAACTGATCCGTTCGGGCAACGAAATCGGTCTCGCTGTTGACCTCCAGCATCACGCCGAGCTTGCTGCCGGTGTGAATGTAAGACGTAATCAAACCTTCCTTCGCCGTCCTGTTCGCACGGTCTTCCGCCTTGGCGACGCCACGCGTCCGCAGCAGCTCGATGGCCTTCTCCATATCCCCGTCGCTCTCGACGAGGGCCTTCTTGCAATCCATCATCCCCACATTGGTCTTGGCCCGCAGTTCCTGAACCATCTTCGCAGAAATAGCCATTTGTTCTCCCCGCAGGCGTGCGCCTTCCGGACGTTATTCGTTGACTTCGGTGATTTCGGTAATCTCGGGACCAAGCATCTGGGGTTCGTCGTCCGTACGATCGGGACCTTCTATTCGGATCTTATGTCCCTCCAGCACCGCGTCGGCGACCAGGCGTGTGATGAGTCCGATGGACCGGATGGCGTCGTCGTTTCCTGGAATCGGATAGTCGACGTCGTCCGGATTGCAGTTGGTGTCGACGATGGCCACGACCGGAATATTGAGACGTCTCGCTTCATGTACGGCGATCTTTTCCTTCTTTATGTCGACCACGAATACCAGTCCGGGCAGGCGGCCCATATCACGGATACCGCTCAAGGACCGCTCCAGCTTCTCACGCTCGCGCTCCAGCCGCAGTACCTCTTTCTTCGTCAACTTATCGTAGGTCCCGTCCGCGCCCATCTTGTCGAGCGATTCGAGGCGCCGTATGCTCTGGCGAATGGTCTGGTAGTTCGTCAGCATGCCCCCAAGCCAGCGCTCGGTTACGTGGAACATCTCGCAGCGCTTCGCTTCGCGAAGAATCACGTCCTTCGCCTGCTTCTTGGTCCCCACGAAAAGTATCGATTCACCGCGTTCCACGGCCTCGCTGATCACACGGTAGGCTTCTTCGATCTGCCTCAGCGTTTTCTGCAGATCGATGATGTAGATGCCGTTGCGTTCAATGAAGATGAATTTTCTCATCTTCGGGTTCCAGCGGCGGGTCTGGTGCCCGAAGTGGACACCGGCCTCCAGCAGGGCCTTCATTTCTACAACAGCCATACACCCCTCCATTGAAGCTGCTTTAAAAACCCCGGCGGTCTTCGCGCGGCTGCAAAAGCGCCGGTCGGCGTTGGCCAAACCCACCCAAGAGTGGCGAGGGGCGCGCAGCCACGATACATTAGTATATGGGCGGGTTCGCCCGCCTTGACCGTCACTTTTTCGCTCGCGCTCGGGAACTCACCAGTGATTTTAAAACAGCTTCTGATACTTCAGGTTAATCCTCTGTGACCGTCATTCCGCAGACCAGTCGGAAACCGACACCCGGTCTGAGGTCGGGACACATGTGAAATAGGCGCGTCGCCACGTGCGCGACACGCCGATGGCTGAACATCCATCGATCAGCGCTTGGAAAACTGGAACCGTTTGCGCGCGCCCGGGCGGCCCGGCTTCTTACGCTCCACCTCTCGCGCGTCGCGGGTCAACAGCCCGGCCTCGCGCAGCGGCGTCTTGAGCTCTTCGTTCAGGGCAAGCAGGCCCCTGGCGATACCCAGCCGAACGGCCCCGGCCTGGCCGCTGAGACCACCGCCCTTGGCGCTGGCAACGATGTTGTATTGTCCAACCGTCTCCGTAACCGTCAGCGGCTGCTCGACGATCATCACCAGCGTCTCTCGCTTCAGATAATCCAGTATCGGCCTGCCGTTGATGGTGATTTCCCCGGATCCGGGAAACAGCTTCACGTTTGCCGTTGCCGACTTGCGCCGGCCTCTGGCAGAAGCAAGGATCTCTGCCAAGACCCTACCTCCTCTCGTTCATCGATTCCTTCAAACTGCGGGATTCAAGCAAGGTCGATCGCTTCGGGCGCTTGACTGTCGTGCGGATGATCGGGACCCGCGTAAATCCGGACCTTCTTCATCATCCTGCGACCCAGTTTCGTGCGTGGCAACATTCCCCGTATCGCATGCTCCAGCACGAACTCCGGCTGCGTTTCGAGCGCCCGCTTGAGGGTTTTGGTTTTCAGGCCGCCTGGATATCCGCTGAATCGTGTATACACCTTCTGGTCCGGTTTATTCGCGCCCTTGACCGTAATCTTGTCGGAGTTGACCACGATAACGTGATCGCCGGTATCCACGTGGGTTGTAAAATACGGCTTGTGTTTGCCCATCAGGATCCGGGCAACCTCGCTGGCAAAACGACCCAGCACCTTACCCTCGGCATCAGCCAGAAACCACCTGCGTTCGACGTCAGACTTTTTAGCGCTTGGCGTATTCATAAATCCGAACGGCGTCCGCATCGACGCCGAATTCAAACTCACCCCCTCTCCGTGACAATTCCACGCATTGTCAAGCCTCAGAAGATATAGAGCCCGTGTGACTTTGTCAAGCATAAACCCGATTCAGCCCATTTCAAGAGTCCCTCCGGACCACGCCCGGTTCCCGGCCGCAAAGCGACTTTGTCAACACACCCCTCAAAAAAATGCGCCGCGATTCGGGAGCCGGTACACCGGCCACATCTCCTCACGGCGCAACTCTTGAGACGGCTTCCATCTCACGGCGCCCCGCACGAGTCGCCGGGGCCCGTCAATACGACGGATCGCCTGTCTTTCGATGGCTGTTTAGATTCGCCAGGCGCGTTACCAGACGAGATGTTCTCCCGCACCCGGCAGCGCACCTAACTACAGCCACCTCCACTGGTCATTTCGCTCATTTGACCACCTCCTTTCTGTGTAAGCGAAATATACGCCACACGAAAAGGGAAGTCAAAAGCTTTCTCCGGCCTGGTCAGGTCCTTGGATCCAGGGCGTCGCGCAATCCGTCGCCAAGCAGGTTGAATGCCAATACGGTCAGGAAAATCGCCACGCCAGGAAACGTCAATACCCACGGCGCCCGCAGCACCAGTTCCCGTCCGCCGGTCAGCATGGCGCCCCACTCCGGCGCGGGCGGCTGCGCCCCCAATCCCAGGAAACTCAGACCCGCCGCATCGAGGATTGCGGTAGCCAGACCGAGCGTGGACTGCACGATCAGGGGCGTCAGACAGTTCGGGAGAACCGAAAAGAACAGGATATGGAAATCCCCCGCGCCAAGCGCCCGGACAGCCTGAACGTAGTCCTGTCCGCGCACGGACAGCGCGGATGCTCTTACCAGCCGGGCGTATTGGGGCACCGCGACGATTCCGACCGCCAGCATCGCATTCTCCAACCCGGGGCCCAGGATCGCCACAATGGCGATAGCCAGGAGGATGCTGGGAAATGCGAGCATCAGGTCCATCGCACGCATCAACACCTGATCCAGCGCGCCGCCCCAGTACCCGGACACGAGGCCGATGGGAACGCCCAGTACCAGTGCGATCAGAACCGCGGCAACCCCAATCCGCAGCGAAATCCGCGCACCGTGAATGACGCGGCTCAGAACGTCCCTTCCAAAGTCGTCCGTGCCGAACGGATACGCCAGCGACGGCGGCTGGAGACGTTCATAGAGATTCTGGGCATAGGGATCATGCGGCGCCGCCAGTGGCGCGGCGATAGCCAGCAACAGGAAGCCAAGCAGCAGCACGCCGCCCGCGGCCGCCAGACGGTTCTTCAGGAGCCGTTTCCAGAACAGCCCGCCCCAGCCTGCGCCGGGCAGGACCTGCGGCATGTCGGCTTCAATTAACGTACCCCCTGCCGGATGGGATGACCTGTTCATGCGTTCTTCCGGTGTCTGATGCGCGGGTCCAGCCACGCGTACATCACGTCCGCGATGAGATTGATGAGCGCGAACATCAACGCAACCAGCAGTACCCCGCCCTGAACGGCCCTGAAGTCTCTCGAATAAACAGCCAGCAGCAGCCACCGTCCCACCCCCGGCCACGCGAAGATCGTCTCCGTAATGACGGCGCCACCGAGCAGGAATCCGAACTGCAGGCTGATTACGGTCAACACGGGAATGAACGCATTCTTCAGCGCATGCCGGAAGATGACGATCCGTTCCGACAGTCCCTTCGCCCACGCCGTTCGTACGTAATCCTCCTTGAGAACATCAAGGAGGCTGGATCGCGTCATCCGAGCGATCACCGCCATCGGCACGGTGCCCAGCGTAAGACCGGGCAGCACGAGATGCCAGACGGCGTCGCCGAAAGCCCTCAAGTCACGGGCCAGCAGGCTGTCGACCAGATAGAGTCCGGTCACCTTCGGAATGAAAAGATGGGTGCTGAGCCGTCCCGATACGGGGAACAACCCCAGAAAGACCGACATCACCAGAATAACCATCAGGCCCAGCCAGAAAATCGGCATCGACAGCCCCGCCAGGGAAACCGTCATACCGAGGTAATCCATGACGGTTCCCTTTCGGGATGCCGAAACCACGCCCGCAACGATCCCGACGCCGCAGGCCAGCAACATGCTGACCAACGTCAGTTCGAGCGTGGCGGGAAACCTGGCCAGCAACTCGGAGGAGACTTTCGCATGGGATTTGAAGGATCGCCCCAGGTCGCCCTGTACCAGTCCCCACAGGTACAGACCGAGCTGAACGTGCAACTCCTGGTCCAGTCCCAGTTGCCTGCGCAGCTCCGCCACCTGTTCCGCGCTGGCCCGCTCACCCAGCATCACCTGCGCCGGGTCGCCCGGGACGAAGTGTACCATCAGGAAAACCAGGACGACGATTCCCAGCAGCATGGGGACAAGGAGAAACAGCCGTTTCAGGATGTAGACGCCCATCACTCGCATTGCCTCTCAGGTTCCGGATCCGGGGTCGCCATGCGGACGTTCCTGCGCGTTCAATCCGTTTCCGCGATCCGCACGTTCTGGAACCACTTGCTGCCGGTAGGATGAAGCGTGAAGCCGGTTACCGTTTTCTTGAATGCGGCGGTCTGCGCCGCGTGCACCAGGGGCACCCAGGGCGCATCATGGAACACGATTTCCTGCGCCTTCCGGTAAAGCCCGGTCCTGACGGTGAGGTCCACCTCCCGCTGCGCCTGCACCAGCACCTCGTGCAGTTCGTCGCTGCGGTAGAACGCTATATTGTTGGCGGGATGTTGCGCGGCGCTCTTGTCGAGCAGGACGTACAGGAAATTGTCGGGATCGCCGTTGTCGCCCGTCCAGCCAAGGAGCGCCATATCGTGCTGCCCTCTGGAAACCTTGTCCAAATAGGTTCCCCATTCGTAGCTCACGATTTCGGCCCGGATACCCACTGCCTGCAGGTCGGCCTGGATGGCCTGGGCGATTTTTCTTGGCTGCGGCATATACGGGCGCGGCACCGGCATGGCCCATAGCGTGGTCTCGAATCCCTCCGCATAGCCGGCCTCGGACAACAGCGCCCGGGCCCGTTCCGGATCGTAGCCGTATCCTTCGACCCCTTCATGATAGCTCCACATCGAGGGTGGAATCGGGTTGACCGCCGGCAATGCAAGACCCTGATACAGATTGTCCACCAGCGCCTGTTTGTTGATGGCGTGGTTCACCGCCCTTCGCACCTTTAGAAGGTGGAACGGCGCCCGGTCCATATTCATGGCCATATACCCGACGTTCATACCCGGCTGAGTCAGGAGCCGGAGGTGTGGGTGTTCTTCGATATTCGGAATAAAGTCGGGCACCAGATGGTCCATTCCGTCAATCGAACCCTGGATGAGCGCGATCAGGCGCACGGAATTCTCCGGAATGCTCCTGAAGATAAGCCTGTCGATCTGAGGCGCATCGCCCCAATAGTCGGGATTTCGCTCCAGCACCACGCGGTCGTCCTTGATCCACTGCACAAATCGAAACGGACCCGTGCCCACGGGGTGCCTGGGAAAGTCCGCGCCGTGCTTCCGTACGGCGGAGGGGCTCACGATCCCGCAGAAATTCATCGCGAGATTCGACAGAAACGGCGCATTGGGACGCGTCAGCTCTATGGAGACCGTATGATCGTCCACTTTCTTCACGTCGCTGACGATTTCACTCATCGACATGCTGTTCCAATACTGAAACGCGCCTTCCACACGATGAAATGGATGGTCGGGCTTGAACTGCCGGGCAAGCGAGAACACCACGGCGTCCGCATTGAACGGTGTGCCGTCGTGAAACAAGACGTTTCGCCTGAGCTTGAAGGTCCACGTTTTCAGGTCGTCCGACGCGGTCCAGGACGCCGCCAGGCCGGGCGCCAATTCGGTGTTTTCCGGCCTGAAGGTGACAAGGTTGTCGTAGATATTGTCGCAGACCTTGAATGACTCACCGTCGGTCTCCAGTGCGGGATCCAGCCCCACAGTATCGCCGCCCCTGCCAAACACCAGTGTCCTGGGGCGATCGGCCTCGCAGGCAACGACGGCAGACAACAGGAACAGAATCAGAAAGCGCATCCACACGACGATCTCTCCTTCCGAAGTTGTATTAAAGTCCCCTGCGGTTTTCGCACCGGGAATGCCAACACAGCTTCTAAGAAAAAGCGGCCGGCAGGCCTGGTGACACGCCCTGCTGACCGCGGGTTCCGCGTCCCTATCGCAAGTTGCGATTCAGCAATCGGCTACCTGGACGGAACGCGTGAATCCAACATCCGTCAACTACTCCGCGAACGCCGCGTCGAAGGCCACGGCCGACGGTTCGAAATCCACGCTGTTCACAAAGGCGCATGCTTCCGCCGCCCCATGTTCCCGGTCCATCCCCGAGTCTTCCCACTCCACGGACAGGGGCCCGCCATAGCCGATGTCATTCAGGGCACGTACGATCTCTTCAAAGTCCACGCTGCCGCGACCCAGAGACCTGAAATCCCAGGAACGATCGGGGTCGCCAAACTCGGTGTGGCCGCCGAAAATCCCCGCTCGCGTGGGCATCGGCGACAGGTACGCGTCTTTCATATGCACGTGATAGATGCGGTCCCTGAATTCCCGGATAAACGCCACGTAGTCCACGTTCTGATAGACGAGGTGGCTCGGATCGTAATTGAAGCCGAACTCGCTCCGGCCACCCACCGCCGCGACCGCCCGTGCGGCAGAGGCGATATCGAACGCGATTTCCGTTGGATGCACCTCGAGAGCAAACCGGACGCCGTGCTTCGCAAACGCATCGAGAATGGGATTCCATCGATCCGCGAAATCCCGGAAACCGGCGTCGATCGCATCCGGGGACACCGGCGGAAACGAATACAGCAGGTGCCAGACGGACGATCCCGTAAAACCGTTCACCACGCTGACGCCCAGCGCCTTTGCCGCTTCCGCCGACGTCATCATGTCCTCGGCCGCCCGTCGTTTCACGCCTTCCGGTTCGCCGTCGCCCCATACGTGCGGGGGCAGTATCGACTGGTGGCGTTCGTCGATATTGTCGCAAACCGCCTGACCCGCGAGATGATTGCTGATCGCCCAGAACTTCAGCCCGTGCTTTTCCAGGATTTCGTGCCGGCTCCGGCAATAGCCGTCGCTGGAGGCCGCTTCACGGACGTCCAGATGGTCTCCCCAGCAGGCCAGTTCCAGGCCGTCGTATCCGAACGAGGCCGCTTTCTCCGCCATGACCTCGAGGGGGAGGTCGGCCCACTGGCCCGTAAACAAAGTACATGGTCTCGCCATATCCATCGCTCCTTCCATATGCGCCCGGTGCTGCGAAGCCAGCAGACGGATGCCGGGGTTTACACGTCCGGGACATCCCGCCAACGGTCCGATTTCGCCGAATCGCCGGCCGCCTCGAGTACGGCCTGGACCCGCGCGCCTTCCCTGAAATTCGGTGAAGCCTCCCGGTCATTGGCGATCGCTTCGAAAAAGTCCTTGACCTCGTGCACGAATGTATGCTCCCACCCGACGATATGGCCCGGCGGCCACCAGGCCGATATGTACGGATGTACGCCTTCGTTCACAATAATCTCGCGAAAACCCTGAATATGCCCTTCGTCCTCCCTGGAATAAAACTGAAGTTCGTTCATCTTTTCCAGGTTGAACGCAATACTTCCACTGCTTCCGTTGATCTCGAACCGGTTGTGGTTGCGTCTGCCAGCGGCAAAGCGGGTGGCCTCGAACGAACCGAGCGCGCCGTTCGCGAATCTCGCCAGGAAAAGCGTTGCGTCGTCCACCGTTACCGTCCCCATCCGATCGGACTGACCGCCGGTGGCGCCCAGAGACGCGTCGATCGATTCCGCCAGCGGTCGTTCCTTGATAAAGGTGGTATCGGCGGCCACGACGGAATGAATGTCTCCCACGAGATGCAGCGCGAGGTCGATAATGTGCGCGTTCAAGTCCCCGTGCGGACCGGAGCCCGCCTTGTCCTTCTCGAAACGCCACACCATGGGGAAATCCGGATCGATGATCCAGTCCTGAAGGTACACCGCCCGCCAGTGATAGATCTGCCCGATCCGGCCCTCTTCGATCAACTGTCTGGCCAGCGCAACCGCAGGAACGCGCCGGTAGTTGTACGCAACCATCGTCTTTGCTTCGGTACTCTCCGCGGCACTCAGCATGGCCCTGGCTTCGTCCAGGTTGTTTGCAAGCGGCTTCTCGCAGATGACGTGCTTGCCGGCCTCGAGGGCGGCGATCGCCATCGGCATATGCAGATTCCCGGGCGTACAGATATCGATGACGTCGATATCGTCACGGGCGACCACATTCTCCCAGTTCGTATCGTACTCCTCCCATCCGAACGTCCGCGCGGCCTCCGCCACGTTCTCCCGGTTTGAACCGCAGATCACCTTCATGACCGGTTCGACGCCCGTATCGGGAAAGAACATCGACACCTTGCGGAACGCGTTGGTGTGCGCCTTGCCCATGAACGAATAACCCAGAAGGCCGATGTTCAGTTGCCTGGCCATAAGTTCCCCCTTCTCCGATTCCGGATACGTATCAGAAACGGCACCAATATATAATTCTGCATTTGCATGTCAACGCCTAACCGGATTCGCACTGATCGCCAATTCTTAACCCTGATTCGTAATTCTTCGTGAACGTAAATTCGAATACGTACTGGTTAATAAAGGCGATTAGACGGCGGATTACCAGGATACACCGGGTCACTGGACAAGTTCGGAACCTCTCCTCCCGGCCCCTCAGATGCGGGTAGACGGGAGACGTAAGACGGGAGAAGATATCCTTGCCCGTTAATTTATCCCTCCTTGCCTCCGGCACGAAAAGAAGCCTCACAAGGCAGGTAATCTCTACCCTCTACCGGCTCCCGTCTCTCCGCTTTTTGGCTACCCTCTACCCGCATTCATGCCTTTTGTGGTAAATTTGACTGTAGTTTTTTTTCGAATTGAGGTTAATCACTTTTGTGCCCGATGCAGTACAGGTGCGTTGCCGTCCGCAAAAAAAGCTGCGATCCGGAGGACACCGGAGACGAGAGTGTGTACGTATCGTCCAGTTCATTGGTCGCGAGGACTTCGAACTTCGGGCCGGCGGCCAGTACGGTCGTTACGGCATATTCGTTCAGGAGGAACAGCTTGCCGTCGGCGAGATGCGGCGAAGCGCTCACTGTGCCCTGTGCCGTTCTCTCGGGACCCCAGACAACGGCGCCGGTCTTCGCGTCCAGACACGTCGCCAGGCCGCGATCGTCAACCATGTAGAAGTACCTCCCGTCACAGACCGGTGTGGGCACATCCGGAGCGGCGGCGCCCTCCCACTTCCATTTCACGTTTCCGGAGACATCGCCGGTCCCTCCAGCCGCCAGGGCCAGCAGCGGACGCCGCCGGGTCGGCGCATAGATCATGCCGTCGACCACCACGGGAGAGCCCACAATTCGATAGTTCCCCCGCTGTTCCGGGTTCAATCCATTCGCCCGCCAAATTTCGTGTCCCGTTGCCGGATCGTGCCCCGTCACGCAATCCCCGCCCGTAATGACAATCTGAGTCTTTCCTCCCTGATTCAACAGTGCGGGTGTTGTGTACGAATCGGGTGACTCCCTTATGGCGTCGGTCGCACGCGTTTCGCGCCATACTTCCTTACCGCTCCCGGCGTCCAGCGCAACGATATACGACGGTTCATCCGTGTACGATCCGTGAAGGACCTGCAGGATGAGCTTGCCGTCGTACAGGATCGGTGAAGACGCGTAACCGAAGTTGAGGCCGAATTCGCCGTAGTCCCGTTGCATATCGCGCGACCACATGACCTTGCCATCCATATTCAGGCACGCTACAACGCCGTTTCCCGTAACGGCCCACACGTGCGCGCCGTCCGTAACGGGCGAAGGCGACGTATCGTTGTGCTTGCGCCAGAGTTCGTTGCCTTCGTCCAACTTGCGCCGCCAGCGTTCACTGCCGTCCTTTCTGGAAAGGCATACAATGAATATCTCCGGCCCGCCAGGCTCCCGTTCCTCCGGCTTTTGCGCGGGTGACGGAGACATCAGAAAAATGCGGTCGTTCCAGACAATCGGCGTGCTGCCGCTCCACGAGGGTAATTCAGCCTTCCAGATAATGTTCTTTTCAAGACTCCAGGACACAGGTAGATTCGTGGCCGAACCCACCCCGTTCTGCTGCGGGCCGCGCCATTGCGGCCAGTTGTCGGCGTGAACGCCGGGCGGGAAGAGAACAAGGAAACAAAGCCCGCATGCAAGTCGACCTACCATCTTTATCCCTCCTCAGCCGAGTGTGACTTTCGCTTTGATTTTCATCCGGTTTGGCAGATATTGCCCGGCGACGGTTCCCGTACTCCGGCAGTTGACCCCGGCAGACGGGATAGGCCCCGTGGCTGCCGGTTTCCACAACACAATCATTGAAGGGACAAAACATGCAACTCTTCGACGGCGAAACCCTCAACGGCTGGTCAGCCACCGGCAATCCGGACGGCTGGACGGTGGATCGAGGTCGTATCTACTGCACCGGGGAAAAAGGGGGATACCTGTATTATGTGAACGACCTGTTCAGGAATTTCGAGCTGTCGCTCGAGTTCAAGCACCCGCCCGGCGCCAACAGCGGCGTCTTCTTCCGATGGACCGATCTGGACGACCCCGTGCAGACCGGCATCGAAATCCAGATCCTGGACACGCACGGCCGGAGCCCCGCAACCGCCAAGTGCTGCGGCGCCGTGTATGATGTCCATGCCCCCACGCACAACGCCTGCAAACCCGCGGGCGAATGGAATCACATGGTCCTCTGCGCCGTGGACGACAACATCCGGGTTGATCTGAACGGTGAACGAGTCACCGAAATGGACCTGAGCCGCTGGACCACCCCGGGACGGAACCCCGACGGCACCCCCAACAAATTCAACCGGGCATACTGCGAAATGACCGAAACCGGGTTCATCGGGCTTCAGGACCACGACAGCCGGATCTGGTTCCGCAACCTGGAAATTGAAAGACGTTGAGACCCCGGAACAGAAAACCCGCCCGCCCTGCAGCGGGAGGGTTGTTGTTGAAGTAGAATTCAATTACCCCCGCCTCTCTACGTCTTTACTTCATCATATCCCAATTTAAATCTGAATTTACGTACTTGAGGTTCAAATTCGCGATTGCTATCTTGGGTGTTTTGCGCCACGTAGTCCAGCCATCAAGGGCCCACAGCAACACACCTCATTTTCGGTCCTACTTTCTCACCGGAAACTTGTCACATCTGTTCATCAAAGGCCGTGTAGAAATTCAGAGAAAAAACCCATCTCTGGTCGTTCAGGTGAACCAACCACCATCGCTCTGTCCAGCAGACGGTTGCCTTCCTCACAGGAAGTTTCAGGCAGAAGGGCACAGGCATGACAGGCAGCCAGGTTGCACGAATCAGGGCCTTGACCTTTACTCTCCACACAGGTCGGATCAGATGAACACCAGTGCGCGGTCCGAAGCGCCCGGATCAAAGCTTGTTCAAGCCTGTTCGGTTCTCCCTGTCTGACAAGACCACCCATAGTTCCTTCAGAGTCTCCTGATGCTGTGTAAATCAGTACCCCGCTCATTGAACAGGAAGGATCTTCTTCATCACAGTAGATACGTTCACGAAGCGATGCACTACCATAGCCACACTCAAAACAGAGCTGGTTAATCAACAGATGAGCCATCGTGTGAATCAGGACGAATTTTGGGGAGAATTGCCTTTTGCTCTGCCCACGGTGTTGCCGGACTTCGTTGTAATCGTTCCGCAGTCTGGTAATTCGTTCAACAACACCAGGATTCTGCTCCCAGGTCGCTAATCTATCCTTATCCAGATTGAGGAATATACCTTCGCCTCGGACCATTATGGCGGGGAGCCAGTTGATTGAAGTACTAAGCCGCAGATCTTCAATATGTCTTTGGGAACTTCTACCATCATCAGGCAAACATCGTGAGAAACCGTAAAAGGCACGCGTTTCCCGTAATTTTCGTACCAACATAATGTCTGCAAAAGCGTTTTGAACAGGGGGATTATATTCAGCCCGACCTTTTGCGACAATGTAGAGGTCTGTTTGTTCACTGCCTCGAGCTGTTGTCATTGCCTCATATTCAGCTTGCCTGAATTTTTCCTCAGTTTGCTCACCATCCTCGACAGATACCGTTTCACCATCAAGGCGTCGTTGTGCTGCTTTGGCCAGTTCTTGGGGGTCGGCCCCTTTACACTTTCCAAACTGGCAAAGTAACTCGCACCTTTGTAAGTCAATCTTGCCATCTGCTAAACCGTTGGAAAGCACCTGCCATATCTCTGGATCTTCCAGCAACTCAACGACACGTCGAGAACTCTCCTCACCCCATAGCGGCAGGTAAATCGAACTTGCGACATGAGCAAAGTAGACATTAGATGCACCACGCTGTAGTGTTTGAAGTCTGTTGCCACACTTTGTCAACTCGGGCGTCATGTCACCTAGCCAGGGACGCAATCCGCCGCATGACACATTCACATTCTCCAATGCATCTTCATTGAAAGCACCGGACATCGATTGAGATTTACCACAGGAGCACTGAATTGTGATCCCGGAGAGTCCTGCTGCACTCCTTCCTGCACGCAAGCGCAGCTTACAATCAGGCGCACAAACATCGCTGCGATGGACCCACTCCATAAAAGGGAAATCCTGAATGTGACCCTGGTCGCAAACCGCCACAAAACGAACAGGTATCAATCCTGGCCGCCTTCGGTGATTCATAGAAACACAGCTTAGACCTTCGGCATAGTTCGGGGCATTGCACTGCTGCGGACCGCCAAAGGGAGCAAGTTCTTGCATGTTGCCGCATCGAGGACAATTGTGCCATCGAGGAAAGCGAACAAAAGGAATTTTCAGGTTCGGATGCTGCACTCTGTCTGAAGGTCTCCGATAGTCAGGAGGCAAGCGAAAATGGTCGACTCGTAATCGTTTCTGAAGACGTTCCTCTTCAAACTTGAATTCTACCGGGCATTCTTCGTTTGGTTTTGCAAACGGCCAGGCATCAAGACCACATACCATCAAAGATTCATCACCAGGAAAGTCAACCATGCTACCGATTCCCCAGGGAGAAATGAGTTGAGATCGTCGTATCGACTTCATATTAATCTACCTCATCTGATTCAGGATACTGCCGGATGGTATTTGCTTCGCAAGTGGCATCTACATTCCGCATTGAAGATGGCGTAGGCCATGAACGTCCGATCCAATCTTCCAAGGGCTCAGACCCGGCTGGATACATCAAAGGTATCTCGGGACCGGATGTACCAAAACTGCCATAAACTGGTGGAAGAATCCGCTGCCATTCACTTGTGAGTTCTTCGAAATAGTCAAGAGTCAAATCAAGTTCATCGGGATCGATATCTGAAACACGTTCCCCAATGACTGAACGGACACTCTCTAATAGGCCGACGTCAGGAAATGGTTGAGGTCGATCCCTTGTATCAGAAGAACCCCAATACCGGACGAGTGTGATCAGAAGGGCGTGAAGAGCACGCTCTCTAACAGGAGCAGCAAACGGAGTCACACTGGTTGGTTCAACATGGCGGTAAATACTCGCATGAAATGACCGAAAATGTTCATAATGTGAGCGATCACGGGGTTTGCCAGTGTTGTAGATGGGGATAACCAAGCCAGGACCTCGTTTCCGGCGTCCTACCCGGCTGGTGGCCTGAATGTATTCAGAAGTGGTCTTCGGCTGTCCAACTACCGCCATTAAACCAAGTCGGGGAACGTCAATACCGACGGAGATCATATTAGTCGCGAGACAAATGTCTACGGGTTGATCCTGTGAGGGGTACTCAAGTTCCAGCTTTTGAAGGGATTCAGGTATTTCTGTGCTGGAAATACGGCTGGTTAATTCGAGTACCTGGTTGATGAATCTTCGTTCATCAATAGTACAAGTCTTTTTGATTTTTTTGCGGCCCCACATCGCGCTCAGATGTCCGTAAATGTCAGCACGTATAAGCGTAGCAGCGTGACCAAGTTCCCGCAAACTATTGAAGTATTCTATCAAGGTCCAGTAAGGATCTCGATCATTTTCACTGGACACGTTAGCCGATAGTACGGCCTGTAGTAGGGCTGCAATTACCCGCACTTGCGCCGTAACGTGCGACGATAGCGCTGATGCATGAACGCCAGCATACAATCTGCCCGGCGAACTGCCGTCTTCCTCAGCAAAAAACGAATCGCCAGCACGCAAGCACTGAGGAGGAAAGAGAAACACTTCCCTTGCATACAGGGATTTGACCTGGTCTTTTGCACGAGAAATGGTCGCCGTTGATGCGATGATTTTTGGCCTGATTTTATGGTTATCTTTTATTTGAGAGCATAGTTCTTCAATGACTGTTTCATAATGGCCAACCATTGAACCCAATGGACCAGAGATCAGGTGTAATTCATCCTGGATAATCAGGTTTGGTGGTGAGACATTATCTCCGTCTCTGATGCCAAAGAGAGCGCGTGCATTCGGAAACCAGGGCAATAGCGCAAATTTGTCAACGGTCCCAATAAGCAGTGTTGGTGGAGATTCATAGATTTCCTCATCAATAACCTTCAATGGTAACTCCCCGCAGAAATCACAGGCTGAATCATGACATCTAAATTTCACTGTCGACGGGCGGAGCTTTTTCTCATACCCAAAAATCCGGACCCGATTTTTTATATTTACAGGTCCCATCTGAGCACCACACCAGGGACATTGAAGAACAATAAACGGATTATCACGTGTTGTACCTTGACTGAGGTTGTTAAAGGCTCTTACCGCATCACTTCGCTTATTGGGTGTGAGACTTCCACCTACCCAAAGACCGACAGTTATGGGATCCGATCCAAGTTCAGTTGACTCACGTCTGATCATCTCGCAGGCACAGATCAGCGATGCAGAACGCTGGAATTGTTGAGTCGTCAATAACCTTAAAGTGTAACGCATTAACACAGTAGTGCCTGCATCATCAGGATCGAGAAGGCGTCGGAAGAAAATCACAAATGCGGTGAGTCCAAGATAAGCTTCTGTCTTACCACCACCTGTAGGAAACCAGATCAGATCCACGATATCATGTTCATTGTCCTCGGGTATAGCAATCGAACGAAGGTTCATGAGAATAAACGCAATCTGAAAGGGATACCAGGAACCACGTTCAGACGGCGGATTATCCGGATCAGGCCACGTTACAGGATCGATTTTCTTTTGACTTGTATCCGGCCAGTTTCGCAAAGGAAGAATGAAGTGCAATTGCTGAAGCAACATTGCACGGTTGGCAAGCCGAAAGGCACGCATAACCATTGAATTGGCCTTAAGCAGATCCAGACCGGAACGCATACGGCGTAAACATTCGCGGCAGTTATCAATATGGTGCAATGCAACATCTTGAGATTCCTGAGGAAAGTCCTGACTATACACAGTGACTTCCTGTTGATCTATCCACACCTGATATTTGTCGCACAGAGAGTTAAGAATCGGATCTATGGCTGCTTCGTCCCCAAGTGTGCTCAAATCATGCATTTTGAGATCAAGATCTGAAAACCGTGTCGGAACGATAGGTTTGATCTCGTAGCTTGGGATAATGTCAGACTTAATCATATCAGCACGGCCTTCACCTACCTCTTTCCAGTCAGCAGCACAACCATGGCCTACCGCATACGCCTTGCGATGACGGTACAAAAGCCGCAACGAATCCTCTTCCGGGTCAAGTGGTTCGCCTTCTCGATCAGGATACTCAAGAAATGGAGCACTCTGGTCAGCAGCCCGTAACCTGAGTTCGATTTGAAAAAAGCACTTGCTATTTTCAGCCCGGCCAGTCGGTGATTCGTGGCAGTTGATTAACGCTATAGTTAAGAGACGACGGGGCCTGTCATCATCTCCTGACTGTCGGGGCCTGCTGAAAATCCGAACCTGAAGATTAAGGTCTTCACCCTTATTGTCTCTTATATTCCCGGACCACATTTGAATGTCCTCGCCATCGAGCTCGGAAGAAGGAACTTCTAGGACACATTCAAGCGGTGTGCGAAGAAACTGACGACCTGTTCTCGTTTCACCACTTTTCGTTGTGTATTTCCGGGGTTCCGCATGATAGGTTCCGGCATTGACTTCTACGCTAAAGCCAGCTTTCGGTAAAGTAGCCAGACAACTGAAACCAATTGCAGAAGGCAAAAAAGAATTGGTCAATGAGGTAATTTCTTCGGCACTCTGGTCCTCAATAGTTTCGTTATTCCCATTGTCTCCTTTAACGTCAATTTGCGTTTCTCCTGTTTCGATTTCTACTTCAAACTGCGTCGTTTCCGTACTTTCTACATCTTCAGACTTTTCCGCGGACACGCCCTGTGGGAAAAGCACACCAGCACCATAACGCAACCGTGGTGGATCGGTGACAAGGATTTCTTCACCATTGTTCTGGACATCTGGTGGAACTGGATCCGGGCCGACTAATTCGGCACGCAAAAAGTCCATGATCTGGTCTCTCATCTTGTTCCTTTCTGGAGACTTCTGCGAATTGCTTCTCGGTATTCGTCTCTCGCAGAATTAGAAATCAAAACATATAACCTGTACCTGGCGCGAGACATCCCCACATACAATAGTGCCCGATTACGGTCATCAAGCAGGCGAGAAACATCCGCAATGATAATGACAGAACTCTCAAGTCCCTTAAATGCGTGAATCGTCGAGAATCTGATAACATTCCGAATGCGTTTCTGCAATCCTGATCTGGAGAAGTCTGTGACCTTAAAGGATCTACGATCGCGTTCGAAAAGACAGGAGTGTTCAAACGTTGCTGGGGATAGAATCGTTGTGGCTTCGCTTTTTATACCTTCAGCGCGAAGTTGGTTGATTATTTCGTCTATCTGTTTACACTGCTCAACGTCATCTCTAAAAAATCCGTAATTTACAGGCACCCCTTCTACGTTGGCAGGCAAAAACGGCGGTATGGCAAACCCTGAAATGATCGAGACTTCCTCCCCAATTGGACGAGTGTTCCGACAATTGGTAAGCAAGTGAAATCGTGTAAATTGCTGCGAGCGTCGTTCAAGCTCACAAAGCATTGTATTTTCATCAATCTCTCCATAAATCGTCTGGTGAAAGAAGTCGCAGAAAATCGCCCATGTGCCACCGGCAAGCCCGCCTTTTAGCAGGCCATCAAAGACATCCAGATACTCGGAACGAATAAGATCCTGACCTTCATCAACGATAAGCGTATCATACGGTTCAATTACGTCTTCAGAAAGGGCATCAAGCGCAAACAGGGGATACAGCTCACCAAAGAGATAGTCTTGTTCTTCAGTATGTTTCGCTCTACGAAATTCATCGCCAACACTCGAACCGACAATTATGCGATCCAGAAAGTGGTGAAAGTAGTCAACTTCAATTGACCGGGAAACTGTGCCCCCTATCTGTGAAGCAAGCCATTGTCCCAACAGCTTATTGAAGCAAATTATCAAGACCCTTTTGCCTGATGATGCTTCCCGATGGGCAAATTCAAGCGCAAGCAGCGTTTTGCCAGTCCCGGCACCACCGTCGAACAGACATCGCGGATTGTCCTGAAGCTGATCAAGGCAGCGATATTGCTCTTGGGTGAGCCGAAGGATCTGCTCCTCTGTGTCAATCAGCAGATCAGCTGGTTTGACGACTCGCTCAAAATCGCCTCGCAGAAAATCCAGAAGTTCCTGAACATCTGAACGCGAAGGGCGAGATCCCTGTTCATTGTACCAGGCCTGGGATTGGACGTTGCGCCGGGTGTTTGATGCAAGATTGAGAATATACCTGCTTATCGGTTGGCGACCGGAATCCCTATCATAAACCTGCCAAGATTCGATCTCAGGATCATACTGAGAAAAGGAGATGTGCGGGAACATCACCCCAAAACCATACAGGAGTCTGGTGAATTGATGTTGTCGACCAAAGTGTTTTCGGACAGATTCAAGTAAAGAAAACATGCCATCTCTGGCCTGTTTGAAAGGACCAACCGTGCTGGTGGATATATCCCCGTATCTGTCAGTATAGGTCCAAACACCTTCACGGCGAGCTACTCTTCCCGATTTGATTTCCAGACAGAAAATGCCTTCATTGGGAACCAGAACTACAAAGTCGATCTCGCCATAGACTCGCTTCACATGCCTTGCAAGATTGAGAGAGTGTAGGCAGATCCAATCAGTCGTAGCAGGATCACGCCGTAGACGATCAAATATTCGTTTCTCTCCCGTGCTCTTGATGCCTTCTGCATAGTGGGGTGGAAACATCCGAGCCATCAGAACTCACCCTGGAGAAGGCAGTTTACGTGGCTGATCGGGACCTCAATTGCATCTTCATCGACATCCTCAATACGGACGACGAAAGCGCGTCCGATATCTTCGATTTCTATCGTGTGCGATTCGTCAATACCTTGTTGTAGCATGAAGGGGACTTGAGCAATGAGCTTCTGAGCAAGAAAGCGGGCCGCCTGACGATGGGCACCCCGAACTTCTGAGATTGCCCGCCGAACATAATCAAGTTGCTGCTTAAGATCTTGACTGCCGCTGACACGCGCGATGATTTCAACATCCTTCTCATAGAGAGGGCCAATTCGATGTTCGTCGCTCAGCCAGCCACGGATAGTAATCTCGGTGCGTTTGAGTCCCGCATTCTCCAACTCGACCAAGGCACCCACTAATCCACCCGGATGTTCAGAAACGAACTTTTTCAGTGCTTTCTTCCACAGTCCGGCGACTCGCCGAAGATCACCCTTACCCTCTCTATCAAGCGCTCCATCTGCCAGATCCCGAAGAAGGTCACTGTCTGAACCTTCTCGAAACATCACATAATCACCGACGTTCAGCTGGGAGACGTCCCTCGAAGGAATTTCTGCTGATTCATCAGCGTGTCCAGTGATGAAATCAGTTACTACAGGCATTTTGTGATTTGGACGAAGATACGCCATTGTATCACGAGAAAAAGCCACAAAGTGTGCCTCTGTTGTAGTTTCCCCTGAAACAGACGGGTTGGCATAGAGGTTTCGTCGATAGGTTCGGAGGCGAAGTTCGAAGTCTTCGATATCAAACGTGGTCTTGCGGTTTTCGGCAGGTATTGTCCGCACTCTGGAATCGTGCATTTTTTCAAATTTCACCGGATTTGTCTCAAAAATCTTCGCCTTTTCTCCAATACTAAGTTCCGCCTTCTCATACTTCTCAGTTTGACTGCACCACCTGGAAACGGCTGAACGCAACCACGTCTTCTCAAATGCGTATGTGAGAACAGTTATGGACGGCGCGATGCAGGAATCGTATAGTTGCCTCATTCGGCTGGCACCGAGCCAACCACAAACGACGACACGGTCATATTCCCGCTCATCGCGTAGTTCAGATAAAGCAACAAAGTGAGAGTCTGAAAATCTGCGCCTCGGAACGTTTTCCCTCCAAAAATCCTCAGTGATGGACACTTCGGATGCATCCGCCACGACAATTGCAGTTTGAATATTCCGAGGCCTACTCTTAAAGTCACCTTCAAGTTTATCTATCTTTTGTGAGATGTTACTCGGACTAACCAAGACAGCCCTGATTGCTTTAAGTAAGTCGTACAATGCCACGATGTCGGTTTTGTCCAGCCAAATCGACTTCGACTCAACATCTGACTTCACCCGCTCAAGATCACCCAAGATCTTATCTCGTGTAAAGCCGTTGTCTATACAAAGCGGACGCAATAACCGAGATAGATTGAGTAGAATTCTGTACGATTTCGCCACGATATTATTGAGTTCGGGATCGTCTGATTGCAGTCGTTTAGCAATCGCCTGCAGCATCTCCGCCGCTCCATCCAGAACTGACAGATCACATGATATGGACTGAATTTGCCGGACGCGGTAGTTGCGCACTGTACGATTGAAAATATGGAACGGTATCTCAGGTTTCGATTTCTCACTACTCTCAACGCGCTTTAACTGCCTTAATGCCGAAGCAGACCAGGTCCATGTCTTGAACCCACGATTCTCAAGGTGGCTAAATTCGTACATATTTCCTTGTTCCATCAAAACAAGGATTGAAAAACCCTCATCGAGGATTTCATCAAGCGCCTGAAGATCGTTGGCAAATGGAAGACGACTGTCAAGAATGATAAGGATATCTGATCGTTGGCGGTCTGACAGATATTCCCGGAGTGTGATAAGATCTGGAGCAACTCCAATGACAGGCTCCGCGTCGATTTGTTCGTGGCCCCATTGTTCAAGTTCGCCTTCAACCGTTATACCGCCCCACTGAAACAAATCGCGCAATGAAACTGATTGCTCCGGAGATGCAGGATTAACGATGTGAGTCTTCTCAGCGAATTGGCGTACCTTTGTCAACCGGGAGACGAGCACTACTTCGTTTGTAAAAATAGAACGATTGCCGAAAGATCTTATGTCAAGAAGCCGGTCAAGAAGATGATCAGATTGGGAAACTACGTTCTGTATCGGCGTCAAGGGTCTTCTGGTCTCAGTTGGTTGAAACCGTAAAATTTCGTTAATGCGGAACCATTTCTCCGTATTAGTTGGTTTCTCTCCAGCCTTGCTTTTAGCACTCATTCGGACAACAATAAATGGATCTCCATATTTAATTTCCTGTCGCACATATTCTACAATAAATCTACCATCCAATAGCAATTTTTGACCGGGAGAAAAGGGTGCCAAATTCCCTATAGTTGGGAGGAATTCCTGCTTAACTGCTGAAAGAGAGCACACCACAGCGATCCACTCTGGACAGTATAGCAGGAGAGGGAAAATGATCGCCAGACGTTTATGATCGGGGTCTCCGCAACGCAGATTCTCTGCAATGTCAAAACTGGCTTGCAGAGCTTCAGGAAGTTCTGATGAGAAGCCCTGCGATCCACAGACCTCGAGTTGACTGAGAAACGGATGTCGCTGTTTGATGTCCTGTAAGATATCCGTCCAGCCAGACAAGACTATCTCCTTAATTTGCGCCTACCATAGCAACAGTGCTGCTTTACTGAACACTCATTACACAGTGGATTTCGACTACGACAGATAAGCGCTCCATGGTCAAGGAGAGCGTAATTGAATTCCCGCGGGTTTTTAGTATCGACAAGAGCCTCTAACAGTTTCCTGAATTTTTCGCTGCGTCTTGATCCATCAGTTACAGAAATACCCAGAAGCCTTCCGCATATCCTGACGGTATTCGTGTCTAGCAGCGCATCGGGATATCCAAAAGCAAAACACCGAATTGCGGTTGCGATATAATGACTGACTCCTGGTAGTGATTCCAGATCTTCACGTCTGGTGGGGATCAGATCCCTGAACTTCAAATGTAACTCCTGAGCCATGTCATAGAGCAAATCGACGCGCCAGTGCAGACCCAATGGGTAAATCAAAGTTCTAAGTTCTTTGATTGATGCTTTTGCCAGTTGACTGACTGAGGGATACTTCTTCAAAAATTCCCGATACGTCGGCACAACTTGATCTGCACGAGTTCTATGCAAAAGTACTTCAGCGACGGCAATTGCATACGGATCTCTTGTCCTTCGCCACGGATAATCACGTTGGTTCTCACTCCACCAGGCGAGTAAAACCTTGCGAAAGGACTTCAAATCAAAATGGCAGGGGAATTCCATTTCAACGAGTCACACTTGCTTGCTTAAGCAAGTTATGAACAATACCCGCAATCTGTTTGGCTAAGAGAGGTGGCACTGCATTACCAACCTGAACGTATTGCGATGTACGTGGACCGCAAAAAAAGTAGTTGTCTGGAAAGGTCTGCAGACGCGCTGCCTCCCGCACTGTGAGGCTTCGGCATTGCGTCGGGTCGGGATGGATATAATAATGCCCGTCTTTCGATATATGCGCAGTGATAGTAGTGGCTGGCCGATTGTCGATTTGCACTCGAAATCGATCAACAAAAAGCGAATTTCCATTCATTGCCCGTTCGGCATTCCTATGGGCAGGCAACAGATCCATAGGAAAGTCCTTTAATTTCGGAGACTGACCCTCAACCTCTGCAAAGCAGGCAGCATAGAAATAGCGATGGAGATCACCCACGATATGACCGCGCGTGATGTGATTGCACACCCCTCCTATACGTGAATCGAGATACCATTTTGGATGGTAGCCAATACCTGGCTCCCAAGATACGAACTCACCACCACGACTAACTTCGTGACGAATTTCCTTAAGTCTAGCAACAAGCTTGTCGTGGAATCCCGCAGTCCCCTGTTTTTGCAGCCCAGTAAACCAAGGATATTCTGCGATCTTTTGGACCCAATTGCGCCAAGATTCGGCATTGTCTTCTTCGCGAGATAGGCCGCTCCTTACTTTCGGTAAACCGGACAACACTTTACTCGCTGCGATGGTGCTCCTAGGTTTTAGAGTTTTCGGCCCGACATCGATATCCTCCCGAATTCCGAGAACCACCACGCGATGTCGCGCCTGCGGAATTCCGAAATATTCCATGTAGACTACAAAATCAGAAAGGTTACGAATATTGACCTGCCCGGGTTTGATTAACGAGTATAGCTTGTAACTACAGGGTTTTTCAGAACACACAGGTGCTTGGACATCTCGATGCTCACGTTTCAGAGCATTTCTGGGTTCCTGAAGATCTTCGTACATGCGTGAAAAGATCCACTGGTTTTTTAATGTGGCAGACAATAATCCCTTGACGTTTTCCATAACAAAGATCGCAGGCTGGTGTTCCGCGATGATCTGCAAATACTCCAAATACAAATATTGCCGATGATCTTTTTCAGCACGATAGTTTTCGTTGCCGCGATTGCGAGATCTACCGACAATAGAGTATGCCTGACAGGGAGGGCCCCCCAATAGCACCCACTCGCCATATCCACCTAAAGCATCCTGGATCCATTTATTGACTGTACTACGATCAACTATTCCCAACTCGGCGAGACGTGCTTCTCTTTGCGCTTGTTTCGCCTGATCTGGGTATAGACGGAACAGTTTATTTCGCCGCTCATATTCTGGCACATCATTCTCTCTCAAATAATCGTAGTAGGCGTCCGGAACCTCGTTTTGAGTGAACTGGCGATAAAAGCTTCGTAACTGAAGTGTTTGATGAGCCGTAGGGTCGTTTTCTATAGAAAGTTTGATCTCAAATGGCTGCGTGTTGGCGATCTTATACGCAGAAAACCCCTCACCAAGTCCACCTGGACCAGCGAATAAATCGATAACGGGAATCCTACTGAGATTCGCTGACAAGATATACCTTCCGTAGCATATGCAAGAAATCTCCGCTATACAACAGCACAGTGAATCCCGTCCAATTCAGTTGAATGGGCAATTGCGCTGTCTGCAAAGCGGCACGCACCGTCTTATCCTCCATCACCAGTCGGAATCAGATGTTGAAGCTTGTTAACTTGCAGACTGGGCAATCCAACAGCGGAATAGAACTTGGTGAAGCAGGACTGCAGTGCTTCTGCGAAGGGAGTATCGAGCACAGCAAAGCGTACATATTCTGAGTCGATCACATCCAAGGGCAAACTCTCAATCTGCAAGAAATCGCAATACCTATCAGGCATGTTTAGAAAATTCGGTAAGAACCAATATCTGCCACTGGGCCGGCCAATATCGGCAGGAGATTGTGTCTTCCTTGCCAGACTTCTCAGCTTTCGTTCATTGGTCTTCCCTTCAACGGGATACTGCCTTAAAATATCTACCGCTGGTACTGTCTGTACGACCAGAACGTAATCCGCTTTCGGTCTGTTCTCACCCTGCTGAAGGGCAAGATGACAGTGTGGTGTAAGGACGATCCGATAATCTTCTTTGTTTTTGTTTTGCAGAATCTGACCTAACCTGATTTCTGCACCAGAAACAGGGGGGTAGATGTAGAATTCCAGCCCATCAATTCTTTCTACTTCAGTCGGGAGAGACGCACCTGGATCAAGGCGTCCGATTTGGATGGACGCACGTCTTCTTACCAGGCGCTCAAGAATGTCAGGAGTGGGGAAGCCACCCTCCAAGTCATCCCAATTCTCTTCAAGGAAATCCCATAGATACGATCCGGCGGCACGATCGAGTTCGTCGTGTAATCTCCTTGCGATTACCGGTATTCCGGTAGCCAAAAGCTCTTCCAATTTACCGATTATTTCCCGGTTACCCGTACTCTTATCCGCGAATTTTACAAATGCACCCTCTTCAAAGGACTGAGGTACGGAACCATCCGTAAAGGCTACAACTGGACAGAATCGTGTGTTTCGGATGCTATTCAATATGTCCAGTGCTTTCTCATCCTCGACTGCTTCTTTCCTATGGCCTCTCCTATCTCTATAAATGTCGGTAACGATCAGATCATACCGCCTCAAACCGACGCGACGAACGGCCTCCTCAAAATCAACACAGGGTTCCCATTCGATGTTATGACCAGAAACTTCCTTAGGCAAAGAATCCATCAATAGTTCTAGATTCTCCCTATCGTCCTCAACAAGAAGAATATAAAGGTCTTGACTTTCACGTTTCATCGCCCTACGCTCCTCTCGAATCTCGCTTCGAAACAAGCACCTAGCTGATTGCCATCGTTTCGACAAAAAAGCCTGCCGTAAGGCTCGATAAGTAGCCTGCAAATATAAAGTCCCAGTCCCATTCCATTCGGCTTTTTGGAATAGTAAGGCTCGAATATCTTCCCCTCATCTAGCTGTGGAATACCAGGCCCGTCATCACTGAAGAGTATTCGAAAGCCTTTCTCCAAGGACTGAATACTGACAGTTATCTTGCCTCCACTGCCGCTTCCCTTTTCTCGAGTGAGCCAGAAGATACTATTATCGATTAGATTAACAAGAATCTGCCCCAGACATGCTCTGGACATTTTCACTATTATTGGCCCGTCTGGACTCGATATATCGTACTGGATCTGTTGCTTCTTAATCAATGCCTCGTAGAGATGAAAGTTATCTTCCACCTCTTCGCGCACGTCAAATGTTGTTGCTCTACCTCTTTTTGCCGGTGTCTGAGGCTCAAGACGCTGGCGCAGATTGTGAATCTGTTCTAACCAACCTCTAATTGATTCGATTTTTCGATTGACTCCGTTTAGTTCATCTGAATTCATCAGACCTGCCAGCTGTCTTTCGAGTATCAACAGCTGTCTATTTATTTTTCCAAGAGGAGAACCGATTTCATGAATTACAATATCAACCATTTGTCCAAGTCCTGCTGACAACGACAGCCGCGAGAATACGTCTTGTAATCTCTCTACACCCTCTATTACTTGCTTCTCTGTATCTTGAATCATTGTAGAAACTTCATGGTCCTCTCCAAGTTCACCGACGGTACGTTGGACTGTTGTACGCAGATCGAATGCCTCGAATAACGGGTCGTCGACATTGGACGGCTTGCGACGGGGGCGAACTCCATATCGCTCCTCTTCCAAGAGGGAGAGTATTTCCTTGAACCATTTTTCCAGTGACGAATGTGCATCATTCAAAACCATACCTTCTCTTGTACTCCGATCTCGCAAATCTTTATTCTCTTGTCGCGAAATCTTGATAGCCGCGACAATCTGGTTATTTGCGAGACGTATCACTGGATTGAGACGGCTTCTTATATCCAGATTGAGCCAGTCGTTTCCTCTCTGACCATATGGATAGACTCGAAATCCATCTCGGTAGATGTTCACGCCACAGTAGGTATCCAATATTCCTCTGATTTCCCTAATCCCCTTTCCATGCCTTTCAACTATGGGTCCCAACCCTTCCGGATCGCGATCCCAAGCTCGTATCTCTACTTCGAAAGGACCACACAGTGGTTCGGAATCCTTACCTCCGGTCTTATGGTTTTCAAATGTTTTTATTATTGTCCCATCAACTAGCAATTCCCCCGTGAAATATCCACTTGTATTTAATCTTCCTCTCAGAAGGTATTTGGGTCTGAGAATAAGCTCAGGCGGCTGGACTTCTCCAGAGAAATGAGGATATCCCGGGATTTCGAGATTGATCTTAAAATCCGTTACGTCTTCAAATGGTGACATCAGCCGGGACAGCCGGGCAAACAGTTCTTCGTAATCCGAGTTTTCCCAATTTTTGCGCACTCCGTCAAGCGTCAGGCGTGTCCCATGAACCATATCAACCATGGGTACGACTTCATAGTCTATAGTAATCTCATCAAGATAGCTTTCATCGTCAAACTGTCCCCAATCAAGCAGAACTGATACACCTCGATTCTCGTCTACTTTCTTGCTTTCCAGAAAAAGAGCCTCGGCGAGACGAGCTGATGCGAATCTGCCTATTCCTTTTGCACCTTGATAAAACCGGCCACCTGGCGATCTTTCGAATTTTCGTTTCAGTACCGTTCCGGGTTCAAACCACCCGGCAAGGACCGTTTCCAGGTCCATTCCGATTCCGTCATCAACAACCATAATACTCTCTGGTCGCTCAGGGTCTTTTCCTTCAAAACGAACCTCAACGCAGGAAGCATCCGCGTCATAGGCATTCTTGACAAGCTCTACAAGAGCAACGGGTTCGTCACTGATGAGCTCTTCCCCGATCAGTCCAATTAGCCTTGCGCGGGGTCTCATACTTGCCGAGCCCTTTCGGGTAGGCATCTTATCCATTAGTACGTTCCCAAATTTAAACCTACAACCCGTAGTGCGCGTTGATCGGCCTCTGGTATCCGTCCGCGTCGCCGCGCAGCATCTCGTCGAGAGAAACCTCCCTGCCGAGCAGTCCCGATTCCAGGATCGCGTAGCTCAACGCCAGATCGATCGTCCCCTCCGCGCCCGACATCCGCACTTGCGAACCGTCGCGGATCGCGCGCAGCCAGTCCAGGTTCTCCAGCGCGAATGGATCGGTGATCCCGGCGGGCATCGCTGCGTCCCGCTCCCGGTCCGGGGCCTCTCGTCGGAACCGCTTCAGGACGTCTTCCACGGTCCCGTCCTCCGAGAAGAGCTTCCCGTCTGACAGCGCCCCCGTGCTGCCAAATACGTTCGTACCTCCCGGAACCCCGATCTGCGTTCCCCTTGCGCTGCGGGCTACCGCGATGTGACCGATCGCTCCGTTCGCGAGCCTGAAATTGGAGAAGAACACGTCGTCGACCTGGTTCCGGACCTCGTCCGCGACTTTATTGTCGTCGTCAGACATCACCACCCGGACCGGCTCCAGAATCCGCCACAGGGCCTGCACCGAATGCACCGGTCCGCAGATCGTCCGAACGCCGTTGAACAGATGAACCCCCAGATCGATCGACACCCCGCCCCCGGCGCCCAGCTTCGACTGCCGCCACGGCGTGCGTGCGGCCACCAGGTCCGGGCGGTGAGACCGGAACCCGATCGCCCCGCGGTAGACCATCTGCACGTCGCCGATCAGTCCCTCCCTGACGGCCCACCGGCTCGCACGCACCGCGGGCGTAAAATTCACGTTTTCCGCAACGCTCAACACCGTGTTCGTCTCGGAAGCCGCTTCACACATCCGCTGTGCGGCCCCTACCGAGATGGCCATCGGCTTCTCGACAATGGCGTGCATGCCGGCGCGCATGGCATCGATTGCGATCGTGTGATGCGTATCGTGCCCCGTCAGGATGCACACCGCGTCGACCGGCCCGCGTTCCAGCATCTCGCGGTAGTCCGTGTAAACCGCGGTTTCCCGACCGGGATGCAGATCGCTGATGTACGCGTGCGGGGCATTCAGAGGGTCACCCGCCGCCTCCACCGGCGCGGGTCTGGGTCCGGGTCCTTCGCCACGGGTTCGAAATCGGAGGGCGTCCTCACATCTCCTTGCGCAAAGCGCGGTAATCCGGAAGCAATCCCCGAACCCGTTTTCCTGCAGCGTTCGAAACCCGCGCAGGTGTGCGTTCAGGATCCGCCCGCAACCAATCACGCCGATACGAACCGCGGAAGACATAAGCCACCTCTTGCTAAATCCAACCCGGCGTACCGATGGTATCGGCGATCGGGATCGCCCGTTCGAGTTCCGCATCGGTCAACGGAGGCATTTCTACGGAGTCGGCGTTCTCCTCGACCTGCCGGCGGTTCCTGGCGCCGGCGATCACGCACGACACGCCCGGGTGATCCAGCACGAAACGCAGCGCCGCCTGCGCCATGGTTCGCGTCCGGTTCCGCAGGAACAGCAATTGCGGCAGGCGCTTCAGCCCGTCGATCGTCTGGGGTGTGTTGAATCGTTCGAATCGCACGTCGTTTTCCGGAATCGTACGTGCGTCAGCGCCGAAATACGTGCCTGTCAGTTGTCCCTTTGCCAGCGGCACCCGAATCAACGTGCCGATATTCTCGGCCTTCGCCCAGCGCAGAAATCCATCCGCTGAGCGTTCCAGCAGATTGTAGCCGATCTGCAGCATGTGTACAGGTCCGAACGTACCGAGCTTCTCCACCGCCTGCCTGTCATTGGTCGAAATGCCGTACCACCGGACCTTTCCCGACTGTCGGAGCCCGGCAAGCGCGTCCATTACCGCCGGCATCGCCCATTCGTAGGGAACGGCGTGCAACTGATAGACATCAATGTAGTCGGTCGCCAGACGCTTCAGGCTGAGCTCACACGCTTCTGTGATTCGACGCCGCACTGCTGGCACATCCCTTGATCCAGAATCGATACCCGCGTTCGGCTGGACCTTCGTGGCCACGATCCATTTGTCTCTCCGTCCGCGCAGCGCCTTGCCCGTGAGTACCTCGCTGTGTCCGTCCCCGTAACCCTCAGCGGAATCGATCAGATTAATTCCGAGTTCTTCGCACCGATGAATCAGCGCAATCGACTCGGCATCCTCGGTGCCTGTCCATCCGAACCGCGTACCGTCGGCCTGCCGCTGCATCCCCGATATAGGAAACGCGCCGAGCCCGATCTCCGAGACCATCAGTCCGGTCTGTCCCAGCGTACGATATCTCATCGCATATCCTCCTCCAGATCCGCCCCGGTTTCGACACCCGGCGAGAGGGAAATCACCTGCCATGCCGTTCCAGGCTGCCGCCACGAGACTGACGCTTCCGAGTCGCCGCCGTTGAAGATCCGGACGTTTCCGGCGGCCGGGCCGTGTGGGACGACCAGCGAGACCACCTGCTCGGGCAAACCGGACCCGCCTCCCGTACGGCGGAATTCCACCGCAGGCGCCAGCGCGCCAAGTTGCTCCCTGGCGCCGAGCAACAACGGACCGTAGCATCCGGTTACTGCTCCGGCGCCCCAGTTTCGCCCATGGCCGGCGGCCACGGAGCAGACCGCCCCGCCCATGTCCGCGTGCTCTCTTCCACCCCTCAGCACGCGCCGCGCCATCTTCAGCTTCCGGGACGCCTGACTCAACGCCCGCGATGCGAACGACGCGTCGCCGGTTATCTGGTAGGCAAGCGTCAAAGCGGCCGTGCAGGGCTCGCGCGTTGGCGCGACGTGTTCCATACCGTCTGACTGCACACCCCAGTGCAGCATGTCCGCACGCTTCCCGACGCCGGGAAGGATCATCCTCGGCTTCTCCGGCACCATCAGCACGAGTTCGCCGGCTTCCTCGTCCGGAAGCCGTCCCACCATTTCCCGGATCCGGCCATCCAGGGTGTCGTCGCCGAAAGCGCAGCGATAGAAGGAGACGGCGGCGGCGCCCGGATCGCAATAGGGGTCGTGAAGCATGTCGACGAGCGGCTCGACGATCCGATATCCCGCGTCCCGGAAGACCCGCTCGCCGGACAGCCGAAACAGGTCGCCCAGCGCGTGGACAGCGCCGGATGCCAGCAGCACCTCCACGCCCCTGGCCGGATCGTCCGGCAAATGGTGGCTTGCCGCGCTCATCCGACGCTGCGATTCCGTATACCCGCATTCGCTCAGAGGGCGTCCGTCCGGCCCCCACATCACCGGCAACTCCCCGTCCGGCGCCGCTACGATCATCTCCGCGCGACGCCGGCCGTACCGCAACGCCCAGTCCAGGTAACGATCCTGCTTCAGCACACGGTATGCCGCCAGAGCGATGTGGATGAACCGGAAGTGCTCCGCCAGTTCCACCGCGTGCTCCGGGTCCCGCCCGACCGTACGCGTGCCAATGCGGTAACCGAAGAATCGGTTGCGGTCCCAGTCGAACCACGCAGGGATCCCCTTCTCCCAGTTCCCGATGTGTTCGGCCGCATCCCCGAGCAGCCGCGCCGCCACCGGGTCCTCCGGAACGAGTCCCAGATAGCGCGGGAGAAAGAGCAGGAACGGCTCGGTGCCGTGATGCGCCTCCGCCTCCGGCTCGTAGCCGTGCAGACATTCACGCCGGACCCACCCCGCAAGCTGATCCCGGAGAACCTCGAAGTGCGCCGCGACCGCCGGATCGCCCGTCACAAGAAAGTGCGGGAACCAGGCCAGCGCGTAGTTGGCTTCGTCTTCGCCGCCGCCGTGCCTGCCCGGAGGGTCCATACGCCGGCTCTGCGCCAGCCAGGCGTCCATCTCCCTCCTGAGGGCGGCATAGTGTCTGAAACAGGCCTGCATATGCGGTCTGCAAGAGTGACTGGAGGAGGCGCGTCGCCGAGCAAACGTAGATCAGGATGCCCGCCGCGTCAGGAGATACATTTGAGTCCCGACTCGAACGCCGACACAATTCGATCCGCTTCGTCTCGTGTCAATATCAAAGGGGGCGCCAGGAAGAAGATACTCTCGGGGCCGTGCAACACGTGGCTCATTCGTCCCACGATCACGCCCTGTTCAAGAATGCCGGCCTGCACCGCCGCGACGCGGGCCGAGTCCAGCATATCTCCGTTCTCCGCCACAAGTTCGACGGCGATCATCAGCCCCTTGCCCCGCACTTCGCCGATGAACGGAGAATCCAGTCGTTCCAACCCGTCCAGAAGGTACGCGCCGACTTCCGCGGAATTCTCCCAAAGTCGTTCGGCCGTGAGAATGTCCAGATTCGCCAGGGCCGCCGTACAGCAGACCGGGTGTCCGCCATAGGTGGACACCGAGGAGAATTCCCTATGCTCACCGGGTTCGCCCATGAAGGTCTCGAACACCTCCGGCGTCACCGCGCACGCTCCGAGGGGCAGGTATCCGCTGGACACGCCCTTCGCCATGGTCATCATGTCCGGAACCACGCCCCAGTGTTCGGCGGCAAACAGCTTGCCGGTCCGGCCGAATCCCGTAATCACTTCGTCAAGGATCAGAAGCACGCCGTATTGGTCGCAGATTTCTCGAAGGCGCGGCAGGTACCCGTCCGGCGGGACGATCACACCGCCGCCGCCAATAATCGGTTCGGCAATGACCGCCGCAACCGTTGTCGGGTCCTCACGGACAATGGCTGCTTCGACCTCGTTCGCACACGCCACACCGCCGTCAGGGTAGGTCACTTTCGACCCGAAGCGAAAAGACCAGGGCGGGTTCACATGCAGAAAACCCGGCATCAGGGGCTCGAACCCGGCCCTTCTGGCAACCTGTCCCGTCGCGGACATCGCACCGAAGGTAAACCCGTGATAGCCCTGGTACCGGGCGATCACCTTGAACCGGTTCTGGCCCGGGTACCTCTGCCGGCCGTACTGCCTCGCAATCTTCAGTGCGGTTTCGTTCGCCTCGGATCCGCTGTTGGAGAAGAAGAGATGGTTCAGGTCCCCTGGGAGCATATCGGCGAGCCGGGACGCAAGCTTCGCGGCGGGCAGATTCACCTGGAGATGGGGATAGTACGAAAGCTGCAGCATCTGTTCGTGCACGGCATCCGCGATCTCC
Source organism: Gemmatimonadota bacterium (assembly GCA_028874335.1). Classification (GTDB taxonomy): domain Bacteria; phylum Latescibacterota; class UBA2968; order UBA2968; genus JAAXHE01. Next base: position 56,491 of record JAPPJY010000039.1, on the reverse strand, counting down.
CGGCGGCCGTATCCGACGTTGACGTTCCAGAGCCCCGCGTATGCATCCAGGTACTCCCGTCCCTCCGCGTCCACGACGGTGGTTCCCTTTCCCTTGTGGATCACCATCAGATCACGTTGCTCCAGCGTCCGGTGCTGTACCATCGGATGCCATACGTGCGCGCGGTCCTGCGCGCGAATCTCCGCGACATCCAGTTGATGTGCGTCCGCCATAGACTTCTCCCGTTCCAGCGTTCCATTCGACGATATTCGGCTTGACTACCCTGCGCCCCGGATCTACTTTGTAGCCGGTCGTTAAGGAGCATCATCATACTGCATTCAAGGATTGAAGTCAAGGTCTACGCCGCTCGTACCCGGCTGGATCACGCGCTCGTCGGCCCGCCCCCTTTCGGTTGCATTCCGGGCCCCGGTTACAGACCGTTTGCCCTTCGCGTCCGGGCGGCTGCCGACGTCGCGCGGCCCCGGCTGATCCGACCGTATCCGCAAGGTTTCCATGGTCAAACCCGAACACCATACCGTCATCATCGTGGGCGGGGGCCCGGCCGGCCTTCCGCTGGCCGTGGTACTTGGCGGGTGGCACCCGTATTACCGCGGCGGCGACCTGTTCCGCAGTCGATACGGACAGGTCGACCGCTACCTACGCGGCGAGAACGGCACCCTGCTCGGCCTGGATTTCAGAGTCGTGGCGAACGCCGGCATCCGCCCCGTGGACCTGTTTCGCATTCTGCACCATCCGGGACAGAAGTTTCGGGGCGAGGGCGAAATCGCTCTGGAATTCCGGAGGCGCGAACCCGTCGACGTCTTGCTGATCACCCGGGAAGAGGTTGGCGGCGTGTGGAACGACGTACCGGAAAACATGCTCACGCTGTCACCGGGGCAATGGATGGAATTCGCCTTCTATCCGCTCGACCTTCACTGCCGTGAACGACAGATGCATCTGGATGTCAACGCCCTGATTTCGAAACGTCACCTCCTGGACTATTATCACGCCGTACCGGGTCGTTTCGAAGTCGAAGATCATATACGCACACACGAACGCGTGACCCGCATCCAGCCCCACGACGCCGGTTTTCTGCTCACCACCCGCGTCGCCGGCCCGGAAACCACCCGCCGCTACACGTGCAAGTACCTGGTCTACGCGGTGGGGCAGCGGTGCATTCCCCGGAAACTCAACGTGCCCGGCGAACACCTGCCGTTCGTCACTTCAGGCTACGATCGACCGGGGAGCTATCCCGGCGAACGCATCCTTGTCGTGGGCGGCGGCCGGTCCGCCGACTGGGCGGCAACCGAACTGCACGACGCGGGCAGGCACGTCCACTACGTCATGCGCCAGCCCTTCGATCGTCACTGGCGCCTGATATCGGACAGCCGATACGGTCTCCCCTACTACGCGCGGATCGCCGAAATCATGGAGAGCCGGTCCCCGCGCCTGAATACGCATTACGAAACCCGGGTCAACGCTTTCGAGCAGCACGAATCCGGAGGCATTGCCACCCTTTGCCGCAATGGCAGCCGCGAAACGCTCGAAGTCGACCACGTCACCCTCGAAATCGGCGGCATCGCGGATTACTCCCTTTTCGACGGGTTTCCGCCGCTTGGCCTTGTGGAGAAACACGACAATTACCGCTTCCAGGTCCATCAGGTGCCCACGCATCCGCACAACTATGAATGCGCCGCCGTTCCGAATATGTATCCCGGCGGATACCTGGCCGAGGGCCTGGGTCTGGTCGTCATCGGCATGCACGGCACAACCTACGCGATCGCGGGAGACATTCTCCAAAAGGAAGGACTGTTGTAGAAGCCGCATTTACTTCGATACGCCCGTGCGGGCATCAGTTGGTTTCATCAGCCGACAACCCCCGAAAAAATCCGTGGACAATTCACCGCACAGACCTTATTAAAGAAGCCCTTGAACGTGGTTAACGTCTATATCCATCTCCAAAAACCCGGAGTCCATCCTTGCCCGTCAACATACGCGACGTCAGAACCATCCTCACCCAGCCCGCCGGATCGCGCCTGATCGTGGTCAAAGTCGTCACGTCCCAACCGGGCCTCTACGGTCTTGGATGCGCCACGTTTACCCAGCGGTTTCACGCCGTCCATACCGCCCTCGAAAAACACCTGAAACCACTTCTCATCGGACGCGACGTCGACCGCATCGAAGACATCTGGCAGATGTCCATGGTCAACGGATACTGGCGCAACGGGCCCGTACTCAACAATGCGATTTCCGGCGTCGATATGGCGCTGTGGGATATCAAGGGCAAGCGCGCGGGGATGCCCGTCTACCAGCTTCTGGGCGGCAAATGCCGCGAAGCCGCAGCCTGTTACGCGCACGCCGACGGCGGGGAGAAGAACGAAGTCCTGGACAACGTCCTGAGATTCCATGAACAGGGCTATCAGCACATCCGCGTGCAGATGGGCGGGTACGGAGGACGGACGTCACGCCTGCGCTCACCTGATGGGGCGCCGGAAGGGGCGTACTACGACCCACGGGAATACGCGCGCGGGGTCCTCGACATGATCGGGCACGTCCGCGCAAACACGTCCCCGCACGTCGAACTCCTCCACGACATTCACGAGCGTCTCGTACCGATAGACGCGGTACAGTTCGCAAAAGACGCGGAGCCCTTCAAGCTGTTCTTCCTCGAGGACCCGCTCGCGCCGGAAGACCTGGAGTGGTTCCGCAACATCCGGCGGCAATGCGCCACGCCGATCGCCATGGGGGAACTCTTCAATCATCCGCGGGAGTGGACGCCGCTCATCCAGGACCGGCTGATCGACTTCATCCGAATGCATATCAGCCAGATGGGCGGCCTGACGCCGGCCCGCAACGTGGCGGCATTCGCCGGCATGTACGGCATCCGCACCGCCTGGCACGGGCCGGGTGACGTTTCTCCGGTCGGACACGCCGCCAATCTGCACCTGGACCTCTGGGCGCCCAACTTCGGTATCCAGGAGTGGTGCCGGTTTGACGAACGCGTGTGCGAAATCTTCCCCGGTACGCCCGAAGTCAAAGGCGGTTACATGTATCCCAACAGCCGGCCCGGCCTCGGAATCGACGTCGACGAGGACCTCGCCTCGAAGTATCCCTGTCAGGATGAAATCATCGACTGGACGCAGGCCCGCCTGCCCGACGGCTCGCCTGCCCGACCCTGACCGCAGGCTTGAACCCCCAACCAGGGAGGCACAACATGATCAACATTGGCATCGTCGGTGCGGAAAACAGCCACACCGTCGCCATTTCGAAAACGCTGAATATCGACAAAAAAGTACCGGGCTGCCGCGTCACCCACGTCTGGGGCGAAGCCGCCCGGTACGCCAGAGACGCCCAGGACCGGGGACAGATTCCGAATATCGTCGAGCAGCCCGAAGAGATGATCGGCCAGGTCGACGCCGCGTGCGTGGACCATCGCGATGCGAAATACCACCTGCCCGCGGTCTGGCCGCTGATCGAAGCCGGAATCCCCGTATTCGTGGACAAGCCGTTCTGCTATCGGGTCGAGGAGGGCAGGCGCTTTCTGGACCGCGCATTGGAACTCGGGGTCCCGGTCTGCTCCTTCTCGGTGTTACCCAGACAGGCGTCCTTCACCCGGCTCAAGAACGATATCGCCGATCTGGGGCGGGTTGTCTCGGTGGTTACCACCGGGCCGTGCGACATCGAATCCGAGTGGGGCGGCGTCTTCTTCTATGGCATCCACCAGGTGGACATGGCCGTGCGACTGCTCGACAACGACGTGACCCACGCGCAGGTCAACCTGGGCGAGCATAACCACACCGGAACGCTGTATTCGTCGAGCGGCTCCGTCTCCACGCTCAATCTCTTCACCGACGGTCACAGCGCCTTCCATGTCTCGGTCATCTGCGAAAAGGGGCGCGTCGACCGTACGATCGGCTACGACGAGAACCCTTATCTGGGCGGCGCAAGGGCGTTTTGCGACATGTTCAAGACAGGCAACACCGATGAAACCCGCGAGTCCATGCTCATGCCGGTTGCCGTGCTGGAAGCGCTTGAAAAGTCCATCCGCGAGAAAAAGAAAGTCGAGGTCCCGTCCATCGGATAGCGCCAAATCGATCCGGCCCCGCACGAGCTGCTCGTCACCGTGCGAGACAGGCGCGCGATCCGGCCGATTGGGACTTGCATGCAGGTGTCAGTTGCCAATGGCCTCCCTCAGCACCCTGAGGTGGTTCCCGCCGAGAACCTTACGGACATCGCCTTCTGAATAACCCCTGGCCAGCAATCCGTCGGAAATCCTCGGAAACGAGGTCGCGTCGTCAAGCAGCGTTCCTCCGCCGTCGAAGTCCGATCCGATGCCCGCGTGGCCCGCGCCTGCAAGCTGCACGATGTGATCGACGTGGTCGAGAAGACGGGCGAACGTGGGCGTCGACTTATCGACAAAACGGGGCACGAAAGTCACGCCGATCGACCCGCCATTCTTCGCCACTGCCCTGATCTGCTCGTTGCTCAGGTTTCTCGGGTGGTCGCAAAGCGCCTTGCAGTTGCTGTGCGAAGCGATCACCGGTTTCTGTGATACCTCCATCACGTCCCAGAATCCTGCCTCGCTGATGTGAGAAACGTCCACCAGCATCCCCAGGTCGTTCATCTCCTCCACAAGCCGTACCCCGAACCGCGTGAGTCCGCCCCGGCTGCGCGCCTCGGCATTTCCGTCCGCCGCCAGGCTGCTCACATCGTGCGTCAGTCCGATCGATCGCACGCCCACCCTGTGCAGCATGCGAAGCACGTTAATGCTTCCCTCCACCCCGTCACTGTTCTCGATCGCCAGAATCACAGCCAGCTTGCCGTCCTGTTTTGCGCGTACGATATCGCCCGCGGCTTTCGCCAACACCACGTCGCCCTCGTGCGCCGCCAGTTCGGAGTCGAAAAACCCCAATGCATCCAACCCATAGGTCAGATGGTTCTTCACGGCAAGCGTGACGTCGACGGCGAAGAAGGCGGCGTCCAGGCCACCCGTCCGCATCTTCGGAAAATCGATCTGTACCGGGGACTCCAGCGCCGACCGGTCCAGAAGCCCTCTCAATCCGGCCACACTGGCGTTCCGGCGGTCTCGGTCAGGCGGAGGACTCCCGGAAAATCCCAGGTTTCCGCGACGAATGTGGTTGACGATCGCATCATTGTGCGAATCGATCACCAGGGCGTCCCGATGAAAGTGTGCAGCGTCGTTCCGATCGGTCATGAATCTCTCCACTTCAAGGTTTGACGTGATGATTTGGCGCGAAATGGCATTTCGCGCTACGCCACGGCCATCAGAAATAATAGCTCATGGACACGAAACCCAGCGTCGGAAACGGTCCGAATTCCGACCGCACATCCAGGGAAGCCGGGAAAGGAGACGCGCCGGAGCTCCTGCCAAGCCCGAAAAGCACGCCGCCGGAGACGGACCCGTTCTGAAAGCACCCGTACTCAAACGCGGGCGAGAGGAACGCTGACCGGTCCGAAAGGTTCCACAGAACGGGCAGACGGACCGACCAGAGCGGCGTGAGTTGCCACGCCAGACCTGGCGCCACGTAGTGCCTCCCCAGCAGGAACACGCCCCCGGCGGTATAGGTCCGGTCGTCAAGCAGCTTGAAATAGTCGCCTGTGCGGGAAACTCCGGCGCCGTTCAGGTGATACTCAAGGGTTCCGTAGATTCCGTTCGGGAATCGATGATCGAGACCTGTCGAAATCCGCAGAAACGACCGGCCGTCCGGTCTTCTGATCCACGCCGCCTCCAGCCAGGCCCCCGCGTCCCCCAGAGATCCCGCGAAGTCCATGCCCAGGAGCAGATGGTCCCGGTACCCCATCGCGGTCAGATAGACATCTACGCCGCGCGAAATGAAACTGCCGCGAACAAAGCCCGCCCCGCTCCGTGTCGAAACATCCCGCCCCGGTACCACGCCGGCGTCCAGCTCGCCCATCATTCCAACCGGCACCCGCAACCTGATGGCGTCCACCCCAACGCGTTCTTCCTTGTCCAGCACTTCCGGAGAGTAGGGCGCGACGACGTCGGTCGGGTTCACCGCACGTGCAGAACCGAAAGCGACGACCTGCCGGCCAACGTGGAGTTCCGCGCGCGGCAGCGAAACCGTCACCACCGCACGGTCCAGATTCTGGGTTACGGTAAATCCGCGATCCGCTGCGTCATTGCGGGGATACAGTCTGGTCCCGAGATCCCTCACCCGGTAGTCGAACAGCGAAGGCGCCGCCGCCCACGCCGCTCCGGAGGAAGGCGACCCCGTCGCTCGTACGGACAACTCATACGCGAACTCGCCGGAAACGACGTATGCCGGACGCCAGAGCAGCTTTGTGCGAACACGGTTCAACCAGATCCGCCGGGATTCCGGGTTCCGGATTTCGGGGACGGATACCGGCTGATGTAACAGGGCAAAGGACTTCGCGTATCCGTTCAGCCTGAACCGGCCTTCCTCCGTCGACCCCCTCGTTGAAATCAAAACCAAAAGAACCGGAAAACACAGGAACAACCCGTGCGCTGGCGGGCGTGAACAACTACGCCCCGTTGCGCGTAACATCCTGTACAAGGCTTCCATCCTTCAGCACCACCAGCCGTTTGGCCCGATCCATGATCATTCGATCGTGCGAAGAAAAGAGGAAGGTCATCCTGCGGCGCTCGTTCAATTCCCTCATCAGATCCAGCAGGGCGCCGCCGGTGGCGGAATCCAGATTGGCCGTGGGTTCGTCCGCCAGAATCAGGTCCGGCCGCGAGACCATCGCCCGTGCGACCGCCACGCGCTGCTGCTGCCCGCCCGAAAGCTGGGGAGGACGTCTGTCTTCCATCCCCTCCAGACCAACGGTAGACAACATCTCCCGCACACGTTCGCGGCGGTCGTGGCGCGACACGCCCTGCAGCAGCAATACGTACTCGATGTTCTCGAGTACGGTGAGCACCGGGATCAGATTGAAAGCCTGGAAAACAAACCCGATATGGTCGCGGCGGAAATCGGAAAGCGCGCGTCCACCCATTCCGCTGATCGGCGTACCGGCCAGGCTCACCCGGCCGGAGGTGGGCGAATCAAGTCCACTCAGGATATTCAACAACGTGGATTTTCCCGATCCCGAAGGCCCTGCAATCGCGGTGAACTCACCTCGTGCAACCCTGAGGTTTACGGACTTCAACGCGGATACGCTTACCTCTCCCACGCGGTAGACCTTGCTCACGTCGTCCGCTTCAATCAATACGGGATCTCCGGGCATGCGACACTCCAGTTCCACCGTTTCGCGTTCATTCGTACGCCTTCATCGCCTGCGCGGGTTTCAGCCGCGCGGCGTACATGGCAGGATAGATCCCGGCGACGAGTGTAAAGAGGAATACACACATCGGAAACAGGACGAACTGCTCCAGCCGAAGCACCGGATAAATCATCTCCTTCAGGGTCACGCCCGCGAACTCGATGCCCGTGTAGTCGATTCCCTGAACGGAATACAGGAAAGTCACAACGAACCCGATACAGCATCCGACCAGGATGCTGAACAACGAGAGCGTGCCCACTTCGAACAGGATCATCATCGCCATTCGCCCCGGACGCGTGCCCACCGCCCGGAGCACCCCGTACTCGAACATCCGTTCGTGAAGCGACATGAACAGGGTGTTGACAATGCCCAGTGAAACCACCGCAAACAGGATGATGCCTACAATCAGCGACGAGAACCCGGACATATCCAGAACCGCGCTGAGCTGGGGCATCAGTTCCCGCCAGCTTCTGGCTTCGTTTCCGTCCCGCGAGAATCGCGACCGGAAGCCGGCGTCCGCCGCCTCGTTTCCCGAAAACGACTTGAAGTGGATGGCGATCTCGTGCACCTCGCCCGGAAGTCCAAGCAGGCGCTGCACGGCCTCGATATGCGCGAAACCCACCCCGCCATCCAGTTCGCGGACATCAAAGTGGAAGATCCCCCCCACGCGGAACATCTCCTGGGCCAATTCGCCGGATTCCGCCTCAGCCGCGGTCACTACTACCCGGTCGCCCAAGCCAATCTCCAACGCTTCCGCCAGCTTCGACCCCAGCAGGATCTTGCGCCGGTCTTTCCGTTTGAGGAACGACCCTTCTACGATGGCCTCGTCAACCCTGGAGAACGGCCTTTCGAGGCCGGGGTCGACCCCGTAGAGCAGCACGGTGCCGGACGTGGCGGGCGAAGCCAGCATTCCGGGCGTCTGCACCCGCAGTGAAAAGCGTTCCACTTCCGGATCGGCCCTCAGGCGTTCCAGGACGCCTGGCAGCCCTTTCACGACCCGCGCCACGTCGCGGGTACTCCTGAATCCCTTCGCGTGTACCTGGCCGTGCCCCATGAAGGTGTCCGTCGCAATTCGTACAATGGAGTCGGACATTCCGATCATCAGGCCGTCGGTGAAGATCAACGCCGCCAGCCCGATTCCGATCGCGAGGCCGGCAAGCAACGTCCGTCGCGCGTTTCGAAAGGAATTCATCCAGGCCATTTTAATCAGAAACGGCATGAAGGGTACTTTCACCGGGCCACCCGGATTGCGTGCGGACGCGTACAGTATCGCCCTAATGTGTCCGCATCGCCCTTGCGGGTGCGACTCTGGCCGCGCGCGTCGCCGGGATCAGACTCACAAGAACGGCGGTGCTGAAGGTCAGCACCGCCGGTATCCAGACCGAACGGAATGAAACCATACTGATCAGCCGATCGAAGACATAGCCGCCGTATTCCACGGGCGTCGGGTAGAGGATACCGTGTTTGGCCAGGACGGTGTTGGAGATGACGCCCAGTACACCGCCGACCAGCGCGCCCAAAACCGATAGAAGGGCGGTCTCGACCAGAATCAGGAGAAACACGGCAGCCGGTCGCGTACCCAGCGCCCGCAGCACGCCGAATTCCCGTGTACGCTCCATAATGGCCATCAATACCGTATTCAACACGCCGATGGCCACGATCAAATTGATGATGCCGAGCGATATCCACATTCCCTGGAGGTCGGCCTGCATCGCCCGGTAAAACGCCTTCTCTACCACCTGCCACGGCGAGACCTCCACCGGACCGCGGGTCAGAAGGCCCTCCAGTTGACCGGCGACACGCTCCGAAGCCGAGGCGTCCGCAAGCACAACCGCCACTTCGTGGACGCGACGACCCAACTCCAGGAAACGCTGCGCCTCCTCGAGGTGCATATACAGGGCGACGCGCTGGTACGGGTCCCTGGCGTCACCCACGATTCCCACAACGCGGTAGACGTCGTTGGCAATGGAACCGTCCGCTGCCTGCCCGATCAAGATCACCTCACCGCCGGTGGTTGCGCCCAACGCCTCCGCCAGTCCATGGCCCAGCATCACCTCCAACCCGGGTCGCCCTGTCAGAAACCGACCCGCCGACACCTGTAATCTGAGACGGGTTGTACGTGCTTCGCGTCCGGGCAACACGCCGACAATCCGCGCCCCCGTGGTCTTGTTTCCCGCCGCGGCCAGTACCGGCGAATACACCCGGGGCGTCCATGCCGCGACAACGTCCAGAGACTCGACGGTCTCCCCCACCCGATCCGGATCGTCGATGGTATTGTACAGGGTGGGTCTGTCAAGATAGCCCTCGCCATGAATCTGAATGTGGCCTGTCCGGTCTCTGGTAAACGCCTCGATCAGCCCAAGATACGTGCCATCCGAAATCCCGATGGACAGCGAGCACAGCGCGAAACCGCCCGCCATTGCCGCCAGGGTCAACACCGACCGCCGCCGCTGGCGAAAGCAATTCCGAAACGCGATTCTGAGCACCATAAATAGACTACGAGTAAACGAGACGACGAATAAACGAAAGGCGAAACACGAAACGACTAAAAACTAAGAACCGAAAACTAAACTACGAATAAACAAAAAAACGAAACTACGAAAGGCGCGAAACTACGAGAAGACGAAACTACGAAAGGCGCGAGACTGCGAGAAAACGAAACTACGAGAATACGAGAATACGAAAGGCGAGAATACGAGACTGCGAAACACAAGAGAATTCCGTGGGACGGTCCGCTGTGTCCGGATCATCTGCGGCGCCTGAGATTCCGACGGGTAAACGTGTCCTTCGGCAGGCCCCTGTCAAATTGTGCATCAAGGTATCGTATCACCGTACGGTGCCCTTCTTTCTTCAAGGGCTTCATTTCCAGCACCGCGGGCAAGGTTCTTCCACCGAAATCCCTGGGACCCGATAACGTCATCTCCCGCATCGGATCGCCACTCTCGTCGAAGTACACGTACGACACCGGTATCAGATCGGACTTTCGGATCGTGAGTACGATCCTGCCCCATACCGTGGGCGTCTCCTCCCTGGGAATCAGCACGATTTCGTACATGGAGTCGTTCCCCGTCGTCCCGAAGGCGGGCTGGTAGTCCACCGCCAGCGAACTCTCCTTCACCAGGTCGTCATTGGTAAAATCCGAGCCCATCCAGGACCCCATCATCATCGAAGGCGGAACCTTGATGACTTTGTTGATCCTGGGAAAATAGTTCCACATCTCAGCGCCCACACGCAGAGTCGAGGTACCGGCTTCCTTCTTCGGCGCCAGTATGGTGACAAAGGTCTTGCGCATTCCTTCGGTCCACATCTTCATCCGAAGCGTCCGCCGCCAGTGGGGCGTCCGGATTTCCATCTCCAGTTCTGCGTAACTGGTTTCGCTTCGGTACAGGCGGTCCATTCGGTCCACGAGGACCTGTATTTCCCGGATCTCTTCTGCAGGAGCGCCGCCCGCGGCGGCCAGAATGAGCCCTGTCAGTGCCAGAGTACGCGCGCTAAGCATCAGGCAAACCCTCTGCTGTCGGAGTCCGCCGGTCGTGGCGGTCCGCGTCAGATCGTCACCGCTTCCAGAACGGACTCGCCGCGTCCGAAAAAATGACTCGCCCGAAGTCATCGGGAGCGTGAAACTGCGGCTCCGGCGTCCGGCTGGGGCGCCACTGGCTGAACTGGGCGTTGGTCTTGCCGCCAAGCCGGTTCAGGTTCAGGTTCCACACGTCGCCCGGAGCCGGCGGCGTGTTCTTCGCAACGCCCCCGAAATTCTCTAAGGGTATGGCAGCCTCCAGGACCCAGTACGAGTCGGTATCCTCGTCGTCGTTCAACGTACCCTCGATAAACGTCGACACCTGAAGGTCCGTTGCCCGCCACCCGGTGTCGTCGATCACACCCGCCCCCTTCGGATTGAACCGGTCCAGAAAAATGCTCAGTACGTTCATCTCGATATTGAAATAGACGTGCGGGCGGTCGGGGTCCGGCGCGGCAAACACCTCCACACAGTCGTCATCGTACACTTCGCTGTTGCGCCGGGTGTGGTCGGCCCAGATATGGGCGTCTTCACAGATGTACGACACGTACAGATGGGTATCGTTCCAGAGCATCTTGGCTACGGTCTGCTCCTGTTTGCCGTCGATGTACCAGGGGAAAACGAACGCGCCCACGTCGGGCGCCGCCACCCACGCGGGTTCGTCCAGTCGTCCATCGACCGTGATCGGCGTTCCGGCGCGATAGATCGTGTAGCCCGGCCGACCTTCGGCATGCGCCGAACCCACCGCCGTCAATACCGCCGCGATAACAAGACACGCCAGCAGAAACTCCATCTTCCCCCCCTCCTTTTCCTGGCAATCGAGGTCAATCTGTCGGCTCGCACAACGTGCGTAGAAACGCGGCATCCGCCATCAGCGCGGCCTCCGGATCGTCCTCCCTGACGAACTCGACTTCCAGATAACCGTCGAAACCCGCCGCGGAAAGCTCCCGGACGACCGCGCGGTAATCCACGTACCCGGCCGATATCAGGCTGCGCTCGTTCCGCCCCCGAGCGGCATAGTTCTGGGCGTGCACGGTTGCCACGTGCGGCGCCACCTGCCGCGCCACCGCAATGACCCGTGAGGCGCCGTCCGTGTACATCGGCTGGAAGTTCAAAAGAAAATTGGGCCGGTCCACGCCCTCCACCAATCTCAGACTGCCCCCGGCCGTATCGCACAGGTATCCCAGGTGCATTTCCAGCACAAGGCTCACGCCCCGGTCAGCGGCGCGGTCGGCGAACCGGCGGAATCCGGAAATCGCCCTCCGCCAGTCCTCGTCTGTCGCTTCGTCCGTACCGCAGGACCCCGCCCATACCCGGATTCTGTCCGTACCCAGGTCGGATGCGGTATCCAGTCCTTCCGCCATCTCCCGTTCGAATCCGCCCGAGACCGGATTGATGTACGATCCGTACTGCGATACTTCCAACCCTCGCTCCCGGATGGCCCGGGCGATCCGCTGGTTCTCCTCCGCCTTGTACTCAACGGGCATATGATCCGGTTTTCCCCACGGCTCGACACCGTCGAAACCGGCCCTGACGGCAAGATCCAGGACGTCCTCGAACGGCCTGTCTTTAAACGCGATCGTGCACAGCGCGGTCTTCATCGCCCCGCCTCCTCCGAAATGGACCCATAATACCCCGACCTCGATCCGATGTCAAACCGTATGACGGCATGCCGATGCGATTCGATCGACCGGCCGACCGGAAAAGAAACAGGGACTACTTCGCCTGCGTGAATAAACGATCCGGTTGACAGGACCCCTGACCTTTTTTAATTTAGCCGGACGCAGTGGAATCCGGTTTCCGGACCCGATTTGCCCTCACTTTCGCGAAGGATGCGGAAAGACGAGAATCCTGATCAACTGTTACTGTCGATTTCCGGAAGGAAGTAAATGGACCGTTTCAAATTCGGAATTCTGGAAGATGTAATTCAGTCGAACTGGGTGAATGTGTTCCCACGAGCGAAGGCGCTCGGTTACGACGGCGTTGAGCTGGGCGTTCGGGCAGGCACCTACCGCGCCTCCGACCTCTGGAACGATGAGGGCATCGACGCGCTGGGACAGCGCGCCGAATCGGCCGGCGTTCCTGTCTTCTCCGTGTGTCTTCACACGTTCTGGCATTTCACCTTTGCCGACCCGGACGTGGCGAACCGATTCATGGCCAAACAGATCGTCTTCCAGGCCATTCACGCCTGCAACGTTCTGGGCATCGGGACCATACTCATTCCGGTCACGAATCCGCTGGGATTGCCCCCGCGCGAGGCCGCCCATCGCTGGGCATACGAAACCCGCGCCGTTGCCTCACAGGCGGCCGGCCAGGGCGTCCGCATCGGCCTGGAGAACGTGGGTCGCAGCCACGTCGTGACCGGTGAACAGATGATGGAGCTGATCGATGCAGTGGATAATCCGTACGTCGGGGCCTACTTCGACGTTGGCAACGCGCAGATGCTGGGCAGCAACTCCGTCGCGGATATCCGCTGCCTGGGAGACCGGATTGTTCAGGTCCACATCAAAGATCCGCGAACAGACCGGGCTCCGTGTTACGTGGGCGAGGGCGAAATCGACCTGGAAGGCTGCCTGAAGGCGTTGATTGACGTGGAATACGCCGGCCCGCTCGTGTTTGAGACGCCATCCATGGACGACGCGCTGTCAACCGCCGAACGTAACCTGAGAACGCTGAAATCCCTCGTCGAATCGTCCTCCGGGGAACCGAACGGTAACGCGAACTCGTAAACGCACGCAGGAATTATTCTTCCGCTCGTCTACGTTTTCGGTTTCCGTTTCCCGAACGCGCAAGCCAGTCCGCGCAGCACAAGATCGGGTTCGGAATCGTGAGTCGATTTGAGAAAGGGCGAAAGGACGTGCGCGTCCCCGCCGGTGAGGACGACCCTCGGCGGCCGGTCCGCTGCGTCGCTCAGCTCTTCCACCACCCGGTCCACGGCGCCCGCCGCACCGAATAATACACCCGCCCGTATACACTCCCGCGTGTCCCGCCCCAGCGCCGATGCAGGCGCCGCGAGGTTGACTTCCGGCAGCAAACTGGTCCCCGATGACAGCGCATTCGCCATCGCCTTCAGCCCCGGCGAGATCGTGCCGCCCATAAAACATCCTGCGGAGGACACCAGGTCGACGGTAAGGGCCGTCCCCGCGTCAACGACAATGACGGAACCGCCGACCCGCCTGAACGCGGCCCCCGCAGCCAGAAGCCGGTCGACGCCCACCGCCTCGGGCTTCTCCACGGCGACGTCGATCCCGGGATCGGTCCGGGGATCGGCCTCGATCAGGTCGCAACCCGCCACCGACCGGACGGCCCTGCCCATCACATCCGTCATACCCCTGACCACCGACGACGCAATGGCCCCTTCCACCGCGCTGAGCCCGATGCCCGCGCGTTCCAGAACGTCGACAAGGCAGGTTGAGTACACAGCGCTGGCAAGCTCCGTGTCCATGCGCCAGCGAGTCCGCAGTTCTTCGTCGTCGAACACGGCGCAGCCGATGCTGGAATTCCCGATGTCAAATGCGAGAAACATTCAGGTTTGGCGTGCTGTCCGAAAACTGCGGACCCACAATCAAGGCCCCGTCAGTGAAGGAACGTTAAACACTCGTATCGTCTCCCACGTCGCCGCCCAGGACCCTCCGTACGCCGCCGTCCGCGCCCCGCACCAGCAGCGCGCCATCGGTCCCGACGTCCTCCGCCACTCCACGGACAGGGCCCGCATGCGTCATGATGCAAACCCGTTTGCCCGGCATCCGGGCTCTGGCCGTCCACAATTTCCTGATCCTTTCGGCATCGAGCACGGCGTATACCTGTTCCAGCGCCCGCAACGCTTCTGCCAGAAACGCCGTCCGGTCGTGTGTCCGGCCCGTGCCGCACCGAAGGGAGGTCGCGGTATCCTGCAAGCTCGCGGGAAAGTCGGCCTCTTCCTGATTGACGTTAATCCCGATTCCAAGTACGGCGAAGTCCAATCTGTCGTCTCTGCCGCGCACCTCGGTAAGTATGCCCGCCAGCTTGCGATCGTTCAGGTACAGGTCGTTCGGCCACCTGACGTCCGGGCATACTCCGGTTGCAGCCTCAACGGCGTCGGCAAGAGCGACGGCCGCGCCGAGGGTAAGCATCCAGGCGCGTGAAGCGGTCAGATCGTAACGGAGAATCAGCGAGAACCAGAGCCCCACGCCGGGCGGCGAAAACCAGTTTCTGCCAAGGCGCCCCCGACCGGCCCTCTGATGTTCCGCAAGCACCACGGTTCCGTGCGCCGCGCCGGTCAGAGCGGCCCGGGTCGCCACGGCATTGGTCGAATCCAGCTCCAGGAAGCAGACGGGCGACCGGCCCAGAACACGGGGGCCGAGTCCGTCCAGAAGGCGGCTCCGGACGATCACGTCGGTTTCGGTGGCCAGACGAATGCCCGCTCCAGGGCAATCCGAAACAGAATAACCGAGACGGCGCATCGCTTCGACCGCGCCAAGCACGTCGGCGGTTCTGCATGAGAGCAGAACCGCGATATCCCGAACAGGAACGGGCGTTGTCCGCTCCTTGCCAAGCAACTCGAGAACCCGATACGCGATCGGCGTTTCGGCGACACCCGTGAAGCCGGTAGACCCCTTCGAAGAATACGCCCGTTTCGCGCTCATTGGAACAGCAGGCTCATATCCATGGCGTGCGCCGAGTGCGTCAGTGCGCCAACCGAAATCAGGTCCACGCCGGTCTCGGCAACGGTGCGGACGTTCTTGAGGGTGACGTTGCCGGAAGCTTCGAGGTGCGGGCCTTCCGGCCCGGCGGCCCTCACCCGCGCCACCGCGTGGCGAATGGTGTCCGGATCCATGTTGTCCAGCATCACCCGGTCCACGCCCGCGGCCAGCGCGTCGTCCAGCTCGCGAAGGGTCTTTACCTCCACTTCGATCATCACCCGCTTGCGGTCCCTGGCCATCGCCGACTTCACCGCCGCCACCGCCGGTCCGATACCGTCGGCCGCTTCGATGTGATTTTCCTTCAGCAGAACCATATCGTGCAGGCCGGAACGGTGGTTCGTTCCTCCCCCGGCGGCGACCGCGTATTTGTCCAGTATCCGCAGCCCGGGCGACGTCTTCCGTGTGTCGAGAATCCTGACGCCCGTACCGGCAACGGCGGCCACGTAGGCCGCCGCCAGTGTTGCGATTCCGGACATGCGCTGCAGGAAATTCAATGCCGTCCGTTCCGCCGTCAGGATGCCGCGCGCAGGGCCGGCGACCTCCGCCAGCACATCCTCCGCATCGACGCGCGCGCCATCCTCCGTTCGAGGCGTCACCTGTATTCGAGCGTCGACCCTGTGAAATACCCGTCCGGCTACCGCCAGACCCGCGATCACACCCGCCTCCCTCGCAACAACGACGGCTCGCGCCCACGCGTTCCGGCGCACGGTCCAGGCGGTTGAAATATCACCGTCGCCCACGTCTTCCATAATCGCGGCGTCGACCACGCGGTCGAGGCCGTGCCATTCCGTCAGGTCCGACATCACAGTCCGGCTTTCCGCCTACGCGGCGTCGTCAGAGACCCTCTTCATGCCCGATTTCAACTGGTTGATCCGGTCCCTGTATTCGGCCGCCCGCTCGAACGCCAGTTCCGCCGCTGCCCTGGCCATCTTGTCTTCGAGTTCTGCAATCATGTCCGTAATATCGGCGCCGGCCTCGTACGCGGACAACTCCTCCGCCGCGGCCGGCATCTCGTCCTGCCCGGCATCGGCGACGGCCGTCGTCTGAAGGATCTCATCCCGGCTCTTGTAGACCGTCTCGGGCACAACACCCAGCCTTTCGTTGTATGCCTGCTGCACCTGACGCCTGCGGTCGGTCTCGTCGATCGCCCGCCGAATGGAGTCCGTCACCTCGTCCGCGTACAATATGACCTGTCCGGCCAGATTCCTGGCCGCGCGCCCCGCCGTCTGAATCAGCGAACGCGTCGAGCGCAGGAAGCCCTCTTTATCCGCATCCAGGATCGCGACAAGGGACACTTCCGGCAGATCCAGTCCTTCGCGCAGCAGATTCACACCCACGAGAACGTCGAACTCGCCCAGACGCAGCGCCCTGATGATATCGACACGTTCCAATGAGTCGATTTCCGAATGCATATAGCGCGCGCGTATACCCAGATCCCGCATGTATTCGGCCAGGTCCTCGGACATTCTCTTGGTCAGCGCGGTGACCAGCACACGTTCCCTTCGGTCCACACGCTCGCGGACCTCGTCGATCAGATCGTCAACCTGTCCGCGCACGGGACGAACCAGCATCTCCGGATCCAGAATCCCGGTCGGACGAATGATCTGTTCGACCACAATTCCCTTTGTCGTTTCCAGTTCATAGTCCGCGGGTGTGGCGGACATGAAGATCGCCGCATTGACCTTGCCTTCGAATTCATCGAAATAGAGCGGACGGTTGTCCAGAGCGGCAGGCAGCCGGAACCCGTGTTCCACCAGTGTCGTCTTCCGGGACCGGTCGGCGTTCCACATACCGCGGATCTGCGGCAGCGTCACGTGCGACTCGTCGATGACGATGAGGAAGTCCTCAGGGAAATAGTCCAGCAGTACGTGGGGCGGCTGGCCCGGCGCCCTGCCGTCGATGTATCTGGAGTAATTCTCGATCCCCGCGCAGTAGCCGATCTCCCGCATCATCTCGATATCGTACCGCGTCCGGGTCTCCAGCCGCTGGGCTTCAAGCAGTTTTCCCTGGTTCTTGAACGCCTCCAGCTGCTCGGCCATGTCGATTTCGATCTGCCCGATGGCCTGCTCGATCCGCTGTCCGCTGGTCACGAAGTGCCGCGCCGGATAGATCGCGGCCCGTTCCCGCGAATCCAGCACCTCCCCGGTCACGGGCCGCACAAGACTGATGGCGTCCACCTCGTCTCCGAAGAATTCCACGCGAACCGGATCGTCCCGGTCGGGTCGATAGATTTCCACCACGTCGCCGCGCACGCGAAACGTCCCGGGTCCGAAATCCACGTCGTTTCGCGTATAGTGTATGTCAACCAGGCGGCGAAGCAGCTCGTCCCGGTCCACCCTGTCCCCCCGGTCGATCATGACGTGCATGCCCTCGTACTCTTCCGGATTGCCGATCCCGTAAATGCAGGATACGCTGGCCACGATGATCACGTCCTGACGCTCCATCAGCGCACTCGTCGCTCGCAGGCGAAGCCGGTTGATCTCATCGTTGATGTCGGCTTCCTTTTCGATGAACGTATCCGTCACCGGCTTATACGCCTCGGGCTGATAGTAGTCGTAATAGGAAATGAAATACTCCACCGCGTTGTCCGGGAAAAATGTCTTGAATTCACCATACAGCTGAGCCGCCAGCGTCTTGTTGTGCGAGATGACCAGGGTTGGCATCTGTATCGACTCGATGACTTTCGAGATCGTATACGTCTTGCCCGTTCCGGTCGCCCCCAAAAGGGTCTGAAACCGGTCGCCTCGCCGGATGCCCTCGCTCAATTCAGCGATTGCCTCCGGCTGGTCGCCCGCCGGCTCAAAAGGCGCCTGTACCCGAAATCTCTTCACGATCCGCCTCGTGACACGTTCCCAACCGGATAAACAGTGACCAAATGTATTGAAGCTGTCTTAAAATTCCCAGCGGTCTTCGCGCGGCTGCAAAAGCGCCGGTCAGCGTTGGTCAAACCCACCCGTATAGACAAATATGGACGGATTTGCCCGCCTTGACCGCCACTTTTTCGCTCGCGCTCGGGAACTCACCGGTAATTTCAAAACAGCTTCATAGATAATTTAGACACGGTTCATTGCAAAAGCAAGAACTATGGTGTGAATCCCATTCCCGCCAGGAATGACTTCGGCCTGGCCGTTCTGCGAGCCGGATCGACCAAAGCCGGCCCACAATCGCCGTCCCGGCCATGAAAATACAGGGAATTTGCGCTTATTGTACTTTTTTTTGCGGTTCAAACTGGTTAAATTTCATTGCACAGACGCAAGACCCGGTGCATCGAACGCGCCCGACCGTACGACATTCTGGCAGGACACCGCGGTTTACGAGCCCTGACGGCAGCGCGAGGAATACCCGAAACACCGAATCCGAATGGAAGCGGGACAGGCTGTTTCAGCAGCGCCGTGATCGATGACGCGCCTAACGTGTTCTGATTCCGACCCTCGGTACGTTACAGGAAGAACATGCTTCTCAGGTTCCGCACGATCACGCTGCTCGTGGCCCTCGTCTGCCAGATTCCTGAAGACGTTATTGCAGGCGCGTGGACGCTCCCCAGGAATCACGTATGGTGCAAGGTTGCCGTTCTGGGCCAGACGACACACGAAGAATACGTCGGTGCGGCGGGATCGGGAAGAGGGCCGGATCCCGCGAGGGTCTACAACGCCGGAAACCGCGCCCCGTACCGGTTTAACGGCAGGTACCGTTCCCGCGCCCTGTTTTTCGATCTGTTCTACGGCGCGACCGACAGGATCGACGTCGGCATTCAGTTGCCCTTCTTCCGGCAGGAGTATCAGGACACGCCGCTCCTCACCGGTTTTGGAGAACCGCGGCGGGCGACCGGTTTCGGAGACATTCGCGGATTCCTCAAGGTCAACCTGTTCAACCTGCGCACCCTGGGCACGTTGAAATTGGGTTTCAAGGCCCCATCCGGCGAATTCGTCAATGAAGACGGTCTGATTCCGGTTGGAGAGGGGCAGTGGGACTTCGACGCCGCCGTTCAACTGGGCAGGTCCTTCTGGCCCATACCGGTCTATGCCAACGCCGATATCGGCTACAGGCTTCGCTCGAGGAACGCAGAGACCGACCGGGATCCCGGAAACGAGTGGACCTTCCTCGCGGAAGCCGGCGTACGGGTGCGCCGTACGGTGCTGGTCGGCGTCAAGGTCCACGGTATCCGCGGCAAGGCCGCTGCCGTCTTTGGCGCCAGAATCCAGTCGGACATCAAGAGGATCACCTATATTTCGCCGTGGATCAGCCTGGGGCCATTTCGCAGGTTTACACTGGAAACGGCAATGAACATTTCGGTCCACGGCCGCAACTATCCGGCCGGCTGGATGGCCGCGGTCGGCCTTTCCTTTCAGGGCAACGTGTTTCCACGGGGCATCGAGTCCGGCGTGAGATGAACGGTTCGGTTGCGAGGTGTGAGATGAACCTGTCCGAGACGCAGGTGGCTCAGTTTCGTGAAGACGGTGTGCTTGTGGTTGAGGACCTGCTCGACGCCGATGAAGTCGAGGCGGTTCTCGCAAGGGCCGAATGGGTTGCAAGCGGCCGGGCCCGACACATTCCCCCGAGACTGTTGCAAGTGGAGCCCGACGTGAACGCCGGAAAGGCGGCGGCCGGCACCGATGCGGACTCCCTGAGGAAGATGAGCCATCTCGCGTTCTTCGATGACGTATTCGAGTCCCACGCACGCAATCCGAAGATACTGGACGTGATCGAGTCCCTGCTGGGTCCCGACCTCAAGCTCTATCAGGACCAGTGGTTTATGAAGCCGCCCAGAATTGGCTCCCGGCAACCGTACCACCAGGATATGCCGCTCGGCTTCCACATCGACCCTCCCGATATGGTCACCTGCTGGGCGGCGTTGAATGATGCGACGATCGAAAACGGATGCCTCTGGATGCTGCCTGGCACCCACCGGTTCGGGATCATACCCGGTAAGAAATGGGCGGACTATGAAGAAATGTCACTGGACGGCAGGCTGCCGGAGGAACGACCCATAGAACTGAAAGCAGGCAGTTGCAGCTTTCACCACGGTCTGATCCTGCACTGCAGCCGGCCGAACAGAACCGATCTGCGCCGACGGGGCTATGCCACGCACTATGTCAGCGCAAGATGCCGCTACACAGGCCCGCCTGAAAACAACGACGCCATGCTGGTCAGAGGTGACTCCATTCCGGGTTGTATCTGAAATCGCGCGAATCAGGCGCCGACAATAGCAGTCTGACCGCAGCCACGACAATCAGAGGGTCCGGTCGCGGGCCGCTCAGACACCTCTTAACGAAAGGAACATCGCCATGAAACTCACAATCGTCATTCTGGCTGCCGGACTGCTGATCTGGGGAACGCCCGCGCAGGCGGACATTTTTCCGGGAGAAGAACCGGAAGAAGACGCAGGAGCAACGCTGAGTCCCATTCGGGCGGGACGTCTTGAGATTATTCCGATACTGTCGGCCGGCATGAACGACGGTGGTGAAGTGTTCTATCGGGGCGGCGTGTCGGTAGGGTATGCATTGAGCCGCCTGCACCAGATCGGCGGTACCTTCGTGGTGGGCAACCGGGCATACGATCGCTTTGGCGACCGGACGGAGGTCATCGAAACGCCGGTCGCGCCCGTGCAGACCACGGCCGGATATCCCGTTTCGGCCGAAGACGGATTCGGCTCCTCGCTGTCCGGATTCTACAGGCTCAACCTCCCGCTGAGAGTGGACCGGCGCACATCCCCGTTCCTCGAGGCGTTCGCCGCCAGAGATTACTGGGGGTGGGCCGGCGTAAGCGAAGTGGGCGGAGGCATAGGATTCAGGAGATCAATGTCCAACCGGACGGCGCTCACCACCCGTTATGCTTACGTCGCGCTGTTCAACGACGGCGAACGCAGGAACCGCCACGTCGCGACTATCGGGGTCTCGATGTTCTTCAGGTAGGCCCCGGCAGAACGAAATACACTTCGCCCGGTCCCGTCACAAAGGGGCCGGGCGATTTGTGGCATGAAAATGACTCCCGAGGCCGGCGGATTCGGCGGCCGGCTGAAATCACTCGACAGGTACCACCTGACATCCACGACCGGGACACGCCGAAACGATGCCTTCGATCGCGCGATTTTCATTCGGTCTTCGACTCGCCCTGCTTGTCTTGTGCGTCTCCGTTTGCGGCGAAGAGACGCCGGTCGACTCAAAAGACGAACCCGAAAGCTCCGGCGGCCGGACGTTCAGGACCATCCTTCAGGACAACGCAGGCAGCGGTCCTGACTCCAGCCGGGTCAGTTCGGTCGAATTCACCGGGCGCAATTTCCTGAACCCCCTGACGTTTCCGCACGACAGGATCGAGAGCGTCTACGAAAAAGACGCAACCCGCGCCCTGATCGACCCGCGGTTCGTTCCGTTCGCATCCGCGGAGGCTCGATATCTTTCAGACGACGACCTGGTTATCGGCGTCCGTCTCAACGGCATCTCCAAAGCCTATCCCCACAAGATGGCGTGGTACCATCTGATCGTTAACGATCGGATTGGCGGGCAACCCATTGCGGTGACGTTTTCGCCGTTAACCGGCAGCGGCATCGTATTCGCCGCGTGGAGCGGGGGTGCAATCAACCGGCTGAAGTTCGGCGCGTCCGGAGAACTCTTCAACAACAACCTGATCATGTACGATCTGAACGACGACCAGATTCGCTATCCTCAGATGACCCATACGGGCATCTCGGGCGTCCGGGCGGGATGGGTATTGAATACGCCGCCCTTCGTGGAGACCACGTGGCGATACTGGAAACAGCTCCATCCTGACACGTTCGTCATCAGCATCAACACGCCGGGCGCCTATGACGCAAGCGAGTATGACGTATACCCTTACGGAGTATACCGGGATCCTGATTCCGCGCCAAAGTTCCAGGTGTTCCCAAACCTTGAAGACAATCCGCTCGCAGGTCTGTATTCACCGAAGGAAATGACTTTCGGCGTTCGGTTTATCGAAAAACCTAAAGCATATCCCGCGTCGGCGCTGGGTGACGAGGCGGTGATCAACGACACCCTGGCCGGGAGAAACATCGTTGTGGTATGGTATGGCGCCGAACAGATGGCTGTCGCCTTCAGTCGGGACTACGGACAGCAGACTCTGGTCTTCGACCGGATTCCGTCGGTGTCTCAGACGTATCCCTTTATGCTGCGGGACCGGGAGACGCTCACCACCTGGGACTTGAAGGGGCGGGCGATTGCGGGCCCACTGAAGGACAGCGTTCTGCAGCAGGTCCCCGGGCACAACGCGTTCTGGTTTGCCTGGATTACATTCTGGCAGGACACGGAAGTGTTTGAAGATTAGCTCACGTCGCCAGGTACAGGGCGACAACAACCCATACAACGAGAAAGCCTGTCCCGCAGCCCGCCACGACCTCAGGCAGAGAGTGCGCACCCAGGACCATGCGCGCCCACGAAACCGCCAGTGGAACGGGCAGCCAGTACAGGACCGATGGCCCAATCAGATGATGGAGCATTGCCAGCGGACCGAACGCGCCCGCGCCGTGAAGGCTGATCTTCCATCGCGTGTTCGCCGCAGCGGCCAGCAGCCCCAACACGACGTAACTGAGTAAAAACGCGCTCAACGGCGGCGGCGCGCCGGAGGCGCGCAGCAGGATGAATCCCGCAAAACAACTCGTGGAACCCACCAGGAGCGGAATCAGCCGGCGGGACCGAGCCGCGATATAGAATCCGTCCACCTTCCTGCGCGCGACGAGGAAACCCACGTACAGCAGAGGGAGACAGGTTGCGAATATCAGACAGATACCCAGCCACCATATGCGATGGTTCGAAGGCGCCGGGATCCTTGAAATCAACAGGATCGACACACCGCCCGCCGCGAGCGGGGGGCTGAATATCGCCGAAATTATCCTCGCGACAGCCCGCTGAGCGTTGAATTGGGTCACTGGGCCTCTGTAAAAGCTCACGTAACGCGGGGGAGACCCCGTTCAAAGTGCCGGTAAGCGCCGCGACAATATACGGATTCAAGGCTCGAATTCCCGTTTTTTCTCTTCCGTCAGGAAGCGGGTATTGCGGCTTGACACAGCCTGTTGATTGTTATAGACTATATTACCGACGTGGGGAGTCGGTATTTTCGTTTTTACTCACCGGTAATTTTAAAACAACCTCTCAGGAACGCAGAACCCAGGGTGAATGATGAAGTTGCGAGCCGTACTCAGCCTCCAGCCCACCAGAAGGCTCCACGGGATCGCCGCTGCAAACGGCCTGACGATTCAACCCAGCGCCAACAAGACGGTGATGATCGACACGCTGTGTCGCCATCTTTCCAACCCGTCGGTGGTCCGCAAACACCTGGATGTGCTTGAGCGCCAACACAGGGAATTTGTCGTCGATCTGGCCGCGGAGGGAGGCGTGCTACTCAAGGAAGACGCCATAGACGAGTTGGGGGCGGGATTCACCCACCGCTTCCAGACCATGCAGGACACGGTCTCGGAAGTCGGCCTGGTCTTTGAAGATGCCGAAACACTGGGGACAGGCGTCACTCTCGTGGGTATACCGGAACCGATCCTGAAGGCCATTCCCCTGCCGGCCAGTGATCAGGGAAGGCTCCGCCGCCTGATGCAGTCGCGGTCGATCGGGCTTCTTCGCGCATTCGCGAACGAACTGGGCTGCCCGGTTGAAGATTCCCGACGCGCTTTTTTGGCGCGCACCATCCGCAACAGACTGCTGGACCCGGAGTATCTGAAAGCCTACATTGCAAGCTTGCCGGAAACGAAGAGAACCATTCTCGATCACGCCATGGCCGGAAATGCCGTCACGCAGGGCGAAATCCTCAGCGCCATGGGCGAAGACGGACTGCGTGCGCTCGACGAGATGGTATGGAAGACGCCCCTGTTCTACCATTCGACGGATCGACTCCTGGCCGATACACACATGCATCTGGCTACAGATCTGAAGCCGGCAATGCAGGCTCTGGGCGACCGGATCGATGACGCGTTCGAGAAAAACGTGGTGATCGCCGGGCCGGACCCCTCGCTGACCCGGGAGCAGACGTCCTTACTGGTACCCAATCTTTGTACCCTTCTCGGATTTGTCGAGCAGCGCAGGCCGCGAGTATTGAAACAGGGCGGCGTTTCCAGGGCACGGCTCCGGGATGTGAGCAAATACTACCGGGGCGACATCGATCCTGGTTATTCCGAGTTCCTGCTGCTGTTTGCCGAAACGACCGGATTCATCCGGCGGGATGCCGGTACTTGGCGTCTCGCCGGTGACGTCGCCGACCGGCTCTCCAGTGTATTCGACGTACGCAATGCGGTCTTCACGCTCTGGCGGGAGACCGACCGCTGGAATGAATGGACCGCGGAACGATCCGGCACGCGGGTACGCAACAGGACCGACACGCTCAGAGCGCTTCGCCGCGACCTGCTGGACTGCCTTGCCAGCTGTCCCGAGGACAGCTGGATATCCTATCCCCGGTTTTACACGTTGCTGACGCGCAGGTCCGAATCATTCGCCCACCTCGATGGCCATCCGCCGGCAGTGCGGGACCCTGTCGGCGGCGGCGGAGACGAACTGCTCAGACGCATTCTCGTTTCCGCGCTGACATGGATGGGCATTGTCGCCCTGGGGAATCCCGACGCTTTCAGCGAGCCACTCCAGCAGGGCCACCGCGGCGTCTTCAAACTCACCGGACCCGGCGCGGCGCTCATCCATGGGCGCGAGCCCGTGAATTCCAGCGGAGAAACGTCGACCCGCCACAACGGACGGTTTATCCTGCAACCCAACCTTGAAATCCTCTCGCCGCCGGACCTGTCCTTCGCCCTTTACATGCGGCTGTTTTCCATTGCGGAACTCAAGGAAGTCGACGTACTGTCAAGATTCCGGGTTTCGCCGCAGACTGTCCACCAGGCCATGAGCAGGGGATGGGACGGGGCTTCGCTCAGGACGTTTCTACGGAACCACAGCGCCACCGGATTGCCGGAAATGGTGGACGCCCTGATCCAGGAGTGCGAACGCAAACACGGCGAAATCGAAATCGCGCCGGCCTCCGGCTATCTGGTCAGCGAACGACCCGAACTGCTGGACGAACTCCTGGTACAGAAAAAGGTTGCAACCCTTCTCGGCGTTCGACTTTCACCCACGTCGGCCGCACTCAACCCGTCGACGCGCATCGACGAACTTGTGGATGCCCTGAACAAGCGCGGCTATATGCCGAACGTGGCTGGCGGAAAGCCGGACGATGAACAGCACAACATCGCGCTGAAGCGTTCGGAACTGCTGCAACTGGCGGGACTACTTGAGTCTGCCGTACAGTCTTGCGCCGCTCGTTCGATTTCGCTGCCGGACGAACTGGATCGCCTCCAGAAACGGGTCCGAAGAAGCCTCCAGGACATACCTGACAGCGAGTGCAGAAGCGCCTTGAACGACTATTGCCGGTCCTTTGAGCCAATGTTCAGAGGCGGGCCGTACCGCGACGACATCCAGGCGTTCTCGCAGTACGCGGGCGACAACCCGGCCGTTGGCGAGGGCGATATCAGCCGGCTCGTCGAATACGCCATTGAACATCGCCTCTGCCTTGAGATCGTCTACATGGCCGAACGCAGCGGCAAAGCCACGTCACGTTTCATTGAGCCGATTCTTGTGGATCGTGGGGTGCTTTATGGCTTCTGCAGGCACCGCAAAGGCGAACGGCCGTTCCGGATCGACAGGATTGAAAGCGCAAGATTAACGCTTACGATTTCGGAATGATGCGACGGGGGCTTTCGCCCCGGCGTCACAGCCGTGCCGTACCGACCGGCGAAAACGGAAGGTGCGCCACTTGACACGCCACGCGGCAGACCCTATATTGCGCGACGCGCCTTGACGCGCTTGCCGGCATGGGTCTGATGCCTGCCAACGAACCTGAATCGGGCGGCGTTGCCCTTGACTGTCAGGAAACCCGATATGCCGCTGAAATACTCCATTCGTGAAAATATGGCGCCTGGGAATACCATTCTGGAGAAATTCCGCAATCTCGCGGAGATCGGCATCGCAGGCATCGAAATCACCACCAGCAGTTCAGCGGCGCACACCGGCGAGATCCGGAAGGCCTCCGCGCAAACCGGCGTCACCCCCAACATTTTTTCGATCCGGGGATCGATGGGCCTGCTCGATGCCAGGCTCGAGGAACGCAGGAGGGCGACGCAAGACCTTAAGGACGCGCTCACACTCTGCGGCGACCTGGGCGGCGTCGGGGTCATATTCCCTCCGCTGATTGCGATAAAACTACAGGGTGGCCACCGCATTCCGGATCTGTCCCCGTTTGCGACCACCGCGCACCTGGAATCGACGCTGCTCACCGAAATCCTGAAACACGATATCGGTCCGCACGCCGAAGCCTGCGGATGCAGCGTCATCATCGAACCGCTCAACCGGTACGAACAATGGTGGCCGTGCACCCTCGCGGACGGCCTCGAGATCTGCAATGCCGCCGGCGGCCCCGGAGTCACTGTCATGGCGGACTTCTTTCACATGAGCATCGAAGAGTCCGATACGGCGGAAGCGATCCGCAGCTGCGGAGACCGGATCACGAACGTGCATCTGGCCGACAGCAACCGGGTCCTCCCGGGCTATGGGCATACCGACTTCAAGCCCGCCCTGCAGGCCCTGGACGATATCGGCTACGAGTATTTCTGCGGTTTCGAATGCGCCATCCCGCCTGGTAGCGACCCCAAAGCGGAACTCAGGAAGTCCATGGACTATCTCGACGGTCTCCATTAGCCCCAATTCAAAAAAACCAGCGACCGGGCGTCGTGATAAGTCCCACCGAATCCGGGCGTACACGTCGTCCGGAAGGGCATTATTTCCGTTCCCGTCCAGTGACCTGGTTTATCTTGGTAATCCGCCTTCTAATCGCCTTTTCTAACTAGCACATATTCGAATTAACGTCCGCGAAACCTTACGAATCAAGGTTGGGATTTTCCGTTTCTATCACACTGACAACTCCCGACACACCGGAGCCACCAATGGACCACCCATCGGAAAAGAGCCTGAAGCGTATGTGGGTCTACTTCGAAAAATACTGCGAGAAAACCGGTACGACAGGTCATCCCGACCAGGGCATCACGGAAGCCGTCGTCAACGGCCTGGCGGCCCACGTCGATGAACTCGGGCGTCCATTGTGCCCGTGCAACTTCTATCCGGACAAAAAAGCGGAATTGGAACGTAGCAGGGAATGGATCTGCGCCTGCGACGAGATGAAGATCTACAAATACTGCCATTGCCTGCTCTTCGTCACCCCCGAAGGCCTGCCCGTCACCGAATACCTGCCCGAAGGACACGAAGGCCGGGAGTCCTACGGACTGGTAAAGGATCCTACCCCCGACAAGGGCCGGGAATCCCGCCGCCGCGCCGCAGAGAAAGAATCCGGCACGTGAAAGTCGGAAGAGATGCGCCCTTGACCGGTCCACGGCAGAACCGGATCAGGATTCGGTCACGAATGCGCCCGAAAGCGAATCGGCCGGGAGTTCTGCCAGAAAAGCCGTCTCGTCTTCCACGTCTTGCATCAACAGAGTCCGCAGGTGCGAATCGTCAGCCGCGATGCGCGCCATCCCCTTCGCCTTTGTCATCACCTTGTCGCGCGCCCAGGCCGCCATGCCTTCCGGTCCGAGACAGTCGGTTTCAAATGCCGATATCTCGCGTGAGCCGGGGACAAGTGTGTCGAGGTCCAGCGCCAGCGCCAGGATCAGATGTCGAACGAAATCGCAGAAACCGCACTCGTTCACTGCCTCGGCGAAGGGCTGCAGAACGGACGACGGAAGAAGCCGGATGAAGCTCACGCGGGCGTGTAGTTCCCGAAACCTGGCGTAATCCTTCAGCGGGTCCACGTGGTCTTCGTCTTCATCCTCCCCAGCGGCAACCATCCAGGTCTCCGGCACCACGCGGGACCAGCGCTCGATCTGAGAGGCGTAGTCACGCAATAGCCGCGACTCCGGCCTTCCCGTGATCGAGCGGCATACGCGACCCATCTCCTCAAGACGCACGAACGCTTCCTCCCAACCCCGTTTTCGGATTTTTTCGAAATCGCCTTCGGCCAGCAGGTCCACGCCTCGGTTGAGATTCTGCTCCGAGATCATGGTCAGGCCCAGTTCGAGGCTGATCAGCGCCTTGCCCACCCCCTGCTCCAGAACATCCCGCGAGACGGTGATCCCGGTCCGGTACCGCTGGCCGAATCTCAATCCCGTTGTACGCAGATAGGCCAACAGAACGTCGGGTGTCCGTGCGGACAGTCTTCCATACTTGACCCCCAGGGCGATAGCCTGTCCCAGGAATCCCTCCGATTCGACCCTGAGTTTATCGAAATCAACGCCTGTCGGAAGTTTCATTCGACCGCTCCAACGTGTCTGATTGCTGTGCCCGCTCTTCTTGCCCCGTATTCCCGTCTTCATCCTCGGCGGCGGCCCGTTCCCAGGCGGCACGGACAATCAGGGAAAGCAGTTCCGGCGCCGCCTCATAAAGCGCGTCGAGAACGCTGCCGGTTTCCAGATCGTCGATATACGCGCTGGGACGGGTCCCGCCGAGGCCCTCCGTGGAAAACAGCCGGAAACGATATATCGGCTGAGCGCCGGGAAAACCAACGATCTCGTTCAGCTTGAGATGTTCCAGACGGTCCAGCAGTGCGTCCGCCAGAAGTGCGGGATCCACGGCGCGCAGCAACTCCGCCCTGCGGTCGAATTCACGAAGCGTCGCCAGGGCCTGAAGCCACTCCCAGGACACCCGCGTGCGCAATTCGGGATTGTCTACCCGGTCCAGTGTCTCTGCCATCGTGCTTTGCAGGACGCCGGGGGACATCGCCCGGATCAGTTCCGTATTGAACTTTCGTTCGGCGGGGTTTATTGAAATCAGGTTTCCCAGTGTCTCGGCGGGCAGCAGTTCCACAACCCCGGGGCTGTAGCCCGGCACGCCGGAGCTGTCGGCGCCTGTCATCGAGAGCATGTCTTCCGGCGCGTCGCTCATCGCCACCAGCGCGGCCTGCGCTTCCACGGGAAGCGACTGCACCAGCGTTCGAGCCTGTTCGGCTTCACCTTGCGCCAGAAGCCCCCGCACCTCGCTCTCGCGACCGACCAGGTCGATGAGACGACCGGACCAGTCCCCGACCGAGACCAGGTCTCCCTTGACCTCCACTGAATCACGCGCGGCCGTTTCAGTGGCGCCGCGTTGCGGTTCGTTACCATCCGCCTCCGTCGGAATCCGCAATTCCCGCTGCTGCTGACACTGCAGGCACGTCGACACACCGGGCATTTCCGAACTGCGTTCCGCGGGAATCCTGACACCGCAGACTCGACAATATTCCCCGCGACGATTGACCGGTTTCTGTTCCATGCGCAACCTCCGCGCAGACACGGAAAGGTCTCCCCGCAACCGCAGGTAGAGATAGATCAGAAAAGTGAACGGACCGTCTGAGGACAAAATTACAGGACAGAAGCAAGAAAGTCAATATAATATTTTGTTTTTAAAGGATTTAAATTTGTTGACTTCCCGGTGGCGATTTGCTATATTTATACCCGTGAATGGGCCGAGCCTGCTGTGCGTGTCGGCCTTTTTCGCTTTGTAAAACGCACCCGGCAGACCGCATCAATGCATAACCGACCCGCCATTCATCCCGAAAAGCCGGCGAAACCGGTGTTTTACCACGATTAATTATCCCTTGACAGAATGAAGCGGCACGCTGTAATTTCCGCCATCAGTATACAGGCCCCTGTTCGACCGGGACGAGGTCAACCGGGCAAATCGCCGTCCGGATCGAGTTCCGCCGCAAATCCCCGGAAAAATAGCACGCCAATTCTATGTCCCACGTCCTGCTGCTCGCCAGTGAAACACCGGGTATACGCCTGAAGTCAGACCTGGAATCGATCGGTCATTCCGTTTCACGCCTGGCCTGGAACCAGGACCGTGTTGCCTTGCCCGACACCCGCAGTCTGCCGGGCAATCCGGCCGATCTCCTCGTTGTCGACGACACGTTCCCAGGCCACCTGTCCAAACGCGTTCAACGCCTGCTACGGCCTCCTGCTTCCCGCAATACGCCGGTGTTGCTGATCACCGACGAAGACCGCGTTTCAACCATCGACTTCTCAGACGGAATCACCGACTTCATCACGCAGCCGTACTCCCTTGAGCAGTTGGAAACCCGCTTGCGATTGATCCTGGGGCGCACGGAACGCGGGGACGTTATCCGGCTGGACGAACTGGTCATCAATCCGGTGCGCTACGAAGTCCGCGTCAACGGCGCCCTCGTGGACCTTACATTGAAAGAATACGAACTGCTGAAGTATCTGATCGTGCACAGGGGTCGTGTCTTTACCCGTTCGGATCTGCTCGACCGCATCTGGGGGTACGACTATCACGGCGGAATGCGTACCGTCGACGTGCACGTCGCGCGACTCAGAGCGAAACTGGCCGGCTTCAATGGGACGATTTCCACGGTAAGGGGCGTCGGGTACGGATTTGACTGGCCGTCAGTCCCAACCTGATTCCGCACCCCCGGGGCCTGCGGCGCAACCCGGTTTTCGATCGTGGATACCGGCCCGCAACCGATTGTAATTCCCGCATCTGGCAACCGCGAAGACGGAGGACGGATATGGATGGCGTAAGACATTTGACAACGAAGGAGCTCGAACAGGGTCTGGACGACGTCCGGAACTCACCGGAGGACGATGGCGTTTTGAAAATGATCGTGCGCCGGCCGGACGTTGAACAGCGCGAGGTGCTCGCCGAGGGCGAACTTCATCCGTTGGAAGGCCTCGTGGGAGACAATTGGAAGTCCCGCGGCAGTTCCCGAACCCTGGACGGCTCGGCTGATCCCTATACACAGCTCACCGTCATGAACGCCCGGTGCGCCGCCCTCGTCGCACAGGACGACGGCCGCTGGCAATTCGCCGGCGACCAGCTGTACGTGGACCTGGACCTGAGCGAAGACAACCTGCCGGCCGGTACCCGATTGTCGCTCGGCACCGCCGTCATCAGGGTGTCCGAGCAGCCCCATACGGGTTGCCGGAAATTCGTGTCCCGCTTTGGCGTCGATGCCATGAAATTCGTCAATTCGCGCAAGGGAAAGCGACTCCGTCTCCGCGGCCTCAACGCGCGAGTGGTTCAACCGGGCACCGTTCGGGTGGGCGATGTCGTGAGAAAGGTGTGAGAAGCTGTTTAAAAAATTGCCGGTGAGTTCCCGAGCGCGAGCGAAAAAGTGGCGGTCAAGGCGGGAAAATCCGCCCATATACTAATGTATCGTGGCTGCGCGCCCCTCGCCACTCTTGGGTGGATTTGCCCAACGCCGACCGGCGCTTTTGCAGCCGCGCGAAGACCGCTGGGAATTTTAAGACAGCTTCTAAGGCGGTCCGAACCGATGGAGGCGCAAATGGGATTCAGATTCTGTGAATCCATGATCCGGGACTACCGCACGCGAGGTTGCGTGATCTTCCGGCAAATCCTGCCGCCGGCGCTCATTCGCGACCTTCGTCGAGCCACGGCCGCGGCGCATCGGTATGCCCGCGAAGCGCGTGGTCCCCAGGCGCAGCGCCTTCAGCCCATCGTCAATTTCGACATCGATATCAAACCCTTCCAGGACTATTCCGAGCTTCCACCGCTGGTCGATGCGATCGGCCGAGTGCTCACTCCCGAGCACAGAATTGCCAATAGCGGACTCGCGCGGACGGGACTGTTGCTGGAGCCGAAGGAAAGACCATGGTGTACTGCATGGCACCGGGACATTCGGGAAACATCCAACGTACCCGACCTGGATGAGTTTCGCCGCGTGAACCGCGACCCGCTCTGGTTCAACCAGATCAACTGCCCGCTTTACGAGGACAACTGTACGTGGTATGTGCCGGGCAGTCACCTGAGAGACGATCTGCCGGATGAGATCGACGCCGCCGGGGCTCCGCTGCCTCCTGAAGACGATCCGTTCGAAGAAAGGGAACGCGCATGCCTGGAATATACCCGGGCGATGCCGCGGTCGGAGCGATTGTTTATGGATGCGGGCGATTTCGCGCTCTACCATCCCAATGGCTGGCACCTTGGAAACTATCTGCCCGGGCGCAGACGGGTAACGATTCACGATTTCGCGCCAACCCCCCAACTGCTGGACTGGTACGATCGATGGGAACGCAAACGGTCTCTGCGGAAAAGGAGTTAATCGAATGGAAGCCGATATGAAAAAAAGCTGGACGTGGACCACGACCGGCTACGGACTTGCCGATAAGTCCCACGATGAAATCATGGAAACCTGTCGCTTCGCCGGTCTGGCAGGCATCGAAGGCTCACCGCCCCTGTTCGAAGGAAACTCCGAATCCGAACTTCAGGCCATTGGCGACCGCTATCGATCGGCGGGACTGTGCATCGAGACGTTTCACCTCCCCTTTTCTCCTGAAGATGACATCGCTTCCTTCTACGAAACCGTACGCCGCCGGGCCGTGGACAAGATGCGCCTCTGGATGGGAAGGGCATCGCTGATCGGGGCAACGGTTGGCATCCAGCATCCGACCACGAACCGGTCGGACGCCGACGTGGAGGGCCTAGAAACCTATTTCATCCAGATCGGCAAGAGCCTCGAAACGCTCCTGAGGGAAGCGGAAGGCCTCAACTTCACGATCGCTCTTGAAAACATGCTTCCGTCCGGCGGCGGACGGTTCACTTCCAGACCCGAGCATTTCGAGCGAATCGTCCGGGACTTCGCCCATCCCAACCTGGGATTCTGCCTCGACACGGGCCACGCCCTGGTGGCTGCGCGCGACGACGCGCACCGGTTCTTCGACGTCATGGGATCGCGGATGGTCGCATTTCACCTGGCGGACAACGCGGGCGACCGAGATTCCCACCTCGCGCCCGGACACGGACGCGTGAATTGGCGCAGATTCTTCCGGCACGCGGCGCACATTGGCTACAGTCGCACAATGTGCATCGAAACCCAGCCCTTTGACTTCGGCCCCGATTATACCGATTGTGCATGGAAAAGGATGGTGGCCGATACCGAAGCTCTGGCCGAATCCGCGCTGAAGGATTAGCCTTAATCCGAAAAAAACAGCAACGCGGCGACGCGATAAAACCCTCCGAAACGGGGCGTTATCGACGTAAAGAAGGACGTTTTTTCCCTTCACGTCCGGTGACCTGGTGTATCCTGGTAATCAGCCGTCTAATCACCTCTGTTAACTCGCACTTATGCGAATTAACGTCCCCGAAAAATGACGAATCAAGGTTAGCCTCAATCCGAAAAAAACCGCAACGCGGCGACGGGATAAAATCCTCCGAAACAGGGCGTTATCGACGTATAGAAGGGCGTTTCTTCCTTCACGTCCAGTGACCCGGTGTATCCTGGTAATCAGCCGTCTAATCGCCTTTATTTACAATCACATATTCGAATTTACTTTACCGAAGACTTACGAATCAAGGTTAGCGATTACCGATCGGCAGGTCGCTCAGCCCTTACACGCCAGGGACCCGCGGTTCGGACAGGAACCCTCAGGTATGCAATGGCACGAGAAATATGGCCCGTGGGCCCTGGTAACCGGCGCATCCTCCGGTCTGGGCGCGGAGTTCGTAGAGCAACTGGCCGCCAGGGGTGTGAACGTGGTCCTCGTCGCCCGCAGGGAGCAACAGATGGCGGCGCTTGCCGACGGTGTCAGGCGGAACCATGGGGTAATGACGCGTGTCGTTCCCGCGGACCTCACAGGTCGCGATGCCTGCCGTCACGTTGGAGATCGAACGGGCGATCTGGAGATCGGTCTGCTGGTAAACAATGCCGGATTCGGACTTTCCGGTGCGTACACGGACCTGGATCTCGATCGCATGGTGAACATGACCGTATTGAACTGCGTCGTCCCGGTTCTGCTCACCAACCACTACCTGCCGCTGATGCTCGATCGAGGGCGCGGCGGCCTTATCTTCCTGGCGTCCACGGCCGCATACCAGGCGACGCCGTACCTCGCCGTCTACGGCGCCACCAAGGCCTTCAATCTGCTGATGGGAGAATCCCTCTGGAAAGAATACAGGATGAGAGGCATCGACTCGCTCGCGCTCTCTCCCGGATTCACGAAAACCGAATTCACAAGCGTGGCGCACATGAAGGACGCCAGCGGCTTCAGGGAGGCCACGCCCGGCGCGGTCGTGGCCCTGGCGCTCAAGAAACTCGGGAGGAAACCCTCAGTGATTCATGGCCTCGCCAACAAGATGCTGAACTTCACGGGACGGCTTATCCCTCGCCGTGCGGCCATCGCCGTCACCTCGGCCATGTTGAAGGGACGAACGCTGTCATGACGCTGAAAATCGTCTGCCGGGCCTGCGACACGGTACACCCACAGGACACCCGTTTCTGGAGATGCGGTTGCGGCGGGCCTCTGGACGTCGGTTTCCGGTGCACCATCGACGCGGGCAAGATCGGGCGCCGGGCGCCGGGAATGTGGCGCTATCGGGAAGCGCTGCCGATCGGGGCGGATGCCCACGTCGTCTCGTTCAACGAGGGGTTTACGCCAATCGTCGGGATGCAGATCGACGGCAAGCCTCTTAACGTCAAGCAGGAGAACCTCTTCCCCACGGGTTCCTTCAAAGATCGCGGCGCCTCCGTCCTGATCAGCCGCGCCGCCGAACTGGGCGTTGAAAGGGTCGTGGAGGACTCGTCGGGCAACGCGGGCGCCGCGGTCGCCGCGTACGCGGCAAAAGCCGGCATCGATTGCGAAATCTACGTGCCCGAGTCCACGTCTCCAGGTAAACTTGCGCAGATCAGCCTCTATGGCGCGAAACTGATCCGTGTGCCCGGCTCCAGGGAAGCCACGGCGCGCGCGGCAATGGCAGCGGCCGAACACCACTTCTATGCGAGCCACGTCTGGAATCCGTTCTTCTTCCAGGGCACAAAGACCTATGCGTTCGAGATCTGGGAGCAACTCGGCTTCAACGCACCTGATGCGCTAATCGTACCTACGGGTCACGGCACGATGCTTATCGGCGCCTTCCTCGGATTCCGGGACCTTCAGGAAAACGGGCTGATCGACCGTCTGCCCAGGATGATCGCCGTGCAGGCCGCGAACTGCGCGCCGCTCTACCGGATGTGGCGCGATCAACTCGCGGAACCTCCCCTGTCGTCCTCAGGCAATACGATCGCCGAAGGGATCGCCATCGCGGAGCCCACACGTGCGTCGCAGATCCTGGACATCATCCGCGAAACCGGCGGCCGGATTGTCGCTGTTACCGACGCTGAAATCAAGGAAGCCCTGCTGGATATCTGCAAACAGGGCCTGTACGCCGAACCCACCTCCGCAACTGCGATTGCGGCATTCAGGAAGGTCCCCGCCAGCGGGGACGAGTGCATTGTAGCGCCCCTGACCGGACACGGACTCAAGTCGACTGAAAAAATGCTCAAGCTGAACGGCGAATAGACCTTCCGCCCCCTCCGGAAATGCGAGCCACGCGCGCGATTTCATGCCGCCGCGTCGTTCGATTCGCCGTCGTCAGACTCGATTGTCCGGTCGGCCCGCACACCCAGCCACCCGTTCTGTTCAACGACCTCCGCTGCATGGAGTCCGGCCGCGCGTACCGCCTTCAAGAGCGCGGGCCGCTCCTGCACCTGTACGCCTCCGAGGACCAGATTTCCCGTCGCCGCCACACGTGACGCCAGCGCAGGCAGCATGCAGACGAGTGTGCGCGTATCGATGTTGGCGACCACGACGTCGAATTCTCCGGTTACGCATTCAATCGTTTCCCGCCGAAAAACCACGTTGCCGGGACTCCCGTTCAGGCGCATATTCGCGCGGGCATTCTCGATGGCCAGCGCATCGCTATCGATACCCGTCACCCGCGCGGCGTTGCACCTGGCGGCCGCGAGGCTCAGGATCCCCGATCCGGTGCCCACGTCCAGCACGATATCGCCCGGATTTATGATGCCATGCATCATCTTCAGGGCCAACCGGGTCGTCGCGTGCTGGCCGGTTCCGAAAGCCGTCTTCGGCTCAATGACCAGACTGAATCCGCATTCAGGATCGTCGACAGGTTCCCATGGCGGACAAACCACAATGGCGGGACTCGCGTAGACGGGCCTGAAACGGGACTTCCAGGACGAGGCCCAATCCTCCGAAGGGACCTCAGCCACTTCCACGCGTACGGTTCTCAGATCAACTGCAAACGCATTCAGCCCGCTCCAAAGGCCGGATACCACGCGGCCGCTTTCCCGTTCAACCGTAAAGTATGCCGTAAGCCCTGTCGTGCCGGAAGCCGCACCATCCTGCACCTGCACCCCGCAGCTCCCAAGACCAAACAGCAATTCGGACACCGTTTCCGATACGTCGCACGGCAGGTCAACGCGTACCCTGAACCACCCGCCTTCAACGTTGCAGATCATTCGCGTAAACCACTCGAAACGTGCCCGGGGCGTAGCTACGCGACCGACAGCCTCAACTCATGCCGGTCCACTTCGGCCGAGAACGGCAAAACCACGACCAGGCGCGCTTCTTCGATGGTTGAGTCGCCCGCCTTCCGGTAGGGATTATGTGGCAATGCCGGCCAGACCACGCGGCTTCCGGGCGGCAGGTGCAGGCGCCAGCCGGCGTGTTGCATCCAGGCCTCGCCAGCCCACTCCGCCTTCGAATCGCCCAGCGCCACCGTCTTTCCCGATGCGAAACGCACCTCACCGTCCAGGTGCGGCATAAGCGTCACGTGTCCGTCCACCGGCAAACCTGAATTCCCCGTTGCGGTGTACACGAGCGTCAATTCGGTTTCCGACGCGACCCTCGCGTCTATACTGCAGGTTTCCTCACCGTAGCGCAGCCGCAGCCGGCCGCCGTCCTCGCCTGAGTCGTACGAGAGCTCGTCCGGCACGTGGATCAATCCCTCGGGGACGTCGAAGTCCGGGTCTTCGTCCCCGGGTGTGTGAGACATAAGCGCCTTGTCCCCCACCGTGAAGCAGCTCCACAGCGGCTGCAGCTTTGTGTTGCCGCCGCCCACGACCAGACCCGCCCGGTCGTGAAACACGCTGACGAAGTTCTGCCTGTCCTGGCCCCAACGATTCTGCGGGAAATCCACAACGAAGGCCGAAAGACAGATGAACCAGGGACCGTTCCTGACCGCCGTCGCCTCGTCTCCCATTCGGAAGACATGCCGTTCCTTTCCCGCAGCGGTCTCAACCGCCTCTCCGCGGCCGCCATATAGCAACAGACTGGCCGCGTAGTCCGAAGCGAACCCGGAACCTTCCGCCAGCAACAGCCGGTGCTGCTGCGCCAGATACCCTCTGCCCGCGGCCGTATGGCTGAATCCGGGATTGCCATCGTGAACGCCGCCATGGTAGGGGTTGCGGCCGTCCACGGTCTCAACGGTGCTGCCGTCGGGATAGGTCAGACTCGCGTGGTAGGCGGCCGCGCGTTCAAGCGCGGGCAACACCGCCTCGTCACCCGACATCCCGTAGTAAATCCCCAGCGAGTCCGAATACACGAAATTATAGGCCACGACAGGTCCGTTGTGCTCCGGCCACCAGCCTTGCGGCGACTGCGCTTGCGCAACCTTCGCCATAAACGCTCGCGACTGCGCACACCAGTCGTCGCGTGCGAACACCGTGCCCGCGCAGAACAGGGCCATCGCGTGATGTGCGGGGATATTGTGAACATGGGCCAGGCAGGTCCTCGAAATACCGTCGAACCCCATCAGCAGGGCCTCGTCCCATCTGGCGCGCGTGTCGCCCTGCATGGCTTCCTGGACCAGCTGATACGCGCGAATCCATCGGCTGTAGGTCCAGGGCATGTAGATCTGCCCCCACTCCGAATAGTCCTTTTTCAGAAACGTCCATTTCCCCTGTTCATCCTGGGCGTCGATCAGCGCGTCCCCACCGCGAACAATCGCGGCAAGGACCTCTTCATCGCCGTGAAATCTGCTTTCCCCAAGGTGCCACGCCGTGGCAAGAGGAAAAATCACGTTCTGGTCTCCGCAGACCCACGGCTCCTCGCCAAACTGCCCGTTCTCCTTCTGTGACGCCAGGATTTGCGGTACTGCCGCATCCAGCGACGCCAGCAACTCCGGTTCCGGTTTCCATACCTCCGCCATTGCGTATCTCCTTCCGATGAGGAAGCTGTTTTCAAATTCCCAGCGGACCTCGCGCCGCGTCAACGCCCGATGCCGCGTCTATCTGATCCCCGCCGCGGGCGTCTGCCGGTATCTCAACCAGTCCACGGGCGCATAGTCGTCGGTCAGCACCGGAACGCCGCGGACCAGGGGCTTCTGATTTCCATAAGGGGTCGCGGGGACCAGCAAGTCCAGCGCGTCGCCCGCCCTTTCCTTCAACACGTGAATCGACCGTGCGATCTGTTTGCCGTCGAGCCGGGAACCATCCAGCGTGGCCACGGCCACGATATTGCCGCGCTCCGGTACCTGGAACAGGTACACCTGTGGAAACACCCGCGTCAATGTACGAATAATCGACAGGTACAATACGCCGGGCCCGAGCGGCGCCACGTTCACCGTCACGACGCCGCGGGGCGTGAGTATTCCCTTTACTTCATCGAAGAACTCCGCCGTTGCCATATGGTGCGGCATGGAGTCGGCATGAAATGCATCCAGAACAACCCAGTCGTAACGATCTGCCGTTCGTTTGACGAACATCCGGCCGTCGTCAACGTGGATCCTCAGGCCGCCGCCCTCGTCGACGCCGAAATACCGTTTTGCCACGCGAACCACGTCGGGGTCGAGTTCCACCACATCCAGGGCGACGTCCGGGCATGCGGACCGTATGAATCGGGCTACCGACCCGCCCGCGAGTCCGATCATCAGCGCACGCTCCGGATTTCCGAATACCATTCCCAGCGCAAGGTACGCCGTGTAGGGCACGCGCAACGACGCGGGGTTTCCAAGGGTCAGTGCGCTCTGTTTTGCTCCGTACCCGAACCGGAGGTACCGGGCTTCGTCGTCTTCGGAAACCACGATGTGATTGTACAAGGAATCGTGGACGTAGACCAGTCGTTCGTGCTTCGGTATTTCCGGCCGGACTTCGCAGGCCGCGAAAACCAGAACCAGGAGGATCGATGGCGCAGAACAGAACGAAAATCGATTGACAGAAAGTCCTTTCAATCTCAGACCTCACGGAGTGCCGCCGGCAGCGTGTCCCCTCCGCCAATGAGCCGCTGCAGGTCTGCACGATTATATCGTGACGATCCTCAACTTCCCCCGGCCTCGCCCGCCGGAGGATGCACTACGGCGGGTCCCCGTCCGGCGCCGTGCCCTTGTGCGCGCACCACAGCGCCATCGCCGATAAAACCAGAAGCACCGCACCGATGAGATGCAGAATTTGCCTCACGCCCATGGCGGGTATCAGATAGAACGCCGTTCCCAGCGTCCCCGCGATGCTGCCCGCCGCGGACAATGCCGATACCGTCCCCGCAACGCCCCCGATCCGGTCGACGCGGTCAGCCAGCAACCGGACGACAAAGGGCGTGACGGCGCCCAACGCCACCCCCGGAATCGTGAACAGAACGATCGAAGCCAGCAATGGGCCGCCCCGGGGGCCCAGATTCATCATGAAAACCGCCCGATTGACCGCCGCCGCCACCCACGGCATCACGATCGCCATCAGCCCGGCCATGCCCATCAACGCGGCAAGTGGCTGCCCCGTAGGCATTCGGTCCGCCAGCCTGCCCCCCGTGTACGCGCCCAGACAGAGCGCGGCCAGCACCACCGCAATCAGGCTGCCCCAGACGAAGACGGAACTGCCGAAATACGGCGCGAGCACCCGGCTGCCCACGATTTCCAGTGCCATGAGCGCCGCGCCGGAAAAAAACGCGATTGATCTCAACATGACCGCACCCGATGCCAATCCCTTCAAGACCACCGGTGAACCGACCGCCGGCCGCGTGCGGTCCTCATCACGGCCGTCGAAACGCCTCAATGTACGTACAGCACACGGGGCTGCAAAAAGAATTCGCAGCCCCGTGACCTCGGATCATCCTGTACGATTCGCGCCGTCGACAACCTCACGCTCAGAAGTTGTTTTAAAATTACCGGTGAGTTCCCGAGCGCGAGCGAAAAAGCGGCGGTCAAGGCGGGAAAATCCGCCCATATACTAATGTATCGTGGCTGCGCGCCCCTCGCCACTCTTGGGTGGATTTGACCAACGCCGACCGGCGCTTTTGCAGCCGTGCGAAGACCGCTGGGAATTTTAAGACAGCTTCTCAGAAGGGGAGATCGTCGTCGTCGGCGCCGAAGGGCGGCGGGCCCGACCCGCCCGACCCGGTAGCCGGCCCGGCTCCGTTTTCCGGGGACCCCGAACGCGCGTCACGCGCCCCTTCGTTCGGCTGACCGGGACCCTGCGAGTCGTTCCCCCCGGAATCGAATTCTCCCCGGGAGTCCAGCATCTGCATATCTCTTGCGACGACCTCGGTCGTATACCGCTTCTGTCCGTCCTGCGCCTCCCAGCTGCGGGTCTGCAGGCTCCCTTCGATGTAGACCCTGCTGCCCTTCCGCAGATACTGATTGCAGATCTCCGCCAGCCGCCGCCACACGACGATGCGATGCCATTCCGTTCGCTCATGACGTTCGCCCGAGTTGTCCGTCCAGCTCTCATTCGTGGCGATGTTGAAGTTCGTGACGGCGGTTCCGCTGGGTGTATATCGCAGCTCCGGATCCGCTCCGACGTTGCCGATCAGAATCACTTTGTTTACACCTCTACGTGCCATGATGTATCTCCTATAAATAAAATAAAAACAATCTGATATGGTGGATGGCACGATCCTTGGCGAAATCGTGTTCAATCAAATATACTCTCGATTTCCGAACTTGTCAATAGGGTCCCGATCTACAGACTATCCGACCATCAATTTGAATGCCGAAACTCGCACAGGATTCATCCCGATCCCAATGAAAGCGTGCTGAACATCTGTCGCAAGCTTCTTGTTAAAGCCGTTTCCTTTCGCAACGTCCTCCGTCAACACCATACTGATTCGTCGCTCACTGCATC
Source organism: Gemmatimonadota bacterium (assembly GCA_028874335.1). Classification (GTDB taxonomy): domain Bacteria; phylum Latescibacterota; class UBA2968; order UBA2968; genus JAAXHE01. The sequence continues at coordinate 15,139 of JAPPJY010000039.1, read as the reverse complement.
GATCTGAAGAAATCCCGAAACCTCACCGTTTCCGATACGGTGTCGCACTCGTTGCAATGCTCCCAGTCGATCCAGATGTATTCGACGCCGAGCCAACCGCGATATCCATTTTCCCGCATCACTTCGACGACCCGCCGGTAGTCGATGACATTGTGATCGAAAGACGTCTGCAGCCGCCCCCGCCGCGCACCGCGTGCGTGGAAGTGGCTGGCGTGCTGCATAAGGGGTTCCACGTCCGAATCCGGCAGGCCGATTTTCGTGAAGTGCGTATAATCCAGCGTCAACGTCAGGCCTGGAACCTCCTGAACGAGACGTTCGGCCGATTTCGGCCGCGGAACCAGGGAACCGACGTGCGCCTCAACGCCGAAACCAATGCCGTATTCCTTCGCCCGCGCCACACGCCAGTTCAATTCATTGACCGCGCGGCTGAACGAGTCGGCCCGCGTCTCGTCCGGGAAGTGAACGCCCGGCAGCGCGGTTACGTGCGCGCACCCGCACCCGGCGGCGTAATCCAGCGTCTTCAAATACCAGTCCCGCGCCTTCCGGCGCCGGGCGCGCTGCGGATGATTGATCGCATAGGGCACGAAATCCATCGCCGTCTGCAGAAACACATCGGCCGGCTCGAGCCCCACGTCGTCCAGTTTCTTCTTGAGCGTGCGGGCGGAACGCGGCACATTGTCGAACTCGCGCGAAGGCCACAGGTGCGACCTCTCTTCGAAGAGTCCGATATCCACGCCCTCGAAACCCAGCATGGAGACCAGTTGAAGCGCGTCTTCGTGCGGTAGCAGGGGAAAGGTAAAGTCCGAGCATGCCAGTCTCAGGTTCACGGCCCCTCCGTAAATCGAGTCGGCCCCGACGTCTCCCACTCGGCCGCGGCGATATACCCGCCATCGACCACCAGTGACGTGCCGGTAATCCCCGCGGACGCCTCTGAGCAGAAGTAGACTGCCGCCCGTGCGACGTCCTCGGGTCTGATGGCGGCACCGGTCGGGACGCGCCGCAGGCGCTGCGCCAGCGTGGCCTCCGGGTCCGGCGTCGTATTCAGATGGTACCTCAGCATGGGTGTATCCGTTATGCCCGGGCAGATACAGTTGCAGCGCAGTCCATCCCGGGCGTAATCCAGCGCGATCGAACGGCTCAATCCCAGAACCGCGTGCTTGGACGCGGTATACGCGGGCGTGCCGGCCTGACCGATAAAGCTGCCCACCGATCCGATATTCGCCATATAGCTTCGCCGATGCTCCCTCAGGTGAGGGATGGCGTATTTGAGGGAAAGGAAAATCGACTTGAGGTTGACGCCCATCAGCCGGTCCCAATCCTCTTCGGAATATTCGTGGAGACACCCGACGTGTACGATTCCCGCGCAATTGACAACGGTCTGCAACGTCCCGAAACGCTCCACGGTCGCTTCGATCGAGCCTCGCACCTGTTCCTCCCGCGCCACGTCGCACATCACAAAGATCGCGTCCCCTCCCCGTTCCTCGATGCGGTTCACGACCTGGCGGCCGCGTTCTTCCTGCACGTCGGCAACGGCCACCCGGGCGCCCTCGGCGGCGAACAGTTCGGCCGTGGCCTCGCCCATTCCGGATGCGCCCCCGCTTACCCAGGCAACCTGTCCTTCCATGCGTCCCATGGGTCATTCCACTCTCGTGATCCGTATGACAACGTCGTGCCGAAACGCCTGCAGGACCACCCGGCGCGATTCACCCCCGCCAAGAGGGACACGAGGAGAATAAACGCCGCCTGAAGGAGAAAAACAGGACATCTCGAACGCTCCGGGCGGCAGGTCGAAGCAGAGCCTTCCCGCGATTGGATCGCCGCAGCCGGCCTCCTCCCGTTCGCGGGCGTCGGCCAGATAGATGCAATAGTCTTCTCCCGCAACCGCGAACACCGATTCCAATGTATGGTCGGGGCGTTCCTGAAGCCAACCCGGCATAACCGGGCGCGCCCTTACGAGATCGATGGAATGGATAAACGCGGACAGATTGCCCATCCACCGCCGAATCCCGTTTCGCGATTCGGGCGTTCCCGTCTCGAGGTACGGCAGGATGGAGAAGTCGATCATATCATAATGGGCGCCGGAAAACAGCGCTGTCCAGGCCCGCTTGCGGTGCACCGTCCATCCTTCCTCTTCCTTGTACTGGGTTGCGATATTGTCCTCGTCGTGATTCAGCGGTTTCGAACGTCCATAGGCGGCGAGGGTAAAATCACGCAGCGGCCGCAATTTGAGCTGCTTGGACATGAAGTCGCCGAGATCATAACTGCGACCGTCGCACAGGGTATTTGGCAGCGGGTGAATATTCACCACGTCGAAATCCATTGACTCGAACGACCCGTCGGAGGGCTGATCGAACGGCCTGATCGTCATCGCTTCCTGGCCGGCGATCAGGTGCCGGTTCGGCATCCCGCTTTCAATCTCGCGGATCTGCGCGATGAACTGCGACTGCCAGCCGTTCACCTCCTCCGATCCGGGCAGTCCTTCCGTATCGGGGAAATAACACGGTTCGTTGCAGATCTCGTAGATCACGTTCCCGTACCGGTTGGTTTCCTCCACGATACGCCGCACGTGCGCGCGCTGCCAGTCCAGCAGGTCCGTCCGGCGGCAGGTCATATACTCCTGCCAGGGTACCGGCGGATCCGGGGTTTCCATTGTTGTGTTGTTGGCCGGATTCAGCGGATTGAGCGCCCAGACCTCGTCTTTATAGGTGTTGCTGAAGAGCACCACCTCCACGACGATGCCGTACGACTCCGCCAGAGAAAGGAACGCGTGCAACCGGTCGAAATACTCGGCATTCCAGCGCGAAAGATCGTACCGCGGCTGACCGTCCAGCGCGTTTCGCGGCCCTGTCCGTTCGAAGGGCGCGATGAAATCCGGCGATTCGGGTTTGCAGGTCGAGTACGGGTTGACAGGCGTCTGCAACTCTCTGAACAGCGTAAACAGCCGGGTCAGCGTCTGCCCCCGTTCAACCGCGTCCTTCAGATACCGTTCGAACCGAAACGGCCGGTTGATCACCGCCCCGTAGTGTTCGGTCGCACACAGCAGTACGAGCGGGCGCCCCCGATAGTCGAAGATCTTTCTGTTTTCCGGATGAATCCTGATTACGTCAGCCACGCGCCACCCCCTTTTCCGGCATGGGCTTTCGGCTTCATCAAGCCGTGTGGTTGCCCTGCACGCCTGGATTCCGTCCGCATCGGAGCCGCGACCACTTCGCCTGAAATCCCCGTCGTTGGAAAACTTCCGGATTGACCACGCCCCGGGGGCGGGTCCCGAGCGACAGGTCCACCATACTCCGGCAGGCTGAAAGTCCGATGTCACGGAACAGTTCGTCCGTCCAGGCCACCGAATGCGGCGCAAGAAGAACATTGTCGAACCTGCCGAACCGCTGCGGCTCCGTTACGGGCTCCACCGCGAAACAATCCAGCGCCGCGCCGGCTATTGCGCCCGACTCCAGGGCGTCGAACAGCGCATCCTCATCCACGATTCCGCCTCTGGCCGTATTGATCAGATAGGCGCCCCGTTTCATCGCGGACAGTTCCGGCCGGCCGATCAGCCCCTCCGTCTCCCGGGTCAGCGGACAATGGATGGACACGAAATCCGACGCCGCCATCAGCTCCTCAAGCGACACCAGGGCCACGCCCAGCTTACCGGCCACGGCGGGATCGACGTACGGGTCGAATGCAAGGGGCCGATTCATCTCGAACGAACCCAGCAGCCGAACCGTCTCCCGCGCGATTCCGCCCAGCCCCACAGCCCCGAACGTACGGTCTCTCAACTCGCTACCCATGAATCGGGTCCGTGCATCCCACGCCCCGGTACGCACCAGGCGGTCTTTGACGCGCATATGGTGCGTCAACCCGATCATCCAGCCCACGGTAGCCTCAGCCACGGAACGGTCGACCGCGCCGGCCGTGATGAATACGACGACGTCGGCCTCAGTACAGGCGCCGACGTCAACCGAGTCGTACCCCACGCCGAAGCGCCCGATGGCCAGCAGGTCTTCCGATGCCGAGACGGTCTCGGCAGTCACCGAGGGCGTCAGTACGACCACGCCCTGTACGTCCGCCACCTGCTCAGCGCCGATCTCCGGACGATGCGCCTCGAATACCGACGTTTGAATATGGGCATGGCTGTCAAATAACGCCAGGCCCATATCCCTGAACTTGCACGTCCCCTCCGAATCGTAAAAGTCGGCGGTCAGCGCCACGCGGAAGAATCTGCCGTTCGAGGACATTCTTTAAACCTTCCCAAGCGACGTCAATCACAGCCTCCCGAATTCCCATATCACACACGCCACGGCAAATGCGATATAGACGACCGATGCGACCGACATCATCCCGGTGCACAGCCATCCCGGACGGGCGGCCGCGGGCAGATGACGATGATTGATATAGAGCGTCAGGGGGGTATACAGCGCCATGGCGAACCCGCCAATATACGCCGCGTTGAACAGGAAGCCCAGTTCACTCACGCCACGGGCTTCCATCACATAGGTGATCACACACCCGGCCACGATCCACGTCGCCGCAACGACAAGATACCACCAGCTGAGATCCCGCTTTCGCGCCACGGTGAAGTTGGTGTAGATGATGTCGGCGATGGATCGCGACACCCCGTCGACCAGAGCAAGCTGCGTGCTGAACAGCGTGGCCAGGCCCACAATCAGAAAGACATATCTGCCCGTCTCGCCCCAGACCGTTGCCAGAACCGCGGCTTCGTCCCAGATCAGCGTACCCTTCGCAGGGACGATACCATTGGGGTGCAATACCGCAAGCGCGCCGAATATGAAAAGCAGAATGGTCACGGAATTCAGGGCCCAGAAAAACAGCATCTGATCCTTCTTCACATAGTTGAACCAGCTCCTGAAACGGCCGATATTCTCCTCGGTCTCCTCAAACCGGAATCCCGTAGACGGCATCGCCTCCGTGCGGCCTCGAAGCGGATTCCGCATCCGGGGCAGATGCGCGCCCATCCCCACGTGCTTGTCGCGAAGGTAGAACGTGTAGAAGAGATTGGCCGTACCTCCGGCGCCGGCAAATACAAGCGCGATGAACATCGACTTGACGCTCATTCCCGGATCGATGTAACCGACATTCGCAATCCCTCTCCCGAGCGATGCCCATGTTTCCGCCGAACCGACGGCGTACGCGACCGCGATCAGTCCGACAGTGACCACCACAACGAGCAATTCGATACTCCGCTCGACGGACTGGTAGATCAACTTCGGACCGAAGAGAATCAGGGCCACGCCCGCGAAGGTAATGATCGTCCAGAACGTATCCGAGCCCCAGCCATGCGGCCCGGCCAGCAGCGCCTTCAGGGCCAGCCCGGATGCCCGCCCCCACCCCGGTGCGATCCAGCTGAATATCGTCAACAGAACGAATATGGGCGCAAATCCGCGCCATACCCGGCTGTATCCCGTATAAACCGTTTCACCGGTGGCAATCGTCCACCGTCCCACTTCGAAGTTGATCCAGAGTTGCAGGAAGATGCCGACGCAGGCCGCCCAAACCATACTGGCGCCGTATTCGGCAACGATGCGCGGCCAGATGACGATCTCGCCCGCGCCGATGGAAAGTCCCACCAGGACCGCGCCCGGACCGGCCAGCTTCCAGAAGGACGCCTTTCGCTCCGGCATCTTTCTGATTTCGAGGTTTTTCAGCGGCTCAAAGAATCTCGCCATTTTCTGTCTCCTTACGGACCCGGCAAAGTCTATACGTCCTCCGCGGCGACCGAATCCGGCCGCGAAGGTTGTACCGACAAAAAAAAGGCTCGGAGAATTGTCCGGCCCTTTTCGTGTCGGCGCCTGCCGGCGACAGGATTTCAGTTCGCCACCCGCGCGTTACCGCACCCGCTTCCATTTGTCCACAAATACGTCCGGGAAAGACGCCACCATCTGTTCGCCGCGGAACTCCTCGCTGTACCCCCGTTCGTGCGTGATGCGTATCATCCCGTCTTCCAGCGTAATCTTACCCTTTTCGACCTTCGCCTTATGGTAGATCGTAATCGGCGCGTCGAATGACGAGCGGTAGCCCTGCCGGATGAGCAGATACCTGGAACGCGTGATGGCGGAGGTCGAGATCTCGTACTTGCTTGCGGCAAAGTCGAACGTCCGGGGCTTTTCGCCGCCCGAGTCCACCAGCATATTCAGCGTCACGTGGGCTTTTCTTGAATCGATCGGTTGCCACGAAAACACTCCCGAAATCTCGGGTTTTCGAAGTACCGTACCGTCGGGCAGGGTTCGTGACTCGAGTTCCCACTTGCCTGCAAGCTGCTCCTGCATGTGCGCCAGGCGGTCACTGCAGCCAGGTGCCGTCACCGCGCACACCGTCAATACCGCGAACATCATTCGGCGATTCATTCGTGTCTCCATAACAGCCCGTTGAAAAGGCCCATCCGGGCTACGGCCGGCCCTTGCGGTCGAAAACCTGCGACGCGCGAAACAGTATATTTCCCGGGATTCGCGCTGTCAAGAAAAAAAGCCCCGATCGTGTATTGCTCTCGAGGCTCTGGATGCAGAATTGGCGATATGTCGGCTAGTTGACAGCGTCTTTAAGCGCCTTGCCCGCTTTGAAACGAACGGTCTTACCCGCGGAAATCTGAATTGACTCACCCGTCTGAGGATTTCGACCGGTACGTGCGGCTCTGGTTCCGATCGAAAACGTCCCGAACCCGGATATGGCGACGCGATCACCGCTTTTGAGCGAATCGGCGATTTCGTTCAGAACGACCCGCAGTGCGGCCTCGGCATTCCTTTTTGACAGACCGGCCTGATTTGCGATGGCATCGACTAGATCGGTCCTGTTCGACATGGCAATTCACCCCCTTTCTGGAATTTGCCCTGAATATAGGGCCGATTGTGGGATTTTGTCAAGTGCGCCTATCCAGAATGAAGTAAAAAGACGGTTCTCCTGCCGATTTATTGGTCAAATTGCCGCAACGAGACGTGTTGCAACCGGATTCCAGTCAAGGTGACCCGAATCTACACCGCATCCGGCCAACGCCAGGCGCAAGCAACAAAAAGCGGGCGGAGATCATCTTTCGTCTCCGCCCCCTGGATTTCACCATTCGAGTCTGCACGGTTCCGCGACCGGTGGAGGACAAACAGGCACCCGGACAACCGGACTTCAGGGCCTTTACGCCGACTCCATCAGCGGCTCGAGCTGCAGCCGGCGGCGCGGATGCCGCAATCGCCGGAGGGCCTTTTCCTTGATCTGCCGGACCCGTTCCCGCGTAAGGCTGAACCTGGTGCCGATTTCTTCCAGCGTCATCGCTTCTTCGTCCCCCAACCCGAAATAGAGCCGCAATACTTCCGCTTCCCGGGCGTCGAGCGTTTCAAGGACCATCTTCACCTGGTCCTTGACCGACTCGTCGACCACTTCGAGGTCCGGCGCCTTCTGAGAACTATCCGGCAGGATATGCAGCAGGCTGTGGTCGTCGTCGTCTTTGAAAGACGCATCGAGCGACCAGACGTCGCGCGCCCTGAGAAGCGTATCCTGTACCATGTCCACGGAAACACCGAGTTTTTCCGCAATCGTCTCCGGATCGGGGTCGGCCTCCTCCGTCTGTCGAATCTCCCGCGAAACCTTGGCGATATTGTGCAACAGATCGATGCGGTTGATGGGCAGCCTCACCACGCGCGAATCCTGCGCCAGGCTTTGATGTATGGCCTGACGTATCCACCAGACCGCGTAGGATATGAATTTGAATCCCCGCGTACCGTCAAATCGTTCGGCGGCCGTCATCAGACCCATGTTTCCGGCACTGATGAGGTCGGCCAACGGCACCCCATGGTTCTGGTATTCCCTGGCAACGCTGACCACGAATCGGAGATTCGAAGCAACCAGCCTGTCTCTGGCCTTCTGGTCTCCCTTTCGTATCCGGTGCGCGAGTGCGATCTCGGTCTCTGCGGAAAGCGGTTCCGAAGAAGCGATATCCCTCAGGTAGAGATCTAGAGACTCGCTGTCCTGAATCATTATTCCAGCCACGTTTCCAACCTCCGGAAAATCAGTGTGCGTTTCGCGCGTCTAATTCTAGGTCGCCGGGACGTGCTCCATGCACGCCTCCGGTAGAGCCCCGTGCAGGCGCATCTGCCGCAGCAATCGTCGATTCATCTCCGCTGCAGTACGGGACTCCAGAAAAGTCTCGGTGAAATCCTCGTGGAAGAGTCGGCACAGATAGCCGAGAAGCGGCAGGTATCTTATGTCGCCCTCCGCGGGCACGGCAACGAGGCAAATAAGCCGAACCGGCTCAGGATGCGTATCCGAGTGGAAGTCCACACCGTGATCTGAAATGCCCAGCGCCATACCGAGATGCCTGGCGGAACCGCAACGTGCGTGGGGAAACGCAATCCCGTTTCCGACGGCGGTACTCTCGAGGTCTTCCCTGTCCAGAACCGATTGCAAAAACCGCAGACTGTCCGTCACGTAACCCGAGCCGGTCAAACGGTTCACGAGGGCCTTGATTGCGCCCATCCGATCCCGGGGTTCAAGGTTCCGGACCATCGTCGCGGGGTGGAAACCGACCACTCCGGTCAGGTCCGTCTCCCATTCACTGCTGTAGTGGAACTTTGACAGCGCCATAAATGTAACCGGAAATCCCGGGATTCAGCTCAATCCGGATATGCGTTCGGTTTCACGTGTGCGGAATTCGCCGAATCAGCCAGCTGTTAGTATGCAATTATTGCAGCAGGCGAGCGATGAACGCACGTTGCCAGATTGGCATCCTGCCGTTGAATGACGCTGAAAACCAGCGCCACACGACGATTTTCAGACATATCAGCGAATCCGATAGAACCGTCTCCCTATTTATAAGCAACTTTAATGCCAACTTTCGCCAGTCTTGTGCAGGTGCTTATTATAAATAAACTTACGCCCGGCGATCCCTGTCGCCAGGCGTCAAATATCCGTCTCCACGCGCCTGCTGGCGCAATATTTGCACTCGACCCCGCGCAAATTGCGCAAAAACTGCAGCCCGGAGCCATTCGGGACTCCGAACACGCCAATGGTGCCGATACTCAGAAGTTGTTTTAAAATTCCCGGTGAGTCCCGAGCGCGAGCGAAAATGGGTCGGTCAAGGCGGGCAAATTCGCCCATATTTGGCTATACGGGTGGATTTGCCCAACGTAGACCGACGCTTTTGCAGCCGCGCGAAGACCGCTGGGGTTTTTAAGACAGCTTCTCAGGAACCCAGGTTGTATTTCTTGATCTTGTATTGCAGCGCACGCACACTGATTCCCAGAATTCGGGCCGCTTCTTTCCGGTTGGAGGTTACGTGGGCCAGCGTGTTCTCGATCAACAGGCGTTCCGCTTCCTCTATGGAGGAATTCAACGGAACGGCAAGATCCTTCCGGACCGGCGCGGTCGCGCGGATGGCACTAGGCAGCCGTTTGGGACCGACCCGGGTTTCCGGACACGTCACCACGATGCGCTCCACCGTATTCTTCAGTTCCCTGACGTTTCCCGGCCAGGCGTAATTCAGTATCAACCGCATCGCATCCGGGGTGAATCGTTTCCTGGATTTCTGATGAACCGCACAGAGTTCATCCATGAACGTCTCCACAAGCAATGGAATATCGTCCTTGCGATCCTTCAGTTGCGGCAGCCGAATGGGTACGACGTTGATCCTGTAAAACAGATCTTCGCGGAATCGACCCTCCCTGACTTCCAGATCCAGGTTTCTGTTCGTGGCAAAGATGATTCGTACGTCAGCCTTTCTCGATTCATTACTGCCAACGGGCGTATATATCTTTTCCTCCAGAACGCGCAAGAGATCCACCTGATTCGCCAGCGGAATCTCGCCGACTTCGTCGAGGAACAGCGTGCCGCCCTCAGCGGCTGCGAATCGTCCCGGTTTGTCAGCGTGGGCGCCCGTAAACGCGCCCCTGACGTGGCCGAACAACTCTCGCTCGAACAATGTCTCCGGAACGGCTCCGCAGTTAACCGCGACAAGCGGCCCCTTGTTGCGGCTGCTACGCTGGTGGACGGCCCGGGCCACAAGCTCCTTGCCCGTGCCGGTATCGCCCATTACCAGTACGGGCACATCGGTTATCGCCGCCTGCGCCAGCGTGTCGCAGACATGCTGCATGGCGGCGCTGCGGTTCACGATCTGACCGAAGGCCTCCGTCGAACCCAGCCAGGCCCGGAGTTCCTTGTTCTCGGCAACCAGCGCCTGATGTTCCAGGAGGTGTTGCAGGGACAGATGAAGCCGCTTGAGGTCCACCGGCTTCGCCAGGTAATCATACGCGCCCAGTCGCATGGCGTCGACCGCCGTGGAGACCTCTCCGAAGGCGGTGATAATGATGACGCCGGTATCGGGGCTGGTTTTCTTCAACCGCTTCAACAGGGTGATGCCATCGATTCCCGGCATCTTGAGATCCAGTATGGCCGCATGGTAGACCCGCGCATTCAGACGTTCGTCCGCCTCCTCGCCGTCGTAGGCGACATCGACCGAATACCCGACGTTCGTCAGCGACTCCTTGAGCCCCTCACATATGTGGTACTCGTCGTCGGCCACAAAGACCCTGATGTCTCTCGCTTTCATCTCACTCCGCCGGCGCGACCGCCGGTACCGTTCGGCAGGCAGGCTAACCGGTCTGTCCGGCGATCGGCATATGTATCCTGAACACGGTTCCCTTCCCTGTTTCGCTCTCCACCTCGATGTGGCCACGATGCTGATAGATAATCTGCTGGGCGATGGAGAGACCGAGCCCGGTACCTTCGTCGCGGGTGGTATAGTAATACTCGAAGATACGATCGATCTCCTCGTCCGGAATCCCGCAGCCGGTATCCGAAATTGACAGGCATACATGCCCAGCGTCGGAATCCAACCACGTTCGCGCACACAGTTGCCCATCGGATTCCATCGCCTGGAAAGCGTTGACCGTTATGTTCAGGACGGCCTGGCCCAGCTGGCTATCGTCTCCACTCACCGCGGGAAGACCGTCACAAAGATCCAGGTCCAGCCGGATACCCCGGTCCCGGGCTTCCGGAGAGACCAGATCGAACACATGCTGTACCACGTTGTTCAGGCAGACCCGTTTCAGATCCAGTCTCGGCGTTCTGGAAAACCTCAGAAAATTATGCACGATCCGGTCAAGCCGCTTCATCTCCATCTGGGCGATTTTGAGCCTGCGGTCCATGCGGCTCCGCACCCCCTCATCCACCGCCCGAAGATCGTCTTCCAGGAGCTGCAACTGAATGTCCACCGCACCCAGCGGATTTCGGACCTCGTGCGCGACGGACGCGGCCAGGCGCCCGAGCGCGCTCATCTTCGCGACCTGGTACGTCTCCCACTCCATCTGCTTCAGGGCGGAAACGTCCTGTACAACCAGAACCAGCCCCAGTTTCGAATCGGCTTTCAGGTACGACGTGGTTGCGCCCAGTCGACGCATTCCGCCGTCGCCCTGCTGCAACATCAGATCCCTCGGCTCCGGGTACAGGCAACCACGAAACCCGGCCTCCAGAATCTTCAGCAGTTCCGGGCTTGCGGCGAACAGCTCGTCGGCCCCGCGCCCCACCACGGCCTGTCCGGCCAGTCCCAGAAGGCGAATCGATGCCGCGTTGGCCAACACGACGATTCGATGCCGGTCGAACGCAATCACGCCTTCGTTCAAGCCCTCCAGCAGCGCGGCGTATTCCGAAGCGGATTTCGGCATATCGGCTCCCCTGGTGACTCTCGTAACCTATGCAGTCCACTCTCAAAAGGCAAGTCCGATTCTCCATCCGTACCCCCTGCTTCGGGTACCAATCCTGCGATACAACCGGGCGGCATTTTCTCTATCTTACGGAAAAATAAAGAAAAAACTTGACAACCCTGTGTTCTTGGTTTACTTTTTCAGTGTAATTCTCCCGCTTCCTTCCCACTTATTTACCGCACATATACAGACGACTCCTCGCTTCAGGCATCCTTTGCTACACGAACTTCCTCTGATTCGCCTCCTTTAGTCAGACACGTCCGACCCGTTTCTCCGCTGCTGCCTCCGCCTGTCCGGGTTCGGCCGCAGTCCCTGAGAGACAAGCCGCCTGTAGCCCCCACGCAGCATCTTCAACATATTGGATCCGCCAATGGCAACCGAAACGACCAGGGCAGCCCCGAAAGCGCCGCCGCGGGCAGGTGGCGTAGATATACTGGAACTCCAGAACATGACCATTTCGGAACTCGCAAGGTTGGCCCAGTCCCTCGAGATCCATAGCTACGGCAGCCTGAGAAAACAGGAATTGATTTTCGCAATCATCCAGGCACAGACCGCCAAAAACGGCCTGATTCTGGCCAAGGGCGTTCTGGAAATCCTGGAAGACGGTTTCGGTTTCCTGCGGTCTCCCAATTACAATTATCTCCCGGGCCCGGATGACATCTACGTTTCACATTCGCAGATCAAGCGCTTCAATCTCCGCAAGGGAGACACCATTTCCGGTCAGATTCGCCCGCCCAAGAACGACGAGAAGTATTTCGCGCTCATTCGGGTTGAGGCCGTAAACTTCGAAGATCCGGAACTGGCCAAACAGAAAACACTCTTCGATAACCTCACGCCGTTGCATCCGCGGCAGCGCATGAAACTCGAATACGATTCGAATGACTTCTCAACTCGAATCATGAATCTGCTGACACCGATCGGCAAGGGCCAGCGCGGCATGATTGTAGCCCCGCCCTTTACGGGCAAAACCATGCTGCTGCAGAAAATAGCCAATGCAATCACCGAGAACCACCCCGAAATCAATCTCATCGTACTCCTGATAGACGAACGACCTGAGGAAGTGACCGACATGCTGCGGTCCGTCAACGGAGAAGTCATCAGTTCCACCTTCGACGAACCCCCGACCCGGCATGTACAGGTGGCGGATATGGTCATCGAAAAGGCCAAGCGTCTGGTGGAACATCAACAGGACGTCGTCATTCTCCTGGACAGCATCACGCGCCTCGCCCGGGCCTATAACAACGTCGTTCCTCATAGCGGCCGCATCCTTACCGGCGGCCTCGACTCCAGTGCCATGCAGTGGCCCAAGCGATTCTTCGGCGCCGCGCGAAACATCGAGGAAGGCGGCAGTCTGACCATCCTGTCCACTGCCCTCGTTGAAACCGGAAGCCGTATGGACGAGGTCATTTTCGAGGAATTCAAGGGTACCGGCAACATGGAATTGAAACTGGACCGGCGCCTGAGCAACCGGCGCATCTATCCCGCTATCGACGTTACCCTTTCAGGAACCCGGAAAGAGGAACTGCTGCTCGACGAAAAGGAACTCAACCGGGTCTGGATTCTGCGCCGGCTGCTCAACCAGATGCCTGCCCTCGAAGCCATGGAGTTCCTCAAGGAGAAGATGGCAGGTACCAGAAGCAACGAGGCCTTCCTGGATTCAATGAACAGGCAGTTGTAAGCGCGGCTGTCAGGACCCGCCGACCCGCCAATTGCCTTTATGTTCTTGCGCAGGAAACCTGTTTTACCTATATTATGGGGCTGATTCTGTCGCCGATTCATCCGGATCTGAGGGTATTCGTCACGTGAAACCGAATATTCATCCTGAATACGTGGAAACCACCATCACCTGCGCCTGCGGGAAATCCCTGGAAACGCACGGGACCGTGCCCGGACTGCGGGTGGACATCTGCTCCAACTGCCATCCGTTCTACACGGGCAAGCAGCGACTGGTGGACACAGCGGGCATGGTGGAACGATACCGGCGGCGTTATAATATAGACGAAGAAGACGCCGGGAACGTCCCTGAGCAGGCCGACGCGAAGGCAGCCGCCGAAGATTAGCCATCAAGTTTGTCACACACAAGGTGAAACGGCACCGTCCGCCCGCCGGGGGACGTGCGTACCGCTTCGCCTTTTTTGTTGTCTCTCCGGCAGATATCCGGATGCTGCCGTCCATTGGAAAAACTGACAGGGAAATCGAATGTTCGGTCAACTTGAAGAGGTCGAAAACCGATTTGAAGAGATCCAAAGTGAGATGGCCCGGCCGGACGTCGCGGCCAACCCCGGCAGGTTCAGGGAACTCACCATGGAGTTTCGCCGTCTCGAAGAAATCGTCAGCAGTTACCGCGAATACCGTAGGGTTGTAACCGGACTGGAGGAAGCCGGAGAGATCATCCGGGACTCGACTGACGCCGAACTGGTTGAAATCGCCCGGGAGGAGCATGCCGAACTCGAACGTGAGGAAGCCCGGCTTACCGGGAAACTTCAGTTCCTGCTGATCCCCCGGGATCCCAACGACAGCAAGAACACCATTGTGGAGATCCGCGCCGGCGCCGGCGGCGAAGAGGCGGCGCTGTTTGCCGCCGATTTGTACAGGATGTACTCCCGTTATTCCGAATCAAAGGGGTGGCGGGCCGAACTGCTCAGCGCCAATCCGACCGGCATCGGCGGATTCAAGGAGGTTATCTTCTCGGTTGGTGGAAGCGATGTCTACGGAAATCTGAAGTACGAAAGCGGCGTACACCGCGTACAGCGCATTCCCGAGACCGAGTCCAGCGGGCGCATCCATACATCCACTTCCACGGTTGCCGTACTTCCCGAAGCGGAAGATGTGGATATCGAGGTCAATCCCGAAGATATCAGGGTTGACGTGTACCGATCTTCGGGGCCGGGAGGCCAGAGTGTCAATACCACCGATTCGGCCGTTCGGATTACCCATTTGCCCACCGGACTGATCGTCCAGTGCCAGGACGAAAAGTCCCAGCACAAGAACAAGGCCAGGGCGATGAAGGTCCTCCGCGCGCGGCTCCTGGATCGCGCCTTGCAGGACCAGCGGGACACAACCTCCCGGAGCCGGAGGGCCCAGGTCGGCACGGGCGACCGAAGCGCGAAGATCCGCACGTACAATTTTCCCCAGGGCCGGGTTACCGACCACCGGATCAAACTCACGCTCCACAAACTCGAAGAAACGCTCGAGGGCGATCTTGACGAATTCATCAAGGCCCTGCGCCTGGCAGACCATGCCGAGAAGTTAAAGGACGGCGAACAGAATAGCTCAGTTCCCACCTGATGTCGACCGGGCACGGGGCTTAGCAGCCCGTTGAAAAAGCCCATCCGGGCTGCGGCCGGCCATTGCGGTCGAAATACTGCGTTGCGCTCCCTTGCCGAATCGAAGGATGGGACTCGGTCGCGCGCCTTGTCTTCGACCACAATGGCTCGGCCTCGCCT
>JAPPJY010000093.1 GCA_028874335.1 Gemmatimonadota bacterium | reverse complement strand
TAATACAATGACTTGGGTATGGAAACTACCTTTTTTGTGAATTATTCAGGCTAAGGTCCAGAATTCTTACATAACGGTCGGACTATGGGCTTTGTGACGAATTGTCGTCGTTTACGGGACGTTTAGTGAAGGTCCGCAGGTTCAAATTGACAGACTCCACTCATTAGAGGATTGCTAAGATGGCCGACAAGTCTGCGATTGAATGGACCGACGCAACCTGGAATCCAGTAACCGGATGCACCAAAGTCACACGTGGTTGCGACAACTGTTATGCAGAGCGAATTGCCGAACGGTTTCGCGGCGTTAAGGACCATCCATTCGAGAACGGATTCGAGCTCACGCTTCGACCAGAGCGGCTTTCCCAACCGCTTTCCTGGAAACGCCCACGAAGAGTATTTGTGAATTCAATGAGTGACCTGTTTCACAAAGAGATTCCAACGGATTATATAGATCGTGTCTTTGAAACGATGGAGCACGCTGACCGTCACATTTTCCAGGTACTTACAAAACGAAGTTCGCTTATGCAGGATTATCTGCAGGGTCGTTATGGGCAAGAGGAGGCACCACGTCACATCTGGTGCGGCGTGTCCGTCGAGGACCATACTGCAACCGCCAGAATCCGGCACCTTCAGATGGCACCGGTGCCAATTCGTTTCCTTTCAATAGAACCACTATTGGGTCCAATGGGAGAAATTGACCTTGATGGAATATCATGGGTAATCGTAGGCGGCGAAAGCGGCCCGAACGCAAGGCCTATGAAAGAACGTTGGGTAATCGAAGTCAAGGAAATCTGCGAACGCAATGGGGTTGACTTTTTCTTCAAGCAATGGGGCGGGCTCACATCAAAATCGGGCGGGCGACGCCTCAAAGGGATCGAGTACAACGCTATGCCCGAATACATCACAACGGAGACAAACTGTGAACTTCAACTGGCACCCTGACCAACGACCGCCTTCTATTGACCGACACAGTAAAGCGAAACTTGATGTACTACGTAGCTACCTTTGCGCCTATTTCGATAAATTGAATGTCAATCCCAGTCGTGAAGTATTCAAAATCGATCTTGTTGATGGCTTTGCTGGGGGCGGTACGTTTCGGGACGGTGAGAAAACCGTCTCGGGTACACCTCTGATTATGCTGGAAGAGTGCGAAGCGGCAATGGAGAGGCTGAACGAAGATCGCGCAAAGCCTCTGCGTTTCGATCACAAATGTTACTTTATAGATAAAGAAACCGCCCACACAGATCATCTTCGAAGGGTCCTTAAGGAGCGAAATTATGTCCTGGATGATGACAGAATCATTGTCCGTAACAGCCTGTTTGAAGAGGAAGTCGAAGACGTTCTGTCCGCAATCAAGCACCGCCAACCTCTCGCCGGTCGCGCGATTTTTCTTCTCGACCAGACAGGATTCTCGCAAGTGCAACTCACGAATGTAGCCAAGATCCTGCGCGAACTGCCGGCGGCTGAGGTCATCTTGACATTCGCTGCGGATGCCCTCTATAATCATCTCTCGCTAACGCCGGAAATGATCAAGATGGTCGCGCCACTTGAATTGACTAAATCGCAGTTACACGAATTGATTCAATTCAAGAATGGCAACGCGGGAAGAGCACTCGCTCAAAGGACGCTACGCGAGCACATTCGCCTTGTAACGGGCGCTACTTACGATACGCCCTTTTTCATACGCCCAAGAGAATCCCGACGCGCTCTATGGTTCCTCCATCTGTCAAAACACCCAACGGCACGGGACGTCATGGTTCAAGTTCACTGGGACATCCAGAATACGTTTGAACACTATGGTTCTGGAGACTTCGAAATGCTGGGTTGGGATACATTGAGGGACCCTGGAACAATACCGCTTTTTAATTTTACTGAAATGGACCAAGAAAAGATGCGTACGCAGCTTCTGGACACCATGCCGCGTGAACTCTTTAGTTTGGCATCCGAAGAACCTGTCACAGTTGACGCGATGCGGCACGGGATCGCAAACAGAACGGCTGCCCGATATTCGGATCTTGATTCGGTCTTACTTCGGCTATTTCGTGAAGGTGAGATCGATATTCTGGGTGCCAACGGTAAAGTCCGCTCGCCGACATTGCAAAGACTCAGAACTGTCGACCGAATTGTGATGTCCAGCCAGATGCGCTTTGATTTTGGATATTCACGCAATGGTTCGACTTAGTTTCAAGCCTCTCAGAACATATGACGAAATCTCGCGGTTAGACTGCGGATGGAATTTTGATAAGCGGCCAATCGACGACGAAGGGATTGGAAATGACGTTAGCCATTGATGCACTGCTGGAGAAATACCCCGGTACAAAGGAGATTTTCGAGAAAAACCAGGCGTTGCTTTCGAAATGTCCGCCAGAAAAAAAGCGAAATACCGACTTGGAGACCCGTACGGAACTAGGTGTCCGGTTGACGATAGTCCTGTCAGCCAACCCAGGCCAAAGGCGACGAATTTCGGAAACTAAAGTCCGTTGAGCGAACTTCATAAAAGAAGCCGGGACTGCCATAGCCCCGGCATTCTTGTTGACGATTCGCCTGAGAAGCGTTTTGCAGATGGTTCGTCCAGATACGCGCGATTAACCGAAGCTAATGACTCCATCCGAGGTCGTTCTAATTTTCAAAAACAGCGCGAATCGCCCTCTCCATTTGTGGACAGACTTTGTCCATGCTCCGACGGGCTGAGTCTTCTGCCATCAGCAGGACTTCCGCAAGCTCTTCGCCCACAGGTTCAGGCGGAGTCACTATATCACGCTTGGGATGCTTCGCCTCACGTTTTCGCGCCGTCTTTGACCGTTGTGATGTCAGCGCAATATGGTGTCCTCCTGTGTGAAGTTTCTATAGTCGGTCGAAAATATGTGTCACTATATGTCGACACTTAGAGTAACGGTTAAGACCGCCGAGAACCGGGACGAAAGCGGTATCTGATGCCTGCGATCTTTTCTTCCTGGTCCTCCCAGTAGTCGTGCATAAAGGCGACAATATGTACGGCGTCTTGGGCGATAATGTGGAGGTGATTCTCGTAATACTTCGCGCGCGGGTAGGTGCGCCATCGGACTATCGGCCCCGGCATTGACCACACGTCTTTGTCACTGCGGAATAGGTGGAGCTGGTCCGACGTCTCAAGTATTATCCCGAAATATGTCAGACCGGCCTTAACTACGTCGTCTTCTTCTGTGAGGTGAATTGAACCAACAGAATCGAACGGAGATTCTCGGTGCGGACGCTCGGCGTCATTCTTCGCCACTATGGTTGAGGGACTCGACGTTCTGTCCGAAACCAGCAGCGCTCGAGGGGTCTCGGTTTCTGTGACGTTGTTCTGTACATACCGCATTACAGTCATTTCATTGCCGTGGATAACACAGATCTTGTCTCCCGCGCCCCAACTCAAGCCCGTCACGCTTCCAGTCTGAAGTATCTCGGATTCATCGATTTCGCGTACAAATTCCCGCCGAAAACGCCCCGATCCGGCAGGATCGCGTTGCCAACGGAAGGCCAGCAGACACGATTCTCCAACCAGAGACGTGCTGTAGACACTGGCAAACGCCCAGTCCGCATACGAAGAGTGTCGGCCCGTTAACTGGTTAACGCTGCCATTTCTGTGGTTTGATTGTGGAAAGTACAGATTTCCATTGTTCGGACTATCATCGCGGGACAGGGTGTCGAATTCGAAGAGCCCGTCGTCGCCAGCGGAAAGAGCGATTCCCCAGTGTGCCGCCGACGCCGAAAATGCTTGGGCGTCCCAGCGCTTCTTTGGTCTGGAGCTGACTGGATAGCGCCGATTATTTCTGTGTGCGGTGGCGGACCAGAATCCGTCATAGGTCACGAGATAAAGGATATTGCTGAAGATCTCGGTATCTGTCGGAAGCTCCTTGACCGGGTTGTCCTGTTCGCCATAAAGGGCTCCGTTCAGTAATTTTGGCGTGATGACCGGAGCTTCCGCCCTGAGTTCGGCTAAATCCGCGTCAAGAACCTTGCGAAAACCGGGATCATCGAACACAGTGAGTACGTCAGGATTGTACAGCGAGTTCCCTTGTAACCAGGCTGCCTTGACTGCGAAAGACCGACCGGCTTTCGGATGTGCCAACTCGATCAATCTCTCCCAATCGTAAACGGAAAGGCGGCCATCATAATGCCAGAGGTACAGGCGACCCTTGTATATCTGCACATCCCAGAAATCTCCAGGTATCGAAAGAATCAAAGGTTGCATTTCATACCCCCGTATATCTTCGCTACGTGGTGCTTACCTATTAGCCCTTGGGTGACCCAGACTTGGAGCACTCCGGGAGGTGGTCGATCCTGGGTGTGTCTCCGATAGTCCGCAGGATATCCGTGCCAAATGGACATGCAACTACCGTCAACGAACTTTCCGAAGAACATTGTTTCCCCGTGGACGTTGAAACCGACTGGCCGGAGGCGACGACCTCCGGGCTCGGCAGCCCAACAATCCTGACCCGGACTGCGCTCCGATGGTAACGCAGCCCCAAATAGGGCGACTTCGTCATCTACTGGAATTGTCCACGTGCAGCTATCGCTTGTCGGAAATCGGCGGTGTTTTGGATGGATGAAATAGCGGACATCTTTGCGGATACAGATCGTATCACCAGGTTTCATGGTAAGCGATTCTGCCTTTCGTCAATTTCTTCGTCGGTTCGACGACCGTTGAAATTCCCATTCATGACTGAAGGGTTGGGTAGTTATCTCGTTCGAGAGTCTTTTTGTTCCCACTTGAAACACGGTGAGTGTCTTTCGTAGTTGACCGTGCAGGGTGTTTTCCTCGATATTCCAAGCCGCAAGCGCTACGTTGCATTACCGCCACTCCGCCAATCCTCGAAGTCGAGTTGGTTGCGAAGGAAGAGTTCGTATTGTTCGCCGTCGTCAGTGCTTGGATGGATGATTCCGTCCTCGCCATCGGCATCCAAGAACGCTTCCAATTCTCCTGGGTTAAGTACCGGGATTTTCATCACTGAGCCCCATCGCGCACGTGCTGCGTCGGAGACTTCGCCCCTGCGCAATCTCACGCTAAGATTGACAGAATCATCGCCGCTGCTCGAGGCATGGAATCTTTGGACAGCGTAGATTATGCTGTTGCCCTCGTAGAAATAGAACCGTCCCGGGCCACGCGGCTCCCAATCTGGCGCCACCATTGACTTCTTGCGGTCATCAAAGCCGACGTAACGAATACGGCGCAACAGGGTCTGGTGAAAACGGAGTTCATAGTATCCTGCATAATTATTCTTGGATACTAATTCTCCGCGGGTCCATTCCTCGCGACAAGCTATTTGATCTTCCGCGTCAGTAGATCTTATGGTAAATTCAGGAAATGTTGTGTAATAGAAACCCATGTTACCCCCGGAATCGGGCAGAGGTGACCATGCATCCGGTTCTCTCAAATACAGTCCCATTCTCTTGAGCGGTGGTGCATCCAACCCGAAGCGCTGCCGCCACATTCGTTCAATCTCGTGCGCTTGCGCAGCGTCATTTACAGGGGTGTTCGTGTCGCAAACGCGCGAGTATATGTGGTGGGCGTGGATTTTTCCTAACCGTTGAATAAGATAGTAAGGCTTATGGGGGGCATCCTCAATTACCAAAACATCCAGTAGTTCGTCTCCAAGTTCTATTTCCTTCAGGTAAAATTCAGGGATCCTTGATTGAAAGAACTTTTCCGCGTTGTCGCGGAATAGACCCGCTATGTCTGCCTGTGTTCTTCGTCCGGGATCCTCGTTCATTGGATGTATAGAATAGTTTCTGTCATCAACCCCATATATCAAATATCGATTACCATCATGGTCGGCGTTCGCAAGGCACAGAACATCGTGAATAAGATCAGCTTTGTTTTTATGATGTTCACGTTTGAAGTCCCAATATGTACCCTCGGCTCTTCGACTGATAAGGGTTGAAATGGTCGAATATATCTCGCTATTATTGTTCATTTTGTCTCCAAACGCCGGGAGTGCCGCCACGGTATGCTATAGTTAAGCACGACACTACGCCATCCAGCAGCGCAATTGCAATAGCGCCACATATGAAGACGACCGGATTGCGGACACTGGAATTGAGAGACAATCTTCCTGAGAGTTGAATCCATAGGCCGCGAAAATTCCAAAACGGACTGGATCATTTATTCGTCGTCAACATCAATATCCCCGCAATCCTCCTCGCCACCTCCGCAAAGTACGCAACTTCCTCAGGCTTGAGCGCACGTCCGAGCACCTTCCGTTCGCGATAGGACAGCCATTTCTTGAGCACCTGATAACCGCCGAGCTTGTAGTTCCAGATCGCGACGGGGACGTTGCGCCAGTAAGCGCGTTCGTTCAAGTAAATGTCAAAGGTGCTATCGCCCAGAACCGAATTCCCCGCGCCAAGCACCTGAATTTCATTAGTGGTGTACTGTCGTTGTTCGACGCTCCCCTGCCCCGGCATCACCGCCTCGCCCGAGCCATAGTGCCCCCATCCTGCACTAAGTGCGAAGTCATCGCCGGACATGTTGTGCCCGTCGACTGTTGTGGGTACGGCAATGGCAGCGATTTCCGGTCGTAGTGTGCCCTCAGTTACGCCCGATACCGGTGTGTCTGGGTCGAGTAGCCCTGCCAATTCCCGACCTCGCGCTGCCGATTCGGCGAGGGCCTTCGCTGCTCCATCAGCTTTGCCGTCCGGCCAACCCGGCAGCGGTATGCGCGGCCATTCCATCCTGAGCGCGCCAGCATTTTCCTCTCGGTAAGCAGGATCGTGAAGAGTGGCTACGACATGAAGGAAAAGATCCTCCACATTGGCCCCAAGGCATCGAAGATAGTTCGCGGCTTCAATGGCTAAGTTCCACACAGGCCGCATTAGGTTGGATTCTTTATCACCATAGCGTAGGTAGACGGGAATGCAGGTCGCGCCCCGGTCCATTAGGTCTAGGCAGCCGATGTGTGAGATCACCTGAGGGGGTGACCAATCGCGGCGAGGCTTCTGCTGCGTCACTAACCACATATTGTCCACGAACAGATGAGTACTATAGTCGGCTCGCGGACGATCCAATAGGCCTTCCTCAGAATCCCAATAAAGAGAGCGAATATCAAATGGGCGATAGGCAAATCGGACGAAGCCGGTCTCAATCGGCCCGCCACGTCTAAGCAGAGCTTCGCGCACTTTTCGTGCATCGAAGCGCGCTGTTGATTTCATCAAGCCACGAGAGTTCGACGCGATTTCATCATGATTTTTGGTGGTGTCGAAGTACTCGTTGATCCGTGCTCGAAGTTGGGTAGGTTCAATATCAACGAGAAACTGGTCGCGGCTGGTTTTTACCCCGGGAAAGGAAATCGGGAAAAGATCCGGCAACGCCGGCCAGTCGAACCATTCCTCACTCACGGAGATTGGTTTGAACGGCAAACCGAGACGAAGATCCGGCGCCAAACGGGTTCGGGGCGGATGGTCTTCGGCACTTTCGAGGCTCTTCAACAGCGCTCTGCGTCTTTCGTCGGCCTTTGCGTCATCGAAATCTTGATAGTCGATGTGGCATTGTGTCTTTGCTGCAATTCTGGTTTCCGATCTTGAGAGCAACGCAATGCAAGTGCCAACCTTGATACCCGGCGATTGACCTCGAAGAGAGAACACCGTCTCACTGGTCCGGCCATCAGGCGCGTATTCCGAGATGATGCGGTCGCCGTGCAGATTGTCAATCCGGACCGTATCAAACGTCTCCAGGTAGCGTTCTCGCATCCCGGTGAACGACAGACCGTCCAGCCACGAATAGTTGGAAATATAGCAGACGACGCCCTGGCCTGTATTTGCGATCTTTCGTTCGGCCATGCGGAAGAAGCGGACGTACAGATCGTTCAAACCCTGGCCTTCCGGCCGGCGCACGCGCCTTGTTGATCGGTAGGCGTTTACCAGATCGCTTTCCTCGTCCACCGCCATGCCAGCGAAGCCGTTATACGGCGGATTTCCCAGAATCACGAGAATCGGAGTGTCCTGCTTTACCCTGCCCGCCCGGTCCCGTTCCTCCTGAAGTTCGGGAAATGCGACGGTCTGAGACCCCTCGCCTGTGCCCTCCCAGTCCGTCAGCGCATTCGTGAGAAAAATCCCCGCGCGCTCGGTTTCGTCGTCGGCGAGGGCCGCGCCGAGATCTCGCATTGCGAGGTCGATCTGCATGTGCGCAACGACGAATGGTGCAGGCATAATCTCAAACCCATACACCCGATCCATTGCCGCCTTCTTGACCTCTGCGCCTGCCAGCGCGCCGAGCCCCCGGCCGTCCAGATTTGCAGCGATGCGGCGAAGTACCTCGGCAAGATAGGCGCCTGTGCCGCAGCAAGGGTCCAGCACGTAGACGTTCTCTGCGGCCAATCCGTCAGCGATTCCGAGGTCGTCTTTGAGCGCTTTATCGACACGGGCGACCATGTAGCGGACCACCTCTGATGGCGTGTACCAGACCCCTAATTCCTTTCGCAGGTCGGGGTCAAATGCATCCAGAAAGGGCTCGTAGAAATAAGTAACCGCTTCTCCCTCGTCGAATCGAGCGAAGAAGGCGTCGCGGTCCACCCGGTCAAGCGCGACAGACGTCCAGTCCAACACCTCCACGAGGCCGAGCGGCTGCAGTCGGCCAGGTTGGGATATCTGCTGAAACAGAGCCTGCATTATTGGCGTGCGTAAATGCCAGACGGCGTCATGCCAATTGAACGTGGTCCCGGTCGCCGGTTTTCGTCGTGCCCAAATCACCCATGCGGAGAAAATTCCGTAGAAGAGGGTCTGTACCAGTGTCGAGTGGAAAAAACGCGCGCCTCGCTCTTCTTTGAAATGGACTCCGAGCGACTCTTCCAGCGCGGACCGGATCGCCTCGAGTGATCCTGGATCGTCAGCAGCCTCCACCCGGCCCAGAGCGTCGCGGGCGTATGAGGCGAGCAGCCAGGCAAGATCCATTGGCTCGGAGATCGCCGCCTGGTGGGACAGTGCGCGGATCAGGTATTCGCACAGGCCCGCGCCGACCTCGTTTGCAAAGGCGCGCGGCTTTTCCAATTTGCGCCAGAACTCCTCCTCGGTACCAGCGAGAATGAATGACTCCAGCGCCGCTTCGCCGCCCGCCGCGTCGACGCCTACGAGTTCGAAGTTCCGGAAATTCGTCGAGAGCACGAGGCCATACCGGTTCAGATAGCGAACGACCTGGCCATGAACCTTAGACGCGCCCAGAATTTCGGCGGGGGATTTTACTTCAACGACGCCGCGTTCCGGTGTCTGTCCCTCGCGCGGACGCCCCTTCTGCACCTGCTTAGCCGTGTAAAGCCCGAAATCCGGATGCCCGGCGCCCTGGTCTGCCAACTCGCCAACGCAGAATACCTTCGGCTTTAGCGTCTTGCCGACGGCGTTCAGGAGATTGGCGAGAGGTCCATAACTTGACCGCTCACCGGTTCCACCACCCGTTGAGCGGATTCGGTGGAGATCTGTGAAGTATTCTTCTACCGATGACGTGAGCTTGGTCGTTGTCCGGTTCATTATTCTCTACGGTCTGTGGGGTGTTTCCGATTCGTATACGAAGGAGCACTGCTTCAAGAGAACGGATGTTTGCGGGTGTATTATGCGGCCGAATCAGGTCATGCCACGTTCTACAGCGAGTTCCTCCAATTGTCGTTTCTTTTCACAAGAAAGATTGGCTTTAAGGAGTTTGTCGATGAGTTCTTTGCCCTTCCGCCACGCGCGAGGTCGAGATTTAATGCGGCCAAGGTGGATCAATAGCTGCGCTACCGCCTCCGGATGAAGATTCCAAAGATCGCCTTTTTCAATCATATAAACTACACGATTACTATCAGCGCTATGACCTGTAAACTCCTCCAGTTGCATCTGGACAGCCAGATTTACCGCCTCCGGAAACACCCCCTGCAAATCAGGCAACCAGCAAAACATAATTCCTATTTCGCTGTCGTAAAGTCGATCGGGTACACCTTGAAGTCGATTCCTCCAATAAGTCTTGAGCCAACGATTCCACCATTCTAGTTGCTGGGCATCATTCATATGCTTAAGACTGTTGCCAATAGCTATAGAAAAAGAACGCCGGGCATATTCGTCAGCGTGCTCAAAGAATCTCGGAATCCATACTTTATGTGGATCGTCGGAGAAGTACGCCAACATAGTAATGTAGCGACGAATAAACTGTCTCTTTCCTTCATGCGATAAATCAGTCATTATTTGCGAAACCGCCGAAAGGAACGCGTCCCTAATGAGGTCTGCCACGTCCGGGCTGAGACTTCCATAAAGAAGCCCGTCCCATACTGCCTGACGGTCTTCATTTTTGGCACATCGTGCAAAAGAGGGAATCAAATTCGTCTCAGTCCAATCGCGATCGACATCCAACAGAAAAGCAAGGTCCCGAGCGAGGACTGACCTGCCTAATCTTCCAGCAACCGTTTCGTCTTTGACGATGTCTGACAGCGCGTCACGATACTCCTCGCTGAGACTCTTGGGTTTGTAGTCATGTTGTTTTCGCCAGCAATAGAGGCTACTTAGCCAGTAACCGGCCAGAAAACCTGCAGCATGATTGATGGCAGTTGTCAGCCAACTATCGAATTCTCTGCTAACTTCATTTCGCTCAACGTGTGGCCAAAGGTCGGCGGCGATCCGGTTGGCATTTGGATATAGCAGGTGGGTGTCCGATCTATCAACATCCATTACCAGCTTATAGAGGAATTCAGAAATCGGTCGCGCATATTTTGTATATAATTCTCTCCTGTGTATACGTTTAAGGATTTCGAGGGCATTTTTCTGATCGAGGTTTATATCCGACCACACCCGCAGTAGCGAGTTCCATATATCGGTATCCCACGTGTTTCTGGCGGCAAGCGAGTCGGCTAGATCTACACCCCATTCAAATCTCCGTTTTGCTGTTTCTGAGACCGCGTGGACGAGACCGAGACGGTCGGGTCCATGAAATTCCGTTTTCTGGAATGACAGTAGTTCGTCCACCCAGTCATCAGCCGATTGGGAAAGTAGTTCGTCTACGGTCCAGGGGCTCTGGTGACCTCGTGGACCTGAGCTTATCCAATGGTTGAGATCTGGACATTCACTTGGTTCAAAACTTGGATACCGTCTCAGGACATCGTTCAGAGCTTCTGCTGTTAAAGAACAGTCCGGCGCCGCACCCTTAAGCCAATGGAGCCATTCGAAATGATAGTAGGCTGTATGTTTCTCCCTATCCTCATCTTCCTCTGCCGGCGAGCGATACGCCAACACAGCCCTGAGAACAGCCCTCCGTTGCTGCTGAGTCGCATCCGGGTAGGTTAACCGCAGCACACGAAACAACTCGTGCCGTGCTGAAGAGTCGTGCAGATCCATGTGTGCCAAAACCCAATCGATTTTCTCGCTCGGATTCAGATCCCTTCGTACTGACAGTGTATGCGCTGCCAGTCGTCTAAGAAGCGGCGACTCCTCCTCCGCGAGTCGATTGCACCAGTTGGCTGCTTTCACTGGCCTATTTGAGGAAAACCATTCAAGGCAGTCGCGTGCGGCATCAATTAGCACATCAAGAGCAACAGGATTCTTGTCCCTCTCATGTGGTTCTATGGCATTACGAGCGTCACTCAACGGATTCCAGTCGAATGTAGTCGCCTGCCACGCGCAGAGCGTTTGGTGTTGCGAGGCCAAACGCCTGACGACGTATGGGAGAAGAGGTTCCGCCGAGCGTTGGAGGTTTGGTTTCAATAGGGTTTCCCACAAATCGTCAATAAAGTAGCAATCGCTCACGGGCGCCAGATTCACGTTAATCGGCGGTTTTGGATCATTGGGTTTATCGTCAGGAAAGTAGAGTCCTGGCGTAATTACCAGGTGACTCGCAGCGAGCGTATCGAAGATTGCGACAATGCTCTCCATCAGTTGATCTTTATGGCACCTATTGCAGTACTCCGCGAGTTTCTGTAACGCATCAGGCTTGTTCAGACGCATTACATGCGGGGCTGGAACAGTCTCGACCAGAATCGAAACCCATCGTGAGAGTGTTTCAATGGTTAGCGGACATTCGTCTTGTGAGGAGATGGCTCGACATAGCTGAAGCCAGAATTTCGGATGAAGACGTAAGTTATGCCGACTGATCAGAAGAAAAAGCTCATCTGAATGTGCCCCAGCGAATTTCTCGGCGATCCACTCGACCAATAGGACATCTCGTTCATTAAGATCGCTGTTTCCAAAAAGGCCGGAGAGATGATCGCGCTTTTCAAGCCAATCGACCCATTTAAATGAACGGGCTGCGTCGGTGAAGAAGCGGGTCTTCTTCGCGTCTCTCAGCGCATCCTCAATGAGATCTATTTTTTCTTCATCGAGTGGAGGGGGCTCCGCGGCAATTTCCGTTATTTCACGCTGCCAGCCAAGGATGTTGCGCCTGGTATTTTTCGCAAGACCGTTAACACCGCTATAGAGAGCGCCGTGGTCATTATCTGACGATTTCCCATAGGTGATTGGCTCAATCCCGAGATATTGCCAACGACTCTCGTCAGGCTCGTGGGTGAGCGCGAAACGACTTTTCGTTTCGTCTATCGGCAATGCCCGTGACAAATAGTTCATAATCGTATCGTTGTGCCTGTAGCCCACGAAAAGCACCGCATAGGATCGAAATACATCCACAAGAAATCGCCGTGCCCAACCCTCTGTTAGGTACGCGCGGCCGAAGTCTGCGTCCGTGAGAACCATGTCCTGTGGCCGACTGAGCATCCCGTGCACATGGACGATTCCCGCGAAGTGTCCACCTTGAGGCAGTGCGGGGGAAGTAAAGACGTCAGCCTGAGAAACGAACAAACACTCTCCTGCTTGCTCGAAAAGCGTATCGAAATTGGTTGTGACGATGCGAGGCGCCATAGATTCCGGATACAGCTTCAGCAGATCTCGGTGCAGGTCAGTGGGTTTCGGGATTTCACCATAGCAGTTCTTTTTCAACTCTTCAACTGCGATCTTATGTACCTCCACGCCTTTGTGTTTGAGTCTGCCGAGAAAACGGTCCTCGGGTTCGTGTTCCTTCAACTCTTCCCCAGTGCCTTGCGCTATCGCCATTGCCAACTTCTTGAAGCTGGGAAGACTTGCAGGCTTTCCCATTGATACTCCCGCGCCGGCGAAAACGACAAGCTTGTCGTCACGCAATGCGTCCAATATTGGCTGCGGGAAATCTACGCCCTTTATTCTCATTGCTTACTTGCCAGGTAAATTTGCGACATATAGATGGATACCGATTGGGGAAGTACGGTCAATCCGTCCCTTCTTGGACGCCGTCTTTTTCCCAGATTTCGCCGTGCGCGTATTCCACCACAAATGAGTCGAGTTCTTCGGCCTAGGGTCTCTCAAACTCCGTCGCTTCCTGAATTCGTCGCACGACCACGATGTCACACGGCTAGAAGCTGTAGACGAATGTACTGAACCGCGTACTGACGAGCCCTGTGTATATTGGCTTACGGAGCGAAACAGTGAGGCAATCACGTCCGCAGCGCACGGGTCAAGTGCAAGTTCCGGTTTACGCCTGGTGTGTACGGAAATATCAATCCTGGCTGTGCGGCCTTTTTTGCTTTGGACTTATTCAACTCGCTCAAGGACCTGCACTTCGGCCTGCAATCGTTCGCCCAGTCAGTCTCGTTCCAACTCCAGTTCGTAACGGGATTGAAGATTGAGCCAGAATTGTCCGGTGGTGCCAAAAAAACGCGCCATGCGCAGCGCGGTGTCTGGCGTTACGGCACGTTTCCCATGCACAATCTCGTTAATTCGACGAGGCGGAACAGAGGTGTCTCTCGCAAGTCGATATTGGCTGATTCCCAGAGGGTTCAGGAAATCCTCAAGCAGGATTTCTCCCGGATGAATCGGTGGCATTGTGGCGGCAGGCATAAATACCTCATTATGGGCCCCGGGTTTCCGTGACACTTGAACTTTGCACTAGATTTCTATATGTTTCGGATATGGTCGGCATGGGATATGTCATCTGTCGCAGAGAGTTATCCCTACGACGCAGACCGCCGAGATGAAAATGAAACCCTGCCAGATCCTGGAACAGCGAATCGCGAGTCTGCTCGAACCTCGGCCGGAGGTTCTTGAGGCTTACCTGTACGGTTCTCACGCGCAGGGTCGGGCACAGCCCCACAGCGACATTGACGTCGCTGTTTACATCGATGAATCTATCGCTGAAGAAGGCGCATTCGGGTACAGGGCGCAACTCATCACGGAGATCATGTCCGGCCTCCACAGCAATGACATTGATCTCCTGATTCTCAACCAGGCCCCACCGGCTCTGTACTACCAGGTGCTGCGCGACGGCATACGTGTCCTGACTCGTGATCTGGCGGCGACAACGACGCGGGAAGGGTACGCGGTTTCCCGATACTGTGACTTCGCTGCCCATCGTGCAAAAATGGATGGGGCGTGTCGTTCGGGCGCCTTGCGAGAATAGGCGAGCGCAAGCCACTTCCTGAGATACTCTGTCGGATCCTCCGCCAGGCGTCCAACCGTTCACTCCGTCTCTTCGCCGGCGCTTTCCTTTTCCCAGATTTCCCCGAGCGCGTATTCCTCAATCCAAGAGTCGAGTTCTTCGGCCTGGGGTCTCTCAAACTCCGTCGCTTCCTGATTTCGTTGCACGACCACGATGTCGTCCGGCTCGAAGCTGTCGACGAATGCGCTGGACTGCGTGCTGACGAGCACCTGGGCATGCTGGCTCACGGAACGAAACAGGGAGGCAATCACGTCCACCGCGCAGGGGTCCAATCCGAGTTCCGGTTCATCCACCACAATCAGGGTCGGCAGTTTCTCGGCAGGCTGCGACAGGAGCGAAATCAGACAGATGGCGCGCAGGGTGCCGTCCGAAAGCTGGTGGGGCCCAAAGACGAGGTCGGACTCGCGATGCCGCCAGTTGAGGATGATGTCTCTCGTCTCCGCGGGCTCAAGATCGAAGTCATCGAAGAACGGGGCCACCTGACGGATTGTGGTGACAATACGCCGGTAATCGGTTTCGCTGGTGGACTTGAGCGCGTATAGCATCGCCGCGAGGTTGCCCGCGTCGGGCTTGAGCCAGCGGTTGTCTCCCATGTAACCGTATTGCCGCACCCTCGAAGTCGGCGACGTATCGTGGAAGTGATAGACGCGGCAACGATTCAACAATGCCCTGAGCGTTCTCGCGGTGGGTTCCCCCCGTTCCGCCAATTCTCCAATCTTCGTTTCCAGATGCCCGACGCCAAGCTCTACCGTCTTGGGGCTGGGATAACCTTCCTGATGGAACGCAACCGTTTCTTCCGCGAAAATGAGAGAGTCGCCCGCGGCGTGGAAGAGTCTCATATGGTAGGTGTCCATTCCGTTCTCCACCTCGAACACCATTTTCGCTTCCAGCTGCGGGGTCACTCTGGGGCCGAAATGCAAAATACCCGCGGCACGACCCGTCGTGCCGATGTGTTGCTGGAGGCGTCCTCCCATCAGTTCATTCACCAGCTTGAAAAAGGCGATGAGGTTGCTCTTGCCGACTCCATTGGCGCCAATGAGGACATTGAGCGGTCTGAGTTCCAGTTCCATTTCCTTGATCGACCGAAAACCCTTTATCTCCACGTTCTTCAGCGTTGTCATCATGTTCTCCCTCAATCTATCAGGTTATCGACACCACGTGACATATTGTACGGACCGGACATCTGCTCACATTGTATACACCTATAGCGAATTTTCGACGAATACCGGTGGTTGCGTTGGGTGACAGGCTGTATCTCGGTAAATTCAGCGAGGGTTTGTACAACAGGATCTACAGAAATGCGGAATCAGATTTTTCAGTGCGATGTTGCGTGGTCCAAAGAGGTAACGATTCATCGCTTTTGCGAGGGAAATTGAGCATTTGCCCTACTCTCGGCTTTTGTCCTGCATTAGGTTCTGATCCTCCTCCTGGTTTCTAATGCTGGACGATTATTGGCCTTTATCCTGTCCATCCATGTAAGTTTGGGTTTCGAAAAAAGAGGCTAAAACACGTATCGCATCCCGATCTGGACTTCGCGCGGGTCGCCGAGGCCGGACTGGACCGTGCCGTCGAAGTTGAACAGCAGGCCGGCGGCGGAGGGATCGCGGTAGTTGTCCGTGTTGAGCAGGTTGAAGACTTCCACGATGGCTTCCAGCGTACCGTTTCCCATCCGAAAGGGACGGGTGAGGCGCACGTCCCACGAGAAGAACCCGTTTTCCCTGCGCAGGGTGTTGCGCTGGACGATGCTGCCGTCGGCGCAGATGCGATCGGACGAGGGTCCCCACGGATTAGACGTGTGACTCGAGGAAGCCCGGTTGTTGCCGCCGCATGCCGCCGAGACCGGTTGCGGTGAATAGAAGCTCACACGATTGTTCATATAGACCTCGCCCGGCAGTACGGCCAGCGCCCAGGCGTTGAAGCGGTGGCGCTGGTCCCTGTCGGACCAGCCCCATTCCCGATCCAGCCGGGTCGGATCGACGTAGCGGTAAGTGAACGGGTCACGTTCATTGTCGTCGTCGGACCTGTCCCAGGACATCGTGTAGTTCGCCTGGAACTGCAGCTTGTCGTTCGCCATCTGCCGCAGCCCCAGACTGAGGCCGTGGTATCGCGACCGTGCCGTGCTCTCGGCAACGGTCAGGTTGCCGATGCCGTTACCTCCCTCAGGTCCCAGACCGGTTGACCAAGGAGATCCGAACGCGGCATCGTTGCGGTTGACGAAACGCGTGAGATTGTCCGTACGGGCGTAGGTATAATCGATGGAACCCACAAGCCCCGACGTTTGAAACTCGTGCTCGATACCCGCGTTCAGGCTGATCGTCCGCGGGTTTTCAAAGCGCTCGTCAAAGACATAAATGTTGGGTTGGAAGGGCTCGCCCGTGGGCGATGGCAGCAACTCGCCGAACGCCGGGGGCGGCCCCAGAACCGGCGTCAACTCGCTGGACCGAAAAAGGGATTGGCCTCGCGAACCGTTAGTGGAGCGGGTGCTGGCCAGATTCAGTCCCGGGATGCGGGCGTAGTAGATCCCTGCGCTGGCGCGCAGGAGCGTACGGTTGTCACCGTGCGCGTCATATGCCAGGCCAATCCGCGGCTGGATCATGTCGAGGTCGGAGGGAATCCCGCCGTTGGACGGAAACCTGTGGGCGCCGACGTCATGGGTCACTGTCTTGCCGATGAAATCGGCGAAGAAGACCCGGGAAGGATCGGTAATCGGGTCGGGCTGGATCTGCGCCTCCCAGCGCAGTCCATAGTTGACCGTCAGTCTGCTCGAAGCCTGCCAACTGTCCTGCACGAACAGCGCCAGTTCGTGCTGCGGAATGCTCTGCGTGCCCGCTTCTTCCACAGACAGCCCGCCCACGCCGGCCTGCTCCAGATAGAACAGGACCGGTCCCGTGATTCGTGCGCCTTCGGGGCATGCGCCCTGGATGCTGAAACTGCCGTCGGAGCATTCGACGTATCGATTGCCTTTTTTGACGAAGTTGAGAAACCCGTCCACCGAGTCGAAGATGTACCGACCATTGGCGAAACCGATAAAGGTCTGCACGGATTCGACACGGTTCCACTCGACGCCGGCTTTGAACAGGTGGCCGCCTCTGGCAAAGGAGATATTGTTGAGCAGCTGGACTCGGGTGTCGTAGTACTCCACCGGGATGAAGAAGGGCATCCCGAAGCGATAACCATACTCAAAGTCCATGCCGGTATCCGGGAAGGGTCGCCCGGTATAGGGGTTTATCGGACCCTCGTAGGGGCGCGGACGTTCCTCGCGCGAAACCTGGAACCGGAATTCATTGACGGTGGACGGTGAGAGAAGCGATACCAGGCTGCCGTTGAAGGCGTGCGACCAGTCTTTCTCAATCGCGTTGGCGCTACGTGCCCAGGCGTCCACGTCAAAGGTGCCGTTTTCCTGAACGGACCACGTATAGTTGTATTTGAAGGTGGCGGAGTGGCGTTTTGAGAGGCGGAGGTCCACCTTGGCCAGAAAAGCACGGGCGTCGTTGGTACGGTCGATGGGGCCGTAATCGCCCCTCAACGCCCCTTCGAAACCCGTGTCCATAAAGTCTCGCAGGCGGCCGTCCATGCGCCCGGCGTCGCTTTGACGGGTGTCCCTCATCACCTGCTGGTCGTACGCGGCGAAGAAGAACGCCGTGTCCCGCTTCAGAGGACCGCCGAGGGTGAAGCCGAATTGTCCCTGCCTGAAGCTGGGCCTGCGCTCGGTGCCATTGTGCCTCGCGATTTCCGAGAGCGCGTCGTGCTTGCCGAAGAAGTGCGCCGATCCGCTGAGCGTGTTGGTGCCCGATTTGGTGATGACGTTAACGAAGCCGCCGCCGGAGCGCCCGAATTCCGCGTTTGCGCCCTGCGGGACGACGACGATTTCCGCGACGGCGTCCAGATTGAAGGTAAAGGCCGGACGCTGACCCCCGCGCTGCTCGCCGAAAAACGGGTTGTTGAAGTCAGCGCCGTCCACCGAAATGTTGTTGTGGATACCGCGTTGGCCGCCAATGGTCAGTTCGTCTCCGTCCGGACCCTGGACGATGCTCACACCGGGCGTCAGGAGCGTGAGGTTGAGAAAATTGCGCCCGTTGTTGGGCAGGTCCTGTACCGCTTCTTCAGGTAGGCGGGTGGCCGTCTCCGTCCGGGTGACGTCCACAGCCGGCCTTCTGGCCACAACGACGAACTCTTCCATTTCAATAATCATCTTGATCGTCAGTTCAACGGTCTCTCCAACCCGGACCTGCACTCCCGTCTGACGGGCTTCGGCCCATCCCTCCGCGCGTATCGTCACGTCATAGAACCCGAGAGGCAGCAGGGTGGCGGTGAACAAACCGGCTTCCGACGACGCCAGGACTCTCCGGTAATTGGTACCGGTCTCTCTGAGGATGACCGTGGCGCCTTCAATGGGATTGTCGAACTGATCGCAAACGAAACCCCGGACGACACCCGTTGTGGCCTGAGATTGGGCGCCCGCCGGGAAGTTTGCCAGGCCGATCGTCAGTACGAGGAAAGACAAGGTTCGTGAGACGGACGGGAGTAGGCGGCAGTTCATAACGTCTGATGTCGTTAGGTATGAAACGTCAGCTGAAGATTTGTCTCTTCTATCTGCCGGAGTAGAAAATGGATGACATTGTTTTGGACGCGCTACCGGGATTATAATGTAAGCCAAAACCTGCGCGTGGCAACTGAAGAACTGTCATGCGGCGGCGAGACATTCGATTTCGGGGCCACACAAAAAAGGCGACATATAGCCGCCTTGAGTACACCGTTCCACCCACCTGTCGTGCGCCTATGCTGCAGAGCCCGGACGGCGTAATTCCACGCGCCCGTGTTCGAGCAGGGTGACCACCCTGGCCTCCGAACACTGCATCCGCTCGGCGATTTCGGTTACTGTCTTGCCTTCGTCCCGATAGAGGCGCACCACCTCGGCTCGGTCGATTCCCGGTACGTATCCCTTATTGCCCTTCAGGCCCGCGTGTTTGGTAACCTGTATGTCTCCGGTAACCTCCACCTGGCAGGCGAGGCGCAGGTTCCCCTTCAGCAGCAGAAACCGCAGGTTCTCCCGGGCGCCCTTCACGGTGAGGCCGTCCTGCGGGACAACTTCGACGGTGCAGGTTCCGCACAACCCGTTGCCTTCGCAATTCACGAAACGGGTGATCCCGTTGTACAGACCGATATCGTTATCGATTGCCAGTTGCCGGAGGTTGGTGTGCGGTTTGCACTCGACCGTTTTGTCCCAATTGGTGAATGTAACCTTGCAGACTTTCTTCCGTTCCGGCAGGCTGCCAATAAAGGTGGACATAAACCCTCGACAGAGCTGTCAGCTATCAGCCTTCAGCCGTCAGCTACAAGCAAAACCGAAAACCTGATCCCAATTTCCACGTTTCAATTGCGGTTGTAGGGGTGACCCTTGCGGTCGCACGATTTTCTCCTCTTGCCTCTCCCTTATCACGGTTTACAAGGTAT
The DNA here is from genome assembly GCA_028874335.1 of Gemmatimonadota bacterium. Lineage (GTDB taxonomy): Bacteria > Latescibacterota > UBA2968 > UBA2968 > JAAXHE01. The sequence continues at coordinate 6,756 of JAPPJY010000093.1, read as the reverse complement.
CGTTTTTTGTATTCGGACACAAGCGGAAAACGGCGCCGCGGAAATTCCGCTGAAAACCGTTTGAAACGTGCGCGCCACGGTCAATTTTGGTATATTGGGGTACTTCTGTAGGGCAGGCCCCTTCGACCAACGCTGTCATTGGAAACTACGAGGATGCGCAATCCCCATGGATGAAAAAGAAACGGTGTCGACTCCATCCGGCGAGACGGCCGTGCGCCGGGCCGTTACCTCTCACCCAAGGCTGTTCGAGAACAACCGGTACGTCTATCCCGTACTCTCGCGGCGCTCCGGCGGCATCTCCGTCGGCATTAATCTGAATCCCGACAAGATCTGCAACTTCGACTGCATCTACTGCCAGGTGGACCGCACGGTCCCGCCCGTGCTGCGCAAGGTGGACGAAGACCGGATCATCCAGGAACTTACGGCCCTGCTGGACGACACGCTTTCCGGCAGCCTCTTTAAGCACCCGGCCTTTCGGGATATTCCGGACCGCCTGAAACGGATCAACGATATCGCATTCTCAGGCGACGGCGAGCCCACAACCTATCCCCGGTTTCGTGAGATCGTTGAAAGGACCGCGGACGTCAAACGCGCATTCGACCTGCCGGAGGTCAAAATCACCGCCATCACGAACTGCACCCGCTTCCACGTCCCCGCGGTTCTGGACGCGTTTGAAGTCATGCACAGGAACAACGGCGAAATCTGGGCCAAGCTGGAAGCGGGCACGGCCGAATATTACCACCTGGTAGAACGTACGAAGATATCTTTCCAGCGGATCGTGGACAATCTGAATCTGGCCGCGCGAAGGTGGCCCCTGGTGATCCAGAGCCTGTTCATGCGCGTTCACGGCCAGCCGCCCCCCGACGACGAAATTCTCGCCTTTTGCAGCGTCCTGTCCGACCTCCTGGAACAGGGCGGGCAGCTCAAGAACATCCAGATCTACACCGTAGCCCGAAAACCTGCCGAATCGTACGTTACCGCCCTGAGCGATGCCGAAGTCGACCGCATCGCCCGAACCACTCGCGAAATCCTTCCCGGCATCCCCGTCGAAGCCTACTACGGCGCTTGAATCGTATCAACATACATGGATGGACGGGATAGGCAGGATTGAAGCATCGAGGCTTCAATCGTACCAACTCATACTCTGCGTCACTCAGCGATCGTATTCGGGCTTGACATTCATTCCTTAAATGCACATATTAAGTGTGCACTTTAAGGAGGCGTCATGAAGGCGACAATACTGGACCTGAGACGACGCATGAAAGACGTCTTGCTCGCGCTGGATCGCAGCGAGTCAGTCACCATCTACTATCGTGGCAAGGAGAAGGCCATCCTGTCGCCCAGCCGGCGGCGAACGGAAAAATCAGTAGCGGACCATTCAGCCTTCGGGATGTGGCGGGACAGGGCAGATATGGCGGACGTGGACGCTTACGTCCGGAATCTGAGAAAAGGCCGCCTGGATGATCTTTGATACGGATGTTCTAATCTGGGTGTTCAGGGGCCATGAAGGGGCAGCGCAACTCGTAGGAGGGCAAGATGAACGTCGGATATCGCTCGTTACGTACGCGGAGTTGATCCAGGGGGCGAGGAACAGGCAGGAATTCAGGGAAATCAAGTACTTCCTGAAGGATCACGCCTTTCAGGCGCTGCCTCTCACGGAAAACATCGGACATAGAGCATCCGTGTATATGGAAGAATATACGCTCAAGACCGCGCTTTCCCTGGCGGACGCCCTCATCGCGGCCACCGCCGTCGAACATCACCTGACACTCTGCACGGCCAACAGAAGACACTACCGTGCGATCAACGAACTCGATATGAAAACCTTTCGGCCGGGACCGGATGGCTGATCAGATTCTACGTAGACCATAGCCGACCTGCGGGGAACAGGATCGTACTGAATCCTCGCAAATCCGATAAAGCAATCAAGACACAAAAAGGAGCCCAATGGCGTCGCGCGAGCCGTTGGGCTTTTTGCATTGTTTCAGACATGGCGAGAAGTACCGACGGGTTGGCGGCGCGAAATGCCATTTCGCGCGACGGTCAGAACGCGGGCACTTCGACATTTCGACAAGCTCAATGCGTGCAAGCTCAGTGACCACGCATTGTTGTGCCGTTCAATGGTTTATTCGAGATTCCCAACAGCACAAGCAGCACGAGTAATGCCGACAAGCTGAGGGAGCGGCTCGGGCCGCCGCGCTTCGCCGCGCGAGTAGTCTACGGCCAGACCTGTGGGAAGTGTTTTCCCTCCATTAGCGCCCCGTCCTCGACCTCCACGAAGGGTGTCATCACGTGCTGTCCGGAGGCCACGTAGCGCGTCTCGTGGGTCATGTAGTGGATGGCGATGGCCCGCCGCGGGCGGTTGCTCGTGTTGGCGTGTGAACCGTGCCAGGTCAGCGCGTGGTGGTAGTGCACCTCTCCCTTTTCCACCGGACACCGGACGATTTCCACGCGGCGACCGTTCCAGTCGCCCGGCATGTCCTCGTAGTTCTCGACCGACCGGATGAAGTCGATCTGGTTTCCCCACTTGTGGGAACCGGGGACCATACTCATACATCCGTTCGCCTCGTCCACGTCGTCCAGCGCCACCCAGGCGCTCACCTCTGTCATCGGCGCAAGAATGGGCCACAGCGGCGCATCCTGGTGCCACATGGTGACGCCGCCCCGCTCCGCCGGCTTGTACTGGATCTGATCGTGCCAGACGCGAAGCCGTTCCGCACCCGTCAGCTGCGCCACCTCCTCCACGACCCTTCGCATACCTGTGAGTTCGCGAAACGGATCGCTCGCGGCCCAGACATTGACAATCTGCCAGACGGGCGTTTTCGGGTCCCGGTTCAGGTTTCGGAGGTGAACGGGCTGCGGTACGTCCGTCCGGTCGCGGTCCTCGATCACCCGGTCCAGTTCACGCCGCAGCGTCTCGACCTGCCCATCGTCCAGCAGGCGCCCGCCGTTCAGGAATCCTCTTTCGTGAAATTCGGAGATCTGTGCTTTGCTCAACACTACCTGTGTCCCTTCATGACTCGCCAGTCGAACGACGCTTCTCTAAGGCGAACCCGCAAGGATGGGATGAAGCGGGTGTTCCCAGGGTCCCCCCGGAGTCATTTCGTCCGCCGCGCCGGCCGCGTCCTTGCCTCCCGTAAAGCGGACGTAGTCGGGGATATAAATCACTGCGAACGCGCGCCGCGGGCTGGCGGTGAGGTTGGGGCCCGCGTGATGGAAGTTGCAGCCGTGATGAAAGGTCACCCCGCCCGCGGCCATTTCCATCGCAACGGGTTCGGCTACTTCGTGCCCCTTCTCTGCCATCTTGTCCACGATGCTCTCACCCGCCACTCCGAGCGCGATCGGCTCCTGCGGGCCCAGCTTGTGCGATCCCGGAACGAAGTGAAGGCAACCGTTTTCGACCGTTACGTCATCCACCGCCACCCATGCCGATAGCGCGCCTTCCGGATCCATGGGCCAGTAGGGCAGGTCCTGGTGCCAGTTGGTCGCGCGGCTGCCGGACCCCCCGGGTTTGACCATGGCGTGGTCGTGATAGATCCGCACGTGGCGGCACTCCGAGAGGCGCCTCGCGGTTTCGGCCAGGGCGTGGTTGAACGAATAGGCTGTCACGTCCGGTGAATCCGTCCAGAGGTTCACCATCTGGTTGAAGACCTTTTCGTACGCCTCGGATGTCCGGCCGCCGGCCGGCGCGCCGAGAATCCGCTCCCTGTTTGCCTCGATGGCCCGGTCGATGGCATCTCGGAGCACGGCAATCTCGTCTTTCGAAAAGAACTCCGGATACCTTATGTATCCGTTTTCCCGGTAAAACGCCGCGTCGACCGGCGTCGCGGGGCACTGTTTTTCCTCAATCGACATTACATTCGTCCTGATTCAAGTACCTTGGGCAACTGTGTACCGGCACGAAAAAACCGCCGGCATACGATGCTTGAAAATACGTAATACGTGCATCGATACCAACGGCTTTCTGAAATGTCGGGATCCAGGGATTCGAAACCGGTCTGCTAATACGCGATACGATGTTTGTCCCGGACGAGCAACCGGTAACCCACGTAGATCAACAAGATCGGAACGGCGAGCTTGATCGCGAACCAGATCAACCCCAGCGCGATTCCGATGAGTCCGCCCAGCAGAAACAGCGCAACCAACCCTCCTGCAGCCAGCAGGCAGAATCCAAGGAATTTGGCCATCGAATTGTCCTCAGAAGAAGCTGTCAGCTATCAGCCGTCAGCAGTCAGCTTGAAACAAAAAACAAACCGGTTGACATCGCCGCTGGGATTGCATTTGCAAGGGCGGTTCGAGATCCGCCGCGCCGCCAAATGCAACTCGCAAGACTTACGTTTCCCCTTTCCCCGCCTTCTCATCTGCCATTTTCTCTTTCATCTCCCGCAACTGTGCGTCGATCCGTTCCTTACGGGCCATTTTCTCCAGGCATTCGTCCTCGTCCGGGTTGCCGCCGGCGATTTCCTCGTAAACCTCGGCAGCGGCTTCTTCGTGGTCAACCCGCCGGCAGAGTTCGTCGAACCGCTCGAACGCCTCTTCGTGAATCCGGACTGTGTTACCTGCGGCTGAATCGATTCCTCTTGACGCGCGGCTTCTGGCGACGAGAGTCCTTTGACGCGCCCTGGCCTCGTTGAGACGAACCTTCAAACGCGCGCATTGCCGCTCGAGTTGGGCGGTCACGTTCTCTGCCTCGGCCAGCGCTTTGCCGAGCTCTTCGGCTTCCGCCTCCACCTCGGCCTTTCGCTCCAGCGCCAGACGGGCGAGGTCGTCGTCGCCTCGTGAAACGGACCGTACGGCCGTCCGGTCCCAGGCCTCGGCGTCCGCCCGCCGCGCCTTCACCCGGCGTTCGAGCAGTCGCTTGCCGGCGATGGAGTCGGCCACGGCGGCAACGGCTTCGTTGACGGCGTTCTCCATTTCGGTCATCATCAGACGCGACATCTTTTCCGGGTCTTCCATCCGGTTCAGCAGATCGTCCACATCCGCTCTGATGATATTCGCGATCCTCGAGAATGCCCCAGTGGCCATGTCGGTCTCCTTTCAATAGTTGGTGAGGTGTTTCCTCCCGCGTATGTGCTTCTTCGCGCTGCCTACGTACAATACAAATGCCGTGCCAAGAATCACGTTTAAAATTAAATAATTGTTTTTTAATAATATACCACAAATACAAAAAAGAAACCGCCCGGGACTTTGGCGTGAAACGCCAACCCGAGCGGCCGAATGCGCCTATTCAAAAGAAGGAAGAAGGAAGAAGGAAAAAGGAAGAAGGTAGAAGGAAGAAACAAAAAAGGAAAAAGGAAGAAGGTAGAAGGAAGAAACAAAAAAGGAAAAAGGAAGAAGGAAAAAGGAAGAAGGGTGGATTACTTTCCCAGATTACGCCGTCGATGCCGGACTATCGCTCGTGGCTAGACAGGAATAAATCACGAAAGAGGGCGCGATAAGGGTGCGTTGGCGCAGTGACCTCTCCCTTTTGTCTGACCTCTACTACCGCATTGAGATCAGGATGCCGCGGGGGCACCCGCAAGCGACCTCGCCCCGTGCGACGGCTTGCCACCGGAGCGGCGGGCCTGGATGAGCTCCGAGACCACACTGATGGCGATTTCCTCCGGGGAATCCGCGCCAATGTCCAGTCCGATGGGCGCGTGAATCTCCTCAAGGCGCTCCCTGCTGATTCCCTTCGCCTCCAGTTCCTTCCACATCAATGCGATCTTGCGCCTGCTGCCAATCATGCCGATGTAGGCGGCATCGGTCCATACCGCCTGCTCCACAATCGGCTTGTCGTGCTGGTGTCCTCTGGTCACCGCGATAATATAGGACAGATCGTCGATCTGCAGGTGTTCGAACGCCGTTTCCATGTCCAGCGTGAGCGTCTCGTCCGCCATGGGAAAACGCTCCCTGTTGGCGAACATGGGACGGTCGTCGATAACGACGATTCGAAAGCCCACGGTGAACGCGATACGGGCGATGGCGAACGAAACGTGCCCGCCTCCAAAGAGGTAGAGCGTGGGCTCAGGGCAGATCGACTCCATAAAGACCTTCAGCGGGCCTGCGGATTCGTCCGCGTCCAGCGAAACCACCTCGAGCAGGTCCTCCGGAATCGTCTCCATTTCAGCGACTTCGCTCAGGATTGCGGCGTCGGCGTCCGGCCATCCCAACGACCCTGTGGTCGTCCCGTCTGCGCGGACGAGCAGCTTGGCGCTCCATTTTGAGGGATCCCCTCCGGACACGAGGGTGGCCAGCACCGCCGATCCCCTGGTTTTGCGGACCTTGGCCACCGCCTCGAGTACCGTCTCGGAACGGCCCCTGAACAGCGGCTCCGTGAAGATTTCCACGTTGCCGCCGCAATTCAACCCGTTTTCGCCGGCATGTTCTTCGGTCAGTATAAACCGCTGAAGCGTGGGTACGCCCGTTTCCATCACTTCCCGGGCCTCGGCCCAGACATCCGCCTCGAGGCAGCCGCCGCCCACCGTCCCCACGATCTCGCCATCGGGACGCACGAGCATCTTGGCCTTCTTGCTCATCGGCAGGGAACCCTTGCTGGAGACGATCGTCGACAGAGCCGCATTCTCTCCCGACGAAATCATATCCAGGGCTTCTGAGAATACGTCCTTCATCGGAACCACCCCCTTCAGAAGCTACTTAGAAAATAACATCAGAGAATACGAGAATACGAAACTACGAGAATGCGAAAGGCGAAACTACGAATAGACGAGAATGCGAAAGGCGAAACTACGAATAGACGAAACTACGAATAGACGA
>JAPPJY010000059.1 GCA_028874335.1 Gemmatimonadota bacterium | reverse complement strand
CTCGATGTTGGTAGGATGAGTGTGCTGGGTATGCGAAAGTCAGGCGGGTATTATAAATCGGCCAGCGTGTCCAAGACAAGGAAAAGAAGCGATCCTGGATCAATCAATCAGCCGTAATACCGATCGTCACGCAGCCATATCGATGACGAATACTGTGTCGTCTGACGAGGACGAAATACGGTGGATCGACGAGTTTTGCGAGCACGAAAGAGCCGAGGTCGGTGAGTCGGGAAGACGCACGTGCTTACCGAGTGTTGTCAGGAGGCCGTCTGGCTACATGAGCCGAATGGGCGTATGCGGCGTGAGGTCCGGAAGGATTTGTCTTGTCTTTGGGGAGTTATACGCTTTTAGACTTGAGAGGATCAACTCGACATTTGGTACAACCTGAAACGCGACACCGTCTACATGACGACCGGGTACCGAACAGCGTTGATTCCGCCGAACGCTTGTTCAGGTAGGATCCGATTCAATTTGAACACTGGAATGTGGAACGTGTAGGCGGTTTCCCGACTAAGAAGACGGGGGACAAGGGCGTGGACGGCGTGATGTATTGCGACCTCGATGGTGGCGATATGGGCAAGGTAATATCCAGCGTGAAGGGCGGAAACATCCGACCGTCCGATGTTCGAGACCTGAAAGGCACGCGGTCGGTCGATGACCTGGCGCACCTGGCCGGGTTCATTTGCCTGAAAGAACCGACAAAGGTGATGCGTCAAGCGGCGGACGACGCCGGTACGTAGCAGTACAAGGGCGACAGTTACGAAAGGGTGCAGATTCTCACTGTACCGGAGATCGTGGAAGAAAAGCGCCTTTTCCGCACACCCACTCTGGTACAGTACCGAGACGATCATTTGCAACAGACGCTTGGTTTATAATGGAGATACCCGTTTTCCGTTTCCCAGGTCATCCTGGAAACGTGAACGATAGCCCTGCCGTAATCGGAATCCACTGCGTGGATGAACCGAAATGATCCAGGGCGTGATTGTATCGGGTATCCACCATAAGGCTCACTGTTTCGGTTACGGCGTACTTCATGCCGATTCCGACCAGGAAGCTGAACGAGTTTTCCGAATCACTTGCGTTAACGTTAATCCCCCCAAAGGACCCGCTGGTCTGTCCGGTCCCACGCGTTAATCCGAGGCCGAGGTGAAGGTATGCTCCCGCCGGGTTCTCTCTCGGGGTCTGGAGTCTGGCGCCCACGTTGACGCCTGTCAGTTTTACAGTGGCATCCACGCCCGATGGGATGCCCACGTCGTCATCCGGCTTGTATTGACTGTACTGGCCTTCCAGTACGATGGCGGCGGATTCGCTAAGATCTAAGGACACGCCCGCAACGATGGACGGACCTATCTTCGCATTATCCAACCCGTCGCCCATAGGCAGTCCAAGTCCGCCGCCCACATTGATCGAAACCATATTCTGTGAATGTGCGGACACAGGAAACAACAACAGCGCGGAAAGAATCGCTATACGGATTATCATCACGTTCTCCTTTACGAGGGATGAAGGGAGACTGACCTAAGGAATAGGCGGAAACTACAGAAACCAGCACTGTTCTTAGCCAGTAACTTTTAATCACACATATAGCGTCCGACTAAGTCCAAAAGCGTATAGTTCCGTTCTTTGGGGAGTTCAAATTGAACTGAACAACAACATTAAAGCCGGGCGCGAATTCCAACCCAGAGGGTTTGTCCTGAATGTTCACTGTACGCTACATTTAACATCGGGGATAGCCTTATCCCGCTGGCGCTCGTGCTGGAGATTTTCTCCCATTGGTCTCTTTTGATTACCGCGCCGACCGCCATGCCAACCGCCCCACAGATTAACCCGGAATAGCCAGCGATTACGGCGGTCCATGCGAGTCTCTCCTGGGTACCACAGAAGAAAGAAATCAACCCGCAGTCCTCTTCGGCCGACAAACCTGCCGCTATCCCGAACGCTGCTCCTACCCCGCCGCCTATAAAAAACCCGCGTTTTTTATAGGTCCGCTTCCCCATATAGCGTTCCAGCAACACGATATCTTCTCGCGGTACGGATAGCAGGTTGCTGTTTGTCAGCCTCAATTGCAAACTGTCCGAAGGACTTTCCTGTACATATCCATCGAAACGCGCATCGGGTGGCGAAGTAGTGACCCTCACGCGTTCTCCCAAACTCTGAGCTACTGCAACCGAGGATACAACGCTTAAAACCAATAACATGCAAAGACGAAACAACCAGTGCATCGGGAAGCCCCTTATCACGGACGTCAGTTTAAATCAGTATTGTAATCAGCGGGTCACGAGGGATAGCGGTCTGTACGAGACCTTGGATATTTCATATAATGACACAGTTGCGTAAATGTCAACATTTATTGAGGATTTGTAATGATGGTAGACGGCAGAGGTCAGCGCGTGTCCCGGGCCTGGTGCAATACCTCGTACAGCATCACGCCCGCGGCCACGGCCAGGTTCAGCGAATCGGCCCGGCCGGCCATGGGAATGCTTACCACGGTATCGCAGGCTTCTATTGCTTCTTTGGAGAGCCCGTGCTGCTCGCCTCCCAGGCACAGGAGGAGGGATGGGGCGTAGGTCGCGGACCGGAAGTCGGCCGGCGCGGCGTCCGAAGTGCCGATCATCGGGATTCCTGTCTCGCGCTTCCACTGGATCAGCGCTTCGAGCGAGGAACGGATGACCTGCTGCGAGAAGATGGCGCCCATGCTTCCGCGGACGGCTTCCGGATCGTAGGGATCCGTCGTGGCGCCCAGCAAGATGACGCCGGCTCCGCCTACCGCCTCGCTCGTCCGCAGGATCGAACCCAGGTTGCCGGGATTGCCCACTTCCTCGAGGACCACCCAGCCCAGGGTGGCGGCTGCGGCGGCATCGTTTGGGGAAGAACCGCCGCCCAGCCGCACCCCCGCATCGTCCAGGGCGGTCCATCGCTGCCTGGCGACGACCCCGATGCCCGAAGGTCCGTCCTTTCCGGACAACGATCGAAAGACCTCGGCGCCGACCTCCAGGATTTCGACGCCCTCTTCCCTGGCACGGCACACCGTGTCCCTTCCGAAATCGCTTCTCAGCAGATCCGGCGCAACGATGAGGGTTTCGACGTCCGCCCCGGTTTGCACCGCCTCGCCGACGAGCCGGATGCCTTCT
>JAPPJY010000079.1 GCA_028874335.1 Gemmatimonadota bacterium | reverse complement strand
CGCTGGCGCGGTCGCGGGGCATTCTCACGCTCTGGGACGGTTGCCAGGCCGTCGGACAGTTCCCGGTGGATCTGCATGACATGGGCTGCGATTTCTACGCCACCAACTGCTACAAGTGGATGCTCGCGCCCATGGGTACCGGGTTTCTCTATGTCCGGAAAGACGCGCAACAGATATTGAAGCCGCTTCGGCGGCCCCACGCGCCTGATGGCACGGCCCGCCAGTACGAGACCGGTACGCCGTCGAGCATGCTCTACCAGGGTCTCGAAGCCAGTCTCGATTTCATGGACGGCATCGGGGGACCCCAGGCCATCGCGGAGGAGGCGGGGCGAAAAGCGGAATCATTGCGAACGCGCTTCGACGCCATTCCCGGCGTGCGGGTCATCAGCTCGCGCCGCGCCGATACCCAGTCCGGCATCGTCGCTTTCGCCATCGAGGGCATGGAGGGTAACGAAGTCTCCGAGGCGCTCCAGAACCGCTGGCAAATCACCCAGCGTGCCACCTACATCAACAAACCGACCGGCGTGCGGATTTCGGTGGCGTTCTACACCAGCGAGGCCGAGCTGGACACGCTGGTCAACGCGGTGACGACCCTGGCGGGGGAGGTGAATTAGCGGCTGGCACGGTCTGGATGGAACAGATACCCTGAATCGAAAATCCAGGTACCCCGCTACGTGATTTAGCCCGAACCGGAACCGCTCCGGTCCCGCGACGCCGCTTCGTCACGGCAGAACACCTCCAATGACGCGACGACGGATTCCAATTGCTCTTCGTCCCACGCTTCGGCCATGCTGGTCGCACGTTGCGTCACGAGTTCCAGGTACCGGTTGGCCACCAGCTTTCCCATGGCCGTGATTACGCAGATCACGACCCTTCGATCATCCGGATCCGATTTTCTGTTCAGGTACTTTCGGTCGACCAGTTTTTTGACGACGTTCGTGGCATGAGACTGCGTACTGCCCAGGTGATCGGCAATCGCGCTCATCCGCAGCGGTCCGTTCTGATTCAACACCTGGAGCGTGTTGACGTGATGGACGTTCAGATCCAGTACCCGCAGCCTGACCCAGTTCCCGCCGGACATCAGGCGAGTCAACTGGTCCACCACGGACACGAATCGGTCCGTTAACTCCCCTCTCCGGTGTTTATCCATAATCTCGCTCTCGCTGCGACAACCGTAAGTGCCGTCGACCTGGTTTCGATACACAGTTTAGAACCCGGCTTCTATGCACACTGCACTGCAATTCGAACTGCAACACATGTGCAAGGGTTTCTATTTACTTATGCCGGTAACACTTAGGCTATGTCAAGCAATATCTTTCAAAAACGAATAATACGCCGTAAAATACTTAACAATTCGATTTATTTTATAATTTGACCTGTGATGTTCAGTCAGAAACTGCTTTCCACGTGCGCCTGCATCGCCACATTTTTTGATCCGAGCCACGGATGCGGACCGGAACTCTCTGCGCTTCCGCCTGGACCGCTTACGAATTCACCCGGGTATTGCTGTCATGACCGTAATCACCGCAACCATCCGTCTCGCACGCGAACTCCGGCGCGATCATGATCGGGGCCAGGAGGCGGCGGGTCGGGCTTCGTGGCCTACCGCACAGATCATGCCGCTGTCCGCATGGCTGGCGGAAACGTGGAAGAACGGGCTGTTCTCCGATCACCCTGCGACGGCGGACCTGGCGGCGAACCGCCTGCTTCGGCCGGCCGAAGAACGGTTGATCTGGGAAGACGTCATCCGATCCATGGCCGGAGACTCGCTGCTGGACGTTCCCTCGACGGCGGAGGCCGCCGCCAGGTCCTGGGAACGCCTGTGCAGCTGGGCGATACCGCTCGACAACGAGTTGTGGAATGAATCCCTGGACGCCCGGACTTTCCTGGGCTGGGTCCGGGCGTTCCAGGCACGTTGCCAACGAAACGGCTGGATTTCGAGCGCCGAGCTGCCCGCGTCGGTCGCGGATTTCGTAGAACAGGGCGCGGCACCGGTTTCCGGCGAGGTTGAATTCGCGGGATTCCTCGAGCTTTCGCCGGTGCAGCAACGCCTGATCGAAGCCCTTCGAGGACGCGGCGTGAAGGTCAGGGAGAGCACACACACCGATGAAGCCGGCGACGCCGTGTGCGTGGGCTTTGCCGACGCCGGCCGGGAGATCCGCGCCGCCGCCGAATGGGCGCGCCATTGCCTGGAAAGCGATCCGGACGCGCGCGACCCGGCGTACCGGGTCGGCATCGTCGTGCCCGATCTGGATCAGCAAAGAGACGAGATCGAGCGGGTATTCGGCGAAATGTTGCACCCCCGGAATCGGCTCCGTCCGGACCTCGATCCGACGCGGTGCTTCAACATTTCCCTTGGCCGGCCGCTCGATGAATATCCCGTCATCCAGACAGCGTTCCTTTTTCTTGGCATCGACCCCGGTGATCTTTCCGTCGAACGAGCCGGCCGCGTGTTGCGATCCCCCTTTCTGCCCGGATCCTCGGAGGAGATGACCAGCCGCGCCCTGCTGGACGCGGACCTGCGCGCCGGCGGCGCCACGGAGGTCTCCCTTTCGGATGTCATCGAACTGGCCCGGAAGCGAAGAGACAGGGGCGGGGACGGGGGCGGGTGTCCCGGACTCGTAACGCTCCTCGAGACCTGGTCGGAAAAGTACAGAACGCTTCAGCCTTCGCGGCTGCCCGGCGACTGGGCGCCGGCCCTTTCCGCCTTCCTTCGCGACATCGGATGGCCCGGAGACCGCACGCTCGACAGTATCGAATACCAGACCCTGGAAGTCTGGCGCGAGTTGCTCTCCGATCTGGCCAACCTGGACGACGTGTTCGGGCGCGTTCCGCTCCACCAGGCGGTGGACGTACTGAGGAACCTGGCTTCGGCCAGGCAGTTTCAGCCGGAATCCGCGCCGGCCCCGGTCCAGATCCTGGGTGTCTACGAAAGCTCCGGACTCCGTTTCGACCGGCTCTGGTTGATGGGACTGCATGACGGCGTTTGGCCGGCCGATCCCGCGCCCGACCCGTTTATTCCGATACGCCTTCAACGCCAGTACGGCCTGCCGGGGTCATCACCGAACCGGGTACTCGAGTCCACCCGGATGCTCACCGGACGTCTTCTCTCTTCTGCGCCATCCGTCGTCGTCAGC
>JAPPJY010000063.1 GCA_028874335.1 Gemmatimonadota bacterium | reverse complement strand
CCGCCGCTTTTTCGCTCGCGCTCGGGAACTCACCGGTAATTTTAAAACAACTTCTAAGGTTCCACCGTCGTCGGGGCGCAACGGTTCGTCTCAGAGTCCAATCGCGTAGCCGTCCCGTCGGGGATCCGCTCCACCCATCAGGGCGCCGCTTTCGTGGTCTACGGAAATCCCCTGCGCGCCCCCGGTTACGTGCGAGAATGCGTCGACAACGTCGATCTGATGCCCGCGGCGAATCAGGCCGGACCGGATTTCTGCCGGCACCCGGGACTCCATATAGACGCGTGTGCCGGCGTGTTGAAAGCGGAATCTCGGTGCTTCGATGGCGGCTTGAATGTTCATCCCGTAATCCAGAAAATTGGTGGTGAACTGGGTTGTCGTCTGCTGAATCCCCCAGCTTCCCGGAGTGCCCAGCGCCGCCAGGAGACGACCATCCTTGAAGACCTGGCACGGCGAAAGACACATATCGATTTTCTTGTGGGGCTCGATACAGTTTGGGCTGCCTGACACCGTATCGGCCCATTTGATGAAATTGTTCAGGAACATTCCGGTGTTACCGATAATCTCGCCCGAGCCGAAACCCGATCCCAGACTCTGCGTAACCGCCACAGCATTGCCGTGGACGTCCACCACGTCGAAATGCGTCGTACATTCATTCAGCCAGTCTCCCGGCTGTCCCGGAGCAATCTCCCCCGGCAGCCCGACCGCAGCGTAATATTCGCCGCGATTCACCGCCGCCCGGTCCCCGATCATTCTCCTGCGTTCATTCGCGTACGCCTTTGAAAGCAGACCACCCAGTGGCGCCTCAGGTGCCGCGGCGAATGCCACCCGATCCGCATTGCCCAGCTTCAGGACCTCGATGAAAAGGTGGAGCGCCTCCTCAGAATGGTGGCCCATGTCCTTGAGATCATAGCCTTCGAGCATATTCAGGGCCTGGAGAATGTGAAAGCCCGCGCTGGGGAGCGGCGGGCAGAACACGCGGAAATCGCGATAGGCCGTTGAAACGGCATCGGTCCATTCAACCTCGAAATCCGCGAGGTCTTTCCGCGAAAGGAGCCCTCCCCCGGCCTGCACGTATCCCGCAATCTCGGATGCGAGGTCTCCGCGGTAGAAGGCCTCGGCGCCGCCTTCCACGACCCTGCGAAACGTCCGGGCGAGATCTTTCTGGATCAGGACGTCCCCGGCAAGGGGCGCCCGGCCGCTGCTCAGAATCACCCGGGTTCCCGAAGGTCGCATTCGAGGCAGGGAATCCTGTATGAACCGGGCATTCTTCACGGTGACCGGGAAGCCGTTTTCGGCGAGTTCAATTGCCGGCGCGAATACCGTTGCCCGGTCCATCGTACCGTATCTGTCCAGAAGCTCGAGCCATCCGCCACAGGCGCCGGGAACCAGGCACGACATCACCCCGCCGTCCTGATGGTGTGGCGACGTGAAGGACTCCGAGTTGGCGTCGTGCGGGGTGCGCCCGCAATAATCCAATACACGAACGCGTTCTTCCGCTGCGGAATAGACCAGCGCGTATCCCACGCCGGCAATGCCGGACATATAGGGCTCGACGATATTCAGCGCCGCCGCGACGGCGACCGCGGCGTCGAACGCATTGCCCTGTTCGAGCAGCATCCGGACCCCGGCGAGGCTCGCCAGCGGATGCCCGCTGGCAACCATTCCCCGGGTGCCGGTTACCGTGGAACGATGCACCGTTCCGACTGAAGAGAAGGCCATAGACAGGATTCCTTATCGACAGATCCCTTCGGATTTGGACCGGCGAAGAGACCAGCACGACGTTTCCACTGGATCTTGAAACGGAAATGGAGCATTGAGGACACTGCGGAAAACCCGCATGGCTGCCGGATCCCGAAGGGGGGTGTCGGACCCGGCGCTTCTGCAACCGTGGGGTAAGCGGAAGATAGTCCATGGGGGCCTGCAAGTCAATGCCCGTCTCCCGCGCCCGTCGGGGTTCCTCCGCCACGTTTCTGCTTGACAAAGCCGGGCCGCCGTCGCTTCTTATATGGTTCCCGGTTGACCTTCCACAGCCCGGTTCCCGCGTTCTGTGGCAGATGGACAAACGACCCATGAATTCCGAATTACCATTGATACCGACGAGTGTGATCGGAAGCTACGCGCTGCCGGGTTGGTTCTGGACGGCCGTGGAACAAATCGAAGAGGGCGAGTTCGGACCCACCGACGTTCGCGAGACCTTCGACGACGCCGTGCATCTCGCCATGCTGGACCAGACGCGAGCGGGTGTGGATATCATCACCGACGGCGAGATGCGGCGCTGGTATTTCGTTCAGAGTTTTTACCGCCGTTTCAAAGGACTTGCGTCCCGGCCGACACTCCGGCGCACGGGTGTTTACGGCTACGACAGCGTCCCGCGCTGGTGGCCCGAAGAACGGATCCAGGTCCCCGACGGCCTGGGTATCGCCGAGGAGTTTCAATTCGCAAGTTCCATTACGGATCGTCCATTGAAGGCCACCTGCCCCGGCCCTCTGACGCTTACCATTCACATTCAGCTGAAAGACGACCGCATCTACAAGGACCGGATCGAACTCGCGTACGAGTTCGCGGGAGTGGTCAACCGCGAACTCAAACGCCTGGTTGACGCGGGGGCGCAATTCATACAACTGGACGAACCCTCGTTTTCCATAGTACCCGGAGACGACCGGAGCTGGATCGACCTGTTCAATGAAACCGTAAAGGGCGTCAACGCCAAGATCGGCCTGCATATCTGTTTCGGAAACCTGGGCAGCCGGCCGCGGGGAAAACGCCGGTACGACTGGATGCTGGACGACATCCTTCGCGCCGACGCCGAACAGATCTCCCTGGAGTTTGCAAACCGTGAACTGGTGGAACTGGAACTTTGCGCGGAAATCGCAAAGGAGAAGGAGGTCGCCGCCGGCCTGGTCGACATCAAATCCTTTTACGTTGAAACGCCCGAGGACGTCGCAGAACGGGTGCGACTGACCCTGCAACACGTCCCACCGGAAAAGCTCACGGTCACGCCCGACTGCGGTTTCTTTCAGTTGCCCCGGTGGCTGGCCTTCCAGAAGCTCCGGAACATGGTCAGGGGCGTCGAAATCGTCCGCGGGGAATTGGCAGGACAGGCATGTCAGCCCCCCACCACGGAATGAATGGTACGTACCGGATACGAACGCTCATTTCGACATTTCCGTAATCCGCATCGCCAGGCGGGGCCACGTAGAGGAGCGGAACATGGATGTGGTTGAAATCACCGCCGACCTGGTTTCCTACAACTCAGCCTCCCAATTCACCAATACGCCGGTATCCCGGGCCATTGCCAAATGGCTTCGAAAGGCGGGCATGTCGGTGGAACTCGTCAATTACAGGGACCAGGCAGGCACGCAAAAGACAAATGTGATCGGGAAAAAGGGAAACGGAACAGGAGGCATCGCCCTTCTCGCCCATTCCGACGTGGTTCCGGCCGAGGGATGGGCTTCGGATCCGTTCAAGCTTACCGCCAGGCACGACAGGCTCTACGGACGAGGCAGCGCCGACATGAAAGGGTCCGTCGCATGTATGATCGCGGCTGCGAACGCCTTCTCCGTCAAGGAACTCAATGCACCTGTATACGTCATCGTCACCGCCGATGAGGAAACGGACTGCGGCGGCGCGAAGACCGTCGCAACGAAATCGAAGATCTTCAAGTCGTCCGAAATCCGGTACGGTATCGTCGGCGAACCCACGCTTCTCAATGTTGTGTATGCACATAAGGGCTCGCTCAAGTTCGAGGCGACCGCCAGGGGCAAAGCCGCGCACAGCAGTACCGGCAAAGGGGCGAACGCCAATCACAAGCTCATCCCGTTCCTGAACGACGTCGTCAAACTGGACGGGATGTTGAGGACCGATGCCCGATATCGGAATGAGGCGTTCGATCCGCCGCATGCAACCCTGAATATCGTACTTTCCGACGGCGATACGGCCGCAAACGTAACGGCGCCCGTCAGCCGCGCCACCATCAACTGCCGGCCGATGCCGGGCCAGAACTGGAATCCGGTTGTCAATCGCATGGTACGCATGGCGGACAAACACGGCATCCGGATTGAAGTGCCGAAAATCCTCGATCCGCTCAGCACGAGCATCGACTCTCCGGTCGTCCGGGAAGCGCTTCAGGTTACCGGCAGGCGGAAACCCAGGACCGTCGCCTACGGAACGGATGGCATGGTATTTGGAAAAACGATGGAACTGGTTGTCATGGGGCCGGGCAATATCCAGCAGGCGCACACCGTTGACGAATGGATCGCGCGGGACCAGCTCCTCAAGGGTTCCGATGTCTTCACAAAAATGGTACATCGATTCTGCATTGAAAATCCCGAATGATATTCTTCGCGATCGAAGGACCGGCGGCCGGTTGCGTAATTGATCCTTGACCCTTACGCCGGACGACGATTCTTCGAAGGAGCCGGGACGGATTCTCTCGAACAAGGCGAGGAGGACACTGGATGTTCAAAACCCTGACCCGCGCGCTGCTCGTCGGATCGGCCGCGGCAATGATCGCGAGTTGCGCGGACGAGACACAACACCAGTTTGCATTTAGGGGCAAATGGCGCCTGGAATCGAGGCAGACGCCGGACGGGAAGATACTGCAGCCGCCTGCCGTGAGCGGTCACTATGAGTGGTACCCCACCGGTTTGACCACGGCGCATGTCACGGCCTCGATCTCTCAGGGCCAGAATCAGATCCAGGTTTCAGGTCTTAACTATAGCTTTCAGTCGGAAGCGGTCGAGTCACAGCCCTTCACCCGGAATGAATATATGGAGATCGGCGGCGGCTACAGAACATCACCTGAAATAACTCATATCGCGACCGGTAGAATCACAACCGGAAACATGGTCGTAAACGGCAACCGCGTTTCCTTCGAAAACACCGACGGCGCAACCCGGGTGTACGAAGACATCAGCGTCGCGGTAATCGATAGCGTCGTCTTCAAAGTCACCTTCGAAGACGGTACGGTGGACACGTGGCGACGTTTCGCGGACCAATTGGGGGTGCTGCCAAAGTAACTCCCTAGTGTTCTGTCCCGGAAATAAGTTGCCTAAATTCGACCGCCGAGTCGCCCGGCTCGCAAGGCGACCGAGCGCAGGCGACCTGTGTATGGTCGGCGAGCGAGGTGAACGTCGCGAGACGGGATGAATCGCCGGTCGAATGGTGAGGAATTTTTGGGACAGGACACTTGACATTGCATGATCGTGTAAACACCGCAGGGGCGCGTACTGAGTTAACGCGCCCCTGCGGTTTTCCGGGGACGGAGTAACGATGGACAGGATGTTACTGGGGAGCATACTTCAACGCAACGCCAGCGACCCGGGTCTGAAGCGCAAACCGGCCGTCATTTTCGGCAACCGCTCGCTGACGTACGGCGAACTGAATGCGCAATGCAATCGCATTGCCAACGGCCTTCTGGAACGGGGCGTCCGTAAAGGCGACCGAATCGGCGTCTTGAGCCGGAATTCAGACGTCTACGTTGCCGTCTATTTTGCGCTGGCCAAAACAGGCGCCATTTTGGTCCCGGTGAATTACTGGTACCGCAGAGGGGAGATCCACTACACGCTGCAGCAGTCCGGCGCCTGCGGCCTGATCTGTCAAGACCGGTTCGTGGACGAGGTCGGCGGCGTTGACGCAGGGTCCGGACTCGAGTGGATGCTCACCATCGGCGGCACTCGCGGCAACCGGCTGGAAGATCTCGCAGCCAGATCGCCTTCGGTCGAACCGGCAGTCGAGCTCGACGAGGACGATCCGCACATCATCCTGTACACGAGCGGCACGACGGGGTTTCCCAAAGGTGCGGTTTTCTCGCACAAGAGCCATTACCTTCAAGCCCTCTCCCTTGCCCTGGCGACCGGCGGGCACACTTGCGACGTTGGCCTGGTCGTCTACCCGCTCTTCCACACCGGCGGCCCGGACTGTCTGGTGCTTCCTCATTTCCTGACGGGCGCCACGCTCGTCATTCTGGACGGCGCGGACCCTGGTGACATCCTGTCGGCCGTTGCGCAGCACCGGGCAACCAACGTCTTCTGCGTGCCGACGGTCTGGCGCTGGATTCTCGCGCACCAGCGGCTGAGCAACCATGACGTTGCTTCGGTACAGCGTTGCCTGGGTTCGTCGGATACGTTTCCCGCGGCGCTGCTCGAGGACATCCTGGCGACGTTCGAGTCCGACGTCTACGTCACGTACGGGCTCACCGAGGCCGGCTGCATCCTGACCGTGTGCCGTCTGACGTCAGGCGACCTCGGAAAACTCGGCTCGGTGGGACGACCCATGGCCTCGGTCGGACTCCACGTTGTCGATTCGTCCGGGAATCCGGTTGCTCCCGGCGAGGTGGGCGAAGTGGTCGCCAAAACCGCCTCTGTGATGCTTGAATACTGGAATATGCCCGAGAAAACCGGGGAAGCGCTGAAGGGCGGCTGGCTGTACACCGGAGATCTGGGCAGAATGGACGACGACGGCTATCTCTACCTGTCCGGCCGGGCAAAGGATATGATCATCAGCGGCGGGGAAAACATCTATCCGCTGGAAATCGAACGCCTGCTGAAGGAAAATCCGAAGATCCGCGACGCTGCCGTGGTCGGCATCCCGGACAGAGAATGGGGTGAGTCCGTGCTGGCCGCGGTCGTGGCGAGTGACGGCGCAGACCTCACGCCCGACGAGGTCTCCGACTACGTGCGCGCCCGTCTGGCGGGATTCAAGAAACCCAGATGGGTGGAGATCATCCCGAAACTCCCCGTGACAACCGCTACCGGGAAGGTGCAGAAAGCCGTATTGAGAGAACGGTTCCGGACGAAATACGGCACGGTGTGATGGGTTTCAGCGGTCCTGAGAAATCCGGGTCCCGCTCAAATGTTCGGCCGCTTTGCATACCGCCGAAAAATCCAATTCTCCCGCACCAAGACCGCTCGCCGCGGAGTACATCTGGTACGTCGCCGCGCCGATCGGCATCGGCACGTTCAGCGCCTTGCCGAGATCCACGCCGATCCCCAGGTCCTTCTTCATCAGATCCAGCATGAATCCGGGTGCAAACGAGTCCGCGAGCAGGAAATCCGAGGCGCGGATCTGAAACAGCGTCGAGTTGGCAGAACTCACGCTGATGACCTGGTGCATCACTTCGGGGTCGGCGCCCGCCCGGATACCCAGGATCAGACCCTCCGCGATGGCGGCCATGTTGATTCCGCCGATCAGCTGATTGACGATTTTCACGGTCTGTCCCACGCCAACTGATCCGACGTGGAAGATGTTTTCCTCGTTTCCCATCGCGTTAAACAAACCGCGGCACCGCTCGAAGTCGTCCGCCTCGCCGCCGGCGATGATCGTCAACGTCCCGTTGATCGCCCCCGTATCGCCCCCGCTCACCGGCGCATCCATCACCGCCACACCCTTCGCTTCCGCTTTATCCGCGATCTCCCGGATCGTGAGCGGCGAGATCGTGCTCATGTCCACGATCAGCTTTCCCTCGGATGCGCCCTTCAGGACGCCACTGTCGCCGAGAACCACTTCCCGCACCTCCGGGTCCGCCGTTACGATTGTAATGATGATATCGGTGCGTTCCGCGACTGCGGCGGGAGATTCAGCCGCCCTGGCGCCCAACCCCTCCATCTCGGCTGTGATCTCCGGACGGCGTGCGTAGAACGTGAGATCGAAACCGGCCTTTATGAGATTGATCGCCATTGGTTTGCCCATAATGCCCAGGCCGATAAACCCTACCTTTTCCATCGTTGCCTCCTCTCGTCTGACGTGATCATCTCTATCGGGATGGGGTGACTGCGTCCACCGAAAGCCTCATGGGAAGGGTTCGGAATGCGTCACCAGCGTCTTCCGTTTATCCACCGTCAATGCGGCGGGTCTGCAGGACCATCAACTGACCCACAGGGTTTTCGACAGCTCCCAGCGGACGCTGCTTCTCTTCTGACCAGATATCGTTTGCCGTAATGTAGAGATGCCCGTCCGCCACCTTGTTATAACACAACTGCGGGTATCGTGAACGAGGCACGTCGGGAATCAGCAGATCGAACGTATCACTCTCAGGGTGATAGGCGATAAAGCGGTCCATGAAGTGATAGGGCAATCCGTCCACCCCGACGTGCGGATCTTCTTTCTGCTGAATATAGTCGCCGGTCTTCTCGTCGTACCGGAATCCCGAATCGTACGTGCTCAGGTTGTTCAATTGCCATCCCCCGTAGAAGACACCGCCGCCGATGAAACCGAAGTCCTCCTTCCAACCCGGTACATCCCGTTCATACCTCTCACCCGTCCGACGGTCCAACCGGCTGAGCCGACCGTCGCTGTAATTCACGACAAACGGCTCAGCACGCGCTCCCGGTCGCGACGGCGGCGCGCGACGGGAATCTTCCGCCAGGAATCCACGGCTGTCGGGATCGTAGTACACGCGGCGCTGCACGCCGTCGTTTCGCGGAACCGCGAATGTCTCCAGCCGCTCGGGCCAATCTACCTCCCGTATGTCCGGCAGCACGCCTGGCGCCGGATACTCAAGGACCTCCCCCTGTTCGGTCTCAACGTCCCAAACCACCAGACACGGCCTCGACCGCTCAGGCATAAAGAGTAAGTTTCGCGCCTTATCCGCGTGACCATACCACAGGTTCGCCTCCAAAAACGGCTTATCGATCTTGTAAACGCATTCCGTCACCGTGTCGTAAACCGTAAACATGGGATTGGTCTGCGGCAGCACATAGACCTTCCCGCCGGCGCAGAGACATTGGCTTCCACCGTGCTTGTCGGGGATCGAAAACGTGTGGATTTGCCCTGACTCAGGTTTGTACCGGTGGAGTACAGACAGACTGCCCGTAAACCACAGCGCGCCGCACTCGTCAACGTCCATTCCGTAGACGCGGGTATTCTTCGCATCCACCCAGACCGGATACATCCTTGGCAGCTCGGGCATCTCTATTCTCTGTCAAGCTTGACACGAGTAAGGATTGTCCCTGGACTCGTGACGTTACAGCAGACCAGGGTAACGGAATTTTTCAGTTGGACTGCAGGCTTTATGATATTTCGGTTTCGACTTGACTTTCGTCTATTAGTTAGGTACCATTGGGCCGCCTGTCAACGTGTTTTCCACGTCGCGAACGTCGTTCGGCGGCGTCCCGATTTTCCGGGGCCAGGCCGCCTGGTACCACTCCAGTTGGAAAATTGAGCACGATGTCCCCATCTCCTCTATTGGCCGGAATCGACATAGGCACCACGAATATCAAGGCGCTTGTCTTCGATACCGCCGGCCGCGTTCAGGCCTCCTCGAGCGTGCCGACGCCAACCCATTACCCCCGACCCGGTTGGGCGTATCATACACCCGATGAATTGTGGAGGTGCACGCTGACCGTGTTGCGGGACGCGGTTTCGCAACTGAACGCGGCAGGCACGGTTTCAAGCATCGCCGTTTCGAGTATGGCCGAGTCGGGCGTACCCCTTGACGCGGGAGACCGCCCCACCGCCGGCATCATCGCCTGGTTCGACGGGAGGACGTCAAGCCAGGCCGCATGGCTGAACAAGACCGTCGGCGAAGAGCGAATCTACGCCATTACCGGGCTGTCGCTGAAGCCCATTTTCGGTCTTTGCAAGGTCCTCTGGCTGAAAGATAACGACCCGGAGTCCTACGCGAAAACGGTCTCGTGGCTGAACGTCGCAGACTATATCGCGTTCCGCCTGTGCGGCGAGAAGGCGACGGACTATTCTCTCGCTTCACGGATGATGGTCTTTGACCTTCACCGTCGGGCCTGGCATTCCGGTCTGCTGGATGAAACGGGGGTCTCACGCGGGCTCTTTGCGGAGGCATTGCCCTCCGGCACGCTGCTTGGCCGAATCCTGCCCGACGTTGCGCGTGCGGCCGGCCTTCCGTCCCGCGTGCAGGTGACAACCGGCGGACACGATCACATATGCGGGGCGCTTGCCGTGGGCGCCACCGAACCGGGTACGCTGTTGAATTCCCTCGGCACGGCGGAAGCCGTCTGTATAGCGGACCGTCGCGGGTGGCTCAGCGATGTGTTCGCACGGCAGGGTTATACCACGGGCGCCCACGTCGCCAGGGATCGGTACTATATTCTGGGCGGCATCTACACATCCGGTGCCTGCGTTGAGTGGACCCGAAACCTTCTCGGCGCTAACGTCGAATACGGCACCCTTGTCTCCGAAGCGGAAACAGCCCCTCCCGGAAGCCTGGGCGTCCACTTCCAGCCTCACCTGCGCCTTGGCAATCCGCCGAACAACGACCCGGAATCGAGGGCCGCGTTTATCGGTCTCAATGCCGACGTCACCCGCGGGACCCTGTTTCGGTCCGTGCTGGAGGGTTTGGCCTACGAGTGCCGTCTCTGCCTCGAGGCCATCGTGTCCCACCCCGGGATCGACAGGCCGAAACGAATCGTCGCCATCGGCGGGAACACCCGCAACCGGCTTCTCATGCAAATCAAGAGCTCGGTATTCAACCAGAGTATCTCGATTGCGGAGGTGGAGGAATCCGTCGCCCTGGGTGCCGCGGTACTTGGCGGCCTGGGCGCGGGCGTTTACGAAGACATCGACTCCGCGCTGAACGAACTGACCTACGAGAGCAGGACGATAGAGCCGAACGCCGAGCAGGTTGAGATCTACGAGACCGGATTTCAGACCGTCTACCGCGGAATCTACCCCGCGCTTCAAACCCTGCACGAGAGATTGGGAGATTTCCGGAGAGCGGACCGGTAATCTGTCCCCGAATCAAGCTGCGTGACTCAAGCCGACGGGTCGCCCGCCTGGCGTGAATCTCTGAGAATACTGAATTTAATGAGCTGTTTTGAAGGGAGTCTCCATGCACACGATCAGCTGCGCCATCGTGGGGTACGGCGGCATCGCGCTCTTCCACACGCGGGCACTTCTCCGAATTCCCGGGGTTCGTCTTCGAACCGTTGTCGGGCGCAGAGCAGAACCCGCCGAGTCATTCCGGGAAGCGTGGGGATTTGAGAATGCCACCACCTGCTACGAGGAAGTCCTGGCCGACCCCGATATCGACGCGGTCGTTATCGCCTCGCCCAGCGAGGCACATTACGAACAGACCCGTCTGGCGCTGGAGGCCGACAAGAACGTCCTGGTTGAAATCCCCGTGGCGCTGTCACACAAAGGCGCCGCCGAAATAGCCGGCCTCGCGCGGAAGTCCGGAAACAAGCTGCTGGTTGCCCATACCCGCCGTTTCAATCGCACGGGACGATTTGTAAGGGATTTTATCGCAAACGGCACGGCAGGCCACGTACACCAGCACCAAACACACGAATTTCAGTTACGCCGCGACAACGTGGGTTGGACGGGTTACAGGCGGAGCTGGACGGACGATGTCCTGTTCCACCACGGTTGTCATGTACTCGACTACTCTCTCTGGACCATCGGCAGACCCGTTCGCCGGATTCGAGGTGAACTCAGCCCGCTCGACGCCGGAACCGGCACTTCGCTCGACGTCAGCATGCTGCTCCGCTATACCACGGAGACCATCGCGGCGCTCAGCCTTTCCTACAATGCCCGATCGGGCGTCAGCAACAATATCTACCTGTGCGACGCGGGTACGCTCGTCGTTTCGGGCAACCAGGTCTCGCTGAACGGCAAGAACCTCTTCCAGAGCGAAGATACCCTGGACGACGACGTCCTGGTCCAGAACACCGAATTCATCGAGTCAATTCGTAACGACAGACAGCCGGCATGCGGCGCCGACCACGCCCTTGAAGCACTGGATTTGCTGCAACAGGTTTACGACCAGTCCATCACACTGGAAGACGAAGCCAAATACAAACGGATGTGGGAGGTTTAACCTTGATTCGTCATTTTTCGGGGACGTTAATTCGAATATGTGCGAGTTAATAAAGGTGATTAGACGGCTGATTACCAGGATACACCAGGCCACCGGACGTGAAGGGAAAAAACGTCCTTCTTTACGTCGATAACGCCCCGTATCGGAGGGTTTTATCGCGTCGCCGCGTTGTTGTTTTTGTGGAATTGAGGTTAATCCGACATCGCCCTTTTCGCTTCTGTCACATATACCGGCCGCGGCGGCGCAAAGACGTCGACGACAAGACTGTCTTCCAGCACCCGCGAGCGATGCGGCTGCACCGGTTTCGTTACAGGACCATCTCAACGAGCCCTCGACTCCTCTTGTCCAGCGCGTCGAGGTCCGCCACCTCGAACCTGTTGCCGTCCACGTCCAGAATCAACACGCGCTTTTCGTCCAGCCACCTGGCGTCTTCACCCACGTTCTTTACGACAAATTCACGCGGGCCCCGGTCCGTGGTAACCTCCCAGTACGAGACGCCGTATTCACTGCGAATCGAGTGGACCCGTTCGATTCGCGAGGTTATATACCGCAGGTCGAGTTCCTCCCGGATGATGGCCTGATTCTCCACGGAAAGCGTGGTTACGTCATCGACCATGCAGATCACCTCGTCGTTCGCGTCGAGGAAACAGATGTACCGGCCCGGATCCGTCAAGGGGACCGCACGGACGATCTTCACCTTCAGATACGAACGATCGCCTTCGATGGTCATGCGCAGATGCCAGACCGGCTCCCGGAAGAGCCTGATCCTGCCGGTATCCACATTCTGCGGATGGGTCACGTCGATCGGCGTGGGCTTCCATCCGTCTTTATAATCCGTATCCATAGGTTTCGCGGGTCCTCAAGCCCTACCTGCCACATCCTTGCCGCCCCCGACGGCCATCACCGCCGATGTCTCCTGCTGGCTCTTCACGAGGCGGTAGAAAATACCCTTACGCGACATCAATTCATGGTGGGTGCCTACTTCGGCCACCTTGCCGTCGTCCAGAACGACCAGCCTGTCGGCGCTGCGCAGCGTGGAAAGCCTGTGCGCAATCGCAAAGGTCGTGCGTCCCTTTACAAGACGCGAGATCGCCTTCTGGATCTTCCACTCCGTCCGCGTGTCCAGCGACGACGTCGCCTCATCCAGAATCAGAATCCGGGGATCGTGCAGAATCGCGCGCGCGATTGATATACGCTGCTTTTCGCCGCCCGACAGATTCCCGCCCTTTTCTCCCACCTTCATATCGTATCCGTCCGGCTTTTGTACGATGAATTCGTGGGCCTCCGCCGCGGTGGCCGCCCGAATGACTTCACCGAACGTTGCATTCGGCTTGCCGTACGCGATATTCTCGGCAATCGTCCCGTCAAAGAGGAATGGCTCCTGCTGAACCATACCGATCCGGGACCTCAGGTCTTCCAGGCGCACTTCCCGCATGTCCATACCGTCGATTTCAACGCGCCCCCTGTCAGGATCGTAGAATCGGCAGATCAGGTTGATCAGCGTGGATTTTCCGGCGCCGGACTTCCCCACGAGCCCGACCATCTCTCCCGGCTTCACGACAAGATCTATCCCCTTCAGAACGGGTTTTCCGCGATCGTACCCGAAGAACACGTCCCGGAACACAACCCGTCCTTCCATTCGCGGCATCGGAACCGCATCCGTACCGCCGCAGGTTTCCAGTCTTGAATCCGTGACCTCGAAAATGCGTTCCGCGCCGGCGAACGCCCGCAGCAGGACATTGTAGAGTTCGCCAAACCACCGCAGTGGTTCGTACAACATCCACAGATAGCTGATGAAGGCAACCAGGGCGCCCAGCGTCATTTCCCCGCCGAGAATCTGACGGCCTCCAAAATACCAGACCAGGAACACCCCCCAGCTCATCAGGAAATTCGTCACCGTAAAGAACACAAACCAGGTCCGCTCGCCGGCGACGGTCACCTCGCGCAGATCCTCGTTGCGTCTGTCGAATCTTTCGCTTTCGCGGGATTCCTGCGCAAATGCCTTTACGACCCGGATGCCGCCGATTGATTCACTCAGGTGCGACGACAGTCGTGACCATCTCGCGCCCCAGCGGATCCAGTGACGCATCACGCGCCTCCAGATGCGACTTCCGCCCAGCACAATCGGGGGAATGGGCAACAGTACAAGGAGCGCAAGCCTCCAGTTTGTCGCCAGCAACATGCCCAGAATCCCTGCGAAGAGCAGTACTTTCGATACGACCAGGGGGAGGTCTGAAGCCAGAAACCCCTCCAGCCTGTCGGAGTCGTTCGAAATCCTCGAGATGAGACTGCCCGCGGTTCGACGATCGTAAAACCGCAGCGGAAGGAACTGCAACTTCCGGTAGAGGTCCGACCGAATGTCCTGCACGCCCCGATGTCCCAGGCGCAGGGAGAGCCATTCCATCGTCACCGCAGCCGCGCAGAACAGCAATCGCACACCCAGAAGGCCGAACACGAGCCAGACCAGCAGATCGAAATTGGTGCGGGGGGCAAGCACGTCGTCGATGATATGCTGCGTAATCCTGGGCGGCAGCAGTTCCAGAGCGGTCGAGACAAGGGTCAGCGTTACGACTGATGCCAGCCGCCAGGGCTGCGCGGTGAGATATCGCAGAAGCCTGCGCAACGTATGCCATTTCCTGATACACGCCGCACAGATTCCGTTCTTTTCTGGCAGCAACCGGCCGCACGCGTCACAGCGTGCCCGCTCGACTTCCTCCGGCAAAGACAGATCCCCGCCCTCCGACAACTGCCGGATGCCTTCCGCCACCTCCGCGAATTTGGGTATCAGTGATTGTGTATAGGGTACCAGAAGCGGCCCTTCTATTTGCCGGTCCACCGCCAGGCAACCCCCGCCAACCGCCTCTTCCGTCCGCACACCCGCCATCTCATCCATTGGCACCACCACGATATTGCTTTCACCATCGTGGCGAACGACGATCAACCGCTTCCGTGTAACGATCACCCACTGCCGGCCGAACCGCCGGTTCGGCAGCAGATCCGTCGCGACCTGCAGAAGCGCGGGATCATCTCCCAGGCCTTCTCTACCCAGCGCCTCCGACACGGATGCCGGCAGGGTCTCCATGAACGCATTCATGATGGTTTCCAATTCAGCCTTGCCGCCGGGACCGTCCGGGCCCGACTACGCCCTTACGGCGATAATCTCTGAAACTTCCTGCTGCATGCGCACCAGATTGTAGAAGACGCCCTCCTTCGACAACAACTCACCGTGGGTTCCGGCCTCAACGATCCTCCCTGCATCCAGGACAACCAGCCGGTCCGCGTTCCTGAGCGTGGACAACCTGTGCGCGATCGCGAACGTCGTCCGACCGCGGACCAGGCGAGAAACCGCCTCCTGAATCTGGACCTCCGTCTGAACGTCGACGCTGGACGTCGCTTCGTCCAGAATCAGAATCCTCGGATCGTGGAGGATTGCCCGCGCAAGCGAAACTCGCTGTTTTTCGCCACCCGACAGATTCCCGCCCCGCTCGCCCGCGTCAGAATCATACCCATCGGGTCTGGATACGATAAAGCCGTGCGCATTGGCCGCCTTCGCCGCTTCCATGATCTCATCGAGACCGGCGCCCGGTCTGCCGTACCCGATATTCTCTGCAATGGTACCGCTGAACAAAACCGGTTCCTGAAGGACGATGCCGATCTGAGCGCGCAAGTCCTCCAGCCGGATATTCCGCAAGTCCAAACCGTCGATCTCGATT
Source organism: Gemmatimonadota bacterium (assembly GCA_028874335.1). Taxonomy (GTDB): domain Bacteria; phylum Latescibacterota; class UBA2968; order UBA2968; genus JAAXHE01. The sequence goes on along the minus strand of JAPPJY010000063.1, from coordinate 103,054 downwards.
CCTCCGGCGTCCACGTCGTAGAATCTGCATATCAGGTTGACGAGCGTCGTCTTGCCGACGCCCGACTTGCCCACAAGTCCGATCATTTCGCCCGGCTCGACATCGAGGTCGATTTCTCGCAACACGGGGTTGGATTTGTCATAGCCAAAGGTCACATCCCGGAACTGAACCCGACCTTCCATCGCAGGCAAGGAGGCAGCGCGGGGGTCGTCGTACGCCTCGGGGGGCGTGTCGATGACTTCGAAGATGCGCTCGGCCCCGGTTAGCGCGCGTGACATCCAGTTGCTCACCATGCCGAACCACTGCAGGGGGCCGTAAAGGAGCCATATATAGTTATAGAACGCCATCAGCGTGCCCAGCGTCATCTCCCCGCCCAGCACCTTCTGTCCCCCGAAAAACCAGACGATCAGCACGCCAAGGCCACTCAGAAAATTCGTTGTCGTCCAGAAGACCGCCCAGCTGGTTTCCGCCCGTACGGCCCGTGTCGTGAGATCACGGTTGCGCCGCTCGAATACTTCGATCTCGCGTTTCTCCTGGGTAAAAGCCTTCACGATCCGAATACCTGCAATGGCTTCGTTCACGCGTGCGATCAATGCCGACCAGCATCTGTGCCACCGGGCATAATTCGTGCGCATCCGCTTCCAGCAGACGGCTGTTCCGGCCACGACAAGCGGCATGGGAACGAGCACAAGGAGCGTGAGGCGCCAGTTCATCATCAGCAGGGCGGCCATAATGCCCAGAAACATCAGGCTGTTTGTGATGAGATAGGGCAATCCGTCGACCAGGAAATGCTGCAATCGCTCTGTATCCCTCGTCACGCGTGACATCAGAGCGCCGACCTGACGCTTGTCGTAAAACTGAAGCGACAGCATTTCGAGGCGCCGGTACAGCTGGCTTCGAATGTCCGCCGTCACCCTCGCGCTCAGCCAGGTCGCCGTCCACCCGTTAAGCCATTCAGCCGACCAGGTAACCAATCGCACGCCCACAAGGGCAAGCACCAGATGAATCAGGAGTCCCAGCCGGGCGTCGACGGCGGATGTCTGGCGGGGCGCCAGAACGTCGTCGACGATCAGCCGGGTTATCTGAGGAGGAATCAACTCGGCGCAGGTTGTCAGAACGGTTGCCAGCGCGAGCAGCGCAGCCCGCACCCGGTAGGGCCTCAGGTATCTTGCGATTCGAGCCAGCACATCCATCTTCCTGAGGCACGCAGGACAGCTCCCGTTCTTCTCGGGCAGAAGCCGGCCGCAGGACTCGCATCGCGTCCGCTCCGGGACCATCTCCGCCAACAGCGGCTGTGAAGCCCGAAGCCGTTCGACCCGGCGGGCCAGCTCTGAAAAATCGCCGGCCTGCGTCTGGGAGTGAAGCACGCGTACCGTTGGCAGGGCCTTGCGTTCGATCACCAACTGCGCGGCGCCCACCAGCGGTTCCGTGCGGGCGAACAACACGTTGGAGAGAGGAATATCGACCAGGTCCCGCGTACTTTCTTCGCGGAACACGAGGACCCGTTCCCGTGTGACCACCACCCACTGGCTGCCGTAGTCGCCCCGGACGTCCATGTCCGAACGCGCCTGCAGCAAGGGTGTTTCGCCGTGGTTCAACACCGCGCGGACGCGATCGTGGATATCTTGGTTCTGTGCATCTCGCCACGAATTCATTGAATTCACGCCTTCATGCGCATAGAATGCCCGTGGTACGTTTACCGGTTGCCACCATTGCCGATAGCATCCGGATTCTGCGGACTTCAAGTCCACGAATCGACAGTCGACGTTGTTCGTGCGAATGTCGAGTTTCAAGGCGACGCCGGCGCACCGGATTTCACACGCGCGGAATCACTTCACAAGTTCGATTGTGCCCCACAGGCTTGGGTCGTACGAAACGGGAAGCGGCTCGTCGGCGGTCCACCACTGACGGCCCTGCCTCCGATCCTGAAGCAGATAGGTAAATCCCAACAGACGGTTTTCATCGGGATCGAACCCGGTCAAAGTCTTCGCAGCCAGATGGGCTTCCAGCCGATACCCGGTTCCGGACGCGTCGCAGGCGACCGGCAACTCGGAGCATTCGCACATGCGTGAATGCGCGCGCGCCCGGCGGATCCGCGCCTGTCCGCCCCTTGGCTTCGCCCGTCCAGCGGCGGGCAGGAAATAGAAATGGTGGCAAAACCGGCTCGCACGGTGTACGTTCCGGACATTCCGCGTATCCAGCCAGATCTGCATGCCATCGCCCTGTAGCGGCCGCCGGCGGTCCACGTTGGCGCCGCCGGCCTTCTTGACGTTAACGGCGAAATAGAGACCCCGCTCGCTCCATGCGGCGTACACGTCTGCAAAGGCCTCTCGACCGTCCAATACCATCAGGTCCGGCAACCGGAATCTTTCGTCCCAATCCTGAAGGTCTCCGTCGATGTCCGGGGGCACACTGCGATACGGGCAGTGCCACGCAAAATTGAAGAGAGCCCGTTTCGGGATTTCCGGATTCATCGAATCGACTCTCCGTCCGGACGAACCAGATTGCCGGTCTCCCGCACGACCACCGATTCCTCCATTGCGTTCCCATGGATGAGAATCGGCCGGTTCGTACCGGTCCGGTCGTTGACGATCAGGTCGACGTTCCGGAAGTGATTTCCGGTAACCGACATGCCAGCGCCAGTGAGCCAGAGAGGCAAACGCTGTGTCGGGCCAGGCCCCCGGATCACGTTTCCCGAAACGGACGTGTTGAAGCCACGCACGTCCATGGCCAGCGCCAGACGCCCCCCGGCGTCAACCGTCACTATATTGCCGGAAATCACATGGCCCACGGAATCGGCCCAGGACCGGAAGGCGATGTCCAGGTCGCCTTCCTCCCGCACGAATACCTGGTTGTTCGCCATAATGATCGAGTCTCCGGCATCCGATCCCACGGCGCCGTGGGTACGGCCGGTAATCTCGACGAAATTGCCCGTCACGAATCCCGGCCCTCCCAGCAGTTCCACCGCATCTGAATTCGCGTTGCCCAGGCGGTTGTTGATGACCCTCATATTGGGGCCCTGCAGCATAATGCCCAGTCGCTGGGAATTCAGAACCGTACAATTCCTTATGGTTACGTTGTGCGTTGGCCTCGGACAGGATCCGCCGGGCTCCGCGCAGAATGCCTTGATGCCGTTGTATTCGAACCGTCCGTGGGAGATATTCCCGAACTCGGCGCCGTCGTACGGATTCTGATCCCGATTCTGGTCCACCCAGAGATCCCGTATCGTGATGTTTCCCACCCCGTTCCCGATAATGCGGATCACGTTCGTATTCTGCCCCGGCGCAAGAACCAGCCGCGTTGCGGCGCCCTGCCCCGCCAGCGTCACGTTGCTCCGGTCGATAATCAACCCGCCGAGCGTACCCTCCTCCTTGCGGATGTCGTAGACGCCCTCCTTCAGGACGACCGTGCCGCCCGCCGGCGGAAGCGCTCGAATCGCCGCGTGGATTTCCTCCTGGTCACCGTGGCCGTCTCCTACGAAATCGGCCGCGTGCCTGGACTTCTCAGACGAATTCCGTGTCGCGACTATCATCACATTCCCCCGTTCGGTTAACGTGAAACACCGGTGCCGGCGCTATCTTACACCCGATACGGATGCACGTTTCGCACGAACCGGAGCGGCAGTGCACATCAGACGGGAACGTCGTGCGATTCCTGCAACCTGCCGTTGCCTCGGGCAAGCGCCTCTCGCAGGAACCGGCCCGTATGCGATGCATCGACCCGGGCGACCTCCTCGGGCGTGCCGTCCGCAACCAGGTACCCGCCCTCATCTCCGCCCTCCGGTCCGAGGTCTATAATCCAGTCCGCGGTCCTGATGACATCCAGATTGTGTTCGATCACGATGACCGTATTGCCCGCGTCTACGAGTCGATTCAACACATCGAGCAGCCTCGCCACATCGGCAACGTGCAATCCGGTGGTTGGCTCGTCCAGCAGGTATACGGTCCTGCCCGTGTTCGGCCGGGCGAGTTCCCTGGCGAGTTTTACCCTTTGCGCTTCCCCTCCCGACAGGGTGGTGGACGCCTGCCCCATCTTGATGTACCCCAATCCCACGTCAACCAATGTCTCGAGGGTCCGGCAGATTCCGGGTACGTTTTCAAACTGCCGCAGCGCATGATCGACCGTCATGTCCAGCACGTCGGCAACCGACCGGCCCTTGTACAGAACCTCTACCACATCCCGGTTATACCGCTTCCCGTTGCAATCCTCGCAGGTCACCCAGACATCGGGCAGAAAATGCATCTCGATACACCGTGAACCCAGCCCTTTGCAGGCCTCGCAGCGGCCCTTCCGGTGATTGAAGCTGAAGTGTCCCGGAGAAAACCCTCGTATGCGCGCATCAGGCAATTGCGCGTAGAGCGTTCGAACCTTGTCGAACACCTTTACGTAGGTCGCCGGGTTGCTGCGCGGCGAAAACCCGATGGGCGACTGGTCGATGTTGATTACCTTGTCGATGCACTCCATTCCCCGGACCTCGTCGTGATCGGCCGGGGGCCCCGGGACGTGGCTGGCCCTCGAGGCAAGCGCCCCGAAGAGGACGTCGTTGACCAGCGAGGACTTCCCCGACCCCGACACACCCGTGACGCCGATCAGCAAACCAAGCGGAAACTTCACGGTCAGGTCCTTCAGATTGTTGTGCCGGGCGCCCACCACCTCGAGACACCCCTCGAGGGCCATCCGCCGGGGCGGCCGTTCGATGACCAGCCCGCCCGCCAGGTATTCCGCAGTCAGTGATCCGTTCTCGGCACTCAGGCGTTTTGGATGCCCCTCCGCCACCAGTATTCCCCCGTGAGCCCCGGCGCCGGGTCCGAAATCCACAATGTGATCCGCGGTTTCCAGCGTCTCATGATCGTGCTCGACAACCAGGAGGGTATTGCCGAGGTCCCTCAGCTGGCGAAGGGCGGCAAGCAACCTTCGATTGTCCCGCTGATGAAGTCCGATGGTAGGTTCGTCCAGCACGTACAGGACGCCGGTCAGTCCCGAACCAATCTGGCTTGCGAGACGGATTCGCTGCGCTTCGCCGCCCGACAACGTGGGCGCCCGTCGTGACAGCGAAAGGTAACCCAGGCCGACTTCGTCCAGGAACCGCATCCGGACGCGTATTTCCTGGAGGACTTCGCCAACGGCGTCGAGCTCTCGCCCGGTCAGTTCCAGGTCCATAAGCCAGCGCCTCGACGCGCCAATCGGCAGGTCAACCAGTTCACAGAGCGTTGTACCGCGCAGGCGAACGGCGGCACTTTCCGGCTTGAGGCGCGCGCCCTTGCACGCACGGCACGGCACGTCTTCAATCAGATCGCCCATCTTTTCGCGAAACCGGGGGGAAAGCCTCGCCAGCTCCTCCAGCGAACTGAACAGACCCTTGTACTGGAATCGCAAGCCGTCCGCGCCCCGAATCCATCGTTCACCGGTTCCGTAGAGCAGCGCCTCCTGCGCGGTCCGTGACATCCGCGCGACCGGAGTTTCCAGGTCGAATCCCGCCACTTCGCCAACGGACTGAATCAACGCCGCCAATGGACCCTCCTTCAGGTCGCCGAGAACCGGAACCGCCCCGCGGGACAAGGACCCTTGCGGATCCGGAATCAGCGTACGCTTACCCATTCCCCTCTGGGTTCCCAGGCCATCGCACGAGGCACACCAGCCGTCAGGGCTGTTGAACGAAAGATGCTGCGGGGCGACCTCTTCGAAGCTTCTCCCGCACGACGGGCAGGACAGGACCTGGCTGAATCTGGTTTCCAGGTCGTCGTCGGGTGACGCCGCGATGACGACGCCGCCGGACAACACCAGCGCCTTCTCGATGGAATCCGCGATGCGCTTCCGCACGCCAGCCCGGAGCGTGACGCGATCCACAAGGATTTCCAGCCTGTGCGACTGCCGGTAATCGATCTCGGGCGCGGCATTCAGGTCGAACACGTCCCCGTCCAGCCGGCCCCGCAGGTATCCGGCCCGCGCGGCCCTGGATATCAATCCGTTATAGTCTTCGCCCTTACCCGGCCGTTGGGGGCTGAGCAGATATACCCTTCTCCCCGATGGCATTTCCAGGATCCGGTCGACGATTTCCCGAACCGCGAGCGCCCCCGCCCGCACGCCGCAGTCAGGACAACAAACCTCTCCCACCAGTGCAAACAGTGCCCTCAGGTAGTCGTACACTTCGGTAACCGTCCCCACCGTAGAGCGCGGGTTCCTGCTGGCGGCTTTCTGCTCGATGGCGATCGCCGGCGACAGCCCGATTACGCGATCGACCTTCGGTTTGGGAAGCTGGCCCAGAAACTGCCGCGCGTATGCGGATAGCGATTCCACATATCGCCTCTGGCCCTCGGCGAAAACCGTATCCAGCGCCAGGGAAGACTTACCCGAACCTGACACACCCGATACCACGGTCAATCTCTCCCGAGGAATCCGCACATCCACGTTACGCAGGTTGTTCTCCCGAGCGCCGGTAACCTGGATCTCCCGAACGGGTCCCCCGGCTTCATCCCGACGGCGATGTTCCCTGCCGGCTGTCACCGGGCCGTGTCCGTTCGCCAACACGGAACGCAAGGGACGAGCCGTCAGGGAGCGTCGGGAGCGCCCCACCTGTTCCGGGGTCCCCTGCGCCACCACACGCCCGCCGGCTTCCCCGCCGCCGGGCCCGAGGTCGATCACCCAGTCCGCGGTCTTCACGACATCCATGTTGTGCTCGATGACCACCACCGTGTTTCCCAGATCCACGAGCCGGTGAAGCACCCTCAGCAGATTCTGTATGTCTGCAAAATGCAGCCCCGTCGTGGGTTCATCCAAGATATAAAGCGTAGACCCTGTCTGTTTGCGGCACAACTCTTTAGCCAGCTTGATCCTCTGTGCTTCTCCGCCGGACAACGTTGGCGCCGGCTGCCCGAGTTTCACGTACCCCATCCCCACCTCGACCAGCACCTCGAGTATGCGATGGATCTGCGGTACGGCGGCGAAGAAGGCGCATGCCCGCTTCACCTCCATCTCCAGCACATCCGCAATGGACGCGTCCCTGTACCGAGCGTCCAGCGTTTCTCTATTGAAACGCCTGCCGTCGCAGATGTCGCAAGGGACCCAGACGTCGGCCAGAAAATCCATTTCAACGACATTTGCGCCATTTCCGTCGCAGGCCTCGCACCGCCCGCCTTTCACATTGAAGCTGAACCGTCCCGGCCTGTACCCTCTCACCCTGGATTCCGGGAGGTCAGCGTACAATGCCCTGATGGGGCCGAACACGCCGGTATATGTTGCCGGATTGCTCCGCGGGGTGCGCCCGATCGGCTGCTGGTCGATTTCGATGACTTTATCCAGCGCATCGATGCCTTCAATGCGGTCGAATTCTCCGGGTTCGGTTTCGGCCCGATTCAATTCTCGCGCCAGCGTCCGGTAGACAACGTCGTTTACGAGCGAACTCTTTCCTGAACCGGAAACCCCGGTCACGCAGTTGAACACGCCCAGAGGGAAATTAACGTCGATTCCCGTGAGGTTGTTCTGCCTGGCGCCGTGTACGGACAGGTACATTCCCGTATGCGCCCTGCGGCGGGGTACAGCGATCGATTCTTTCCCGGCAAGGTAGGCGCCCGTTCTGGATTTCTCCGACAAAGCGATCGTGGGCCAGGGCCCGCAAGCGACCACCTCCCCTCCCAGGTGTCCGGGACCCGGCCCGAAATCCACGATCCAGTCCGCCCTCCGCATCGTTTCCTCGTCGTGTTCCACGACAATGATCGTATTCCCCGCGTCCCGCAACACGCACAGCGCGTCCAGCAGCCTCTCGTTGTCGTTCTGGTGCAGCCCGATCGAGGGTTCGTCCAGCACGTAAGTAACCCCCACCAGGCCGCTGCCAATCTGTCCGGCCAGCCGGATGCGCTGCGCCTCGCCCCCGGACAGGGTCGGGGCCGTCCGATCCAGCGTCAGATAATCCAGACCAACGTCGAGCAGGAATCTGAGCCGGCCCGTGATTTCCTTGAGTGCATCTTCCGCGATCATCCGGCGGGTCGAGGTCAGATTCAAACCGTTGAAGAACGCGTACGCGTCCCCAACCGACATCGCCGCGGCGACCGGCAGCGAAACGCCCTCGATTGTCACCGCTTCGGCTTCGCCCCTCAACCGCGCCCCCCGGCACGTGGGACATCTTCCTGTGCGCATGTAGGGTCCCAGCCTTCGCCGCAAGGCCGGTGATCCACCTTCCGCGTACCTGCGTTCCAGGGGCGGAAAGATGCCCTCAAACGAATCGTAATGCGTCCAGACGCTCCCATCACGCTTCCGCCAGTGGAGCGTGATGCGTTTCTTCACTCCGTACAGCAGTTCCACCCGCGCGTTCCCGGGAATTTCCCTCCACGGCGTATCGACGTCGACGCCGTGGAGGGCCAGCACACCGTTGTAATAGTGTATCTTCCACCGGTTTCGCGGCTCTCCGAGCGGCGCGATCGCGCCTTCCATTACAGACAGCGAATCGTCAGGTACAGACCGCTCCGGATCCAGTGCAACCTGAGTACCGAGACCCTTGCACGTGGGACACATCCCCTGCGGATTGTTGAACGAAAACAGTTGAGGCGTGGGTTCGGTTGCGCTCAAGCCGCACCGGGTGCAGGCAAAGCTGGAACTCAGCAGCAGGTCATCACCCTCCTCGAATCCCACGATCAACGTGCCGCCACCGTATCCCAGTGCCGCATCGACCGCCTCGCCTGTGCGCCCGTGTCCATCTTCCCTCACGACCAGCCGGTCCACGACGAGGTCGATATCGTGCCGGATGTGCCGTTCGAGCCGCTGCGACTCGGTCAGCTGCACGATCCGTCCGTCGACACGGACGCGGAGGTAACCGTCCCTTTTAAGATCGTCGAACAGATCGAGATACTCGCCTTTTCTTCCGCGTACAAGCGGCGCCATGACGTGGATTCGCGTTCCTGCGCCAAGCGACATGATCCGGTCCACGATACCGTCGCGTGTCTGTGCGCCGATCGGCGTACCGCACGACACGCAATGCGGCGCTCCGACCCTTGCGTACAGGACGCGAAGGTAGTCGTAGATTTCCGTCATCGTGCCCACGGTCGACCTGGGATTCCGCGCGGCTGCCTTCTGTTCGATGGATACCGTTGGCGACAGACCCGTTATCTGATCCACATCCGGCTTTCGGATCTGACCCAGAAACTGCCGGGCGTACGCGGAAAGGGACTCGATGTAGCGGCGCTGGCCTTCGGCAAAAATCGTATCGAAGGCCAGCGAGGACTTGCCGGAGCCCGAAACACCGGTGAAGCATATCAGCTGATTTCGGGTAAGGTTCAGATTCACATCCTTCAGGTTGTGAACCCTCGCGCCCCTGATTACGATATCACGCGTTTCCATGCAATCACCGCGATCGCGAATACAACGCCTGAGGGCGAGCCTCGTCCTGTATTGGCGCGCCCGCCAGATGACGGATTCAAAATATACTACTCAAATGTTCAGGTATCAAGGAAAATCGTTACAGGAGTGGAATCTTGAACATGGATATTGACGTGCTCTCAGGCGCCTGCGCGAGGACACACGACGTTCCGTACCGGTCCACCGGACCAAAACGATCAAAAGCGCCTCTATCCCGGACGGACAGAGACGCTTTCGTACTTGCTTCCAGTTGGCGGACGGCTTTATTCGGGCGGCTGTGTCCTGAAGCTGGCTACCGCACGGTCCACGGTATCCAGGGTCCTGAAAATCCCCGCCAACTGCGTGACCATCAGGATACTTTCGATCTTGCGGGTAATGCCCGTGAGACGCATATCTCCACCCGCATGCCGGACCGTCGTCAGACTGGCGGTCATGACGCCGAGCATCGAACTCCCAAACCATTTCACCTTCGAAAAATCGACCACCACCCGGCTAATGCCGTCTTTTACCAACCGCTTGATATGGTCGTGAAATTCGGCCACTTCGGGACCGGACATCAGGGCGCCCGTCACCGTCAGGACGGCAACATCCTCCCTGATCTCCTCGATGATTTTCATGGTTCTTCCCCCTCGATGGTTTCGGGTTACGGCAGATTGCCGCACCAACCGCAACGACGCGTTTCATTCCGTATGATCAGGAAAGCTGTCTTAAAATTCCCGGCGGTCTTCGCGCGGCTGCAAAAGCGCCGGTCGGCGTTGGTCAAACCCACCCGTATAGACAAATATGGGCGGATTTTCCCGCCTTGACCGCCGCTTTTTCGCTCGCGCTCGGGAACTCACCGGTAATTTAAAAACAGCTTCAGCGAAGATTTGCTGCCATCCAATATAATCCCAATCGTGCTCAGGATCAAGTCAGGAATTTCACCGGGCGCGTCGATTGCGACCGGAATCGGCTTGACAAGGGCCGGTTCGACAGCTTACTTATCTGCCGCCAATTCGGTGAATACAACCGCTCTGCGAAAAGGAAAGCGAAACCCATGGACCTCGGATGCAGCACGATACTATATGGTGGGCACGACCTGGAAGTCGCGATGGAACGGATACAGGCGGCGGGCTACCGGGCGATCGAACTTTGTTGTATTCCGGGAATGGCGCCTCACCTGGCTATCGGCGGGCGCGACGCGTACTACCGGGACATCAGACGTCGCGCCGGGAATCACGGCTTGGCGATCGAATCTCTCGGCGCAAGCGGCAACATGGACGACGGAGACCGCTTTCTGCACGTCCTGGATGCGGCGGCCTCGGTCGGCGCGCCCCTCGTCACAACCGGCCCCGGCGGAAAACCTGACAACGAAGAGGCGTTTATGGCAACCGTGGATAGAATCAACGCCCTCGCGGTCGAGGCCGCCCGGCGCGGCGTCAGGCTCGGCATCAAGCCTCACGTCGGCAATGCCGTCTACAACACGGAGACGGCTCTCCGGTTCATGCAACGGGTCGATCGGAAGTGGGTCGGGATCAACTACGACGCGACCCATATCTGGCGCAGCCCGCAGCGTGAGGTACCCGAAGATAGCGTCGGCAGAATCGGCCGGTACATCATTTCACTGAGAATCCGCGACGTCAAGGGCCGGCAGTCCGCGATCGGGCCGGTTGAAAACCAGGTCGCCGGTCAGGGAGATATGGATCTTCACGCGCAGGCAGCCGCCTTCCGAAAGATTCCGGGGCTCAAGTACGCGGTTCTGGAAATTGTCGGTTCGCGGGACATGGCCGTGGACGACATCGACGGCGTTCTCCGTCGGTCGTTCGACTACTTCCGGCCGCTGTTTGAATGAGTTCAATAGAATTGCGGCAACCGGCCACGGCGGAATGACTTGCCCTCGGCCCGGGTGATAACGGCTCTCTGTATCATCAAAAGGAGTACGGGTATGATCCGCGTCGGCGTCATCGGCATGCGCGGCATTGGCGGCCAGCATGCCGCGGTATACGTGAACAACAGCAGAACCGAGCTCGTGGCCGTCTGTGACCTTGTCAGGGAACGCGCGGACAGCACGGCCGGGCGGCTGAACGCGAAACCGTTCTACGACGTTCAGGAAATGCTTCGGCGCGAGGAACTTGATGCCGTGAGCATAGCAACCGGCGGTTTCGAGAACGGCGGCGACCATTACGAACCCGCGATCCAGTGCATGGAAGCCGGTTTGCACGTCCTGTGCGAAAAGCCCATAAGCAACAACATCGACCATGCCCGGCAGATGGTCAGGAAAGCGCGTGAGTGCGACGTCCGGTTCGGCATCAACCTGAACCACCGGTTCGTCCCGCCCGCGGCGAAAGCCAGGGGCTGGATCGAAGAGGGACGACTGGGCCACCTGCTGCTCATCAACATGACCATGTGGATCGGCAACCCGAACGAGACTTCCCCCTGGTTCCACCTTCGGGCCCTGCACCCCCACTCGATCGACATCATGCGATATTTTTGCGGAAATATCAAGCGGGTACAAGCATTTCTGAACAAAGCGCCGGGTCGCAGCGGAGTCAATGCCCCGGTGTGCTGGTCGAACGCGCAGATCAACATGCAATTCGAGAATGACGTCGTGGGCCACCTGACCGGCAGCTATGACACCAATCCGGCTCACAACCTGGAACGCTGCGAGGTGCTTGGAAGCGAGGGACGTTTCGTCCTAGACAACTGCTTTGAGGACCTGACGCTGTATCCGAGACGGTCCGAGGAACTCACCGTCATTCGAAACTCCATTATGGGCGGTCTGGTCTTCGAGGACACCTTTCCAAGACGCATCAACCGTTGGATCGAGCAACTGGACGAAGGCGCGCCCCAGTCGGAAATCGAGGGGTCCGGCGAAGAAGGGCTGGCCGTGCAGGAAGTTATCGAAGCGGCCATCCGCTCGTGGAAGGACCAGACCATCGCAGACGTACCGGCCGTTCCCGGAGCAAGATGAAAATTGAACTCAACGGCGTGAACTATCGCATTCCGCAGTCCCCGGTCGCCGTCATTTGTGTCGACGGCGGCGATCCGGAGTACATTGAGGCCGCGCGGAAAGCCGGAGCGATTCCCGCCATCGCCCGATTCATGGAATCCGGTTTCACCGGGGCAGCGCACTGCGTCATTCCGAGCTTTACGAATCCCAACAACCTCTCTATCGCCACAGGCGCTCCGCCCGCCGTGCATGGTGTTTCCGGCAACTTCTATCTGGACCGGCATACCGGTGAAGCGGTTCCCATGACGGGTCCCGCGATGATGCGTTCGCGTACGATTTTCGACGTCTTTTCCAGGGCCGGCGTGGAAACGGCCGTCATCACCGCGAAGGACAAACTCCGGCGGCAGCTCGGCAAGGGAATGGACATGGGCAACGGCAACATCTGTTTCTCTTCCCAATGCGCAGACCGCTGCACGCTCCTCGAGAACGGAATTCAGGACGCCCTCGGCTGGGTCGGCCGACCGTTGCCCGGCATGTATTCAGACGCGCTTTCCCTGTTCGTACTCGACGCCGGCATCCGGTTTCTGGAAGCGGGCAGCCGGCCGCGCCTGGCGTACCTGTCGCTTACGGATTACGTCCAGCACAGGTACCCCCCTGACCATCCGGTCGCCCTGGAGTTCTTTCAATCGATCGACCGGCGATGCGCAAAACTCGACCGGCTCGGTGCAACCGTGGCCCTGGTGGCCGATCACGGCATGAAAGACAAATGCGCCGCGGACGGTGCGTACAACATCATCTATCTTCAGGACCTGCTGGACAGGCGTTTCGGTACGGGAAAGACGCGCGTCATCTGTCCGATTACCGACGCGTTCGTGGGCCATCATGGCGCCCTGGGGGGATTCGTCCGGGTATACTGCTTCGAAGACCTGAACGTCTTCGACGCGATTCGCTTTATTGAATCGATCGACGGGGTTGAATCCGTCCTGGCCGGGGCCGACGCGGCGAGCCGTTTCGGTCTTCCGCTCGACGTCGAAGGCGACGCCGTGGTGATTGCCTCCGGCGCGTTCTGTATCGGCATGACCCCGGGTGATCACGATCTCGAGGGGCTGCACGGGGAACGCCTGCGCTCTCACGGCGGCATCTCGGAGCGGGAAGTGCCGTTCATCCTCAACCGCCCGCTGAACAGGGAATACCAGGCGCGCGCCGGGTCGGAACAACTGATGAACTACCACATCTTCGAATACGCGTTGAACGGGGTAAGGTGAGGCGACGTGGAGGTCGCCGCTATTTCGAGACTTCCTGCCCAAGAAGCTGTCTAAGAGGGAGAAAGGGAGATATATATGGGTTCAACGAGGCTGTTCGAAGCCGCTTTTCCCTATGCCGACGACGTACTTGCGCTTCCAGTGGAAGATATCGACACGGCTTCAACCTGGTACTGTAACGCTTTTGGACTCAACGAGGTGGAGCGTCACAGCAATCCTGTTCCCACGGTCGTTCTCGAGCGGGACGGCGTCCGGATCGGATTCGCCGTCAACGGCGGCGACCCCGGACAGGAAGGGGCGGCTATTCTGGTGTCCGATATCCACAGAGCGAGGCGGGAGTTGGAGGCGAACGGAATCCGGACCGGCAACTGGCGCATCGACGAGAACGACGGCCGGAAGTTGCAGGTCTTCTTCGTCGTCGCCCCGGACGGACTCTGTTACTATTTCCACCAGCCGATCGAAGACGGTTAACCTCAATTCCGCAAAAACCGCAACGCGGCACCGCGACGAAACCCTTCGAAACAGGCCGAAATGGTCGTCATGAAGGACATTTTTTCAGTTCACGTACAGTGTCCTGGTGTATCCTGGTAATCAGCAGTCTAATCGCCTTTTTAACTGACACATATGCGAATTAACGTCCTCGAAAAATGAGGAATCAAGGTTAAACACAGAAGAAAGGCCGGGTTCGGAGCCCGGCCTTTCTGACTGCATGCCTGGATGAGAGAAGGGAGGAATGGCTATCTTCCCTTCTTCCTCTGCTTCTCTTTCCTGGCGAACGATTTTGCGATGTACGAAGCCGCGTCGGGCGTCTTGCAGTTCGTTTCGCCGTGGTCCACCTCGACGGGGCCGATCCGATTCGCGGCCGCGATCGCCCGATCGCGATAGGTCTCACTAAACGTCCCTATAGCGATCAGCGCGTTGTTCATCGCGTAGCGGACGCGGTTCGGCTGGCCGTGGATTTGCATCTCGATTCGCTCGAGGCATGTGTCCAGAAGCGCCTCGTCGACATCCCCGTGATCGTTCAATACCATCTCCGTGAACGTATTCCACCCCGCTGTAGCGACCCACTCTCCCCGCCTCGACGTCCATTTTCTGAAGCGCGTCAAACCGGTCTTCGAGACGCCCGCCAACGCCCCCAGTTCCCCGGCGAGAATCGAGTTGTCGATGTCGCGCGCCCAGGCATCCAGCTGAGCCGCGTTCATCCCCGTCGGGTCGGCGACCCGCGTGGCCAGTACGCGGGCGTCGTGGTTGCCAGTCGTCCACAACGTATCCGCCAGATGCTGGTCGCATCTTATCTTCCGAACCATCCTGTTCAGGTGGGCATAGCTGACGCCGTACATCGGCGAATTGACGCCATGGCGCGCATAGACCTTGCGGTTCTGCGCAGTTCCCAGCGCTTCAAGCGTTGAGAGTGTTTCGTTCAGGGTCATCGTTTCCCCGCGTGACAGAGAATCCTCGCCATTTCCCCGGCGATCGCCGCCGCAATTCCGGAGCGTTCCGGGACTCAGTCTTCGGGATTCTCAAAGTTGATTTGCCACCTGATGCCGAACTTGTCGACGCACATCCCGAAATAGGCCCCCCAGAACATATCCTGCATCGGCATCACCAGATTGCCGCCCTCCGAAAGCCCGGAAAGCAGCCGGTCGGCGTCCGCCTTGTTGTCGGGGCTGACCGTTATGGAAAAATTGCTGCCTACCTGCGGCGAGGGTCCGAATGTCGAGGCATGATCGCTTCCCATGAGCACGCTGTCGCCGATCGGCAGCGACACGTGCATGATTCGGTCGCGTTCGTCCTCCGGCACCTGCAGATCGGGAGGTCCGTCGCCAAAGGTCTGGACGAAGAGGAAGTCTCCGCCGAACACGGAGCGGTAGAACTCAAATGCCTCCCGACACTGGTTTTCGAAGGTCAAATAGGTATTCAGTTGCAAGGCCGCCTCCTTTGAGACGTGCGGCAGGCTGCGCGCCACACTGTGAATCGATGACTTCCGCGTACAAAATCCAAATGCGGAAGCGACGGGATCGAGCGCTCGGCATCGCCGGATTGTGTATACCGGTTTGAAGCCGTTTGCGAAGCTTTACAGATACAGGCCGATCATACAGCCGGTGAGCATGGTCGCGAGCGTTCCGCCAACAAGCGATCGAAGGCCCAGCCGCGCCAGGTCGCCGCGCCTGTCCGGGGCGATCCCCCCGATGCCGCCGATCATGATGGCCACGGATCCGAAGTTGGCAAACCCGCAAAGCGCGTACGCCGTAATCACGAAAGCCCGCTGATTGAGCGGTTCTTGTCCATTCATCAGTCGAGCCAGGTCAAGATAGGCCACGAACTCATTCAGGATCGTCTTCATCCCCATGAGTTCCCCAACGGTTCGGGCTTCCGACCATGAAATCCCCATCAGCCAGACGAACGGACGGAAAATTTCGCCGGCGGCCGCCTGGAGACTCCAACCGCTGGGACCAGCATTGACCATGACGTCAATCTTTCCGATGACCAGGTTGGCCAGGGCGACAAGGCCGATGAAGGCGACGAGCATCGCGAGGATGTTGATGACAAGATGCATGCCCTCGGCCGCGCCGCGAGCCGCAGCGTCAAGGCCGTTCAGCGTATCTTCCCGGGGAAGTTCCACCTGGCTCCGTGAGGTGACGGGATCGCCGGTCTCCGGGATCATCAGTTTGGACACGGCTATCGCCGCGGGCGCGCTGATCAATGAAGCCGTAAAGAGGTGGCCGGCGATATCCGGATTGACGTCGCCCAGCATCGTCGCATAGATCACCATAACCGTGCCGGCGATCGTGGCCATACCCACGGTCATCAGACAGAACAGCTCGCTCTGGGTCATTCGGCTCACGTACGGCCTGATCAACAACGGGGACTCCGTCATACCAAGAATGACGTTGCCGGCGGACCCGACGCTTTCCGCCGAACTGAGCCCGAGGGACTTCTGCATAAACGCACTCAGCCGACCGATCACCCAGGGCAGGATCCTGTAGTGATAGAGCATCCTGGAAACCGCCGCCACAAAGATCAGTATCGCCGCGATTTCGAGGGCGACGACGGGCCCGTATCTGCTTGTGAATTCGGGATTGGACAATCCGGAGAAGAGCAGCGACTCGTTGGCCTTCAGGGCGGTCGTGCGAAGCATGTCGGTGAGAGCGCCAACCACGCCGAAGACATAATGCCGCAGCCCGCTCCTGACGAGGATGCCGGTCAGCAGCAGCTGCAGGCCGCTGGCAACCGCGATGGTCTTCCATGGAATTCGCCTCGTGCGCCGGCCCAGGCACCAGGCAACGGCCAGAAGGACGACATATCCGATGGCGCTGTGAAGCACCGTCAAGTCCGGACTCCTCTTTGTGAAACGCGGGCGCCAAGGTGGGTAACGTCAACGATAACGAGCTATTGCGCCACGTTCGAGAACGGCGCGAAAAATAGGCGAAATCGTATGAATCGTCAAGCGATTTCCCGCCCAGAAGCCGTCGTACGGCCTGGTACCTCTTGACAAGAATGAACGAAAACCCTATTGTTGAATCTGCCGTCGTTGTAAGGCCCGGTCGATGCAACTGCGTTCGCCGGCGCAATTTGCGCCAATTCCGGACATCCCGGCATGGACGAAAAGAACAACCGGAATCCAACGTGCCTGGCGCGTCTCGAGACCCTGTCGCAACGAGGTTCGCATGCGGCCTGAAAACCCCGAAAAAACCGCTCTGATTACCGGAATCACCGGCCAGGACGGCTCCTATCTTGCTGAATTCCTGATTGAAAAAGGCTACCTGGTCCATGGCATCATCCGGAGGGCGTCCCTGTTCAACACCGAAAGGATCGATCACCTGTTCGCCGGCCCCCAGGAACCCGGCCGTCGGATGGTCCTGCACTACGGCGATCTCACGGATACGGCGAATCTGATTCGAGTCGTACAGGAGGTGCGACCCGACGAGATCTACAATCTGGGTGCGCAGAGCCACGTTGCGGTTTCCTTCGAGACCCCGGAGTACACGGCGAAGGTGGCCGCATTGGGGGCGCTCCATCTGCTCGAAGCCATCCGCATCTGCGGTCTGGCGGATCGAACCCGTTTCTACCAGGCGTCCAGTTCGGAAATGTTCGGCAAGGCAGCCGAGACGCCCCAGAGGGAATCCACGCGGTTCTATCCCCGCTCGCCCTATGCCGCAGCCAAGGTATACGCGTACTGGATTACGGTGAATTACCGCGAGGCATATGAGATATTCGCCTGCAACGGCATCCTGTTCAATCACGAATCCCCCGTCCGCGGGGAGACGTTCGTGACCCGGAAGATCACCCGGCGACTCGCGCGCGTGGCGCTCGGATTGGACGAATGCGTGTACCTCGGTAATCTGGACGCGATGAGAGACTGGGGCCACGCCCGGGACTACGTTCGCGCCCAATGGCTGATGCTGCAGCAGACCGCGCCTGACGATTACGTTATCGCATCGGGGCAACAGCATTCTGTTCGCGCATTTGTTAACCTTGCGGCTGAATTCCTGGGGCTGGAGCTGGAATGGCGCGGGACGGGCGCCGACGAAGTCGCGATCGATATGGCAACGGGAAGCGCGGTTGTGCGCATCGACCCGCGATACTTCCGGCCGACCGAAGCGCAATCGCTCCTGGGCGATGCATCCAAGGCGTATAGAAAACTCGGCTGGCGCCCGCAGATCCGTTTCGAAGAACTCGTCCGGGAAATGGTCGACGCCGACCGACGTCTGGCAGAGCGCGAGGCGTCCGCGGCGCTTTGAATGTCGATCGACGTGGATCCGCAGGGTCTGCAGACTCGCGTTTCCGGCGCCCGGGAAACAGATCATCCGGTAGAAACGAAGGTCAATCAAAGGAGTTCGGTCAGATCCATGGGTGACAGAACGCTATTTGATGCGTCATACGAAAAACGCAGGAACCCGCTGCTGAATCAGGTGCTGGAGCGGCTGTACCCGATATATTCGTCGGAGGAGCGGGAGGTCATCCGTATCGATTCCATCAGCAGGGTGCTGCTATCGCGCCCCTCGGGGCGGGGTTTTGTCAACCGCGACATCCTCGAAACCGTTCTGGGCAATCTGCTCGAATGCGTCGCGCCCGGCTCCCATAACGTCCAGGCGGCGGGGCCGTCGGACAGCCTCGAGGAAGCAATCGGAGAGATCGCGGACCAGATCTATGCGATGATCGCGCAGTCGTTCCTGGCAGCGGAAGGCAACGGCAGAGATATCGAAACCCCGGCCCTGGATGCCACGTTCTCGCTCCTGGCGGACCTGCCCCACCTCAAGAGTCGCGCGTTGTGGAACCGGTTCGCATCGTTGAAGGATCCGGCGGTATGGGACGCCTATATCATGGGCAGACACCGGAGCCGTATGGGGAAGCTGGCGGACCTGGACCACGGTCCTGTGCTGGACGGCGCGATAGATGCCCGTGACTTCAAACCCTATCGGGATTTTCTGAAGACCCAGAATCTGGACTTTGCATTCGACTATCTCATGCAGCTGGTGATCAGCACCTACCCCGGCTGGCGCGTGCTATTCTATCATGACGTCGCCCATGCACTTACCGTTTCCGGCGCCGCGGAAGGTCTTGCGGACGTCGAACGGATACCGGTCCCCCTGTTGCCGCGCGCAATTTCGGAACTCGGCGGCCGGTACTATCAGGCCGACCTGCACCCCGAAACCGTGATCGGGGACGCCAACTTCCTGGATCATCCACACCGGGGCCTGACAACCGGCCAGACCGGCGTCATCGGCTCGGGCTGTTACATCTATCCCTGCACGATGGGTGGCCTCAGCGGCAGAGTCAGGCATCGGCATCCTGAAATCGGGGATCACGTTCAGATCGGGACAGACGCCACCCTGCTGGGGCCGGTCAGAATCGGCAACCATTCGACCGTCGGGCCGAATACCCAGGTGTACGGCTATGTGCAGACCGACACGGATTGCCGAATCGCCTCGTCTGTTGTGGTCGGTACCGTCTTGAGCGGAGACAGAAGGCCGGGTATCATCCGTCTGGGCAAGGGGGTCCGCGTGGGCGACGGGACCGTGATCGAAAACAGCACGGAGCTCGATCTGATCATACCCGACAAGGCGGAAATACCCGCCCGAAGCCATGTCATCAACGACGGATTCGGCAATCCGCGTTTCGTACGGGAATAAAAAAACAGCGGAGCGTCGATTTCAAACGCTCCGCTTCAATGGATCCAAATCCGTTTCCGGCAATCTAACCGCGCTACGGAACGCCCGGAGCTTCCCTGTGGAACCGGATATCGGCATACCAGGTGGAAGCCCGGCTGTTCGTATTGTCGGTGTCCGTCATCAGATAGACCCGTAGAATCTTGCCCGGCTCCTCCCCCGGGTACCCCCGTTTGTAGTCTTCGTAGAGGTTCCGCACTTCCGGCACCCACTGCTTCATCCGCGCCCGCCCGCTTTCCACGACGATCCGCCGCCACGAGAGCTTCCAGACAAACGGAATAATGGTGGTTTCGGTCTTGAACATCAGCGACTCCGGCAGCGTGTTGGACCAGACGTACGCGATCTCACGGATCTTGTTGGTGCCCTTCTCCAGGATCGCAATGCCCAATTTCGCATTGAAGTCGTCGTCCCGCTTGTTGAGCTTGCCACTCTTCTCCAACCGTTGGCGGCCGATCGTCGAATAATCCACCTTCCACCGCCAGGTCAGATAGGGGTTCTCCGCCACGTCGATCAGCGTGTCGTACCCCTGCTTTCTGATGATGCTTCCGAATTCTCTCGGCGGGCGCTTGCACTCACCGATCCACGGATACCGGTCCGGATCCAGCGCCATCGGTCGGCCTGACCGCGTCGGTATCTGCCAGAGAAGCGCGGCCGACCCCTCGCTGACGAATCGCACCGCGTTGTTCGAGTACTGAAACTTCGTCCTTGAATCGCATTCGGCCCAGTCTCTTTGCAGCCATGAGCCCATATCGACCCGCAACCCGCCGCCGCCCGCCTTTTCAATTGCGCAGACGACGCCGGCGCACCAGGTGAGTGTGAAGCAGGCAATCCAACATGTCCGCCGGACGTTCAGCATTTCGATACGTACTCAACCGATGGATTACACCGACGAAATCTCATTGTAGACCCCGATCGTCTTTCGCGCGCAGTCCTGCCAGCTGAAACCCGCGGCCCGGCGTCGTCCACTGGCCGCTAGCCGCTCCCTCAATGCCTCATCTCGAATCAGTCGCGTCATGCCGTCGGCGATTGACCCGACGTCCATCGGGTCGACGAGAACGGCCGCGTCTCCGGAGATTTCCGAAAGCGACGACGCATTGGACGTCAATACGGGGCAACCGCTCGCCATTGCCTCGATGACGGGCAGCCCGAAACCCTCGGCAATCGACGGAAACGCGAAGAATACGGCTTCCTCGAAGCAGGCGCGAACCTGGCCATCGCTCAGTTGCTCGGTAAATATGACGTTTCGAGCGATCCCCAGGTTCCGGGTGAGTTCGGCCAGGGTAGCGTATCCGTCGCCCCGTCCGCTGATCAGCAGGGACAGGTCGGGACATTGTTTCGAGACCCGGCCGAAGGCCTCGATCAGACGTCGGATGTTCTTGTACGGTTTTGTATTGCCCAGGGAGAAGATGAACCGCCGGCCCCGGCAGACTTCAGGGAGCTCGCAGGAATCGCCGTTGTCCGCGCAGGTTCCGTCGCTTCCGTGATGGATGACCGTGAATCTGGAAGGCGGCCCCGGATATCGCGCGAGCGCGTCCCGCCGGGTCGTTTCCGACACCGTGATCACATGATGTGCCTTTCTTACGGAACTGCCGATCCATGGACCCGCGAATCGGCGCGCCATCCAGCCTCGCCAGCGCGCTTCATAGGCAATATCAGGATAGTTGATCCAGATCAGGTCATGCAGGGTAAGGACGATCCGCCTGGCGCGGACGCCGAGGGGAAGAAGATGAAAGAGACAATGATAGATGTCGGCCCGGAGCGGGTTCACAACCCTGGCCCCCCCGAGGAGATTTCGAACCGTTGAGATACCGAAAGGAACCGCGATGTCCGTAAAATTGGGCTGAAACACAATCGGACGCGGGTAGGTTGCCCGCCGGAGCAACAGATATTCGTTGTGCCGGTCCAGCCGGGCGATCTCCCGGACCAGGCTGAACGCGTACCGACCGACGCCGGTTTCCACGTTCCGGATCTCGCGCGCGTCAATGCAGATTCTCACCCCGCCTCCCTTTAGAAGCTGTCTTAAGATTCCCAGCGGTCTTCGCGCGGCTGCAAGAGCGCCGGTCGGGAACTCACCGGTAATTTTAAAACAGCTTCTTACGTGAAAATGCGTCTGATCCTGCGATAGACCCGCAAACCGAACTGTTTTTCTTCCTCTTCAATGCCAAGCAGAAAGAGAAATCCGCCGAATGACAGAAAGACCAGCGCGGCATGGCCCAGAACATCCCACAACGGCGCGACAGGAGCGCGAGGTCCGTACAACGTCATCAGCACCGCGGTCGCGCAGCCGGCAAGCAAAGGCTTGCAGAGTTTCACGGAAAACGCGTGGACCCTCAACCGGCGAAATACCCACCACGAGGAGAGCGCCGGCGACAGAAACGCGGTGAACGTGGCGCCGATTGCGGCGCCCGTCGGGCCGAACCGTCGTACCAGGACGTAAGTGCCAACCCCGCTGAACAGTAGCGTTACGATTCTGACGCCCATGAGCGCGTCGGGATGCCCGGTCATGACCAGAACATAGCCCGATAAACCCAGCAGACCGGTTGCGGCGGCGCCGAACAACAGAATCAGCAGCCACGGGTATCCGGAAGAATACTCCGGTCCTACGAACGCGGCAATCTGGCTTCCGTTCAAGGCGAACACGAGCAGAATGGGAATGGTCGCCAGCGCCACCCATCGTGTCACGAGTTTGAAGAATTCGTCCAGGCGCGAGATCTCGCCCCGGGCGTGGTATTCCGCGAAGAAAGGGTTCGCAATGGGATCGAAGGCGCCGGAGACGGAGCGGACGATTGCGGCGAGCTGGATCATCACGCCGTACACGGCGATCGTTTCGGGTTCGATAAACGACCCGACAATCACGACGTCCAACCGTCCGTTCAGTTCCGCGATCAGGTCGATCAGAAACATCGACATTGAAAAGCGAAACAGCTTGCGATCCAGTCCGTTCCCCTTTCCGGTCCACGATCGCCATGGATAAAACCTGAATACCGGCAAGATGGAGCAGAAAAACACGACGGCCGTCGCAACCAGATACGCCGCGCAGATCCCGGTCAGGTCCATCCCCAGAAGGTAGAACAGGACCGCAAAACCGATCAACAGCGCGGGTTCGGTGAGCCCTTTGACGTACAGCTGGTATTCCATCACCTTGTGCGCGATCGGTACCTGCAGCAGCAACCCGCCAACGGTCTGGAAGAAGACGACGAATGCCATCCACCGGAGTGCGATTTCCACCCGCTCCCGACCGATCAGCCCCCCCAGCGCGTCCGAAAAGAGATAGCAGCCCAGGCTCACGCCGAGACTCAGCACGCCTCCCGCGAACAGGGCCGTCCTGACACACCCCAGGGCGCGTTGCTTCTCGCCCCTGGATTGATGGTAGGCCACCTGCCGGAGCAGTGCCTTGTCGAAACCGAAGAACGCGAACCTGGAAAACAGATTCACCCAGGTCCAGGCAAGATAGTAGAGGCCATAGGAAGCCGTGGAATAGAGGCGCGCCGCAAGGAGATAGAACGCCGGACGACCCAGCCTCGAAAAAAGCGCCAGGAGATTGACGCCCACGCCGCGGGAGAGTGTCGCAAGATCCAGCGCGTTTCGCGCCTCTTCCTCGCTATGGTCAGCCATTGCGCCTCGCAGGCTTGGCCCCCCG
Organism: Gemmatimonadota bacterium; assembly: GCA_028874335.1. GTDB lineage: Bacteria > Latescibacterota > UBA2968 > UBA2968 > JAAXHE01. The sequence continues at coordinate 79,705 of JAPPJY010000063.1, read as the reverse complement.
GCGATTTTTTCGATACAGATCCATCCCCATGCGGATTCCCTGTACCAGCGCCAGCAGCTTCCGCGGCATCGTCCACCAGTAGCCTGCCGCGCCAAAGCGACCGCGTAGAATGAAGAATCGGACGAACAGATTCAGCACAAAGTACGGCACAAGCCGTACGTCACAGTGTTTCAACCAAAAGTATAACTCGTTGGCATACGTCAGCGGGTCGGCCGCCTGATCAGAAACGCGGCAGCCTCCGAAGGGTGCCGCGTGGTGGAAGGCCACGGCTTCAGGTTCGAAGACCATGCCGCCGGCTCCTTGCTCGAGATAGCGGAGACAGAAGTCCGTCTCCTCCCGAAGCTGGCTGCCGGCGAACTGCTCGTCAAACCCTCCACAGCGCAGCGCCTGTTTTCGGAGAAAGGAAAGATTGCCTCCCCCGCCATGCGTGACGTTCCGGCGCCGGGTCGCGTAGAAATTCGAGATCACGTGTCCGTACCATGTCACGACGCCGCAACGCTTCGGCTCCCGACGTCCCTGGCTTCGCGAACTGATGATTCGGCCGGCCACGGCGCTGACGCCGCCCGAGCGATAGTTGCGCATGTGCATCGAGATGAATTCGCCAGGCAAGTCAACGTCGTCGTCAAGGCAGAGAATCACCTCCCCGCGAGCGATGTTCATTCCCAGGTTCTTCGCTCGGGTCCCGCACGCGGTCTCCGTTTGAATGTACCGGATGCGCGTGCGGATGGACGCCAGGAACTTCGTTATCTCGGGCGGGTGTTTTTCAGTCTGATCGACGACGATGACTTCGAACGAGGGGTAGGACTGGCGCAACACCTGCTCCAGCGTTCTTTTCAGGAACAACGAGCGGTTGTAAGTCGGGATAATAACCGATACGTGTGTCATTTCGGAGGCAGTTCGATCGAGATATCGGGTAAAGGACGACATCGTCAACCGGATGTCGTCGGACAGGAGGCGGGACCGGGGAGACGTATCGCCCGCGCTGCCGTCCGCAGGCGCGGCGACAGCGGACGGGCGTACCCTCGTTAACCGTCATCCAGCACGGGTAGCTCCGCCGATGACGCGTCGGAAGCGCAGAACGAGATGACCCGGTCGTCCAGGGAAGCGCCGTTCAACTCCCGATAGTACGCAAACAGGTACTCGTTCATGTATCCCGCGTACCTGCCTCCGCGGGCCTCCGCCCACTCACAGATCCTTTTGTCCGATCCCCTGACATCGTACCACTCGCGGGCCAGCTTGAGTACCCAGGTATCCACGGGCACGGCATCGAGCCGGTCCAGCGCGAAAAGGTCGATGCACTTGCCGACCTTCAGACCGACGCCGGTACCGGCCTGTTTTTTCAATGCGTCCACGATTTCACGCCAGTCCTCCAGGGACAACGCACCCGAATCGCCTCCCACGCACCGGGAAACAAACCGTGCCGTTTCGGCCACGCGTTCAGACCGCCATCCGAAACGGTTGGCCCTGAAGTACGGACCCTTCAGACGGGCCAATGCATCGGGTTCGGGAAACGTACAGTATCTGCTTCCCATGAACTCAACTTCGCGGCCCCAGGACTCAGCCAGAAAATTGACCCGCCTCTTTGTCAGATTCATACGGGCCTGCACCGACAGGATATACGAAATTACACATTCGAAGGGCATCTGCCGGACAAACCGGAATCCCTTCAGCAGATCCCTCGCGCGGCGCAGGTACCCGTCTTTTCGTGGGACGCGAATCCGGGGTCTTTCGTTCAACCTCAGGTACCACTCGAGGAATTCCGAAACGGTCATCTCCCCACGATAGGTCGCTACGCGTGACGCCCCCGCGCGATACAGCAGCGTATCGCCCACCTGGCGCAGATGGAACACCGTGCCGTAGGCAACGCCTTTCCACCATCCATCTCTGTCCCGTCCCCACCGGAAGACCTGTCCTCCGGCCAGCGTATACCCCAGATGGAATTCCCTGGTTTCGATGCGGCCGGCTACAGGTTGGCGGGAGGAGGCTCGGTGTACCCGCGGGTCCGCGGCATACCGTGCGCGCTCCGGCGGGCGGTGTTTTGTTGACATTTCAACCATTTCGCCATCCATTATAGGTATTTTGAAGGGATGCGGCAAGTATCCTGTTTTTCTGGCAATTTCGATGCCGGACAACGCCCGCAAAACGTAGAACGAAGCCCCGGCTCGACGATTCGGCGCTTGACTCCCGGTCGGTGTCGGGTTATTTTTTCAGCGGCGCCAGCGCTTCGAATGGGCGCTATCCCAAGCCCTCGATTCGTGAAATCAGGATCTCACGTGAACACGCCTGAACAACTCTCCCCTGAAACGCCGTTCCTCGAGGAAGTCCCCGAAGACATTCTTGCCGCCGCGCGCGCAGTGCTCGGACCTGACGAGGAGATCCTCCTCTCCGCCGCCGCCGATTTGAGGTTCGACGGTTCCTATGGGGCAGCCTGGCTCGTGGCGACCCGGCGCCGGCTGATCGGAATCAGCCCATCGGATCCCGATCCGCCGGAGACCGTATGCGTTCCGCTCGTTGACATCGACCGTGTGGAAGTCCGGGAACTCTTCGGCAGCGGAGTTCTGAAGGTCTCGACACCGGGAAGCGGCGCCTCCCTGGCCTTCTTTACAAAGTCCCTGCTCTCCAAGTTTACGCGGATTCCACCCCAGATCGAGCGGCTTATCCGCGAGGCCAAACCGGTACCCGATGACACGCGGATCGTCAACTCCAGCGTTGACGTATTCGCGGGCCGCAGGAAGCGTTGCGAGAGATGCCAGCAGGTGATCCCGCACTGGATGGGCGTCTGTCCGATGTGTCTCGATTCACGCAAGCTGTTCGTTCGCCTCCTGGGCTACGCGAAGCCGTACTGGCAGATGGCCGTGGGGAGTCTCCTCCTCCTGCTGACCGCCACGTTCATCGGCCTGACGCCGCCTCTGCTGATGCGTACCCTGATCGATGATGTCCTCGTGGCCGACCGGGGCGGCTCGACGCCGGCGGCGTCCCTGATTCCCCCCGAGCCGCGATCGTCAGTTCCGAGGCGGGAGGCGCAGGATCAGGCGCCTCCCGCGGGGACCGACCGGCGCACGCTGCTTGCCGCGCTGGTGCTGCTCCTTCTGCTGGTCAACGTATCCCGAAACGGGCTGAGCGCCGTTCGCACGTATCTCCTGGCGAAGCTCGGTCAGAGAATCACTTTCGACCTTCGCAGAGAGGTCTATCGACATCTCCACTATCTCTCGCTCAGTTTCTACAATGAACGGGAGACCGGGAGAATCATGTCGAATATCACACAGGACGTGAGTCGACTTCAGGACTTCATCTCGGACGGCCTCCAGGAAATCATCAGGGACATCGCCACCATCGTCATCATCTGCATCATTCTCTTCTCCCTGAATCCCGGATTGGCGGCGTTCGTCCTGCTGCCCACCCCCCTTCTGATCCTGTTTACACGGCAATTCGGTCGAAAGCTGCACGACCTCTATCATGGGCTCTGGCGACGGTGGGCGGACATTCACGCCCTGCTGGCGGATACGATCCCAGGGGTGCGTGTCGTAAAGGCGTTTGCCCAGGAAAAGCGTGAGGTAAGCAAGTTCGAGAACAGGAGTTGGGGCCTGCTCTCCGGCGAAATCCGCGTAGCGAGGGTTCGGAGCATTTTTACGCCCATTATGACGTTTCTCACTTCTCTGGGCACCCTGATCATCTGGTGGATGGGCGGAAACAAAGTCCTTGGCGGCACGCTTTCGATCGGCGAATTCGTGGCCTTCACGGGATACATGTGGCAGTTCTACGGTCCGGTGGAAAGCCTGTGCCGGCTCAACCACCGTTTCCAGCGCGCGGCAACGTCGGCCGAGCGGATATTCGAAGTCCTCGATACACAGTCCGACGTCGCGGACCGGCCCGGGGCCGTTTCCATGCCGCGAATCTCGGGTTCCGTTGAATTCTCCGGTGTCACGTTCTCGTACGAGCCCGGCAAACCCATCCTCAAAGACGTGAATTTCAGGGTGGAACCGGGGGAAATGATCGGGTTGGCGGGCCACAGCGGCGCCGGGAAGAGTACGCTCATCAACCTGATCTGCCGTTTTTACGATATTCAGAACGGCACAATCCGTGTCGACGGACAGGACATCAGGGAAGTCACTCTGAAGTCCCTCAGGGCCCAGATCGGTGTGGTGCTGCAGGACCCGTTTCTATTCAACGGTTCGGTTGCGGAGAACATCGGCTACGGCAAACCCGATGCCACGCTGGATGAGATTGTCGCGGCGGCGAAGGCGGCCAATGCACACGATTTCATATTGGACTTTCCGGAAGGCTACGACACGTCGGTGGGCGAACGGGGCCTTCGCGTCTCGGGAGGAGAACGCCAGCGCCTTTCCATCGCGCGGGCTATATTGAGGAACCCCCGCATTCTCATCCTGGACGAAGCAACGGCCAGCGTGGACACGGAGACCGAAGCCCAGATACAGGACGCCATCGCGCGTCTGATCACGGGAAGAACCACCTTCGCAATCGCTCATCGCCTGTCGACGCTGAAAAATGCCAACCGTCTGCTGATCCTTGACAAAGGCGAACTGGCGGAGATGGGAACCCACGACGACCTGATCAGGCAGGACGGGATCTATGCCCGCCTGTGCCGCATGCAGACCGAAATGTCCAAACTGCGCGCCTGGTAGTCCTGGTTGTATTCATACTGACCGTGGTCCGGGTGAAACGTAATGAAGGAAGAATACCACCTCGAACAGGAACTCTCGCTGCTGGATCCCGGTCGGATTCGACTCTTTCTGGATGAATTCAACGACCTGATCCTCGATCACGCCGGCGGCAGGCTGCAGGTTACGGCTCTTCGTGCGTTTCCGCTCACGGCTGCCGGTCAATTCATCGTTCTCAAGGGTGAAGACGGCTCGGAGATTGGAATGATCCGGGACGTTGCGGGCCTGGACGAAGAAAGCCGCACCATCCTGGAGTCCGACCTGGAACGCACGTATTTCGCGCCGGTCATTCTTCAGGTAAACAAGCTTGAGGAAAACTTCCACATCCCGAAATGGGACGTGGAAACCGACAGCGGCCACCGCGTGTTCGAGGTCCGCAGCCGGAGACGCGACATACGCATCATGTCCGGAGGCCGGATTCTTCTGAGAGACGCGGACGGGAACCGATACGAGATCCCGGATTACAGGAGACTGGATCCGGTCAGCCGCGCGTTTGTGGAAACATTGATCTGATTGCCGCCTGGATCCCGGGAGTTCCGGTCGGGCGCATTCGCTGACTCGCCGGGAACTGCAAGGCGTCATTGCGCATTGCGATTCTCTGCGACCATGGGTATATTTGTACAGAAGATGGAAAACACCATTTCGAAACACAGGAGATCACAGGATGGATAACACCGCACACGGCTCCGCGCCGGCCTCGCTCGACGGCGAAATGATCCCGCAGGCGCCCCGCGACGACGTCGATCCTGAGAACCTCGTCTATCACCGTCTGTGCCGGGCGGATGAGTTCGGCGAGGGGGAAGGCAAACCCTTCACCGTCAACGGCTCCCACATTGCCGTCTTCCTGTACAACGGTGAATTCCAGGCCGTGGACAATCGCTGCCCGCACATGGGTTATCCCATGTCCAAGGGCAGCGTCCGCGACGGCGTTCTGATCTGCCACTGGCATCACTGGGAATTCGACCTCAAGACCGGCGGCTGCTTCGAAACCTCCGGCTCGGGAAACGACCTGAAGAGCTTTCCGGTGGAGGTCAGGGAAGACGGTTTCCTCCACATCGGCATGGCCGCTGACGAACGGCAGGCTGCCCGCAAGAGGATGATCGACCGCGGACGCTATATCCTCGAACAGGGCCTGAAAGACCGGAGCTCGCTCATTATCGCGAAGGGTGTGACGGCACTGCGTCACGCCGGCGCGTCGCCGCAGGAGATCATACAACAGGGGCTGTTCTACGGATCGTACAAGACCACTGAGGGGTTCTCGTCGGGGCTGGCCATCCTGACGCTCTGCGCCAACCTCTGGCAAGACATCGCCGACCGGGATTACAACCTGTTTCTCGTTCACGGCCTCGTGCAGATTTCAAGGCGCACCACCGGCGGCTCCCGCAGACAGGGATTTCCCTTTCCCATGGCAACCGACGAGCCCGATCTGGCAACGTACAAACGCTGGTTCAGACGACTGGTGGAACAGCGTAACAGCAACGCGGCGCAGCGAATTCTGATCACGCTGAACGACCGCGGCGTTCCAAGGGAGGCCATTGCCGACCTGGTCTTCACGGCCGCAACCGACTACTACTTTACCGGCGACGGCCATGCGCTGGACTTTGCCAACAAGCTCTTCGAGGCCCTGGATTACGTTGAATGGCAAGGGGCGAGCGAAATCCTGCGCCCGATCGTCATCGACCTCGTCACCCGCACGCGCCACGAGGAAACGGCCCGCTGGCAGGAGAGCGTGCCGGTACTGGAAGATGTCTTCACCCGTCTGGACGACATCTGGCGGGAAAACCGGAGAAACCAGGCCTCCCTGGACGTCTCGGCCTTTGCTCAGGTCATGCTTGGCGAAGAGGAAGCCCCCATCGTCTCTGAAATCGAAGCCCATCTCAGGCGGGGAGTCGATCCTGCCCTGATATGCAGATCCATGATCTACGCCGGCGCCATCCGTACGGCCCGCTTTCACCTGAAGAACGAAGGCGACTGGCACGACGTGGCCAACATCTACTCCTACGCGCACGCGCTGTACCGTGCATTTCAGCGGGCCCCGTCGAGGGACCTGCTCCGCGGAATTTTCCACGGCGCGGTGTTTCTCACCTATCTGCGCTGGCTCAATATGCCCGCCGCCCGTGTGCCGAAGCCGGGCCAGCGGCTCAACGGTACATTCGAATCCGAAGACCGGATGCTCGACCGGCTGCGGGAATTCGCGGATTTCCAGAAGGTGTACGAAGCTGAGATACTTGTGAATCAGTACCTGGAAGAAGGACGCGACATGACCCGCCTGAAACACGCCCTCGCCCACATCATGCTCAGGGAAGACGCCGAGTTGCACATGTTCCAGGTCCTGGAAGTGGCGTTCCGTCACTTCGAAATCACAGACGACCCGGAGGAAAAGCGGATGCATCTGCTGGCGGCCACGCGCTACATCACCGCCCAGAAGGTCATGAAGGCCATTCTGTGGTCCACCGAGAACGCGGAACGGCTCCAGCGCGGCGATCTGTTGAGCGAACGGGAAGACGACAATTGACCTTGAACCGTCATTTTCCGGGGACGTAAACTCGAATATGTACGAGTTAATAAAGGCGCTCCTCAATGAAAATCTCCGAATACGCCATACGTAAACCCATCACGGCGGTGATGATTACCCTGAGTGTCGTCGTGATGGGGGCAATTTCCCTCTTTCGGCTGCCGCTCGAATACCTGCCGAACATCACGTTTCCCGTCATGTACGTCAACGTCGACTACCCTTCTTCATCGCCTGAAGAAATCGAACGGGAAATCGTCCAGCCGCTGGAAGAGGTGATGGGTACACTCTCCCACGTCAAGCAGCTGAGTTCAAGATCGTACGCCAATCGGGGCTACGTCCGGCTGGAATTCGAACTCAATACGGATATGGACCTCATGGCGGTCCACGTCCGGGACCGTCTCGACCAGGTAAGGAACGACCTTCCCGACGACGTTGAGCGCATCACGATTCGTCGGTGGAACACCGAAGATTTCCCCGTGCTGACTTACGCGCTGAGCTGGCAGGGGCAGGATCAGTCCGAACTCGCGAGCGTTTATGAATACACCATTCTGCCGCGCCTGCAGCGGCTGGAAGGCGTTGGCAGCGTTGAGGTACGTGGCCTGCGGGAAAAAGACCTGCTGATTGAAGTCGACCAGAACCTGTTGCACACACACAATCTGGACATACGCGCGCTGAACAGAGCGATCAGCTCAAACAACGTCAACATCTCGGCGGGCTACGTCAACGAAGCCGAAAAACGCCTGGCCGCGCGGACCATCGGTGAATTCGAGAACGTAGAACAGATCCGGCGTCTTCCGCTGCGCACGGGCGTTGAAGTGGGTGACGTTGCGGACGTCACTTACGATTTTCCGGTGGAAGAGGACTTCGAACGCCTCGACGGCCGGAATGCCGTGACGATAGACATCCGCAAAGCCTCCTCGGCCAACCTGGTGGCCACCGCGGACCGGGTCAAGGCGGAATTCGAGCGTATCCGAAAGGACATCGGTGTTGAGAAGCTTCGGGCGCAGCCGATCCGCGACCGGTCGCTGGACGTTACCACCGGCATTCAAAGCCTCACCCAGTCGGCCATGATGGGCGGCTTTCTCGCCATCATCGTCATTTTCGTTTTTCTCAGGAATTTCCGCAGCACGCTCATTATCGGATCGGCGATCCCGATTTCGGCCATCACCGTCTTCATGGTGATGTACATCCTCCGGCAGGTCTTCGGATCCAATATCACACTCAACCTCATGTCCATGATGGGCCTGATGGTCGCGATCGGCATGCTCGTCGACCCCGCCGTCGTCGCACTGGAGAACATCTTCAGAAAAAGGTACGACGAGGGCCAGACGACCTGGAACGCGGCGCTGGAGGGCAGTCGGGAAATCGGCATTCCCGTTCTCGCAGCCTCGCTGACCACCGTCTGCGTCTTCGTACCCATCATCTTCGTGACCGATTCACGGAGCGCATTGTTTATGAGGGATTTCGCGCTAACGGTCTGTATTTCAGTCGGCGCGTCCTTCTGCGTGGCGCTTTCCCTGATCCCGCTGGCGGCATCCAGGGCATTCAACGAGAGCGCTTCCCGTCTGGACCGCTGGCTGAAGTTCGCGTTCGCAATTCTGTTTCTGGGGCTATGCGGCTACGTGGTCTACGCCGAGGGTCTGCGTGAAACCGCCTCGTGGCTCCTGGAAGGCTCAGACAGTATGCTGGCAGGCCTGGCGGCAATACCGGCCGTGGCGTGGCTGTTGTTGTTCGTGCTGCTGGGAGTTGTCGGCAGTCTGTTCTATTTTTCCCGAAAGACCCGTGGCATCAGGTATCTGTATTCCCGTCTGGTGGTCAACACGCTTCGTTACCGATGGACGACCGTCTCGATCGCCTGCGGGCTTCTCGGCGCCGGCTATTACTTCTTCACGCAGATTGAACAGCAGCCCTATCGCTGGCAGCCGACGCGCCGGGTCGATATCTCGGTCGAACTGCCGCGAAGCTACGACATCCAGGACGCGCTGGCGCTCTTCGAACGGATCGAGGGCATCCTGCTGCCACAAAAAGACAACCTGGACATCGCGGCCATGAGCAGCCGGTACAGCGACAGACGGAGCAATCGCATCACGCTCTATCTGGTACCGCCCGACGAAAGCCGTCTTTCCACCGACGAGGTCAAACGCAAAGTCAAGAATCTGTTACCCAGGGATATACCTGGCGTGAGGTTCAAGTCCGGGAGAACGTGGGGTAGCAGTTCCACCGGCGCAGGCGTTGAAATCAAGGGCCGAAACCCGGATGTACTTGCGATGCTGGCGGAGGATATTCGGCTGCGACTGCAGGGCATCCGCGGGGTTCACGAAGTGGAAACCAGCCTGGAGTCCGGTAACGAGGAGATCCAGGTCATCATCAACCGGCGCCGCGCCAGGCGTTACGGGCTGACGCCCTGGCAGGTGGCGACCACGGTTGCCAGCGCGCTGGGAACCCGGGGCAACAGCAAGTTCAAGACCGAGAACGGGGAAATCGACATTGCCGTACAGCTCAAGGAAGAGGACCGGGCCACCCTGGAACAGCTCAGGAACACCTACTTCGAGAGCGAAACGGGGAATATGGTCTCGTTCGCCAGCCTGGCGGACTTCCGCGTCCGCAAGGGTCCTCAGGCGCTCGAGCGCGAAAACCGGATGTCCACATTGACCGTATTCGCCAATACGGAACAGCAGGCCGTGTTTTCCGTTGGACGTGAAATGAGCATGCGGATGCGCGCCATACCGCTGCCGCCCGGGTACTCGTGGCAGATGGACCGGCGCTTCCGCTGGATGAATCAGGAACAGGGAGAAACCAATCTTACCATGATCTTCGCCGCGCTTCTCGTGTATATGATCATGGCCGCTCTCTTCGAGTCCTACGCGCACCCGTTTACGATTATGTTTTCAATCTGTTTCGCGTTCATTGGTGTCTCGTTCGCGCTGTATGCCTTCAATATCCCCATGGACAGCAATGCGACCTACGGTCTGCTGATACTTTTCGGCATCGTGGTGAACAACGGCATCGTCCTGGTAGACCACATCAACCGCTATCGCAAACAGGGCCTCTACCGCCGTGACGCCATCATCCGCGGCGGGCAGGACCGGTTGCGTCCCATTCTGATGACCGCGACCACGACGATCCTGGGCCTCACGCCCCTGGTATTGCCGATGATCTACGGCACGGCTGAAGGTACCGCGCGCCGATGGGGCCCGATCGGTTTCGTCGTGATCTCGGGACTGATGGTCTCGACCCTTCTTACGCTGGTCATCCTGCCTACCGTGTACTCGCTCATGGACGATCTGGCGTCGTACATGAAGCGGACGGTCGCGACCGTGAGAGGCGCGTGAAACAACTCGCCGTCGTGCTGCTCAGCGGCGGGTTGGACAGCTGCGTCACCGCCGCCGTCGCCCGCCGGAATTCCGACCTCGCTCTCCTTTTCCTCGACTACGGCCACCGGACAAACGCCCGCGAACGCAAGGCGTTCCACGACATCGCCGACCACTACGGCGTACCGGCGACGCGTCGCCTGGCCGCCAAAACCGACGCACTGCGTCGGGTGGGCGGGTCTGCGCTGACGGACCGAAACGTCCCCGTTCCCGACGCCGGATCCGATCGGAATGACGTTCCCGTCACGTATGTGCCCTTCCGAAATGCACTCTTTCTCAGCCTGGGGATTTCCTGGGCCGAATCCGTCGGCGCATCGAGTGTGTATCTGGGCGCCGTCGAAGAAGACAGTTCCGGTTATCCCGACTGTACGCAAGCGTTCTGTGACGCGTTCGCCCACGCGGTCGATACGGGTACGCGCCCGGAATCCCGCATCAGAGTCCTCACGCCGGTCATCCATCTCAGGAAGCACCAGATCGTCCGGCTTGGCGTGGAACTGGACGCTCCGCTTCACCTCACCTGGTCGTGCTACAAAAACAGCGACCGCGCCTGCGGTCGCTGCGACAGCTGCATCCTCCGTCTGAATGCCTTCAAGGCGTCAGGTATCCCCGACCCCGTCCAATACGAATCCTGATCCCGCCGGACTAACCGGCACGCGCGAGCGCTTCTTCCATCATCGACTGTCTCTCTTCGGAATCCTCCCAGCGCTGCCGGATATCGGGCGCCAGACAGTCGATCGGATCAAAATACAGGAAATGCTCCCCCGGCCGCACGGTGGGACTTGCAAACACCGCGATTCCCGTTTCTTCATCGTAGTGTTCGTAGGAATGCCCGTCGCGTTTGCCGCCGCCGCCCAATGTGTCCACAATGAACGTTGGCGTATTGAACCCGGCCGTCGCGCCCCGCAGCGACTTCTCGATTTCGAGACCGGCGCGCAGCGTTGTGCGCAGATCCTCGACCCCCTGCACCAGATCGTGGAAAAACACGTAGTACGGCTGAATATTCAGGTAACTCAGCCGTTTCACGAGTATCCGCATCGTGAGCGGGTCGTCGTTTACGCCGCGCTGAAGCACCGCCTGATTCCGTACCGTCACCCCCCGCTCCATCAGCAGTTCCATCGCATCCTGCGTCACGCCGGTTATTTCACCTGGATGGTTGAAGTGGGTATGCATCACCACTTCCTTGTGCATCCTGCGTCCCCGGTTCACCACATTCACGAGCGCATCCACCCACTCCCGGTCGCTCAGGATCTTCCCCGGCATGACCGCGGGACCCTTGGTTGCAAAACGAAACCGGCGTATATGCGGAATGTCCAACAGGGTCTCGCCAACCTCCCGGATCTGCGCCGCCCTGAGATTGTATACGTCACCTCCGCTGACCACAACGTCTTCCACCTCGGGGCGCGATCTCAGATAGTCGAAGACCAGAGACCAGCGTTTCCTGTTGGCGCTCAGTCGGACTTTTTCCACCCCATCGGTATCGAGCCCCACGGCATAGCTGCGCGTGCAGAAGCGACAGTAGACCGGACAGGTGTCCAGCGTCAGAAAGAGCGCCCTGTCCGGATACCGGTGCGTCAGTCCCGGAACGGGAGAATCGCCCTGCTCATTCAACGAATCCAGGTAGAGCTCAGGGTGATCCGGAAGTTGCTGCGAGGCCAGAGGCAGGAACTGCGTACGCAGCGGATCTCCGTACGGATCGTCCCAGTCGATCAGGCTCAGGATATACGGCGAAATCCGAATGCTCATCGGCGCCCGGCTCAACCCTTCGCGGAGATCTTCGCAAAAGTCCGGCCCGACGAGCCCGCCAAGCACTTCCCGCAGGCCCTCCAGGCTGGTTGGTGAATTGCGTGCCTGGAAAAGATGCGAGTGGAATGTATCTGCGTCCACATCCGCGTACGCCGGAATCGTCCTCCAGAACGCATCCCTGCGCAAACGGCGATGTGCGAATGCCGCCTCGTATTCCGCCACGCCAGTCATACCGGCATGGGCGACATCGACACTTGCGGTATCCATACCCGACGCTATCCCTGTGAACGGGGGTGTTGAGTTTCCAAATTCATCCCCGCGAATTGTCTTGGCCGGCCCAGCCGCAATTTACGCGGGGCGCCACGCCACGGGTATCGCTCCGCCGGGCGTGCCGGACGAATCCGGAACCATTCAAAGCAAGATATGATATCATCCCTGCGAAAATTGTCAAGGGTTTTCCAGTGTCGGCGGCGGTTTTCGGGAAAATCCGCTTGTTAGGGTTATTTATCCTGCTTATATTCCATAAGTTAGAGAATGTCATCGCCTTAACGAAAACACAAAGCCGCACCATGTCAAAACGAGCGCTCAAGTTTCTTCTTCCACTGGCCGGATTGCTTCTTGGATATACGTGCCTACGCCTGTGTGTGTACTTCTATACCGACTGGCTGTGGTTTCAGAACCTGGGATACGGGTCCGTTCTCGTCACCACTGCCCTCGCCCGGCTTCTTTCATTTTTTGCCTTTGCAACCACGTTTGCGGTCATCACGGCGGTCAACCTCCGCATTGCGCGCAAGTACGGCCGGCTTACCCGCGAGATGCCGCTCGAGGTCCTCGTTGCCGACGCTGAGCCGGTACTGCCGGAACGACGCAAGCGCCAGTTGATCCTCTGGATAGCCGCAATCACGCTCTTGACAGCTGCGACCGGACTGATCGGCGCCGCCGCCTGGATGCCGCTGCTGCGCTATTTCTATCCTGTCCCGTTCGGGCTCTCCGACCCCGTCTTCGCCAACGACCTCAGCTTTTACTTCTTCAAGCTTCCCGCGTACAACTTCGTGCAGGGCTGGTTGGCCTTCGCCGTTATTCTCAACATCGTCCTCGTCGGTTTCTCCTATCATCAGGACCGGGCGCTGCGTAAGGCGGAACGAGGCTGGTCATCCACCCCGCACGTCCGCGCCCACCTTTCCGCGCTGGCGGCGGTTCTTTCGTTCATCTTTGCCTGGTGGTACTGGCTCAAGGAATACGAAATCCTCTTTTCCTTTCGCAAAGACGCTTTCTTCGGCGCAGGATATACCGATGTACATGTACAGGTTTACGTCTATCGTCTGATGATGGTCCTCTCCATCCTTCTGGGCGCATTACTGGTATACAACCTGCGCGGGAAGAAGTGGTGGCCCGTCGCCGGCGGCGGCACGGCCTATGTCTCGGCCATTCTGCTGCTCAGCTGGCTGTTTCCGATTCTCTTTGAACAGTTCGTGGTCAAGCCCGATGAGCTGAGACTGGAAGAACCCTACATTCGGAGGACCATAGAACACACGCAGAGAGCGTATGGCCTGGATCGAATCGAAGAGGTCCCTTTTCCGGCGGATTCCGATCTGGATTTCCAGGATATCCGCAACAATCTGCCCACCATCCGCAGCATCCCGCTGTGGGACCGCCGGCCCCTGATTGCGACCTACAGCCAGCTCCAGGAAATCCGGTCCTATTACCGCTTCGGAAGTATCGACGTGGACAGGTATTCAATCAATGGCGAATACCAGCAGGTGATGGTGGCCGCCCGGGAATTCTCGCGGGAACAGATGGCGACCCAGGGCGAAACCTGGGTCAACCGCCACCTGGTCTACACCCACGGTTACGGCTTCTGCATGAGTCCGGCGAACGAAATCGGCGAAGAGGGTCTTCCGAAGTTCTATGTCAAGGACATCCCGCCGAGCGCGTCGGTGGACATCCCGGTAGACCGCCCCGAAATCTACTATGGCGAAGCCATGCAGGACTACGTGATCGTTAACACCAGGACAGAGGAATTCGACTATCCTCGCGGCGACGATAACGCCTACACGACCTACAGCGGTACCGGCGGGGTGCCCGTCAATTCGTTCGTTCGCCGGCTCCTTTTCGCCCTGCGCTTCGCCGATCCCTACCTGCTGGTGACGCAGAACCTGAAGCCCGAAAGCCGGATTCAATTCGACCGGCACATCGGCCGTCGGTTCAGGGACGAAGGACCCAGGCGGTTTCAGAAGCTGGCGCCGTATCTCCGCTTCGACGAAGATCCGTATCTCGTCACGGTGAACGGTCGGCTTGTCTGGATACAGGACGCCTATACCGAAAGCAACATGTATCCCTACGCGGAACCCCACGGCCGGCCGTATGTACGGGAAGCCAATTACATCCGAAACGCCGTCAAGGCCACGCTCGACGCCTATGACGGGACGGTCACGTTTTACGTATGGGACCCGGACGATCCGCTCGTACGGTCCTACATGGAAATCTTCCCGGATCTCTATCGTCCCAGGGAGGACATGCCGGAGGCCCTGCGCGCCCACGTCCGTTACCCCGCTGACCTGTTCAAGATCCAGGCTTCTCTCTACAACACGTACCACATGGCCTCACCCCAGGTATTCTACAACCGCGAAGATGTCTGGGAAGCGGCCACGGAAATCTATGGCGTTTCGGAACGCCCGCGGGTCATGGCACCATACTACATCATCGTGAAACTGCCGGACGCGGACCGGGAGGAATTCGTATTGATGCTTCCGGCCACACCCGCCGGAAAAGCCAACATGATCGCGTGGCTTCTCGCCAGATGCGACGGTCCCAACTACGGCCGGCTCATGGTGTACAAGCTGCCCAAGAAGAAGCTCGTCTACGGACCGATGTTGATCGAACGCCGTATCGATCAGGATACCGATGTCTCACGGGAAATAACCCTCTGGAGCCAGAGGGGTTCCGACGTGCTGCGCGGCAACCTGCTTGTCGTGCCGATAGAAGACAGCTTCATCTACGTTGAACCCCTTTACCTCAGAGCCACCCAGAGCGGCATGCCGGAACTGAAGCGGGTACTCGTGGCGCATGGCGATCGGCTCGCAATGGCCGAAAACCTTGAACGGGCGCTGAACCTGGCTATCGAAGCGCGTGGGACCGATCGGGATCTCCCGCACCGCCCGCTGCCGGCATCGACGGGTTTTCGAAGACTCAGCCAGACCGCGCTCACGCAGTTCGACACGGCGCAGTCACGGCTTCGAATGGGTGACTTCGCGGGTTACGGAGAAGCCGTTGAACGCCTTCGCGAGACCCTGCAGCAACTGCGCAGCGAGGCGGAGGAAGAGGATGAATAGGACGATGTCCGACGCGAACCCGTCAAAATGGGCACCTCTGCCAACCGAACAACGGAATCCGGCCAGCGCGCAAATCGACGAGGCTTCCACACTGCGGATTCTCGAAATCCTCAATGAAGAAGACAGCAAGGTCCCGCGGGCGGTGAACGCCATACTTCCGCGGGTTGCGGAGGCGGTGGAACGGGTGGTCGCGGCGATAGGGAACGGCGGCCGGCTCTTCTATGTCGGCGCCGGTACCAGCGGTCGGCTCGGAGTCCTGGACGCCGCTGAGTGCCCGCCCACGTTCGGAACCCCGCCCGGGACGGTTCAGGGGATTATCGCGGGCGGCGCCGACGCGCTTGTCCAGGCGGCGGAACGCGCCGAGGACCGGCCGGAAGACGGTGCGTCTGAACTTCGGCGCCGGAATCTGTCGGAGTGGGACGTCGTGGTGGGCATTGCGGCCAGCGGCGTCACGCCGTTTGTGCTGGGCGCGCTTGAATACGCCCTTCGCGCGGGCGCGGAGACTGTTTTCTTCACGTGCAATCCGGAAGCGGCGGGACAGGTGGACGCGAACGTCAAGATTGTGCCGGAAGTCGGCCCTGAAGCCATCACCGGTTCCACGCGCCTGAAGGCCGGCACCGCGACCAAAATTGTACTGAATATGATCACGACGGCAGCCATGGTCAGGCTGGGCAAGGTCTACGGCAATCTGATGGTCGACCTGACACCCACGTGCGCGAAGCTGAACGACCGCGCCCGGCGGATTCTGATGGAAACGACGGGGCTTTCCCGTGAAGAGAGCCGGCGGTTGCTCGCTGCGGCCGGCGATCTCAAGACGGCGATTGTGATGTCGAAACGGGCCGTCTCGAAGGAGACGGCCCGTCAACTGCTCGTGGAGAACGGCGGCGTCGTGAGACTGGCGCTGACGAACGGAACCTGACGTCACTTGGCGCGCACGGACTTTTCTCCAATGGTCCCGTAAAACGCTTTAACCATCCGATCCAGATGCACTTTCGCATGTTCCGCCGCGTCTTTGTCGATCGTGTACTCGGACTTGCCCACCAGCTTCAGACCGTGACCGTAATCGTCGAACAACGTCTGACACAGCGCTTCGATCGACACGCCGTCACGTGCCGCGGTATCGGCCAGAACCGTCTTTGCCGCATCCGAAAACGTCAGGGCAATTCCGTATGCATCCAGAAAGCGCCTTGTATAGGACGAGATATCCCGGTGGACGAGCAGCTGCTGCAACTGCAGCGTTGGATCTTCCACAACGTCGGCTGTAACCGTAAACGAACGGATATCGGTGGACGGAAGGGCCTTCTCGAATTTCAGCAGCGCCCGCTCACAGACACTGACCAGCGCTCGCGCGCCCGTCTGCTCAGTGGACGCCTGCTCCGCAAGCCGGCGCAATGCCGCGTCCTCGAAGTTCAATTCGATGCCGTAGGCCAGGAAGTCCCGCTTCTTTCCAAGAATGACCGAGCTGGTCGGGCTCTTCAGAATCTGATACAAGTCCTCGACGGAAAGCGGTTCGAGTACGGCCACGACCGGCAGGCGCCCCACGAATTCCGACTCGAAACCGAACGCGATGAGGTCTTCCGTAATCGCCTGCTTCAGGTAAGAGACACGGACGGCTTCCTGGTTCTGCGACCGCTCCGTTTCGGCCTTGAACCCCAGACTGTTCCGATTCAGACGGCGTTTGATCAGATCCTCGAACCCGTTGAACGCACCGCTGACGATGAATAGGATGTTTCGTGTGTTGATTTTCTTGCGCTCCATCTTGCCGCTTTGCTGATACTGCATCATGGCTTCCATCTGAGATGCCAGATCGTGCGGGGCTTTGAGGTCCACCTCGGTTTCTTCCATCAGCTTGAGCAGGTTGCGCTGTACGCCGCTTCGCGAGACGTCCGGACCCACCAGGTTGGGGGTTGAAGCGATCTTGTCAATTTCATCCACGTAGATAATGCCGTATTGGGCCCTTTCGATGCTGCCCCCGGCCTCGCGAACCAATTCGCGCACCAGGTCTTCGACGTCGCCGCCAACGTATCCTGTTTCGCTGAACTTCGTCGCGTCACCCTTGACAAAGGGAACACCGATTCGATGTGCGATCAGTTTTATAAGATAGGTCTTGCCCACTCCGGTCGGGCCGATCAGCAGAATGTTGTTCTTGATGTTTCCCACGGAACGATGTTCGAATTCCGGGTCTTCGCGATCCAGCTTCATCCGGTTGAAATGGGTGCAGATCTTGGTGGCGAGCACTTCCTTCGCCTCGTCCTGTTTGATCACGTACTCATCGAGAAAGGCCTCAAGCTCTTCCGGTTTCAGGTCAAAATCAATGGATTCATCCTGCGTTTCCTCCGTACGCGGTCCTTCATGGCTCCCTTCTGCCTCGGCCTGAGGAAACACGACCTGGGCGCCGTACTTCTGCTCGATGAGTTCTTTCAGATCTTTCTGCAGTTCCTTGGGGTTTACGGGTCTCTGTTCAGGCATCGTTGTTCCTCTCCGGATTCCGGCAGTCAAGTCGGCGCCCGATACACGGGTTCGGCGCACCTAAGGATACCAGGTCCGGTCAGAATTGTCAAGAGATGCGGTCCGTTTCCGTCCTTCTCCCGAATCCGGATCCGGGCATGCGGGTGGCACTCAAGTACTCCCCATCGGAACAGCCCAGATCGCATGTGCCGTCGATTCCCGTCATGTTCCGCGAGGACCAACGGATCCCGTCACGGCGCCGGCAGCCGACATACCGGAGGCGCATAGCCCATCCCTCAAACCCAAGAGCGGGCACATGAACCTCAGCTACTTCACACTCAGACGCCTCTGCCAGGAACTGAACGAGATTCTGCAGGGGAAACGCGTCCGGCGCGCGGCCCTGGCGGGATCGTATGAACTCGCTGTCGAAACAACCGACGGGTTACACCTGCTGCTTTCCGCTTCGCCGGACGCGGGCCGCCTGCAGCGGGTCCATCGGCGGCCAGCGGCCGCCCGCCCCCCTCCGCCCTGGGCCGAACACCACCTGTGCGGCAGTGTTATCGTGGAAATCACACAAATCCCGCTGGAGCGCATTCTTTCATTCAACCTGCGCAAACGCGACCGGCTCGGTGGAGAACGCCGCTATCGCATGTACGTGGAACTGATCCACCGGTACTGTAACGTTATCCTGACGACGGAACCGGATCAGCGGATCCTGGGGGTGCTGCGCCGGGTGGGTGGGAAAGCGAGCAGGCGGCGCGTTGTTCCAGGCGAAACGTACCTTCCCCCGCCCGCACAGGATAGAATTCCGCCCCATGAACTCGCGCCGGCCGATCTCGCCGATGCGTTCCTGGAGCGACCTGATCAGCCTGCACGTGCCCTCGCCGGAGTCGTTGCGGGACTTGACGTACTGACCGCCGCGTCGCTGGTCACGGAGGCCGGCGTGGAACCGGGCGAGGAGGCGGCGCCCGATGCGATCCGGAATCTGGTCAGTCGGATTCATTCCCTGTTCGCCCACCCGCCCTTTCTGGATCAACCCGAGACACTGTGTTTTCCGGACAGTCCACCGGATATCCGCGTGCTGAGTCTGCGGCACGGTCCGGGTGACGTGGAGCATGTCTGCGAATCCGTCAGCGATGCAATCGAGCGCGTTGCCGGAATGAAGGAGAGCCTGACGCACCTGGACACGGACCGGCGCGAGATCGTGACTGTACTCAGCCGGCGCCGTGCGTCGCTGGCGAGCAGGATCACACGGATTCAGTCAGATCTTGACGACTCCGGGAACGCCGAACGCTACAGAAGATACGGGCACATCCTCATGGCAGGGCTCCACAGGATCCATCCCGGCAAACCCTCCGTCACCCTTCCGGACGTGTACGATCCATCCGGACCGCCGGTGACGATCCCGCTCAGAGCCAACAAACTGCCGCATGAAAACGCCGCCGCCTACCTGAAGCGAAGCCGAAAGGTCGAAAAGGCGCGGCCCATCCTCACGAAACGCCGCGAGGCGACACGAACGGAACTTGCGGAGGTCGAAGCGCTTCTGGATCGGATCAGGAAAGCCGACTGCCCCGATGACGTTGCGAAGATTCGAAACGAACTGGCAGCGAAGGGATGGCTCACAATCCGCACGCGGAAAAAGCCCGCCGTCAAAAAGGCCCCCGGGGACACGCATCCCAGACGTTACCGGACAACGGACGGCTGGACCGTTCTGGTGGGGCGGAACAACGCTGAAAACGACCGCCTCACGAAAGGGTCGGCAAAGGACGACCTCTTCTTTCACGCGCAGGGATGTCCCGGTTCGCACGTCATCCTCAAGCGCGAGGGAAAACGTCAGAAGCCATCCGAATCCGCGTTGCAGGAAGCCGCGAGCCTGGCGGCCTACTGGAGCAAGGCCAGGAATTCCAGGATCGTGCCGGTCAACTGCACCGAGGTACGGTACGTGCAAAAGCCCCGGGGCGGCGCCCCGGGACTCGTCAATATCCGGAATGAAGTCACGCTCTTTGTCGCCCCGCGTCAGCTAAGGAGGGCCGAAGCGTAGGGGAGACGGCGCGACAAGTTCACTACCAGACCTTCGAATAATACACCAATCGTACCTGCCGATCGATGTTCGGCGACCGCTTGCCGTCACGAAACAGGTTCTTGACGTCCACTTCGAGATTCAGCCGCTCGGAAGGCATCCACCGTCCGCCCAGATTCAGCCTCCCTCTGCCCGAGCCCAGCGAGTTGTCTTCGTTGTCGTTAATCGCAAAGTCATATTCCACCAGCATCGCAAAAATCCGCTTGAACTCGACGTCGGCACCCAGGAATCCCGAAAGATCCCCATCCCCGTCACCGTCTTCCATGCTGCGATTCAATCCGGCGTGCAACCCCATGTCTCCGAGCGGAAATCCATAGTTCTTGCTCGCCACCGCGTAGAACCCCTTGGACTTGACCGCGTATCGGCTCAGATTCTCGTCGTACTCCCCGTACCCCTGGGAGTGATAGCCCAGAGCGACCGCCGGGACCTTCAACTCCTCCTCGATCACCCGGACGCGGCCTCCAACCTCCACGCGTGGATTCCATGCCGCCTCGCGGCTGCCCACAAGTTGCTGTCCGCCGAACGAAATCCCGACGCTGATACGGTTGTGAACGCCGACTTCGATCTGAGAGAGAATACCGCTGTCGCCATACAATCGCAGATCCACGGCCAGCCGGCCGGCGGGAAGCATGCCGGCTGTCGGTCCGTCGACCAGCCATCGCGGCACGTTGCCCTGGGCATGCGCAGAACCGGAATACCCCGACCAGACAACAAGCAAAAGCAACATCCGCCATGCATGCCGCGTCATCAGCATTCTCCGCTGCCAAGCAGGATTCTGCGTGAACTGGATTCCGTCATTTCGATCCGGATCTGCACGGTTCGCCCAGGCAGCAGCGATCCGGCGCGTTCCGCCCATTCGATCAGGCAGATGCCGTTACCGGCAAGATAGTCGTCCCAGCCCAGGTCCATGAGGGCGTCCGCGTCCGGGAGCCTGTACAGGTCGAAGTGGTAGATTGCTATCGGACGCGACGCGGCGTCACGGCCACTGTATTCGTTCACCAGGATGAACGTTGGACTGGTCACCCGGTCCGGAACATGGAACCCTTCGCAGATGCCCTGCGCCAGACAGGTCTTGCCGCTGCCGAGTTCCCCGATCATCCCGACACAGTCGCCCGGCCGCAGACGAGCGGACAACTCCCTTCCGAACGCTCGCGTCTGATCCGGTGACGTCGTGTTGATTTCAGCCCTTGAGGTCTGCATAGGGACTCGTTGCGACGGCGGGTTCGGGCGTCGCCAATCGTCGGCCAGGCAACACGAGCGTGCGATACCTGCCCCCCCAACCGGCAGGTATCTCGAGGACTGTGCCTGGGGCTATTTGCCGTTCAGCACCGCGACCGGCAGGACCATCTCCTCCAGCGAAATGCCGCCGTGCTGGAAACTGTTCGCGTAATACCGCTGGTATTCGTTGAATTTCGTGGGATAGACGAAATAGTAGTCCTCTCGCGAAATGATATACGTGGTACCCATTCCGAGATCGGGCAGGCGATAGACGTTCGGATCTGCAATATACAGCGCGTGCCTGGTGTCGCATCGTAGATGCTTGCCGTATTTGTACCTGAGGTTCGTCGACGTATCCCGATTGCCATGCGCCACGGTTGCACGCGTACTCATGACACAGCCGTGGTCGGTCGTCAGCACCACGGTGGTATCCGTTTCCGCCAGCTTTCGCAACATCTCGAACAGCGATGAATGGGAAAACCAGGATCGGCTGAGCGACCGGTACGCGGACTCGTTCGGCGCCATCTCCTTCAGAATATCCGACTCCGACCTTCCGTGTGCCAGAATGTCCAGAAAATTGAACACCACCGACATCAGCGGGAAGGACCGGTACGAATGCACCTTTTTCACCAGATGGTTGCCCTCGGCGATATCCAGTACCTTGACGTATCGGGTATCCAGTTTCAGCGTGGGATCCAGTTCCTGAATCTGGCGGTCCAGGAGCTGGTGCTCGTGCCGGTTGCGGCTGTTGTCGTCGTCCCAGCCGGAACGCCATTCCTGAGGATACAACCGGGCCACATCGCTGGGAAAAAGGCCGCTGAAAATGGAATTTCTGGAATAGGGTGTGGCCGTGGGGAGTATGGAATAGTGGTAGTGCTGCTCTATATTGAACAGTTCGGACAGGAGCGGAGAGATTGCCAGCCAGTGGTCCAGTCGCATACAGTCCACGACCACGAAGAACACCTGCTTTCGCTCCTGAAGCAAGGGCAGGACAAACTCGCTCACGACGTCCACCGATAACACCGGCGAGTCCATGTCGTCCTGGAGCCAATCGGCATAGTTGGCCTCGACGAAGCGTCCGAAAGCGCGATTGCATGCCCGGCGCAGGTCCTCGTGCATCTTTCGCAGACCCGCGTCATAGATCCGATCCAGTTCCAGGTCCCATTCGGCGAGCTTCACATGGATGTCGATCCAGTCCTGCCAGGTCACGTTGCCCGCCATCGATGCACGAATGCGATTGGATACGGCCGCATAATCCAAACCCATGCGCCCCGTCACGATCTGCCGCGCGTCGAGCAGTTTCTTGCAGGCCGAGAGTATCTGGCTGGGGTTAACCGGCTTGGTGAGATAATCGTCGATCCGATGGCCGAGCGCTTCCTCCATCAGGCGCTCCTCCTCATTCTTCGTTATCATGATTACGGGGATATCCGGATTGATTTCCTTGATCATCGCCAGCGTGGAAAGCCCGCCGCGTCCGGCCATCATCTCATCCAGCAGTACGATGTCGAATCCCCGCTGCTTGACCATCGCAATCGCGTCATCCCCGTTTGTAACGGGCGTCACGTTATAACCCCTGGAACCAAGAAACATCGTATGCGGCCTCAGGAGGTCGATTTCGTCGTCTGCCCACAGAACCTGCTTTTCTCTCATAGCATTCAAGCTCCCGGCCGTTACGTGGCCTTCCGCTCTTCTACCGGCCTCACGGGCAATGATATCAGGAACGTGGTTCCCTCTTCCGGCGAACTCTCCTCGACGGAGATTCTGCCCCGGTGGTAGTCTTCTACGATACGTTTGACGAACGTAAGTCCCAGCCCCCAGCCCCGTTCCTTCGTACTGTAACCGGGCAGAAAAACCTGCTTGACGAGATTCGGCTGAATCCCTTTGCCATTGTCCCGCACACGCACATCCACCCATTTTCCTTCGGACCGCACTTCCGCGGAAATCTCTATCTTTCCGCCCTTGCCCTCCATCGCGTCCGCGGCATTCTTGAACAGATTCTCAAAAGCCCAGCCCAGCAATTGCCGATTCAGCGGGACGGGCTGTATTTCGTAGTTTCTCTGAACGATCCGGACTTCCCGCGAGAGTCTGTCGCGCAAATAGGTGGCCGTCTCTTCGATGACGTGACGAAGGTTTTCCGGTCGCAGCTCCGGCGTGGAACCAATAAGGCTGAAACGGGAGACGATCGTATCCAACCGGCTGGTATCCTCCTCCATCGCAACCACGATCTGGTCGAATCGCCTGCGCGTCTGTTCATCCACCGGCCCCGAGGAGTGCTCAAGTTCCGACTTAATCAACTCGATCCAACCGTACAGAGAGGATAGCGGCGTGCCCAGTTGGTGAGCGGTCTCCCGCGCCATGCCCACCCAGATCGATCTCTGCTCACTGTTCTTGACATTTTGAAAGCCGAGATATCCCACCCCGATGAACAGGGCCGTTACACCAAGCGCAACCCAGGGCAGCCATGCCAGCCGGCGGACCAGCGGTGAATCGCCGAAGTGCAACACCCGCGGACCGATCTGCGGAATCTCGAACGAATAAGGCGGATTCTCGCTATCCAGTCTTCGAACGATCCGACGCATTCGCTCCCTGTCGACTGCGCTGAGGTCACTTGGGTTACCTTCGGGAATCTGTATGGCCTTCCACATGTGCGGTTCACCCCGGGAGTCTGTAATGACCACGGGGAAATTCGCATTCGTAATGGTCCTGAAGATTTCATTGACGTCAAGGTCGCTGACAACCACGGTATCCTGGGTGGCCAACCCGTAAAAGAAGGCCAGACGTTTGATCAGGTCACGTGAATCCCGGCGCATCGGGTCCACAACCAGGATTTGCATATATACCAGAAACGCCAGGATGATCAGCGTTGCGGCCGGAAACAGATAGGCGCCCAGACTGTAGGAACTCCGGAGCCCCAACCTCATTCGCCCTTTCCGAACCACGGGCGCGCCCATTAACCCCGTGTGTACGGGCCCGCCCGTTCGACCTGTGACATCCTTCGTTCGCGCACCCATCGTTGCGGCTCCCCTGTCTTACGTCAACGTTTGGCGTCTATTTAAGTTCCGCAGCGTTCGACGGTGTGGCGCTGAATCCCGTGCCGGCGCAAAGAAAGTATACGTCTATTGCGAGCATCCAGTCAACCAAAGAAAAACCGTTTGCATAATGTCCATTGAATTTATATATTCAGAAACATCAATTTCCTGCAAGACATGGCATGGCGGCGGGCAATGGGACTGGCGCATGGACGCCAACGTCTCTTGTTCACGAGCATGGCTTGTTTCCGCGGGAAACGGAAAGGAGGGAATTCAGCCAATGGCCAGGGTTGTCGTGAGAGATGATGAGCCGTTTGAAAAGGCGCTGAAGAGGTTTAAGAAGACCTGCGAAAAAGCAGGAATAATGACCGAGATGAAGAAGCACCAGCATTTCGAAAAACCCAGTGAGCGCCGCAAGCGAAAAATTGCAGCAGCGAAGCGCAAACGCATGAAATTCGAAACACGTTTCAATCAGTAAGTCCAGATTTGCGAGTATGGCAACGACAACCGCACCGATCCACCTTCGGATGCGGTTGTATTTTTTGCACATAGACGTTGAGCCGAACCCCCGGATCAACGCAGTTCGGGCGCCCCGCGTTCGTAGACAGGACACCAGAGGGAGGGCCGAATGAACTTTGTCGACCTGATCCTGCTGATCGGGCTCTGCTGGATGGTTTTCAGGGGTTGCCGAACGGGGCTTGTCCGGGGTCTGATTGGTCTGGCGAGCTTTATTCTGGCCTACGGACTCGGCCTTTCGTACGGCGGCGAGGTCTCGGAGTGGATCTCCGGCGAAAGTGCCGGCCACGGCCCCGCCCTGCTTGGCTTCGTCTGTGTATTTCTTGCGACGCTGATCGCATGTTACCTTCTTGGACGGATGCTTCAGGCCATGCTCAAGGCCACCCCGTTCGGCGTCGTGGATACGTTGTGCGGCGGCATACTCGGCCTGGCGCAGGGGCTGCTTCTTCTGGGGTTGCTGATCCTGTTGCTGCGGGCGTACTCCCCGCACCCGGGGGTGATTGCGCACATTGACGACGCGCGTTTGACACGCCACGTTCAGCAGGCCTGCCTGGTCGTGATGGATGCCGTTAAGGCCGCCATTCCACGGGCGTCGGAACTCTACCGATACCTCGTGCCGGAAAATCAGGAGTCATCGTCACATCCCTTTGTGGAAAGTGTGACCCGGGGAACCGGAAGAGCGAGGGAACGTCTCAAGGGACTCATTGAGGAGTCTCAAAGCAAAGAAAAACAGACACCGGACAGTCCACAAACCCCCACTTCAGGCGGCGCACCGGAATAGCGTGGCCGCCCGCTGGAGGAGATGGATTCTCGACTGAATCAATGCGTGGTTTCTCCGACCGAGCCATGACCCTATGACCCTGCCTCCCAAAACCATCCAGGCCCTCGAATTCAATAAGATTCTCGACCTGATCGCGGAACGCGCGGTTTCCGTTGCAGGGCGAAACGAGGTCGAAGGCCTGGCCCCGGCGGACGATCCCCATCGCATCGAAGCCCGCCTCCGCCCCGTCCTCGAAACCATGGACCTGATCGGATATGACGATCCCGTCCCGATCGGACGCATTCCCGACATCAGGGCCGCGGCAGAAACCGCCTCGGTACCCGGTACGACGCTCACCGTCGGCGAACTGGTCGAGATTGAGGAAGTCGTACGGATGTCTCGCCGTCTTCTGGCGTATTTCCACAAGCGCAAGGCAAAGTATCCCCGACTCCAGGCGCTCGTATCCGGGTTGTCCCGGCACCCCGATCTGGAAGCAGATATTCGACGTTCCATCGATCCATCCACGGAGACCGTCAAGGATTCCGCCAGCGTCGAACTGAAGCGGATCCGCCGGGGCCTGGAACACACCCGGTCCGAGATCCGCAGTTCCGTCGAGAGCATCCTGAGCCGGCTCCCCGACACCGTCGTGCAGGAACGGCTGGTCACCATCCGGAACGGACGCTTCGTCATTCCCGTTCGTGAAAACCAGAAACACCGGCTGGACGGCCTCGTACACGACCAATCTGCCAGCGGGGCCACGCTCTTCGTCGAACCGATGGCCACGCTGGCGCTCAACAACCGGCTGCGGCAACTCGAACTGGCCGAGCAACAGGAGATCAGACGCGTACTTCACGAACTCACCCGGTGCGTGGGCCAGATAAGCGATCGCCTGCTTGAAAACCAGCGGATTCTTGGAAGATTCGATGCCATCTACGCAATGGCCGGCTTTTCTCGCGAACTGCATTGCAGCGAACCGGTCTTCAACGTGGAAGGGCGCCTCGAACTGCATGATGCGCGTCATCCCCTTCTGTTCTATCGGCTGAGCGGTGAGGACCGAGCCGATTCCATCGTCCCGCTCAGCCTTGCAATGGATAACGACGGCGTACGCAGCCTCGTCCTGACCGGCCCGAACGCCGGCGGCAAGACCGTCGCGCTCAAAACCGTCGGCCTCCTCGCGCTGATGGCTCAGGCCGGGTTGCCTGTGCCGGCAGCGGAACATTCGCAGTTTCCGGTCTTTACCGGTGTCTTTGCCGACATCGGAGATGCGCAGTCCATCGAGAACGACCTCAGCACGTTCTCCTCTCACGTGGCGAATCTGGTTGAGGTCACCACCCATGCCGAAGCCAGGTCCCTTGTGCTTCTGGACGAAGTGGGCGCCAGCACCGACCCCGACCAGGGAGCGGCACTGGCGATGGCCCTGCTGGGTACGCTTACGGAACGGGGCTGCAGGACAGTGGCCACGACCCATCACGGCGCGCTCAAGGCATTCGCGCACCGCACGGAGGGGATGGCCAACGGTTCCATGGCCTTCGACGCGGATACGCTGACGCCCACCTTTCGGCTTCGTCTCAACATGCCGGGCAGCAGCTATGCCTTCGAAATCGCGCGCCGGCTTCAGATGCCGTCAGCTATCGTCGCCGAAGCCAGGCGCATTGCCGGAAGCGACATCGGCCGAATGGAAGCCCTTATCGCGGACATCGATGACACGTACCGGCACTACAACGAGGAACTGGATCGCGCGCGGTCCGTCCGACGTGAAATGGAACGTCTGAAAGCGGAGTATACCGGCCGCCTCAAGGAAGTGGAGGAACGCGAGCGTGAACTCAAGCGTGGCGCCGAGGACGAGGCCCGGCGCATTCTGGATGGCGCCAATGCGCTCATCGAACGCACCGTTTCCGAACTCAGACGACGTAACGCCGACAGGGACTCAATCAAGAAAGCCCGAGCCGAGGTCGAGCGGGCGCGGCGCACATTGACGACCGCTGTAGAGGAGCCGGATACACCTGCGTCAAAACTTGAGCCAGGATGCCGCGTCCTAGTTCGAAGCCTCGGTAAGGAAGGTATCGTGGCGGATGGACGGAACGAGGGATCGCGCGTACCGGTGGAAATCGGCAAGTTGCGCATGCAGGCACGTCGGGAAGATCTCGAATTCGTGGAACCGACCGTAGAGGCCGCCTCGGATTCCGCCCGTTTCGCGCAGGTCAGGCGCGACGCCGTTTCCGGGGAAGTGGACCTGAGAGGAATGACCGTGGACGAGGCGGTGGAAACCGTCGACAAATACATCGATGATCTCTACCTGGCCGGCATGGAGCGCGCGGCGGTGATCCATGGCAAGGGCACAGGCGCCCTTCGCCGGGCGATCGGCGCCCATCTCCGCGAACACGAACTTATCAAGTCCCAGCGCCTGGGTCTGCAAAACGAAGGCGGTGCAGGCGTCACGGTGATCGCACTCGACCTGGATCCCTGAAAGCGCCCAGCGCCGCAAGACAACACCGCACCGCCGCGGTATTCGGTTTCCAATCCGGCGCAGATTGACACTTCACGGGGTTTCGTCTATATTAGTACCGTGAAGGATTCAAGCCCCGAATTCCGCCCTTAATGTGAACCTGCCGATGCTGATTACCAACCTGCAGACCGACCCCGGGAAGTACTGCAACAGTCTCACCGAGTACAGCCGGTACCGGACGAGGGAAGTGTCCATAGGCCATATTCCGCTTGGCGGGGACAATCCCATACGGGTCCAGTCCATGACGACGACGGACACCATGGACACGCTCGCCACGGTTGAACAGTCCATCAGGATCATCGAGGCAGGTGCGGATTACGTACGCATCACCGCGCCCAGCCAGAACGAGGCGCGCAACCTCGAGGCCATACGGAACGAACTCCGGGCCAGGGGGTACGTCGCCCCGTTGATCGCCGACATTCACTTCACGCCCAATGCGGCGGAAATCGCCGCGCGTATCGTGGAAAAAGTGAGGGTCAACCCCGGCAACTACGCGGACAAAAAGAAATTCCAGATCGTAGAGTATACCGACGCGCAATACGCCGCAGAGATCGAACGCATCCGGGAAAAATTCACGCCGCTGGTCAACATCTGTAAAACATACGGCACCGCGATGCGTATCGGCGCCAACCACGGCTCCCTCTCGGACCGCATCATGAGCCGGTTCGGCGACACGCCATTGGGAATGGTCGAATCGGCACTTGAATTCACGCGCATCTGCGCCGACCTGGACTACCACGACATTGTCCTGTCCATGAAAGCCAGCAATCCCCAGGTGATGATACAGGCCTACCGGCTGCTGGTCAATCGCATGGAAGCCGAGGGCTTCAACTATCCCCTTCACCTTGGCGTTACCGAGGCCGGCGACGGCGAAGACGGCCGCGTCAAGTCCGCCGTGGGCATCGGAGCGCTCCTGGAAGACGGTCTGGGCGACACCATTCGCGTCTCCCTGACGGAAGAGCCCGAAGCCGAGATTCCCGTGTGTATCCGTCTCGTCGAAAGGTACCAGGCCAGACCGGGGCATCCACCGATTCCCGCTATCGTCAGAAATCCGATCGACCCATACGCCTATTCCCGGCGTCAAACCCAACCCGTGGACCGGGTGGGCGGCGACAGTGTGCCGGTTGTAATCCTCTCCCCGGGCGAATTGCAATCACCGGCCTGCCTGTCCTCCATCGGCTATCAATACGACGCGACGCTGGACAAATGGAATATCGCGGACATGGCGCCCGACTTCATCTATCTGGGCAACCGGGATATCGGCTTCGGCCTCCCGGGCACACTCGGCAAGATCCTGGACCACGATGCTTGGCGTGACCGGCGCGGGGCGCCGAACGCCTATCCCCTGTTCGATCTGGCCACCTTTCGGGAGGTTCCATATCGGTCAGAACGCCTGAATTTCGTGCTTGCCGAACCCGATGACGTCGACGCGGACGCCCTGGATATGCTGCGGACGGCCGCCAACTGCGCGCTTGTCCTGCGTACGGACAATATCCACGCGATGCCGGACCTGCGCCGCGTTCTGGCTGAGTTCGTCGAGCGCGACATCCATATTCCCGTCGTGCTTAAACGCGAATACGAAGGCATCGACGACGACGCGCTCATCCTTCACGCCGCGATTGACACCGGCGGGTTGCTGACAGACGGCATCGGCGACGGCATATGGCTGGTATCGCCGGACGTCGGACCCGGAGACCTCAACCGCCTCGGATTCGGTATCCTGCAGGCGACTCGCACCCGCATCTCGAAAACCGAGTATATCTCCTGCCCCTCCTGCGGCCGCACCCTGTTCGACCTTCAGGAGACCACCGCCCTTATCCGCGGACGCACCGACCACCTGAAAGGCGTCAAGATCGGCATTATGGGATGTATCGTGAACGGTCCAGGCGAAATGGCCGACGCGGACTACGGGTACGTCGGCAGCGGCCCCGGCCGGATCACGCTCTACCGCGGCAAGGACATCGTCAAGCGAAACATCCCAACCGCCGTCGCCGTGGACGAACTGGTCGAGCTGATCAGGGAAGACAACCGCTGGGTGGATGCCTGAACGCCGGATACGCCCGCGCTGACGATCCGCACTTCCCCCACACCAGGTTCGCGAAGCCTACAACACGCTTACCTTCCGCAACGCTGTTTTCGTTCCAAACCGATCGGGAATCCGCTATGGCCCGCATTCCTGAAGATACCGTCGAACAGGTCCGCGACTCGGTGGACATCGTCGACGTCATATCGGAATTTGTCGCGCTCAGCAAGCGCGGCAAAAGCTTTCTGGGCCTCTGCCCGTTTCACGACGACCGGACGCCCTCCCTGAATGTCTCACAGGAGAAACAGATCTACAAGTGTTTCTCCTGCGGCGCAGGCGGAAATGCCTTCAGATTCCTGATGGATCTCGAACGCATCAGTTTTGTTGAATCCGTGCGCAAACTCGCGAATCAGGTCGGAATCGTCCTGCCCGAATCCGAATCCGGAAGTCCCGCGGAAAAGGACACGAATGACGAGCTTTACAGAACGGTCGAATTCGCGAAGAAATACTTCCGCCACATGCTGATGCGCCACCCGTCCGGCGAGAGCGCCCGTGAATACCTTTTGGGCCGTGGCGTGTCCGAATCCGTGATGGAAGCCTTTTCGCTGGGTTACGCCACCAAGGCGTGGGACGGACTGCTCGGCGTGGCGGGCCGACGCGGGTACAGCGCGCAGATGCTCGAACGGACGGGGCTGGCTGTGGCCCGTGAGAACGGCGGATACTACGACCGCTTTCGCGACCGAGTGATCTTCCCCATCGAATCGCACACGGGAAGGACGGTGGCGTTCGGCGCCCGCGCCCTCGATCCCGAGCAGCAGCCCAAGTACCTGAACTCGCCCGAGACCCCCATCTACAACAAGAGCGCCACGCTCTACGGCCTCTGGAAAAACCGGGAACCGATCCGTTCAACCCGGTCGGCGGTTGTGGTCGAGGGATATATGGACGTGGTCGCCCTGGATCAGTTCGACGTCCGCAACGTTGTCGCGTCTTCAGGGACCGCACTCACGCAGGAACACGCGCGCCTGCTGAAGCGGTATGCGGACCAGGCCGTGCTCGTTTTTGACGGCGATGACGCGGGTACCGCCGCTGCCGTTCGCGGAATCGGGGCGATGATGTCGTCCGAACTGGATATTCGAGTCGTCACGCTGGTCGGCGGCGAGGACCCGGACAGCTTCGTGCGGCAGCGGGGTTCCGACGGCTTTAATGAACTGACCGATTCCGCCGCGCCACTGATGGATTTTCTCTTCGATTGGGTCCGGTCGCGGGATGACCTGTCCACTTCGGACGGCAAGACACGCGCCGTCAGGACCGTATCGGAAATCATCGCACAGGCGAAGGACAGCGCCCGGCGGGGCTTTCTGATCCAGGAAGCCGCGCAGAAGCTGGGGATCGAGGAAGCGATTGTCATCGACGCGGTGCGGCGAGCCGCCCGTTACCGGCAAACCGGGCGCAACCCGGCAGACAGGGATGCAGATTCTCGATCGTCGTCGTTCGAGCCCGGCCCTCGCATGGAACGGGAGCTCATCACACTGATGATGGCCGACGATTCCACGGCAGACAAGGTGCTTGAGCAAATTGACACACGTCACTTTACCAACAGTATGTACAGGCGTATCTCTGGAATGATCGCGACGGCGCGAAAGGAGGGTCGGACGGCGTCAGCCGCGTCGCTGCTGAATCGTTGCGAGGACGCCGAACTGGCCGGCATCGTATCCGCGCTATCCATGGAAACCGGCATCCTCGACCCGGAAGGGCGGATACCGCTGCAGGATTATCTTACCAGAATGCAACTCAAAGCCCTCGACACCCGAATCACGGCCGTTGAGACGCGGTTGCGCGCGGCGGGAGGCGGGACAGATCCGATGGCCTTGATGGC
Organism: Gemmatimonadota bacterium; assembly: GCA_028874335.1. GTDB lineage: Bacteria > Latescibacterota > UBA2968 > UBA2968 > JAAXHE01. Next base: position 47,609 of record JAPPJY010000063.1, on the reverse strand, counting down.
CGAACACAAGGATCTCACCCGTCAACGAAAGGAACTGTTCGCAGGCAGGCAGGCGCAAACCGAAACAGCGCCGCATTGACCATAAAACCCTTGTCCTTTCCCCCATTTCGTGTAGATTTCCCTGTTAACGGGCCCTTAGCTCAGCTGGTTAGAGCGGCGGACTCATAATCCGTTGGTCGCAGGTTCGAGTCCTGCAGGGCCCACCAGAACACACAGGAGGGAGCCGAAGTCTCCATCGGCTCCCTCTTTGATCTTTGGACCTGAATTGGCGCCTTGTTTTTCCAGGGTCAAAAGTCGTCAACTTCTGCGGCAGGAGTGTCGCTGTCCGCTCGCTCAGGGCATTCGCTCACAGGAATCCTGCAAAACCCGCATTCTCCATAGCTCGGGACTTTTCTGGCCGGTTTGTTCGACGCCAACCTTCCGATTAACTCCGCAAATCGCTCGATGAATTTACCGTCAACAGCCGATGATGGGACCGGGACCTCCCGCTCTCCATAGACAACCCGCCCCTCGAATACAACCTCTTTGTATCTGGCAGGAAATGCTTTCGGAACGGCGTACATATAGAGCATGACCTGAACGTGATCCGAAGTCCGGGGTTGACCCGTTTTGATATCTGCAATCAGGCCGCGACTTCCCTTCACCGCGATCAAATCAGGCTTTCCCCCAACCGTCGCCGTCCTCCCCTTGAGGTGGAACGAATTCTGAGACTCGGTTGACACGTCAAAGCCCTCATCTTCCAGCATTGCCTGATATTTATTCCTCGCCGCCGTATGTTCGATCTGCCACGTCGTCGCATCGAAATCATCCGGCACCGCAGTCCACGTCTTTCTGTCGTGCTGGGCTTGAAACCAACCCGCCCACTCGCATGACGCTTCTCCGGTAAGCAACTTCGTCAGCCAGGTCACCCAGACGTACGGAAGACCGGCTCTTTTTTCCGCCATATCCTTCTCGCTTTCGTGGTTCTCTATCACACTGTGCCAGATGCAACGACGCAAATTCCCCGCCAATGACATCATTCCCGAAGGTCATCAAGGAAATCGGAAGCCGGCTTGACCCCGGAAACCATCAGGTGGTCACGAGCGCGGGTGCAGGCGACATACAACAGGTGTCTCTCCGTGTTGTAGACTTCCTCGAGGTCGGCGTGATCGGCTGCTGTCTCGATTCGTTCCTGCCGGGGAATCACTTCGTCGTCACACGCCATAACCGCAACGGCTCGAAACTCCAGCCCCTTGGCCAGGTGCATTGTCCAAGAGCGTCCAGCTCGATTCAAACATCAAAGATTAATCCGCCATATACTCGTAGCCTGTTTCGCCATCCAGACTTGGCGCGAACGTATTTTATCTACAGTCCATGTGTCAAAATCCCGTGCTATTTTGCAGGTAATCGCAAATTGACTTCGAGCATATGCCACCCGCTTCTCGTCGAACCCCGCGTTTCCGACTTTGCGATTGTCACTTGTCGCCATGAGGGTCATGTTTCCGAGACGGTAGGTGGCCGCGTCTCTTTGCCGGTCCTCAAACTGCTCCCAGCCATGACCGGGATTCTCGGGCAGCACATGTTCGATACCGTATCTCGCGCTCTCGAAATCAGGTCCCTTCCCGGACAGCTTTTCTTCCAATTGGCACAGAACAAAGCGGGCTACCTTATTGTTGCGGCTGCTGGTAGTCCGCAACGCTTTCTCCTCGAACGCTGCTTTGAATTCGCCGTCGTTCGGATAGACGCGTCGAAGCTCCTCAATCGCAGACACCGCATCGACCACACGTCCCTCTGATATCTCTCGTGCAATTTGATTGTAGACGACCTCCTGCTCATTGCTCTGACGACTGCAAATCACATTGTAGCGAAATGACACGACGGCTATCGCTCGCAGGAGCCTGGTGAACTCACTCCGTTCGTTTTCTGCAAAACGCGCGAACGCTGCCAACAATAGCGCCATGGGCTGCCGAACGTTGAACATCTGCAATTGAGCAAGATTAACACGTTCGGTACTGGTCCACAATTCGTCTTCCGGGCCCCGTAACGCCGTGTATACCCGTGTGTGTTGATCCATATCCCGGATGAGCTTGAAGGCCTGCGACTTGTCCATGATCGCACCGCGAATTGTCTTGAACAGATCGGATTTACGTACAAGCCTGTTACGGCTATTCCAAAACACCCGTAAGAATTCGGGAAAGCTCTCACTGCCCAGCAGCCCGACAATACCCTCCCATCGATCTTCAAGGTTATTGAGCTCCGATTCGTGCGGATTCCCGCGTGAAACGACGGAAAATAAGTAATTCTTAAGTAAATCCGTTGCGGACAAGCGTACACCCCTGGCATTCAGCGTCTCGAATACTTTGAAGGCGTTAAATTCGTCTGTCACGGTAATGATCGTAAAGAACAGTTTATCGACTGTAGCATCAACAAAACGCGCCACAGATTCGCCGTCGTTTCCCGAATGTTCCTTGACACGCTCCCTGAACCAGAGGAAAGCGCGACGCAGCAAATGTTCGGAGGCGTTAAGACCTCTCTGCGGAAGGTGTTCCAACGGGACCAAGTAATTCTGGTAAAACCGGTCGTTATGGCGATTCAGCGTCAGTTTGGATCGCGATACCAGGCTTACCGGATCCAGGTCCCTGATGTAATTGCCCCGCAACTGCTCGGCACGCCGATATTGTGGATCCGTCGGATCATCCGGCGGAGCAAGCTCAACCAGATGCGCTACCGCCGCCAACATCAACAAGCTAAACGTGGTCATTCGCTGCTGACCGTCGATAATGTCAAATGAACGACTGTCGGCCGATTGTAGGACCAAATAGCCCATGTAATGAGCGGGCTCAGGGTCCTCGCCGAAAAGCGCAACAATGTCCTGCCAGAGGTCGTCCCATTCGTCGAGGCCCCAGGAGTAGTCACGCTGAAACTTTGGGACACGATAGCTCAGCCCATTTCCCATTAGCTGGCGGAAAGTGTTGTTGGTCGTGTTGAAGTTCATTGTCGATCCACCTCCAAAATTCGTTTCACTTATTCAGCTCGCTGAGCCTTGGCACGTCGTTTCACGCTCTCGCCGGTAAGTTCAAATCTACACTGATGTGCTGTTGGCGGTGTTGAAGCACATTTGGTCCTTCTATCTATCCTCATTGGGGCTCACCCGCCTCGTCCGGAGGTGTCTTGCGACCGGCAGGATAACGCACGAAGTTCAGGCCCGATTTGGCCTGCTGCTCCCGTACTCTCCGGAAGATCTCCTTGATGTCATAGCCGCACTCAGCGGCAAGTTTGTCTCGTATTGCCCGGAATTCAGCTACGATAGGGTCATGTCTCATCTTCGATATCCTTACACACGAAACTCCTTCATCACCTCGTCCCCAAGGTGACCGAACCCGACGTAAGCTGTTCGGAATTTCCTGAGACTCTCCGATGTCCACCAAGAGTAGAAATGACACAAAAAAACGCTACATGTCAAGCCATTCCCTATTACGAACCAGAGAGCCGGGAGCGACATAACGTCTGAGTTTGTGCGTTTGAACACCGATTAACGGGAAACCCGCCGCGATGGCAGGCGTTTAAAGCTCGGGCAAGATGTATTCTCTGCATTTCTGCCACTGTGGACGCGGCTGAAGACGATTCGGCATTATAGGGAGATTTCTCACAAATATAGGCACAGACGACCAATACGTGCACATCTTTCCACCGGAGAGCATCGAGAAATGATGGACTCTGCAACAGGACGATCAAACCTGACAAGGATTCGGACCCCCCTCGGAAGTTGGCTTTCCGCATTTATTGCCGCAATTCTGATCTCTACGCACCCCGGATGCGGAGGGGAATCGCCGGTTGACGAGACAGCGAATGAGGGTGAAGACGAAACGACCGAAGTACTGCGGTCGGAAAAGGCGCGAAAGACCTCTCTGTCCGCATCGGATGTGAATCTGGACGATCTGGTGCGGGGAAACAGCGGGTTCGCGTTCGACCTCTACGGCACATTGAGAGAGCGGGACGGGAACCTGTTCTATTCGCCGCACAGCATCTCCGTGGCGCTGGCGATGATGTACGCCGGTGCGAGGGGCGAGACGGCGCGACAGATGGAGGAGGTCCTTCGGTTTCAACTTCCCGCGGATCAGCTGCACCCCGCGTTCAACGTCCTCGACCTCGCGCTCTCATCCCGCGGGGAAGGCAGCGGCGGTCAGGATGCCGAAAACTTCCGGCTGAACATCGCCAATGCCATCTGGGGTCAGAAGGGGTACGCGTTTCTGCCGCGCTTCCTCGACACGCTGGCCGAAAACTACGGCGCCGGCATGCGGGCGGTTGACTTCGTGGAAAATCCGGAGGCATCGCGGACGGCCATCAACGACTGGGTCGCGAAAAGGACGGAAGACACAATCCAGGACCTGATTCCCCAGGGCGTCATCGACCAACTGACGCGGCTGGTACTGACAAATGCCATTTATTTCAACGCCGCCTGGCACTACCCTTTCGACGAAAACCGGACCACGAGTGATTCGTTTCACCTCCTGAGCGGGGATCGCGTCAACGTGCCCATGATGCACCAGACGGAGGCTTTCAACTACGGGATGCACGAGACACACCAGGTCCAGTCAGTGGAAATGCTCTATGCGGGAGAGGAGGCGTCGCTGATCATCCTTCTTCCTGCCAGTGGCGAATTCGGTCAGCTCGAAGACGCGTTGAGCGCGGACCTCGTCAGTGAGATTTCGAAGCTAATGAGGCCCATCCGCCTCAGACTCTCCGTTCCGTCCTTCGAGATCAAGTCCGAATTCAGGCTGGGCGACACGCTGGCTGGAATGGGGATGCCGGACGCTTTCGACTCCGAATCGGCCGACTTTTCAGGAATGGCCGAAACGAAGGAACTCTACCTCTCGGCGGTCGTTCACAAGGCGTTTGTCAAGGTGGACGAACGGGGCACCGAGGCCGGTGCTGCCACGGGCGGCACGATCGGTGTCACCTCGTTGCCGCCGGCCTTCACGGCCGACCGGCCGTTCATCTTTCTGATCCGGGACAACGCCACGGATGCCATCCTGTTTGTCGGACGCGTGCTGGATCCGAGGTAATGAACCCTTGAAGATCCCTGAACCAGGAACTGGCGGACCCGACGCAATAAAGCCGTACGCCTGAGGGCGTACGGCTTTATTGCGTCGGGTCCTTCTTCAGACGAACAGCGTGTTTTTCAGGCAGGATCGGATTCGCGTTGAAAGAGCTGGAGGAGGACGTCATCCGGGCCGTTGAAGAAGCTCAGGCGGATATCCGTACCCTCCGCGTCGAACGGCTCCACGGCGATATCCACGCCGGCGCCCTTGAGCTCGCCGGCGCTTTCGTCGACATTGCCAACCTTGAACGAGACGTGATGGAAGCCCACGTCAGCCTGCATGGTCTTCTGCGGCATCAGCTCCAGGATCATGTCGCCAGCCTTGAGAAAGACGAAATCCTCATCGTCCTCATTCGAGAAGCGTTCGAGTTCGGTCAGGCCCAGCGTCTCCGTATAGAAGCGTACGGCGCCTTCGATATCGTCGCTGACGAGGGCGATCTTGTGAATGTTGTTGATCATTTCGTTCTCCTGCGGTTAGGAGGATCAGGATCCCATTTATTTCTCGATATCAGAATTGGCGCTCGCACGGCCTGCCCAACTCAATACAACAGTTCCCGCAGACGCGGGGTGAGTGATCCCCGCTGCGCCGGATGGTGTAGCGTCAGATCGAGGAGGTCGACGCCGTAGTTCTCTTCAAAGGCTGAGTGAATCCTCTTTTCGTGGTCTGTCATACGCTCGAGGGGCAGGTCCACCCATATCCCCTCCCTGCCGCCCGACTCTCGGACGGCCATCAACACTTCGAGATCTCTTCTGGCATTGTGCGCGCCATATTCCAGAGCGGCTCCCTGGACCACGGCATCGTGCAGGCTGCACCAGGCCTCGGCAATGGCAATGCTGTCTTCATCGGGAAGCGCATAAGCCCTGAGCGGACTCTCCCAGACAGCCTCAGGCTTTGTGCCCACGCTGGATCGATGTATCATGCTTGTCTGCCCGGTTGCCGATGCCCCGCTGACAATCGGCAACTTTCTGTCCCCCCTATAAAGGTTCAGTTCCATTCCACGAATAGCTCCGTCCGAACCAATAACCTCCCAGTAATTCTTCCGACGCGTGTTATGTTCGTATGTCCCGCGGATCGCTTCCGCCCAACGTATGATACCCCGCTCTCTCACTTCCGGAGAGTCCGGAAAAGTACCTGAAACAGCCCGGGGTTCCGATCCGAGAATCGACCGGATCGCGCTGATGCCGTGATATGATCCGGACGTATACGAAACGTAGAACTCCCGGACGTTTCCGATGAGTCCTTCCTCTACGATTTTCTGTTTCAATCTTTCACGAGGCCATCTGCGGGCGTTCTCGGAGACTTCCAGATAAACGCCGTTATCCTCCGCGGCCTTGATCATCATGTCGGCACACGGAAGCGTGTGCGCAATAGGAGTCTCGGAAAGGATGTGAACCTTGCTTTCGGCGAGCGTGCGCGCAATCGGGTGATGAAGCTCCGGCAAGGCAGCGATCAATGCGACGTCCGGCGACTCCGAATCAAGCATTGACTGAAGATCCGAATACGCCGTCGCGCCCGTCTGTTCGGCGACCGCTTGTGCCTTTTCCGCGTCGATATCGCACACGCCGACCAATCGGTACCTGTCGGAAAGGACCGGCAATACGGAGAGATGCGCCCTCGATCTCCCGCCGAGACCAATGATTGCCGCATTCAGGATCGCCACTCGGCCTCTTTTCTTAAGAATTCAGACTTACATGGATGGACAGGAAAAGAAAACAACAGCAGGATCGGTACCGATCAGGATCAAGAATCGAGAGCAGAGTAAAAACTGATTCAGGAAGAATGCCGGGAGCCGGAAAAATGCTCACTTTTTCGGGGCAAAGCAATGAATCCTTACGTATCCCGGACCGCGTAAGAGAAAAGGCACTCGAAGAGCGCCTTAAGGAGTGCAATCAGACCCGGCATGCCGGCAGGTTACCGGTCTATCTCACCGGCTTCCCTCAATACCTCGGCGACCTCGGGCTTGTCGCGGTACTCCGCCAGCCAGACGGCGGTCTTCCCGTTTCTGGTGACCGCGTTGACGTCGGCGCCCTCGTCGAGCAGCCGGCTCACAACCTCCTTGTGGCCACCGTAGGCCGCGTAGATCAGCGGTGTCCAGCCGGACCGCGCGACCGCGTTGACATCCGCGCCCGCAGCCAGCAGGACGTGGACGACGCCCGTCAGCCCGGCGTCGGACGCGAACATTAATGGGGTCCGACGGTTCAGGTCTCTGGCATCCACGACGGCGCCCGCCTCCAGCAGGATCTCGGTGATCGTCGAATCCTTCTTGATCGCCGCCGCCATCAACGCGGTTCTACTATAGAGGTCGTCGTTGACTTCCGCACCCGCATCGAGCAGATGCTGCAAGACTTCGGGAACACCCTTTTTCGCAGCTTCGATCAGCGGAGTCGTACCTGCCTTGCCTTCTTCGTTCGCGTCAGCGCCTTCGTCCAGCAGCGTCTTTACACCCTCTTCATCTCCCTTCTTGACCATGGCGATGAGATCCGTGTCCTCCGAAGGTTTACACGCCGCGAAGATGGCCAGCAGTAACGCTATCACACCGATTCGACTCATCGCACGTTTTTTCCTTAAACGCGTGTCCCGATCCCGAACCCCTTCGCGAAGTCCGCACCGCGGCCTATTCACCTGACCTGGAAAAAACCAGCGTCAACGTCTGTGCCTGACCGCCCGCCTGCGCCGAAATCAGTACGGTGATCGAACTTCCACCGGACGCCACCTGACCTGACTGGGCGCCGCCACCACCGTCGGGAGTGAGACTCAGACTGGCGCCGGACCTTGCGTACCCTCCGGTCTGTGCGACCCGGATTACGTCCTCCGAACCCGCTGTAACGTAGGAGGCCACAATCGAATACCGGTTTTCCGTTAATGTCATTATCCCGGAAGCGTTGGGCGGTGATATCGCGGAACCGCCCGATGGGGTCAACCTCAACAGATCGTAGGACCCGGCCAGCGACTCGGAACTCGCGGGGTTATTTTCGTTGTCTTCACCGCCGCACGCGACGCAGACGCATATGGCCAGCAGACCCACCAAAGCGGGTTTCATAGGATGCGGTCTCCTTTTGGATTTCAAATACCGAACCCTCGAGCACGGGCGACTTACGGAGTGCTCCGGCTTCGAATTTCAATATAAACCCGGCGCGAAATGCGGGCAAGGGTTCTTTTGGAAGGCAATGGGATATACCACCCGCAATCTCTCGTGCCGTAGTCGCCCGAAAGGAACGTAAAACAGTCATTTAGGGATCTTGTTTTTCTGTTGACATTGGTAGATTTCTAAGTTATCGTTCCCGGGTCGAAGTTCCGGGAAACTGCCTCAATCAAGGAAAACGCATGGCAACGATAACCAAGGCTTCTCTGGCGCGGTACCTTTCAGACAACATCGGTCATCCCAAAACCAAAGCCTTGGAAGCCGTTGACGTGCTGTTCGAAGCCATGACGTCTTCGATCTGCAACGGCAAACGGATCGAGATACGCGGCTTTGGCTCCTGGGAAGTCAAGGAGACGAAGGAAAAGAACCAGGCGCGCAACCCCAGCACCGGCGAAACGGTCTATGTGCCCGCCCGTCGCAAAGTCATGTTCAAACCCGGCAAGATTCTGAAAAGAGTGCTGTCCCAGTCCCTTGAAGCCGAATCGTCGGACTAACAGCCCGTTGAAAAAGCCCATCCGGGCTACGGCCGGCCCTTGCGGTCGAAATACTGCGTTGCGCGCCCTCGCCGAGTCGAGGGATGGGACTCGGTTGCGCGCCTTGTCTTCGACCACAATGCCTCGGCCTCGCCTGCAGAGCGACTTTATCAACGGACTGCTAGACCATCGCCCCGGAGCGGCGAAACACCGTATGCGATGGCGTTACAAGCTGAAGCAATTTCAGGAAGACGGGCCCGAAAGGCTCCTGGTTGTCAGCGACTGGGACAGAACCCTGACCCGGTCCACGGCTGAAGACGGCAGTGATCAGTCCTCCTGTTCGGTCATCGCGAACAGCGGGCTTCTCGGGCCGGCGTTCACCCGACGTTACCAGGAACTGTTTGACCGATACCGAAGCATCGAACGCGCACCCGAAATATCGGAAGGCGACAAGTCGCGTCACCTGCGCCGCTGGTGGTCCCTTCAGTTCGATCTGCTTCTGGATTTCAAACTCAATAAACGGACGATCCGCCGGATTGTCCGCGAGAATCGGCCGCACCTTCGAGACGGTGCCGGCCTTTTTTTTCAGACCGTGCGCGAACGCCGGATACCGCTGATCATCCTGTCCGCAGGTATCAGGGAAATCATCGAAGCGCGACTTGCGGAAGAAGGCCAATCCACGGACAATTTCACCATCGTCGCCAACACGCTGGTTTTCGACGCCGACGGTACTGCGGTTGCGTATCGGACCCCACTGATCCACAGCCTGAATAAACACGCACGGCGGGTGGATGTCACACCGGAGATGGCAGGACGCAGCAATCTGCTGCTCCTTGGCGACACGCTTGAGGATACGAGGATGGCTGAAAACATCAGCCACACCCTACTGCTCAGCTTCGCCTTCCCCGCCGACTCCGACCACCTCCAGGAATACCGTTCGGCGTATGATGTCGTGTTGGCGCCAGAGACCTCGCTGGAGCCGGTAACTGCCGTTTTGGCCGACATTTGTGCGGCTTCCCGCAACATTGGACCATAGCGGGTAGAATTACCACGGTCGGCCGGTCCAACGGAGTGCCGCGCAGGCGCGTGCATCCGCCTGCGTGTAAACATGCGGACCGCATGGTTTACGTGCTGTTGATGCGTCGACGGAACCCGGACAGGTCATGGCGCGTGGTCTGCCCGAGAGAGAAAGGAGGCGAATCATGAAGGAGATTACCACGTGGAGGGCGACCGCCCGATAAATGCGGTCGACGTCCCTTCAGAAAGCCGAACCGGGCGCTCCAAAAAAGGGGCGCCCGGTTTTGCATTATCATTCGCGTTGCGTTGGTACCTGTATCCATGCCGACGCTCACTCGATTCTCATCGGCATCACAAGCGCTTTCCGGTCAGGATAGTCGCATGAAGTGAAAAGTAGACCCTCCATTGGATCCGTAAAGTGAATATCCTGCATACCCCCACTTTCGATTCCGGAGACAGCGTCGCTCAGGTAGGAGTGATTTACACTGGATCTGAACGGTTCGGGACTGTCTTTCAGGTTGACCTTGCCATTTATTGAGGTCGTGAACCGCCAGTACGGAACGCCGGCCCACGGGGCATCGTCATTCGATACAGGTTTACCGGCATTCTCTTTGGCGGCACGATAGCCCAGGTCCCTGGACGTGACCAGCGAAAGCGTCTGATGCTCGCTGGAAATCTGAACCTCTACTTGTGGCGAATACGTCCAGACCCCTGCAGCCGGATGCCTGGGCTCAAGATGCTCCGTGATAAGGCTCACTGCCTGCAGCAGTTCACCCGCGGATATCCGAACGAAACTGCCGCCCTTTGCCGGTATCACTGCCTCATAGTTTACATAGGGCACGTCAAGAACCGGGATTACGAGTTCGTCTTCTCCCCCGGCCTTCAGAAAAGCCTGTTTCCCCCGGATCGACAGCGTAGCCCGCTCGTGTTGCGGCTCTGGCAACTCGAACCCGGGCCCAAGGATCACCTGCTTCTCCAGGTCCTCGGTGCCCTCGAGCGTGCGAAGCAGCAACCGCGCTCCGTCGCATCCAACAACCCGACCGCCGGTGTCCAGGCACACACCCTGGAGTATACGTCGCGATTCGTCCGTGCTCACAAACCGGGTCGCCCAATAGAGGGCCTGAATATCCTGCGCCGTAAGATCGTACGTGTTTCCAGCGATAGTCATCTCGCTCATCTCCTTTTTGATCCGCTGCCTCGCCTTCTGCAGGCGGCTGCGAACGGTGTTGACTTCCAGTCCCAACTGATATGCGGTTTCCCCGTAGGAGCGGCCCTTGAAATAATGATATTCGATCACCTCCCGATGCGCACCCGAAAGCCGGCGAATCGCCTCCCTGACCATCATGCGGGCCTCCCGCTCCGCCTGCGATTCGTCTGCGTGGGGCCGGGACCACTCCTTCGACAGCAACTCCTCGAATCGGATTTGCACCATCCGGCGCCGGTGCCACTCTCGGGCCGTGTTCTCGGCGATCCTCGAAAGCCACGGGGAAAACCTGCTGCCATCGTGGAGTTGACCCAGGCGCCGAAACGCCAGCAGGAACACCTCCTGGACCAGGTCTTCGGCATCGTCCGGCTGCCTGACCAGACGGCGGATCCTTCCGAAAATCCGTCCACCGTACCGCTCTGCCAGGCGACCGAACGCCCAAGTTTCCCCGGATACCGCAAGCTGGACCAGGTCCCGATCCTCAAGCCTTTCCAAAATTCGCCTCCGGGAAGCGTCAAATTACCGCGCGCGTGACATGAATAAAGATGCGCATCACGGCGGAAAGTATCCTGCGCATGCGAAAAAAATCGATGCCGGGCCCGGTCGCATGCAACAAAGAAAAAAGCCACCCCGACTGGGGCGGCGACCGGAAGGGCACATGTGGAATTGGTAAGCTATACCGTTACAATGCGACGGCAAGACTGCTGACGGGGCCCTTTACACCTGCGCTGTTGATGGAACGTACCCGCATCGTGTTCAGCCCGTCGTGCAGTTGCCAGTCGAACCTCTCCTGGCACGGCTTCCACTCGTCAAAGTCCAAACTGGACAGATAACCCGAGAAACAGGGTGTCTGCGTCTCCAGGTTGACCCTCAGCATGGTCCCATTCTCATTTCCCACCGCGGTGTACCGGGTCCGGTTCATTGATGGATAAAAATCCGATCGACGGTTTGTGTGCCGCGTGAAGTGACGCAGTGGCGGTACCCTGTCGTCGGCCCAGTTGAGATACCCGTCCCAGGCCCAGACTTCCGTACCCTGACTCACCGGCAGGGGACGCGGATGGCTGAACACGTTGCTTCGGGGGATCATGCGGAAGTGACAGAACGACCTGAACAGAAAGTGCGCCCCCTGCTTTGTCGAGAACTCGTGGCTTCCTTCCCGAATCGCAATCGGCAGGTCCCGGACGAGGGCATCGAGGTCCTGCCGGAACAGATATGGACGGTCCCAGCGTTCGACGTCCTCGAGCCGGTTCGCCAGGACCTGGTGCACCTCCAGCGTATCCAGCGGTACACGCGTCTTCGGATCGTACCAGTAGAAATCCCGCGTCGCGTCCAGGTGGACCCACTTGCAATAGTCGTTCGACCAGACCTCCGCGATCTCGTGCCCGGTCATTCCTTCGCTGTGGAAGTTCACGTGCCGCGCGGGATATCCGAAACTCAGACAGGCGGCTACCAGTGCGACATTGGGATAGAGACACATCTTGTCGCGCCGCCGTTCCGGGTACCGGTTCATTTCAATCGCGCCGGATGAATCCCTATCGAGCGTCAGCCATTTCAGAACGTCCCATGGATAGTGCCAGCACGCACCCAGCGGAACGGCATACGCCCACGCCATCAGACGCTCGATCGCTTCGAATTCGGTCTGTGCCCCGGAGACAACGACATCCAGTTCGAACCGGTCGCGCAGTTCCCTTAAAGTGTCGTGCCTGTAGTCCTCGTCCGCGATCCAGTACGAAGACCTCCGGATGGACGCGTTCTCCGCGCTGACAACCCGGGGCGGCGCGACTCCGTCCGGACGTGCGTCGGCCACGACCCGCATCGCCTTCAGGACGGGCGTGCACGCCGGGTCCGACGTCTGTAACCGCATCCGCCACTGAAGATAGCGCCCCGAGACGCGCGTTACAGGCGATCCGCGTTCGCACGATTGCCAGCCGCTCCAGACCGCCTCATTCACCATTGGATCCGGTCCCGTCCTCACGTCACATTGGACGCACGTACCGGCGGGAAGGTCGACGTCCCAATCCAGGCGCAATCCACGAACGGCATGCCGCCGTTTAATCTCCCCTTCACCCGCGGCATCGATGACCGGCGACACGATACGCCCGCTTTCACGGTACCCGTCCAGGACCAGCCGCATCACATACTCGCCGCGTTCGGACGTCCATTCCCCGTTCCGGCGCGCAAGACTCGAAGCGGGCAACACCACCGGCTCCGGCATCCCCTTCACGTAATCCCGATAGTCCGCCACCATCAGACTCCAACCCAACCCTCCGTCGGCGACATCCATTACCAGCTGGTTTTCGCCATGACGAAGGCAACCGTCGGGCAGTTCCACGTAGTACCATCGGCTCCAGCTCCAGGCGCCCTCGTCGGACGCCAACTCCCAATACTGTTTCGCATCGGGGGTGGCCAGCGGCGAGGGCGGGCGCAGCACCACACGCCCGTTGACGTTGAGTCGAAGCGTGGCAGAATGACCTCTCCGCTCCCGTGCGATAAAGGCCACATGCGCCGTCCCGGCAGGGTTTTGTCGCAACCTCAGTGTTTTCTTCAGCGCCAGGCTGCCGGATATCTCAATAAACGGGTCCTCGTCCAGGTCGTCCGACCGTCCGGCGCCGGGGCTGTCGTTCTCGACCACCGAACCCCTGAATAGGCGGATACCGGCATCGTCTTTCCCCATCCAGAGATCGGCGACGTCCGCCGTACGGTAGATCTCCTGTGCGGGCAAGAGGCTTTGTATCTGTTTGAAGTCCGCTTCGGGCATACTCTGATCCCATTCGGTTTCCTGTGCGTACCGCCCCGTCAGTGCCGCGGTGATTGCCCCTTATTTCAGATAGGCCGCCTCCACTTTTTCAAGGCCGGCAACGATGTCGGCCACCTCCTGCTCTCCGTAGTTCTCATGGATCGGCATCGTAAAGTGGCTCTCCGCGGCCTCGACCGCGTTGGGACACGGGAAGGTGGCGTTGCGGTCGCCTCCGTAGTCGGGAAGTCCCCACGGATAGTCGCTGTTACCGAAAACCCTGCGTTCCCTGAACCACGCAGATTCGGACGGGATATGACGGTAGGACACGGACGCCGAAAGGCCTTCGGCCGCCAGCGCCCTGACGAAACCTGCCTTGTCCACGTTCAGCTTTTCCGCATCCACGTGAAAGCGGAGGAACCAGTAAACGCATTCGGTACCCGGCACCTGCCTTCCCATGGATACGGCCTTCAGATGGTCGATACCGTCCCGTATCGCGTCCCCCGCCCTTCGACGGTTGTCCGCGATCTCACCCAGGCGCCGCAACTGGACCCTGCCGATCGCCGCGGCCAGGTCGTTCCCGTTCATATTCAGGCTCGCTCTCGTGTTGGACAGCCCGCTCCCTTCGAGATTGAACGGCTTGCCCCGATCGGAGAATCGCTTCACCCGCCAGTAGAGATCGTGATCTTTCACAAACACCACGCCGCCCTGTGAGCCCGTGGCGTGATGCTTGCCGCTCATCGTAGAGAATGTCCCCATCGCCCCCATACTGCCCACGAGCCGCCCCCTGTACCTGGCGCCGTGCGCCTGCGCGCAATCCTCGATCACCGGCAAGCCGCGCGATTCGGCCAGCTCCAGTATCGGGTCCATGTCCGCCGGTTCCCCGGCGATATGCGCAACGATGACCGCACGCGTATGTTCGGTCAGCACGGCTTCGATCTGTTCCGCTCCAGCGTTGAACGTGCCGGGATCCGCGTCCGCCACGACGGGTACCAGGTTCAGGAGCGCCACGGGCATCACCCCGCCCGGATCGGTGATCGGCGGCACCACCACCTCGCCGGGCACCTCCAGTTCGAGGGCGCCGAGCCCCGAGTAGAGAGACGTCGTGCCCGAATTCACGAGGTCGGCGTATCCACCGCCCATAAAATCCGCAAAGTCCCGTTCGTACGCGCGTTCCTCGGGCCCGTCGTACCCGAACGCGTTCCCCGTCCGGATACATTCGTCGAAGAGCGCCATCACGGCCTGCTTCTCCTCTTCTCCAAAAAGACGCCGCGCGGGCATGGGCGCTTTACGGACCTTCTCACCGCCATCGATCGCCAGCATACTCCTGCCTCCTGAGATTTATTGGGAAATGGGGCCTGCAAAGGCTGTCCACAACGATCCGATACCCTTGCCCATCACCCGTGTATCCGGAAAACAGCGATAAACCATTCTCGTTCGCGTCACCATCTCCGCACCCACCGCGAGGTCCCCGCCATAGCACCAGTCGTGCGCGGTGTCCCAACCGTGGTACTGTCCGGTCAGATAGGTCGTGTGGACGGGGTCGCAGAGGAAAACCAGCGTAAACCCGTTGGACGAGTTCCTGACGGCCAGGATGGGCAGACTGAAGTCCCTTTCCTCCAGGTCCCGATGCAGGGCCCGGTCCGGCTCACCGTATCGCCCGTCCTGAATCATCTCGCGGGACAGGTCGTTTCTGGCGACGCCGAACGTCCTGTTGATCACCACCCGGTTGTCCAATCGGGTCCAGGACCGGGTCCCCCCGGCATTCGCTATCGGCACCCAGGTCTCGTCGAAGATCTCGGCAATGTACGAGGCGAAGAAAATCTCGAAGCGCTGGATATCCACCGACGGCCGTATCGTCGTAATCAGATCCACCGCATCTCCGAACGGCCGATAGTGGAGATCCAATTCCATTCGGAAATCCGGCTCCGGGGGGAATCGGATCGTGACGCCGTCGTGCTTCAACTCGTGGGCCACTTCCCTCGCCATGGAGAGTCGCCGCGGGTACATCACCATCCCCGATCCCGGCCTGAGATAATACTCGGCATTCAAAAACGCCTTGTTGTGCCGAACCACGCCTGCCATGTAGCCCCGGTGCATCAGCCCGCAGATACCGTGGTAATTCGTAAAGGGTTGAATGCCGCCCATGATTTCACCGGTATCGAACTCGTAACACTGAGACAGGCCGCTCCATGCAATCTGCACAACCACCCTCCGAAAACATCCGGCAGACTTATATGTATGGCGGCGCCGGCGATCGGATTGCGCTTTTGTGCGCCTGCCGACCGCAAGATAATATCCTGGGAGGTCAATGCAACCGGATTTCGGACACGAAAAAAGCGCGAGAATTGAATTCTCGCGCCAGTTGGGCATTGAAACCTTTCGAATCCTGACCAGACGATGCAGGCGGAATCAGGTGCCGTGAGCTCACTCTTGCGTTTTTGCCGTATCGGCCACTGCATCCAGATCAAGCTTCAGCGGACCCGAGGTATCGCGCTTCGCGTCGATCAGAACCGGAGACGCCGGCGGCGCATCGGAAGGGGCATCCGCGCCCACGTCGATATCCGGACCCGTCGTGTCCGCCGCTGCCGGCTCCGGCTTCGCTCCCCAGAAGTCGGGCGTCGCATTCAGATAGTACGTAATGTTATTGTTGGTCAGATATACCGATTTGTCGGATCCGAGCCGTACATAATTCTTGCTCCAGTCCCGCCTGGACTGGCCGAACACGAATGCGGCAAGCTCGTCGCCACCCGCATTCCTCACGGACAACCGGATCCCGGCTGAATCGTCAACCGAATATACGCTCCACCGGTCCGCGCTCCGGGTCATCAGGGTTGTGCGCTCAACCTTCAGGACCCTGTCGAACAGATTGTCGATCGGCGCCTCCCGCACCTCCAGTGAGTCGTGACCGACAAGCCGCCACACGTCGCCGTCGAGTCGCAGTTCGACGCGCTCGCCCCCCCGTTCGATCTCGACCTGCTGAACGTCGTCCCTGCTACCCGCGTAAATCGGCACGCCGGTAGCCGTATGTTTCGTCTTGGAAAGCTGGACGTACGCCACGCCGGCGCCCAGCGCCAGTATTACAATCAGCCACAGTCTTGCCCGTTTAGCCATATTGCTCCTCCAACGTCCTTGCACGCCCGGCTTCCCGTCGCCACCTCAGCAGTCCGTACGCAACGATCAGGACAGGCGGCAGCAACACGTTCAGCCATTTCCAACGCGCCTTCTCGGCGTCGTCGAGTTCCGCGAGAGGGCGGGTCGTAATCTCACGGGATCGGAGCGCCACCAGATCGCTGTCCCCCATCAGGAAATCGGCGACATTTGCAATAAAGACGAAATTCTCCGGAAAGGTTCCTCCCGACTCGTCTTCGAACAGACCGGAATCACCTACCAGCACGACGTGGCTCATCCCCCGCGGGCCCTCTCGCCGCGCCAGCGCGCCCACCACCTTTCCCGGTTGATTCAACGTGTTGAAGAACGGATTCTCCAGGGGCCGCAGATTGAAGAATCCGGTCATCACGCCGGACCGGTCGGACGTATACATCAACGGCGTCGTTTGCGCGGCGGTCGAGGTCGAATCCGCGAGCGCGATCTCGCTGCTGAAGAGCAGGCGCACCTGCTCGAGCCCGTCCACCGTCAGATGTTCGCCGAAGCGGTGCACCACCGGGAAGAACGGATACTGTATCTGCGAACTCATTTGTAGAAATCCGTGGCGCTGGCTGATCGTGATCGCGCTGCACCGCTGGTCCAGCACCAGGTTTTCCTTCACCTGCAGGCCAGTCGACTCCAGGAATTCGAACAGGTTCGACTTTACGGGGGTGCCGCGCTGACCGTTCAGGTCGCCGGTGACCCGCCCCTGGCCGATGAACAGATTACCCCCTCGGTCCGCGAACGCCTGGAGGTTCGCAAGCTCATCCTCGCTCAACGAGTCCGTCACCCCGCTGATCATCAACAGGCCGATGTCATCAGGCACCGGCGAGGCCAGTCTGATGTTCCGGACGAGGTACGACTGCTGGAGCACGGCGGATATGTTCCGCACCCGGGGCGGCTCGGAACCGATGATCGCAAACGCCACCGCCTGTTTTTCCGTATCAATCAGCTTCTTGATCTGCGTGGTGATCTCGTATTCGAGGCCGGTTGTGCTTTCAATCACCGGGATGACCTCGCGCCCGTCCCCGTAGAGAAACACCATCCCCATATAGACCCGTTTCACTTCCAGCTTGTCGTTCTGAACCACCTGAAGCTGCACGGGCTGAATCCCGTATTTCCGCGCTTCGTCGGCCAGCGCCTGGTCGTCTTCGGGCCTGAAGAACTCGAAACGCACGCGGCCTCCGCCGAATGCCTCGTATTCCTCCAGGATGTCCTGCAGGTAACGCCGGTTATTGCCGTACTGAGCCGGCAGGTTGTCCGTAAAATAGACCTTCATCGTCAACAGATCTTCGACCTGCGCCACCACGCGTTTGCTGGAATCGGAAAGCGAATAGATCCCGTTCGCGGTCAGGTCCAGACGAAAGAACAGGTCCCTGGACACGAAGTTGAGCGCCGCGACGATGACAACCGCAAGGAGCAGATAGATGGTGAACGATCGCCTATTGTGAACCGCAAACATCGACTACCTCCACTTTCTCATCTCCAGAACCCGAAGGGTGAGCGCCAGAAACAACCAGATCATCCCGGCGAAATAGACGAGATTCCTGGAATCCACGACGCCCCGTGCGATATTCGACAGATGAAAGTCCACACTGATGAATTGCGCAATTGTCGCCAGCCCGGCCGGAATGAACAACAGCAGCTTGTCGAGCAGGAAGAACACCATGATGATCGAAATTGCGATGATCAGCGAAATCACCTGGTTTTCCGCCAGACTGCTTGCAAACGTACCAACCGCCGCGTAAAACGCGCCCACGAGGACAAGGCCCACGTATCCTGTGATCACCGCGCCGACGTCGACGTGCGTGCCAACCGCCAGGAGCGTGAGGAAATGTACCAGCGTAAACAGCAGCCCCACAACGATCAGACTCACCGATGCCAGGTATTTGCCCGTGACGAATTCAATGTCCTGGATTGGCATGGTTGACAGGACTTCCATCGTGCCCAGGTTCTTTTCCTTCGCGATCAGTCCCATGGAGATGGCCGGGACGAAGAACAGGAACACCAGCGGCACGATGTTGAAGAGCGCGCGCATATCGGACTGTCCGATAAGGAAGAACGTGCTTGTGAAGAAGTACCCGCTCAACACCGCGAAAATGACCAGAAAGATGTAGGCCATGGGACTGTTGAAATAGGAGCGGATTTCCTTCAGATAGATCGCCTTCGTATTATGCATTGGACGCCCCCTCTCCCGTGAGATTCCTGAATACGTCCTCCAGCTGAACTCGAGCCTGGCTCATTTCAAGAATCACCCATCCGTGGTCTCTGGCATAATGGAAAATACGTTCCCTGGGATCCGTGTCGCGGTCGTATTCCAGCACGAGCGTCTGAGATCCATTGTTCTCGGCCACGCCTGAAAGCGCGACCCCCTGCAGCTGTTCGGGCAGCCCCTGCACGCTCTCCTCTTGCGCCTCTTTGACCTCGAGCGTCAACTGCGTCTGTCCCCTGAAGCTGGACATCAGTTCCTCGCGAAGACCGTCCGCCACGATTTCCCCGTTGTGAATGATGATGATCCGGTCCACGGTCGCTTCGATTTCCTGCAGGATGTGGCTGGACATGATCAACGTCTTCTCGCGCCCGAGCGAACGAATCAACTCGCGGATTTCCACAATCTGGTTGGGATCCAGCCCGGTCACGGGTTCATCCAGAATCAGGATATCCGGATCGTGAAGCATCGCCGTTGCCAGGCCGATTCGCTGCTTGTATCCCTTTGAGCATTCCTGCACGGCCCTGTGAACAACACCCGCAAGCCCACATTGCTCGACGACGCGCTCCAGCGCCTGCCGGAACGCCCGGCCTTCCATGCGCCGGATCGTTGCAATGAACGAAAGCAGGTCATAGACGATCATCTCACCGTAGAGCGGATTCAACTCAGGCAGGTATCCCACGCGTCTGCGGATCTCCAGTGAATCGTCCACGATGTTCATGTCGTCCACGAAAACGTTGCCGGCGGTTGCCGACAGATACCCCGTCATCACCTTCAGCGTCGTTGACTTGCCCGCCCCGTTCTCACCTAGGAACCCCAGAATCTCGCCATCGTTGACCTGGAAACTGATGTCCCGAACGGCCCGGACCTCACCGTAGTTCTTGACTAGGTTCTCCACCCGGATCATGTACGGTCCTCCTTCAACCCATGTTACCGGAAAACACCCGGCGCACTTGAATTCGACCGGAAAATTAATAAAAAAAGTCGAATCGTGTCAAGCCCCCGGTCTGAAAAAACGCACCGGCGCGACCCCGCCGCGCCTTGCGGGGAAGGCCGGGGACGGAGCCTTTGCCGCCGTCCGAACCGAAAGCCCGACATCGAAATGATGAGGTTGCCTGATTTTTCTTGACACGCCTTTACAAATCCTGTAATATTCGTATTTTATGACGTAGGATGGTCGGATCCGAATTGGAGAGTGCGACGATGACTCCATACGCTTCACCCTATGCGTCGGCGCCCTCCGGCGCCTGCCCCTTCCCGGTACCGCGCCATTCCGCGGCGCGCGGCGTCGCACGTACGCGAATTCTTATTCTCCCCGCATCCTCAAGCCTCTTGCTGTCCGCCATCCTTCCGGACAATTGAACGTACACAAGAGGCTCTCTTACACGTCGAATCCCCTGAAAAATCAGTAAACGCCGGTCCCGGAACGAGCCTCTCGGGCAATCGCAAGGTTACTGCCCTGTCATATACCGGACAAGAGGACCTGAATATGCCGACAAGACACACCATTTCCGCGTTGGTCGAGAACCACTTCGGCGTTCTCTGCCGTATCTCAGGCCTGTTTTCCAGCCGAGGTTTCAACATCGACAGCCTCTCCGTCGGAGAAACCGAAGATCCAACCATTTCCCGAATGACCATTGTCGTGAGAGGTGACGACCGCGTGCTGGAGCAGGTGGTCAAGCAGCTGAATCGACTTGTGGACGTCATCAGGGTCATCGACATCACGCAGGGTGAATTCGTCGAGCGCGAACTTGCGCTCATCAACGTAAAGACCCGCATCGATACACGTTCCGAGATCATTCAGATCGCGGAGATATTCAGGGCGGGCGTCGTGGATGTCAGTACGAACTCGATGACGATTGAAGTCACGGGAAAAGAAGACAAAATCGCGGCGATGATCAACATGCTTAAGGATTACGGTATCAACGAAATCGCAAGGACGGGCACGGTTGCGCTTCTGCGCGACTCCCAGCTGAAGCAGGATGCCGGAGGCGGGGAATAGCAAGACGCACCGCACGCAGGAGGCGACAGCATACCATGGACAATCGAGACCGCGTCTTCATCTTCGACACCACGTTGCGCGACGCCGAACAGACGCCCGGCGCGAAACTCTCCGTTCGGGAGAAGATCGAAATCGCCCAGCAGCTCGGCAAGCTGAAAGTCGACGTCATCGAAGCCGGCTTCCCCATCTCGTCGGACGAGGACTTCGAGGCGGTCCGGCGAATCGGACAGGAGGTCGAAGGTCCAACCGTCTGCGGTCTTGCCAGAGCCGTAATGATGGACATCGACCGGGCCGGCGAGGCGCTCAGCGGCGCCGTCAGACCCAGAATCCACACCTTCATCGGTACCTCGCCCCACCACATCGCCATGATCGGCAAGTCCCCCGACGAAGTCCTCGGAATGGCGGTGGACGCCGTCAGCAGGGCCCGGGCATTTGTCGATGACGTGGAATTTTCTCCCATGGACGCCGCACGTACCGAACTCGATTACCTCTATGCCGTCATCGAGGCATCGATCGAGGCAGGCGCCTCAACGGTCAACATTCCCGATACCGTGGGCTATGCCGTGCCCGAACAATTCGGCGGCCTGATTCGCAATATCCGCGACAACGTCCCGAATATCAACCGTGCCGTCATCAGTGTTCACTGTCACGATGACCTCGGCATGGCGGTCATCAACAGCCTTACGGCCATCCTCAACGGTGCGCGGCAGGCGGAATGTACTGTCAACGGTCTGGGCGAACGCGCCGGAAACGCCTCGCTGGAGGAGATCGTGATGGCAATCCGTACGCGGGGCGACTATTACGAACTCTATACGAATATAGACTCAAAGGAGATCTGTCCGACGAGCCGGCTCGTCAGCCGCCTGATGGGAATACCCGTCGCCCCGAACAAGGCCATTGTCGGCGCCAACGCCTTCGCCCACAGTTCAGGGATACACCAGGACGGCGTCCTCAAGAACCGGGCGAACTTTGAGATCATCGATCCGAAAGACGTGGGTCTGGAAGCCACCAGCATCGTACTCACGGCGAGATCCGGGCGGCACGCCCTTCGGCACCGGCTGGAAGAACTGGGATATCACCTGGACCAGAATGACCTGAACAAGGCATACGAGCGCTTCCTGAAAGTGGCGGACAAGAAGAAGGAAGTGTACGACGAAGACCTGATGGCCATCGTCGAGGACGAGATCCGGGACATACCGGAGAAATTCCAACTGCTGTACATGCACACCACGAGCGGCACCGGTACCATTCCGTCGGCCACCGTGAGGATCAGCGTGGACGGCGAAAGCGAAATCCAGGAGTCCGCGTGGGGCGACGGCCCTGTCGACGCCACGTACAAGGCCATCGCGAAGGCCACCTCGACGAACGTCCAGGTCGACGAATACCACATCCGCTCCGTCACGCACGGCGCCGAAGCGATGGGTGAAGTGACCGTCAAGGTCAGTCGGAAGGGTGACGGCGCCACCGGAAGGGGCGCGTCCACGGACATCATCCAGGCCAGTGCGAAAGCGTACATCGATGCCCTGAACCATCTGGCCCTGCGCGCGGGCGTGCGGCGGCATCGAACAGAAGCGGTGTAGGACCCCGCATTCGGACGAACCGACGCCGATTCCGGCGCCTGAAACGCAAGTCACGGAGGTCGACACCACCCATGGGCAAGAGTCTGTTTTACAAGGTGTGGGACGCCCACGCCGTTCGCGAACTTCCGTCTGGGCAGACCCAACTCTTTATCGGCCTGCATCTCATTCATGAAGTAACCAGCCCCCAGGCGTTTCAGATGATGCGCGAACGCGGCCTCAAGGTCGCCTATCCCGAACGCACGTATGCCACGGTAGACCATATCGTCCCCACCGATATACGCACCCGTCCACTGATGGACGCCATGGCCGAGGATATGCTCGGCGCGATCGAGGAGAACACGCGGGAGTTCGATATCCCGCTATTCAACCTTCACGACGACCGCCAGGGCATCGTTCATATCATCGGACCGGAACTCGGACTCACGCAGCCGGGCATGACCATCGCCTGCGGTGACAGTCATACGTCGACACACGGGGCGTTCGGCGCCATCGCCTTCGGCATCGGGACGTCCCAGGTGCGCGACGTTCTGGCCACGCAGTGCCTGGCCCTGCACCCGCTCAAGGTCCGGCGCATCGAGGTGACCGGCAGCCTCTCCAGGGGCGTTTTCGCGAAGGACGTCATCCTCAACATCATCCGTCGTCTCGGCGTCAAGGGCGGCGTCGGCTACGCGTATGAATACGCCGGGCCTGTCGTCGACCGATTGAGTATGGAAGAACGCATGTCCATCTGCAACATGTCCATCGAAGGCGGAGCGCGCGCGGGATACGTCAATCCGGACCAGACCACGTTCGACTATCTCAGGGGCCGGGCGTACTCGCCCTCCGGCGGCGGATTCGAACGGGCCGTAGACTGGTGGAAGTCCATGGCCTCGGATTCCGACGCCCACTACGACGACGTCTTCGAGCTTGACGGGTCTGCGCTCGAGCCGACCGTCACGTGGGGCATCACCCCCGGGCAGGGCGTCTATGTATCCGAAAAGATCCCGGCCCTGCGCGATCTTCGCGAAGACGAACGGGATGTCGCCGCCGAGGCCTACGAATACATGGATCTGGACGCCGGAAGCCCAATCGCCGGCATGCCCATTGACGTCGCGTTCATCGGGTCCTGCACCAACGGCCGGATTTCCGACCTCAGGGAAGCCGCCGGCATCGTGAAGGGAAACCGGGTGTCGGGCAGCGTCAAGGCACTGGTGGTACCCGGCTCCGCGGCGGTACGCAAAGACGCGGAAGCCGAAGGTCTGCATGAAATCTTCCGCGAAGCAGGATTCGAGTGGAGAGACGCCGGCTGTTCCATGTGCCTGGCCATGAACCCGGACAAGCTGCAGCACCGCCAGATCTGCGCTTCTTCCAGTAACCGGAACTTCAAGGGCCGCCAGGGCAGCCCGACGGGCCGCACCCTTCTGATGAGTCCCGCGATGGTCGCGGCTGCGGCCGTTTCAGGTGAAGTGACGGACGTGCGCACCATGCTCACGTGAAAGGACTGTTGATGAACGGTGCATCTTCCTCAGTGACCCGGGCGGAAGGTCGGGGTATTCCGTTGCGGGGCAACGACATCGATACAGACCGCATCATCCCCGCGAGGTACCTGCGCAACATCACTTTCGAGGGCCTCGGGGAATTCGCCTTCGACGACGACCGGAAGTCTACAGAGCATACCTTCGACGACGACCGGTACCGCGGGGCTTCCATTCTGGTGGTGAACGCCAACTTCGGATGCGGTTCTTCCCGGGAGCACGCGCCGCAGGCGATCATGCGGTGGGGCATCGGAGCAATCGTCGGCGAATCGTTTGCGGAAATATTCCAGGGCAATTGCACGGCAATGGGACTGCCCTGCGTCACCGCGCCGGCAGGGAGCATTCAGACGCTGATGGACGCCGTTGAATCCGATCCGGAGCGCGAGATAACCGTCGACCTGGAAGCAAGGACCCTGTCATGCGGCGAACTCGCGTTCGACGTCCGGATCCCCGACGGCGACCGCATTCAACTTCTGGAAGGGACGTGGGACGCCACAGGGATGCTGCTGGAAGGCCGTGAAAGCGTCCGTTCCGTCGTGCGAAGACTCCCCTATATCTCAGGATTCTAACCCATTGGAGGAAGCCCTTGTCCTACAAGATCGCAGTCATCCCCGGTGACGGCACGGGTCCGGAAGTTATGGTGGAAGGCCTGAAGTGCATCAACGCCACCGCCCGGAAATGCGGTTTCGACTATGAGACCGAGACCTTCGACTTTGGCGGCGAGCGATATCTCAGAACCGGTGAAACCCTGCCCGACTCCGCCCTTGAAGCGCTACGCGGCTTCGACGCCATCTACCTTGGCGCCATTGGTCATCCGGACGTTCGGCCCGGGATCCTTGAGAAGGGTATTCTCCTCAGAACCCGCTTTGAGCTGGATCAGTACATCAACCTGCGTCCGGTCAAGCTCTACCCCAACGTGGACTGCCCTTTAAAGGACAAGGGGCCCGCCGACGTCGACTTTGTCGTCGTGCGCGAAAACACCGAGGGCCTCTATTCCGGCGCGGGCGGATTCCTCAAACAGGGCACACCCGACGAAGTCGCCGTCCAGGAATCCATCAATACCCGAAAGGGCGTGGAGCGCTGCCTCAGGTACGCCTTCGAATACACGCGAAGACGCAGTCGAGCCAACACCCTAACCCTCTGCGGCAAGACCAACGTGCTCACCTACGCCTTCGACCTGTGGGAGCGCACGTTCAACGAAATCGGTGATGCCGAGTATTCCGACGTCAAACGGGACTACGCCCACGTTGACGCCATCACGATGTGGATGGTAAAGAACCCGGAGTGGTTCGACGTTATCGTCACCGATAACATGTTCGGCGACATCATCACCGACCTGGGCGCCATGATTCAGGGCGGCATGGGTGTTGCGGCGGGCGGCAACATAAACCCCGAGGGCGTTTCCATGTTCGAACCCATTGGGGGATCGGCGCCCAAGTACACCGGTATGGGCGTCATCAATCCCGTCGCGGGCATCGCCGCCGCACAGATGATGCTCGACGTCCTGGGCGAGACCGAAAGCGCTGTCATCCTGGAAAACGCCATCATCCAGGTCGTCGGCACGAAACTCAAGGGCATGGGCGCAGGAGAAATGGGATTCAACACGTCCGAAGTGGGCGATCTCATCGCCGATGCGGTCGCACGCGCGTAATACGGGAAACATAGGATGACACAGCTGAATTCGTCAGAAGGGAAGTGGAATCGACCGGGCGGCTTTAACCGCCCGGGCCGCATTGGAACGGCGATCTGTTGAAACCGTGGACGCGGCCGTCAAGCCGACCGTGCGCGTCTGATCCGGATTCACCGAATCTCCGACCCAATGCACAGGAGTCTATGATGTCCAATCGCGTACAGATTTACGATTCCACCCTCAGAGACGGCGCGCAGGCCGAAGGGATCGCGTTCTCGCTCGATGACAAGCTCACAATCGCGCAGCGACTGGATGCCCTCGGCGTCCACTACATCGAGGGCGGATGGCCGAATCCCACCAATCCGAAGGACATGGAGTTTTTCAATCGCATTCGCGAACTCCCGCTGAAGAACGCGAAGGTTACCGCCTTCGGCAGTACACGCCGGGCGAACAATCATCCGGAGGACGATGCGATCCTCAATACGCTGCTGCAGGCGGGCACCGGCGTGGTCACGCTCTTCGGCAAGTCATGGGAACTGCACGTCGCCCACGTCCTTCGAACCACTCTCGACGAGAACCTGAGACTCATTCGGGACTCGGTCGCGTTCATTGCATCAAACGGACGGGAGGTCGTCTACGACGCGGAACATTTCTTCGACGGGTACAGGGCCGATCCTCAATACGCCATCGCCACGCTCCTGGCGGCACAGGAGGGCGGCGCCGGGATTCTGGTCCTCTGCGACACAAACGGAGGAACCCTGCCTTCGGAACTCAAGGAGACCATCGAAGACGTGAAGACAAGGATCACGTCGCCGTTCGGGATCCACACCCACAACGACGCCGGCGTCGGCGTCGCCAACGCGCTCGTGGCGGTCGAAATGGGCGCCATTCAGGTACAGGGCACGTTCAACGGTTACGGGGAGCGCTGCGGCAACGCGAATCTCTGTTCGATCATCCCGAGCCTCGAACTGAAACTCGACAAATCCAGTATCGGCCCGGAACGACTCGCCGGACTCATGGACTTCTCCCGTTTTCTCAGCGAAATCGCGAACGTCCATCACGATCACCGGCAGCCTTATGTGGGCGAAAGCGCGTTTGCCCACAAAGGCGGCGTTCACATCGACGCCATGGTCAAACAGCCCGCGACGTACGAACACTGCCGGCCCGAACAGGTGGGCAACGAGCGTCGCTTTCTGCTGTCCGAGCAATCCGGAAGCGCCACCATCGCCGCCAAGCTGAACCATCTCCTTCCGGGACTCGACAAAAAACATCCTGCGCTTCAGCGCCTTCTCCGCCAGATCAAGCAACTCGAACACGAGGGGTACGTCTTTGAAGCCGCGGAGGCGTCCTTCGAAATCCTGGCCCGAAAAGCGCTCGGCGCCATCTCCGATCCGTTCCGCCTCATCGGATTCCGCACAATCAACCGGAAGTCGGCTGAAGGAACGGAAGTCGAAGCAATCGTCAAGGTCGAGGTCGACGGCCATGTCTATCACACCGTGGCCGATGGCGACGGGCCGGTAAACGCGCTTGACGCGGCGCTCCGGCAGGGTCTCGAACCCGTGTACCCAATCCTCAAGGACGTCCATCTCGAAGACTACAAGGTGCGCGTCCTTTCCGCCCGGGACGGCACCGCCGCAAGGGTACGCGTGCTCATCGAGTCGTCTGACAGCCACCGGGTCTGGAATACGATCGGCGTATCGGAGAACATCATTGAAGCCAGCTGGATCGCTCTGGTGGACAGCCTTACTTACAAGCTGCTCAGGGAGGGCTTCCTGACCGCCAGCGAACCGATCCTGCGGGAAGCGCTCGCGTAACGTCCCTTTGACCTGGGCCGATCGGGATCGGCCCAGTCTTCCGGTTTCGTCAATGAAAATCACGTCACGCAGAATCGAACGCCTTCCGCCGTATGTGTTTGCCGACGTCAACGCGCACAAGATGCGCCTGCGCCGGCAGGGTGTGGACATTATCGATCTGGGGATGGGAAACCCGGACCAGCCCACCCCTGCGCATATTGTGGACAAACTGGTCGAAGTCGCCGGAGATCCGAAGACCCACCGCTATGGACCCTCGCAGGGCATCGCCGCGTTGCGCGCGGCCATCTGCCGGCATTACAGGCGTCGCTTCGGCGTCGACCTGGACCCGGAAACGGAAGCCCTCGCCACCATAGGTTCGAAGGAGGGACTCGCTCACATCTGCCTGGCGCTTCTGGACCCGGGCGATCTCGCAATCGTGCCTAACCCCGCGTACCCTCTGCACCTCTACGGCGTCGCCATTGCGAACGGCAACGTGCTGAGTCTGCCGTTAAAGCCGGAAAAGGAGTTCATTCCCGAAATCCAGATGGTGGCGAGAGAGCTGTGGCCAAAGCCGAAGATGATGATCTTCAATTTCCCCAACAACCCCACCACCGCGACGGTAGACCCTGCTTTCTTTGAAGAAATCGTGGACTTCGCCCGCAGGCAGGAAATCGTCATCATCCACGACATGGCGTATTCCGACATCGTTTTCGACGGCTACGAGGCGCCCAGCCTGCTCCAGGTAAAAGGGGCCAAGGAAGTGGGCGTGGAATTCTACACGATGTCCAAGACCTACAACATGGCGGGTTGGCGGGTCGGCTTCTGTCTCGGCAATCCGGAAGTCATCGAAGCGTTGAAGACCATCAAGCACTACTACGACTACGGTATTTTTACGCCGATCCAGGTCGCCGCCATTGCCGCGCTGGACGGTCCTCAGGACTGTGTCGTCCAGGCCGCCGATATCTATCGCTCCAGGCGCGATGTTCTGGTGGAGGGGCTCAACCGGATCGGCTGGCCCGTTTTCAAACCCAAGGCGTCCATGTTCATCTGGACTCCGATTCCCGAAAAATACCGTTATCTGGGCTCGATGGGGTTTTCGCTCAAAATGATGGAGGAAGCGGAGGTCGCCGTTTCCCCCGGTATTGGTTTCGGCGACATGGGCGAGGGTTACGTGCGTATTTCCCTCATCGAAAACGAGCACCGTATCCGACAGGCCGTCCGGAACATCAAACGGGCATTCTTCTGAGAGGATCGGCTTTGAAAGTCACCGAAGGCCGTTGCATCCGCCCCGCAGGGTTTAGCGCTGCCGGCGTGGCCTGCGGACTGAAGCCGGAGGGCAGGGACCTGGCCCTCATCGCGTCCGACAGACCGGCAGCGGCGGCAGGTGTGTTTACCACCAACCGGGTACAGGCGGCGCCGATTCAGGTGAACAGGGAACACCTGGTGGACAATACCGCCCAGGCCATCGTCGTCAACAGCAGGAACGCCAATGCCTGCACGGGCGAACGGGGACTGGCCGACGCCCGGCAGACGGCCCGCGAGGTGGCGCGCGAACTCGACGTCGCGCCGGAAAACGTGCTTGTCAACTCGACAGGCGTTATCGGCGTACCCCTTCCAATGGACAGGATCCGGTCGGGCATCCCCGTGGCGGTCCGGGACCTTCGCGACGATGGCTGGGCGGACGCCTCCGCCGCCATTATGACCACCGATACGGTGCCGAAGATGGCATCGGTCCGTATCCGCGTGGACGGGCGCGACTTCACCGTCTGCGGCATCGCGAAGGGCGCGGGCATGATCGCTCCGCACATGGCCACCATGCTCGGATTCGTCGCCACGGACGCGGGAATGGATCCGCACCAGTTGGAAACATGCCTTCGAGAGGCCGTGGACCGGTCATTCAACTGCATTACGGTGGACGGCGACATGAGTACGAACGACACGGTTCTCCTGCTGGCCAACGGCGCCGCTGGCGAACGCCCGCTTTCCCGTGGCGAAATCGCGTCATTTCAGACAGGTTTGAACGCGGTCTGCGTCAGTCTCGCCAGACAGATCGCCCGCGACGGCGAAGGGGCAACCAAGCTCATCACCATCCGGGTCGACGGAGCCGCGTCCACCGCCGACGCCCGGACCGTCGGGCTTTCCGTGGGCAATTCCAAGCTCGTCAAGACCGCCGTCTTCGGCCGGGATCCGAATTGGGGCCGTATTCTCTGCGCGATCGGGTACGCCGGCGTTCCCGTCGATCCGGACGAAGTCTCCGTTTCGATGGCCGGCATACCGATTTACGGTCAGGGACGCGGCCTGCCCTTCGATACGAACGACGCAATACGGGCATTGTCGGCAGTCGAAATTGATATCGAAATCAACCTCGGCCCTGGAAACCGGTCCGCCACGATATACACCTGCGACCTGACGTACGACTACGTCCGTATCAACGCCGAATACACGACCTGAAAGGACGCGCGGCCCGGTTGCCGGTCAGGACCGGACAGCGGTTCACGCCAACGCCGTCCACGACTCTCCGTTACGTCCAGAGATCTATGTCGATCCAGACGATGAACAAGACGGCCTCCCCTTTTTCCGATCGCGTGCTCGGCGTCGACGAATCGCTGACGGTGGCCACGTTCGCCAGAATGGGGGAACTGAAACGCGAGGGCGCGGACCTCATTTCACTGGTTGCCGGCGAACCCGATTTCGATACCCCGGAAAACATCAAGAAAGCCGCGATCCAGGCTATTGAACGGGGCTGCACGAAGTACACCGCGCCCGCGTCGGGTCTACCCGAACTCAGACAGGCAATTGCGCACAAGCTGAAGCGTGAGAACAATCTGGACTACGACCCGTCCCAGATTGTCGTTACGTGCGGCGCCAAGCAGGTCATATTCGACGCGGTGGTCGCGCTGATCAACCCCGGCGACGAGGCCATCATCCCCTCGCCGTTCTGGGTCAGCTATGCTGATCAGGTCAGGCTGATGGGTGGACGGCCGGTCATCTTGCGGACATCCGGGGAGTCGGGATTCCGGCTGACCCCCCGCGCCCTTGCGGATGCCATCACGTCGCGGACCAAGGTCATACTTCTGAACAGCCCCTGTAACCCGACCGGTGAAGTCTACACGCCCGGTGAACTGTGCGCAATTGCGGACGTCATCGCGGACGCCGGCATCTTTGTGATCTCAGACGAGATATACGAAAAAATCATCTACGACCCGGCCCGGCACGTCTCCATCGCCGCTGTGCATCCCGACGTCGTACGCAGGACCCTCATCGTCAACGGCTTCTCCAAAGCGTATGCGATGACGGGCTGGCGCGTGGGCTATGGCGCGGGACCACCCGAACTGATGCGACTGATCGCCAAAGTACAGAGCCAGGAAACCACCAACACCTGTACGATTTCCCAGTATGCGGCTATCGAAGCGCTCACAGGAACGCAGGAGAGCGTGGACGCGATGCGGGACGAATTTCGAAAACGCCGCGATCTGATCGTTGAGCGCCTGAATTGCCTCCCGGGTGTCTCGTGCCGCCTTCCTCAAGGCGCCTTCTACGCCTTTCCAGACGTGGCCGGTCTATTCGGGGAACGCGTCAGGAACGACGTCGAACTCGCGAACTATCTGCTGGAAGAGGCAATGACGGGATGCGTTCCCGGCAGCGGTTTCGGCTCCGGTAACCACCTGCGGTTTTCGTATGCCGCGTCTCTGCCGATGCTTCACGAGGCCATGGACCGCATCGAGGATGCCGTCAGCAGGATCTAACCTTGATTCCTCATTTTTCGAGGACGTTAATTCGAATATGTGTCAGTTAAAAAGGCGATTAGACTGCTGATTACCAGGATACACCAGGACACTGTACGTGAACTGAAAAAATGTCCTTCCGGACGACGGTTGCGCCCCGTTTCGGAGGGATTTATCACGACGCCCGGTTACCGTTTTTTTCGAGTTGGGGTTAAGTGCCCGGAACCTGCCGGAAAGGACACCTGAGCATGAATGGCAAGAAGAAGATCTACCTCGATTTCGAGCGTCCCATTGCCGACCTGGACAGGAGAATCGAAGAACTCAGGGCGCGCGCCGAAGCTGAGCCGGGCGACGTGACGGCCGAGCTGTCCGCACTGGAAAAACGGCTGCAAAAGGCGGAAAAGGAAATCTACTCGAACATGAGCAGGTGGCAGATATACCAGGTTGCGGGGCACCCCCAGCGCCCTCATACGCTCGACTATATTCGATTGATATTCACCGACTTCATGGAGCTTCACGGAGACCGGAACTATCGGGACGATCCGGCGGTCGTAAGCGGCTTCGCCCGTCTCGACGGTCAGCCACTTCTGGTCCTGGGTACGCAAAAGGGACGCAACACGACGGAGAACATCCATCGAAACTTCGGCATGGCCCACCCGGAAGGGTATCGCAAGGCCCTCCGCGTGATGAAACTCGCCGCCAAATTCAATCGCCCGGTACTCTGTCTGATCGATACGCCGGGCGCGTACCCCGGCATCGGATCGGAGGAGCGAAGCGTCTCCGAAGCCATCGCCAGGAATCTCTTCGAGATCTCGCGTCTTCCGGTCCCCGTCATCGTGGTCATTATCGGGGAAGGCGCAAGCGGCGGCGCGCTCGGCATTGGCGTCGGCGACCGAATCCTGATGCTGGAAAACGCTTGGTACTCCGTGATCAATCCGCAATCCTGCTCACTCATTCTCTGGAGGAACCGCGACAAGAGAGAAGAGGCCGCCGAGGCGTTGAAGATTACCGCGCAGGACCTCGTCCCTCTTGGGATCGTCGATCGAATCGTGCCCGAACCATTCGGCGGCGCGCACCGGGACCCGGAAACGGCCGGACAGAACCTGAAGCGAATCCTATCGGACGAGCTTCAGAATCTACTGCGCAAACGGCCGGAGGAACTGGTCCGCGAGCGGGTCGACAAATTCGGGCGGATGGGCGTATGGGACGAGTGACCCTTATGCGCTCCCGTGGCATCCGTACTGCGACAAATGAACATATAAAATTCAGCAAAAAATGGGCCACTGGTTGCCCGATTTTTTTTGATATATGACGTCCGCCCGTCACTGGATTACACTAACTTGCTGTTTACGTGGGAGGTTCCGTAATTCGACCGAAATTGGCGATATTTTTTCGTGAAAAAGGCGCCACCGAAACCGTCTGAACCCGCAAAAAAAACCTCTCGACGTGCAGCCGATTGAGTTTCAGCATCTTATGCCAAAGTCGCCGGTTCCGCACGTGCTTTTTTCTCAAATTTCCCCTTGACGACCCCACAATCGGATTATATATTTCAAACGTGCTTGCAAGGAGGCCGTCTGCTCATAAGACGTTGTCCTGGAGCAAGTTACATCGCCGAACCCGTGCGCCTTTTCCATAGAACTCCCCTGGCGATTTCGCCTGGATTGGAAAGGGAACCAGGGGATGGCCGCGGTTCGTTTTGACGTTGGGCCGGAACCCGCAGCATACCGGTCCCTTTGTTTGAGATTGCGCATCTTCGGCGCTTTGTTTTTACGCCTGGTATATGAATGGGCGGTATGGCCGTTACCGGGGTTCGCTTCAGCACCTGATCCAGCCCGGGGGAAGTTGAAAGCATCGGCTCTTTGGTTGGCGGCAGTCTTATTGGGGGAGATAATACTGCCGGCTATACCTATCAATTAGAACTGCTGCTTTTCTTCTCATGCATCGTGGCTCTGTGCTGATTCGGCATTCCTGTACGGCTAGCCGCCCATTTTAGCGGGGTCAGCGTCCAACCCTCCACGCAGCGCCCACGACGACGGTTCCGTTCGCTTCGTCACCGCCCTTCCAGCCATCCCCGCGCGTCGATTCCCTTTTCATCGATTCGGATTTCAACAGCGCCGATCTCATCGGTACGGTAGACGGAAATCCCCATCTTCTCGTAACGCCGGATCACCTCGCGGGATGGATGACCGAATTTGTTCCGGACCCCGCACGAAATCGCCACGAGATCGGGACGTACGGCGCCCAGAAAAGCAGCTGTGGACGAAGTCCGGGACCCGTGGTGGGCCGCCTTCAGCACCTCGGCGCGGAGCCGGTCCCCCCACCGCAGGAGATCCGGATCCGTTTCATGCTCAATGTCGCCGGTCAGCAGTACGGCCGAGCCACAGTACGTCAGCCGGATCACCACGGAACCATTATTCAGGCCCAGCGGCGCAGGGCCATGCCGCGAAACGTAGTCCGGCGTCGGATGCAGTACGAGGGCGTCCACGCCGCCCAGTCCACCAAGCCGGTCTCCCGCCTCGATTGCCGTATAGCGCACGCCCTTCTCCCGGATCAGAGACCGGATCCTGCGGGCCGTCCATGAATCGTAGAATTGCCCGGCGTCGAGGTACCAGCCAACTTCCACCCGCTCCAGAAGCGTCACGAATCCGCCAATGTGATCGCTGTGCGGGTGCGTCGCGACCACGGCGTCGATCCGGTTGATTCCCTCAGCCTTGAGGAACGGTATCAGTACACGTTCGCCCATGTCGATGTTGACGGCGCGCACGCCACTGTCTACCAGCAGCGTCCTCCCGTTCGGAAACCTCAGAAAAATCCCATCGCCCTGGCCCACGTCCAGCACCAGAATCCGCAGGTCCGCGGGCCGCTGGCAGACGCCCGACCAGACCCAGAGATTCCCAAGTGACAGTCCCGCAAGCACGAGCCGCCGGCCCCACGGTCCTGACTTCGCCCCAGGCAGGATCAGAAGCACGGCACACAGATACAGCCCTGTCACAGTCCATCCGGGGCCCTTTATTTCCACGGCGGCCCACGCCGGCGCGGCGAACCATTCCGCGGCCTGGATGGCGCCCTTCAGCACAACCCAGTTCGCGCCGTTCAACAACAACGCGACCGGCGCCGACACGTGATAGGCGATGACCCCAAGCAACCCCAGCGCGACGGCGGCCG
This sequence comes from Gemmatimonadota bacterium, assembly GCA_028874335.1. Lineage (GTDB taxonomy): Bacteria > Latescibacterota > UBA2968 > UBA2968 > JAAXHE01. The sequence continues at coordinate 13,193 of JAPPJY010000063.1, read as the reverse complement.
CCATCAAGGGTACCACAACCAGGTTGGCGAGGATAGAGACGACTGAGAGAAGCCCGAAATAGGTCAGCACGAGAGGGAGTGTGCCCACCTGTGCGGCCAACGACACAGCAAGAGGCGCCCATACCCAATGACCGATACCACCCCCGCCGCCGGGCATGCGCCCGCGGACGGGCCGATAGAAGATCAGGATTCCACCGGTCGCGGAAAAAGAGAGCTGGAAGCCAACGTCGAACAGATCCTGAGGCCGGAAAATCAGGATGACGAGGGCGGCCAGGCCGAGAGAATTAAGTCCGTCCCCCTGGGTGTTTCCCAACCGGCCACAGATGGTAATCGCGCACATCATGGAGGCCCTGACAACCGACGGCGGCAGGCCCGTGACCAGCGCGTAGAGCAGCACGGCGCAAATCGTGGCCCAGGCAGTCGTCTTCCTGCCGCATCCAACCGCGCCGAGCGCAAAGAACACCACTGCCGCAATCAGGCCAACGTGCAGGCCCGAAACGGCGAGTACGTGGTTGACACCGGCCCGGGTAAACGCGGTACGGACGGGGTCGGGAACCCCGCGTTTTTCGCCCAGCAGGATCCCGTTCAACAACCCTGCCGGACCTCCTGACAGGTTGCACGCCACCCCCGCGCGCACGCCCCTGCGCACCGGCAGCACCACGTACGTCCACAGCCAGCCTCCCCTGCCCGCGCGGATTTCGAGAATCTGTTCCCGTCTCGACACGGAGCCCATGGCATGGATTCCCTTCCGTTTCAGGAAGGCGCCGTAATCGAATGCGCCAGGATTTCTGGCCGGCGGCGGTCGGCGAAGGCGCAGCCGCGCCGTCAGACGGTCTCCATAATCCACGTCCGGACGGAATTTGCGGAACCGCAAGAGAACCGTTCCCTGAATCGCAAACATGGTATCGCCCACGGCGACCCGTTTTGTGGCTATCCGAAGGCGCATCCCGTCTTCCATCCATTCAGGTTCCTCAGCCACGCGTCCTTCAAGCACGACAGGACGGTCTCCTGCGGCAAAGTGTGCGACGTGGTCTCCAGGCAACCCCTGCATCACGCTTTCGTAGCGCATCGCCCCCAGAACGAGCAGCAGGGCTCCCTGCCACACGCAATGGCTCCATCCGCTGATCAGGCACACCATCCAGAGCCCGAGACCGCCGGTCCACAGCGCCCATAGGGGCACGTCCAAACGATGTGCCACGAACACCCCCGCGGTAAAGAACGCCGCGGACAGCAGCGCCGGACGCCGCATCTTTGCCCCCTCCGTTTCGCCCCAAAATCCATGAATCCAGATGCAAAATCCGTACCACGTCAGATACCGGCGAAACTGCCGGTTAATGCGCTGCCAAATTGAAAGAAACGTCCAATCGATGCATCGAAATGTCCATCCGAGATCCGTCCCCCGGGGACGGAACCCCACCTGAACAATCCATTGACATTGTCGGCTGGAGATGCTATATTTCGTAGAATTCTCGACGGTTACGGGTCTGCCTTCCGGCAGATTCAGTTTCGATATTCGCTGGTGGCGTCGCCAGGTGCCCGTGTCCATTCCCAATGCCGTGCCGAAACGAGGCCGCCGGGCGCGTCGTCCCCGAAAATTCAAGCCGAACCGGCTGGAATGCAACGGAATATTCGGCTCCAACTGGAATACGACGGTACAGACTTCAAGGGCTGGCAGGTTCAGCCCGGCCAGCGCACGGTCCAGGGAACGCTGGAATCCAGTCTGACTTCGCTTTTGGGGCATCCCGTTCGCGCCATCGGCGCGGGGCGCACGGACGCGGGCGTTCACGCACTTGGGCAGGTGGCCAATTTCACAACGTCCAATCCCTTGCCCTTACAACGGATCGGCGCCGCGCTCAATGGCACGTTGCCGCCCGATGTGGCCGTTCTGGATGCAGGCGAAGTCCCGCCCACTTTTCATGCCCGACGGTCCGCGAGGCGGCGGACGTACCTGTATCGCATTGTCTACCGCCGGAGGGCCATCGGCCGCAAAGAAGCGTGGCACCTGCGCAGCCGGCTGAATATCGACGCGATGCGGTCCGCCGCGTGGCAAACGCTGGGATATCACGATTTCACGTCGTTCTGCGTTGCCGCGTCCGAGAAGGAGAACCGGAACTGCCGTGTCTTCGAGTGTTTCCTTGACTGCATCGACGACGCCGTCCACGTGGAAATCTCGGCCGACCGCTTTCTCCGATCGATGGTACGAGGAATCGTCGGCACTCTGGTACAGGTGGGACGGGGCACACGTGCGCCCGACACGATGGACGCGATTCTGCAGGCCCGAAACAGGCAGGTTGCGGGGCCCAACGCCCCGCCCCATGGCCTGTTTTTGAAAGAAGTCACCTACGAAGAACCGGAAGAATAGGACGTGCGGCGACCGGTCTGGATCCTTCTTGCAAGCGTCTTTTCGGCATTGTGCCTGTCGCCTGCCGCCGAAGATCAACCGGACGGTGCGACTCCGGCTTCGGCCGCGGGTCCCGAAATCGACGCGTCCAGAAAAAACGCTATCGTCCGGGCCGTCGAAAGGGTTGCGCCTTCGGTCGTGGGGGTTACCACCGAGACCCTCAAGCGGTACGACGTCGGGTACGTGCATCCGTTTTTTAATTTCTTCTCATACCGCGGAACCGTTCACAAAAAGCGGCCGGGGATCGGATCCGGGGTTGTGATCCGATCCGACGGTTACATAGTCACGAACTACCATGTCGTCGAGGGCGCCCGGGAAATCACCGTCACGTTCTCCGACGGCCGAAGCTTCAAGGTCCAGGACACGCGCAAGGACGTGTTGGTCGACGCAGGCGCAGACCTGGCGGTCATACGGGTCAACGCGACAGATCTCGCCGTCCCGGACCTGGGAGATTCCGAAGACGTCATTATCGGCGAGTGGGCGATCGCCATCGGCAACCCCTTCGGGCTGCTCATCGAAGATCCCCGGCCGACCGTTACGGCGGGCGTGGTCAGCGCGGTCAACCGCAATCTGAGGCTGGGACAGGATGATGGCGGCCACTCGTATTCCAACATGATCCAGACCGACGCGTCCATCAATCCGGGCAACAGCGGTGGTCCCCTGGTCAACGGCGTCGGGCAGGTCATCGGCATCAACACGTTTATCTTCACGAAAAGCGGGGGGTCCCTCGGCATCGGTTTCGCAATCCCCATCAGCCGGGCGAAGAAAATCGCCGACCGGCTGATCGCGGGGGGCGTTCAGGAGTTCTGGGCCGGCTTCGAATTGCACCCGAAACTGACGCGAGGGCTGGCAAACGCACTGGGGCTTTACACACATCGGGCAGTCCTCATCACGGGTGTGGCCGACAACAGCCCCGCGTCCCGTGCAAAGCTGAATCCGGGCGACCTGATCATCGCGGTAAACGGCAGACCCGTTCGAAGCGCCGATGACGTGGAGAGGATCCTGGAAAACGTATACGTAGGGGATGACCTGGCGTTGGAAATCGTACGCGGCCGGCTGCAGTTTGCAACACGCCTTGCGCCGGAGAAGGCGCCTGCCCGGCAGCAATAGACAACGAACGAAGAACAGCCGAATTTCGGAGCCGATGCGACATGAGAAAGAGGGCCGCCGTCCCGAGCATGGTCACACTTTGCAACCTCTGCTGCGGTTTCCTTGCGATCGCGTATGCGATGGACGGGAAACTGGTCCCGGCGGCCTGGCTGATTGTCATCGCGGGTTTTCTCGACGCCTTCGACGGCAAACTCGCCCGGCTGATGGACTCGCCCAGCAACTTCGGGGTTCAATTCGACTCCCTGGCCGACGTCTGCTCGTTCGGCGTGGCGCCGGCCGTGCTGATGTTTCAATACCTGCAGGGAATGCTGGACGCGGTGTGGTTGCCGTTTGCGGCCTGTTTTCTTTTCCTGCTGTGCGGTGCGCTGCGCCTGGCGAGGTTCAATGTTCAGGTCAAAGGAGACGACAAGGAAGACTTTGTCGGACTTCCCATTCCTTCGGCGGCCGCTACCATGGCGGCCTATATCGTCTTCGCGGAACGGGTCTGGCAGAGTACCCGCGAACCCCACGTCGGCCTTCTATTGTGCCTGGTTCTGGGCCTGCTCATGGTCAGCCAGTTCGGATATCCCGCCTTTCCCAGGTTCAGTCTTGAAACGCGAAGGGACCGTTGGAGACTGGGGATCGCCGTCGCCGCGTTTATCCCGGTCGCGATCTTTCCGGACGAAGCGTTCTTTCCGATCGCGTTTGCATTCTCGATCTCCGGCGCGGTACGGTGGCTGTCGCATCTGATCGTACATCGGGAAGTCGCGGATATGTGAATCCCGCAGGAACCGGAGTGGAGTGGGGTCGATGAAGAACAAGAGCGTCGGTCACCTGATTGTTGCGATCTTCGTGGGGATTCTTGCCAGCCGGGTCTTCGGCGCGGTCTTGAACCTGGTCTTCGGCGGCCTCGGCCTGGAGGACAACATGGTGTCCAGGGTGCTGGTGGATCCCCTGGTCGCTTATGAATTCTATCCGATGCGCGTGAACCTGCTGGTGTTGACGCTCACGTTGGGGTTTTCGCTCGATTTCAACGTTCTCAGCCTGATCGGCATTGGAACGGCGTACTACTACGTCAAATACACCTACTGATTCACTGTCGCCCCGGTTTGTCAGTCGGGGCTGCGGTGCGATGCGGCGTCCTGAAGGCTCGGGGGACCCGGAAACATCGCCGGCGGGCTCGCACGACGCCTGGACGGCGGTTCTTTACGAATGCGAGGCAATTCATGCTGGGTGGCATCGGAACCTGGGAAATTCTTCTGATCTTCCTGGTCATCCTTCTGCTGTTCGGGGCCAAACGCATTCCCGACATCGCCAAGAGCGTGGGCAAGGGCGTTACGGAATTCAAGCGAGGGCTTCGGGACATCCAGGACGAAATCGAAACCGGAGTCGATCCCCCTTCCAAGTCCGATAACAAGACTCCGGATTCGGAAAAAACCGCCAAACCGTAGAAACCGTTTCAGGGAGGAAAGGTGGCAGTTTCAGGGAAGCCACTGAACGAACGGCCCGCCCACGAACTCACGGCGTCGATTCTGTCGGGCAATATTACGTCCAGACAGCTTGTCGAGGCCGTTTTTCATTGCATCCGGGCGACGAATCCGGCGCTCAATACCTACATCACCCTGAATGAAAGCGAAGCAATCCGCAAAGCTGAGGAGGTAGACGCCAGGGTATCGGCCGGTGACCCCGTGGGTCCCCTGGCGGGTATCCCGGTCGCCCTGAAGGACCTTCTTTGCACACGCGGCCTGCTCACCACAGCAGGCTCCCGTATTCTCGAAAACTTCGTTCCACCGTACGACGCGACCTCCGTTGCGCGGCTGCGGGAAGCCGATGCGGTGATTGTCGGCAAACTCAACATGGACGAGTTTGCCATGGGTTCCTCCAACGAAAACTCGGCGTACGGACCCGTGCGCAATCCCCACGATCCAACGCGCGTTCCCGGCGGTTCAAGCGGCGCCAGCGCAGGCAGCGTGGCAGCGAATCAGACCGTACTCGCCCTGGGTACGGATACGGGCGGGTCGATTCGTCTGCCCGCTTCTTTCTGCGGCGTTGTCGGCCTCAAGCCCACCTACGGCCGCGTCTCACGATACGGCCTCATTGCCTACGCGTCGTCGCTGGACCAGATCGGCCCCGTGGCACGGAACGTAAGGGATGCCGCCCTCCTGCTGAACGTCGTTGCCGGACACGACCCGCGGGATTCCACGTCCGTGGATTTACCCGTACCGGACTATACGGCGGGCCTTGAAGCGGGCGTCGCCGGGCTGACGATCGGGCTTCCGTCGGGGTATTTCGGACAGGGCCTTGACGACGAGGTGCGAGCGGCGATTATCGGAAGCGTTGAAGTCCTGGAAAACGCCGGTGCGGAAGTCCGTGAGGTCGACCTCCCCGTAGCCTGCCACCCGGCCTGCTCGGTAGCCGCCTACTACATCATCGCCACCGGAGAGGCATCCTCGAATCTCTCCCGGTACGACGGCGTCAAATTCGGCCGTCGAACAGAGGGACACGACCTGATCGACATGTACTGCCGGACCCGATGCGCCGGGTTCGGGGAGGAGGTCAAGCGTCGCATCATGCTCGGCACGTATGCGCTCAGCGCAGGCTATTACGATGCCTATTATCTGAAAGCCCAGAAGGTGCGTACGCTCATCAGGCAGGACTTTGAAAGGGCCTTTGAATCCTGCGACCTTCTCGCCGCGCCCGTGTCGCCGACGCCGGCGTTCCGCATTGGCGAAAAGACCAGCGACCCGCTTCAGATGTACCTGTCCGATATCTACACCGTCTCGGTAAACCTGGCCGGAATCCCGGGTATTTCAGTCCCGTGCGGCGTTTCGGCGGATGACCTGCCCATCGGACTGCAACTGCTGGCGCCGGCCTTCAAGGAAGATCGTCTGCTCAGGGCGGCCTACGTGGTCGAACAGGAGTTGATCCGATGAAGTACGAGCCCGTCATCGGTCTTGAGGTCCATGCCCAGCTCGCCACGAGGACCAAGATATTCTGCGGCTGCGGCGTGTCTTTCGGAGACGAAGCCAATTCGCGCACCTGCCCGGTCTGCCTGGGGTTGCCGGGCGCGTTGCCCGTGTTGAACCGGGAGGCCGTGGAGCACGCCATACGCATCGCCCTGGCCGTAGGCTGCACCGTCCAGCGTCGAAGCCGCTTCCTGAGGAAGAACTACTTCTATCCCGATCTGCCGAAGGGGTATCAGATTTCCCAGTTTCAGTCCAACGAAGAAATGCCGCTGGCCACGGGAGGAGGCATCGACATCCCCTCCGGGAGCGGCACCAGGACCGTGCGCCTCATTCGCATCCACATGGAGGAAGACGCGGGCAAGAGCATCCACGACGAAGCTTTTGTGGCAGCCGGCGAGTCTCTTGTGGACGTCAACCGGTGCGGGGTCCCCCTCATCGAACTCGTCACCGAACCGGACATCGCATCGCCGGAAGAGGCTTACCACTTCATGTCCCGCCTTCGCCAGTTGCTGACCTACACCGGAGTTTCCGAAGGGGACATGGAAAAGGGCCACATACGGATCGACGCCAACGTGTCGATCCGGCCGCGCGGAACGAGCGGACTCGGCACCAAGGTCGAAATCAAGAACATGAACTCCATACGCAACTGCCGGCGCGCGCTCGAACTCGAAATTCTGCGTCAGATCGACACGTCCGAAGCCGGGGGCGAAATCGCGCAGCAGACCCTGTTGTTCGATCCGGACCGCAGCCGGCTGCGCGCGATGCGGGGCAAGGAGTCTTCAGACGACTACCGCTATTTCCCGGAGCCGGACCTGGTTCCGGTTGTCGTCGACCGGGAGTGGGTCGACCGGGTGCGGGCCACCGTACCCGAATTGCCCGACGCGAGACGCGCCCGTTTCACGTCTGCCTATGGTCTGCGTACGGACCAGATCGACACGCTGGTCGCGGACCGGAAAGTGGCCGACTATTTCGAAGCCGCCGTATCGGCCGGGGCCGAGCCCGCAGCCACCGCGAATTGGGTGCAGGGCGACGTGCTGCGCATACTCAACGAGCGCAAGATCGACATCGCGGAACTCAAGGCCACCCCGGAAGGCCTCGCCGCGCTGCTCAAGTTGATCGGCGCGGGCGCCATCAGCGCAAACATCGCCAGAGACGTTTTCGCGAAGATGGCCGAATCCGGCGCGTCGCCAGAAGCGGTCGTCGCGCAGCAGGGATTGGCGCAGATCAGCGATTCATCCGAGATCGAAGAACTGATCGTCAGCGTGATATTGGAACACCCGGACGAAGTTGCCAGATACAGAAATGGCGACAGAAAGCTGCTGGGATTCTTCATGGGGCGGATCATGAAGGCGACGAGTGGCCAGGCGAACCCCAAAGTGGCCAATCAACTGTTGCGCCTGAAGCTGGAGGACGGGAACGCCCGCGCCTGAATCCGCCCGCGTCAAACAACCCAATCAACCCGGGCAGCCGTGAGCACCTGTCTCATTATCTTTGCAAGGAACCCCGAACCCGGCTCGGTCAAGACCAGACTGCATACCCGGTACACGCCGAATCAGGCAGCGGCAATCTATCGCGCTTTCATCCTGGACACCGTACAAGCCGCGAAAGAAGCAACCGTAGACCGGCACTGCGTGGCCTGCGACCCGCCCGGGTCCGAAGCCGAACTTTCCGATCTGGTCGGACCGGGCTGGATCCTTTTCCCACAGGCACGTGCCGATCTCGGCGAACGTATGTATCAGGCGGCCCGCCACTGTTTCGATCTGGGCGCCGGACGCGTCGTGATCATCGGAACCGACGTGCCATCGCTGCCGCCCTGCCACGTCAACCGTGCATTCGAACTCCTTCAGGGGCACGATATCGTGCTCGGTCCCAGCACGGACGGCGGGTACTATCTGGTCGGCCTCGCAAGACCCCAGCGCGAGATCTTCCAGGACATCGCATGGAGTACGGAGCGCGTTTTCGACCAGACGCTTGAACGGGCGCGGTCCCTGGGTCTCACCGTCGGCCTCCTGCCGTCCTGGTACGACGTGGACACCCCGGCGCAACTGGACCATCTTGTCGAGGACACGCGGGCGCATCTCCAGGCCGGAATGACGGACCCCATTCCGCACACGCGCGCCTGTCTCTCAACCCTGGACCGCCATGTCTGAAGGGACGGACGTAAAGAGCAGGGAGCGGTCCTGCGCATGAAGGAAACCGCATGAAAATCGATCGCATCGAACAGTTCTTTCCAAGGCCGCGCACCCGCCTTCTGAAAATCACGACCGATAACGGCCTGGCGGGATGGGGGGAAACCACGCTGGAGGGAAGGCCCGGAAGCACCATGGCCGCTATCGAGGAACTCGCGACCTATCTCTCCGGCAAAGACCCCCTCAGAATCCAGCACCACTGGCAGCATATCTACCGATCCGCGTTCTATCGGGGAGGCGCCGTCCTGATGACCGCCCTGTCGGGGATCGACCAGGCGCTCTGGGACATCGCGGGCAAATACCATGGCGCGCCCGTGTACCGGTTGCTTGGCGGCCCGGTTCGGGACAGCATTCGGGTCTACGCGCACTGGGGAATCGGGGGGCTTTCGGAAGAGGAACAGTCGGCTTCACGGAAACGCCTTGACAGCCTCCGGAAAACCGGAGGCTACAAGGCTTTCAAGACCGGGCCCGGAGGAAAGTGGCGGGGCCATGAACCCCCCGCCGTGATCGATGAATTCGTCCGCCGGGCGTACCTGATGCGGGAGTGGGTCGGCCCTGACGCGGAGCTTTGTTTCGATTTCCACGGGAAGATGACGCCGGCGCTGGCGATTGAAATCTGCCACGAACTCAAGGGGATGCGCCCGATGTTCGTGGAAGAACCCGTGCCGCAGGAGAACGTGGATGCTCTGAAGCGCGTCTCCGACCGGGTCCCCTTTCCCATCGCCACCGGTGAGCGGCTGCTCAGCAGGTGGGAATTCCGCAGGATCTTCGAAAATCAGGCCGCGGCCTACATCCAGCCGGACGTTTCGCACGCCGGAGGCATTTCGGAGACCCTCAGGATCGCCAACATGGCCGAAGTTTACTATATGCACATCATGCCCCATTGCGCTATCGGACCCGTCGCGTTCTCGTCATGCATGCACGTCGACGCCGTCGCGCCCAACTTTCTGATTCAGGAGCAGGTCGACGCGTGCCTGGGAGAAGGTTTGCTGAAGAACCCCTGGCGGGTGAAGGACGGACACATTGTGCTCCCCGCAGAACCCGGACTGGGCATTGAACTCGATGAACGCGAAGTCCGGAGAGCGTGCAGGTACACGGAGGAACTCGGCGGCGAATACACGTATGAGTCCGACGGGAGCGTGGCCGACTGGTAGGTGAATCCAATTCTTCCGATGAACGCCAAACCGGGGCATGGGCCGGCGATTGCAGGAGACTGCACCGATTAACCTTGATTCGTCATTTTTCGGGGAGGTTAATTCGAATATGTGTTTGTAAATAAAGGCGATTAGACTGCTGATTACCAGGATACACCAGGACACTGTACGTGAACGGAAAAAATGTTCTTCTTTACGTCGATAACGCCCAGTTTCGGAGGGTTTTATCGCGTCACCGCGTTGCTGTTTTTTTCGGATTGAGGTTAACGCCAGTGCCGCCGAATCGGTACCGGCACAATCGTCGTCTCCCAGTAGTCGTCGGGCAGGTCCTGCCACGCCGCGACCGTCAGGGCGTGGCCGTCCCACACAACCTCCCCCTTTCGCAGCGTCAGTTTGCACGCCAGCCGCTCGTTCCCGTCCATCCGTCCCCATCCGCAATCCCGGAAGGAAAACGCTCCCTTGAGGTGGGCGAGCACCGCGACGTCCGCCTCCTCCCCAACGCCGAGCGTGCCCAGGTCCGGCCTGCGAATCGCCTGCGCCGGCGCCGCCGTCGACCGGTAGATCACCTCCCGCAACGGCATTCCCATCAGAAGACATTTGGACATCGTGTCGGTCATGCCGACTACGGACCCGCGGATGTTTCCGGTATGCAGGTCCGTACTGATCGAGTCCGGCGGGAACCCGTCCGCTATCGCGGGGACGCCGTTGCGGTACCAGAAGCTGGCCGCGCCGTGGCCGAGATCGAACCAGACACCGCGGTCTCTGGCCTCGAACATGTAGTCCCGCACCTTGCCTTGCGCGTCGACAACGGGAAACTGCCGGGCGAAAACGTGGGTGTGTATGTCGCCGGGACGCAGCTTGCGGAGGATCAGTTCCTGGTAGGAACGCTCCGGCGGGCGGGGCCAGAAGTCGACCATCACCGGCATCCCGCACAGGTCCCCGGCCGCCACCGCCCCGTCAACGGAGGCCCAGGGAGGATGGTCGGCATCGAACGGCCCTCGCGGCCAGTAGTGAGCCGTCTTGATGCCGACCACCACGTCCCTTTGGTCCGTCGCGGCTGATGCAGCGCCTGCTGCGTCGAACGTGCGGATATCCTGCTCCGAATTCCCCATTCCCGGCGCCGAGATGTTCAGAAACGCCAATATCCGGCAGATCCTTTTCTCCATCACCGTCTTCCTGAAGTGCGATATTTCGTCGCATCCTGCCGTCCCGGTATCCACACAGGTCGTCACGCCGTCGCTTAGAAAATGCGCGTCCGCATTCAGGCTGGCGGTGAATTTTCCGGGCGCCGGCTCCACCCGGGTGTCGTAGGCATGGACGTGAATATCCACCAGCCCCGGCGCGACCAGAAGGCCCGATACGTCGATGACGCGCTTCGCCCGCTGCGGGTCGATGCCGACAGCGACCTCGGCGATCTTTCCGTCCCGAATCCCCACGTCGCGAATGCCTTCGACTTCGTTCGCGGGGTCGATGACGTTTCCGCCCTTCAGCAGCAGGTCCAACCGAACTTCATCCGGAACTCGTTCCATGGTAACAGGCTCCCTCTATAAGGGTGAGATTGCAACTGCTGCGAGCGCGGTGACCGATCGAATTTCGGCGGCCCGCTTCCGAGTGCGCCACGGGGCGCCGCCGTCCCCGGTGTGCTCAATTTTCGGCGCATGGGTGATTCTGTTTTGACGAGATACGCGCGTGAATTCCTCCGGCATGTACCAGGCGACTAGAATTTTGAAAATGGTACGCCATATGTTATATTGTAGCCGCAATTGTCAGCAATCGTCCACTCTTTTCGTCCGGCCCGGCAGTCGCACGGCAGGAAGAGGTTCGAGCCGGATCGTAGAACGGGTGAAACCTTGAGACGGAAGAAGCACGGGCTGAACAGATTTCAGAAGCGGGCATTCAGAATAGGAGAGGCGCGCTTCAGCGGCGAGAACATCGGGAAGCTCGTCAAACTCTCCCGCAGCCACGACCCGGAAGACCGGGAAACCGCCGCCAGATTCCTCTGCCCCTGCCATATCAGACGGCGCCGTGAGGATGTGTGGCAGGCGCTTTACCGCATGCTCGAAGACCCCGATCGGGGCGTGCGCAAAGCCGCGTGGCACACCCTGGAAGACGGCGGACGACCGGACGACCCGGCTCTTGCCGCCATTTTCGAACGCGCGGTGGAAAAGGAGCCCGACAAGGGGATCCGGCGTCAGGCTGCCGCCTATCTGAAAGCCTGCGCGGGCCCCGCGGAATCTGCACGTCGGGCAGATGCGCGAACCGACGGTCGCAAACGCGGGAAATGCGACTTTTGCGGCTCAACGGACGGTTTCGTCAGGACCGACTTCGAGACTGAGATTCCGGACAGCGGCCAGATGCGGTTCGGTCTCGTCTGCGAGGCCTGCACCAGTTGAGTTCAGCGGCTGAACAGGAGGAAACATGCAGATCATCGTCCGGAACGAAGACGAACTGAAGCATCGCTGGAACGGCCTTCAGAATTTCCTGATCGACCCTGAGTTCTTCCGTTTTGAAATGGCGTTTCCACCCGCGGACGAAATCGTGGACATCCTTCGAAAGGACGGTCAGGCACGAATCAACATTCCAGGCGACATCTCGGAAGATGAGAAAAAAACGAGGGCTGAGGAATTCAAAACGCTACCCATCGCCGACGTTATCGACCGTCCCTTTTCGCTCGCACACTTTCACCTGCAGAATTTCTACGGCGAGGGTCAGTTCCTTCGGGAATTCCAGAACAGGATCATGATTCCCTGGCGCACCTTTCTGGCCTCGAACGGTTTTACCTGGCAACGCTGTTATCCCATCATTTTCATTTCCGGAAGGAACTGCAGCTCGTCGTACCACATGGATACCTCGCACGTCGTGGCGTGGCAGGTCTGGGGCGTAAAGTACTTCAATGCATTCAAGGATCCCTACAAATACGCACCCCTCCACGATGCCGTCAACAACCGCGAGGCGCTCAGAGGACCGAACGGACCGCCGGATCACGACCCCGACGACATTCTTTCGTACAGGATGGAAAAAGGAGTTTTACTCTGGAATCAATTGCTCACGCCCCACTGGGTGCCCGCCGGCGACAGTGTCGCCGTGAGCGTCAACATCTCGCACGGCGGCATTTCCTACGACGGAAGGTTCAGCCCCAACGAGACGGCCCTGAGAAAACGCTGGGAATCCCATCCCAAAGAAGCATGGCTTGTGGACGTCCGTTACTGACGAGGCGCTGTCCCGTATAGACGTTCCGGCCCTGGGTCAGCCGCAGACCGCAATCGCCCGATCCGTGCATTCGGCGCTGCCATTGCGGTGAGAAAAGCGAGGGGGCGGTTGCGATCATGTTCGGCTTAATGTTCTGTCCCGGAAATAAGTTGCCTGAATTCGACCGCCGAGTCGCCCGGCTCGC
>JAPPJY010000038.1 GCA_028874335.1 Gemmatimonadota bacterium | reverse complement strand
CCGCCCATATCCAATGTATCGTGGCTGCGCGCCCCTCGCCACTCTTGGGTGGATTTGACCAACGCCGACCGGCGCTTTTGCAGCCGCGCGAAGACCGCTGGGAATTTTAAGACAGCTTCTAAGCCGGGAGGGTGTCATGGTAGAAAAGGCGGTGATTATTGCGGCCGGTATGGGCAGCCGCCTGAACGGACACGGATGTGGCAGGCCGAAGCCGCTGGTTAAAGTGGCCGGCGTGGGGCTGCTGAAGAGGGCTATTCTGACCGCAAACAGGGCTGGGATCTCTGAGTTCGCCATTGTCATTGGTTTTCGGGGCGATGAGATACGCGAAGCCATCGCAAACGACCCGCAGATCGACGTGAATATTGATTGGGTTGAAAACCCGGATTGGAAGCGGGGCAATGGTCTTTCCGTCCTTAAAGCGCGTGATTACGTGGAGGGTACGTTTCTTCTGTTGATGGCGGACCATCTGTTCGAACCGAAGGTAATCACCCGCATGCGGGGTCTGCTGCTGGGGTCAGGCGAGTCGGCATTGTGCATAGACACCCGGCTGGAACGGATTCAGGACCTGGATGACGCGACCAAGGTCGTCCTTCAAGGCGACCGGATCCTGAGGATCGGCAAGGGATTGAGCGAATACGACGCGGTGGATACGGGTATCTTTCTCTGCAGTCAGGCGCTGTTCGACGGCCTTGAGCTTGCCGTTGCCGGCGGCGACGAGACGCTCTCGGGAGGTGTCCGGGTTGTTGCGTCACGAGGAAACATAAGGGCGGTCGACATCGATGGCATGTTCTGGCAGGATGTGGATACGCCGGAAGCATTGAGCCAGGGAGAAACGGCATTGTTCGGTCAGCTGGGCAAGCCGACTGACGGAATTGTGTCGCGGCATTTCAACAGAAGGGTATCCGCCTGGATTTCAAGATTCCTGGTAAAGACGCCGGCGACCCCCAACCAGATTTCCGTCGCCGCAATGATGATGACCTTTGTGGCCGGCTGGGCGATGGCGCAGGGTAGCTATTTATACATTGCGCTGGGCGGGCTGCTCTTTCAATTTGCGTCAATTGTTGACGGCTGCGACGGCGAGATCGCCTCCCTTAAGTTTGCGGGATCCCGCTTCGGGGAGTGGTTGGATACGGTCGCGGACAACATATCCTATCTTGGATTTTTCTCCGGTGTCATATACGGGATGTACAAATTGACGGCGGAACCGGTTGTCATCGCACTGGGTTTCATCGCCCTTGCTTTGAATGTGCTTGCGGTCCTGCTCATCTGCGTGTACCTGAAACAGAGTGGATCCGGAAGCATCGTAAGTTTCAATATGGGTTTTTCAAGCGAAGTACCGGAAGAGCGCCGCGGATACTTGCACCGGGTCTATTGCGGACTGAAGTTCGCATGCCGCCGGGACTTCTTCGCCGCACTGTTCTGCGTCCTGGCGGTTCTGAACTGCCTCGAGGCGATTTTCTGGATTTTCGTCCTCGGGTCCGGCCTGGTCGTGAGCGCCGTCTTCGGATTCATCGGACACATCATGCGGACCCGCACCACGGAAGCCGAGAAGCTGGTTTCGGGAAAGGCGGATTGACAAGAGAGATGCTTGCAGGGAAATTTCCGGAAGTATCGAACGGGTATCGAACCGGCCGGAGTGGTGTTCCTGTGCCGGGTCGTTTTGTTTCTGGCCGAAAAAGGAACTGGATAAAATGAGAATTTTGTCGTATATTATTGTGTTTTATGCCCTTGTCGGGTTTTTGGGATATGGCTTCGCCCAGGGTGGGGACCAGGCTGAACGATTGCTCCGGTCGATGAAGGAACGGGACAGGTCAATAAAGGCAATTGTGAATTCTGAAACTGCGGGAGAAACAGCCGAAGAGCGTGAGCAGCTTAGGGCGATCGTCGAAGGCATGTTCGATTTCCGCCGGTTCGGCAAGGTCGCGTTGGGCCGCCACTGGCAGCGGCGCGACGAGGTTGAACAGGCTGAATTTGCAGACCTGTGCAGGCGTCTTATCGTCAAGAATTACGCGGACCCGAAGCTGTATACGAAATCCGAGAGAATCGAGTATGTGGGCTCGGAGGTCGACAGCACGGAAGGCGTTGTCCGGACAGTCGTACATTATAAGGATGAGCAGAGCAACATCGACTACAAGCTCCACCCTGTCAACGGAAAATGGCTGGTATACGATATGGTGATTGACGATCTGAGCGTTGCCAGAAATAATCGATCTCAATTCTACAAGGAGATCCGAAAGTCGTCGTACGAGGGTCTTGTTAAGAAACTCAGAGACAAGCTGAATGAGGATGAGGCAGACGGGAAAGGGAAGGAATGATTCATGCAGGATAGGTTGAGGTTCCTGGCGGACTTCGTCTATCGACGACACGCCGCTATTATTGTTGTTTCGACTCTCCTCTCCGTTTTTTGCAGTTTTTTTGTCTATCGTCTGATCCTGCGCCTCGAGACGGATATCGCGGCCCTGATCCCCGAACACTATCCCAGCGTGCAGACGCTCGAGGATATCAAGGCGCGGCTGGGCGGCGTGGGAAGCCTGGTTGTTCTGGCGGAGTGCGGGGATTTCTCGGCATCCAGGCGATTCGTGGAAGATCTGTTTGTTGAACTGAGGGCCGAAAAGTACTGGAAATACGTAAATTACGTCGATTTCAAGCGTGAAGTGGATTTTTTCAAGGAAAACGCGCTGCTGTATATGGATCTCGAGGACCTGGAGGACATACAGCTTCGAATCGACGATCGCATCCGGCAGGAGAAGCTGAAGTTATCCCCGATGTTTTTCAGTCTCGACGACGGCGAAGACGACGAACCGCTCGATTTTTCGGATATCGAGTCGAAGTACAAAGAGAATGGAGACCGCGGGCACGAGGTATATTACACCAATTCGGACAGTACCATCGTTGCAGTTGAGGTGATGGCGTCGGGAACGGTGAGCAATATCGGATTCGCCAAGGAAATGTACGGCGTAATCCGGAATGCCGTTCAGACGCTCGATCCGGTATCCTACCATCCCGGGATGATCGTCTCCATTGGAGGATCGTACAAGAACAAGATCGATGAATATAACGTCATTCTGGACGATATCGCGTCGACAGTCATATTCGGATTCGTAGGTGTCGTCCTGCTCCTCACGTTCTATTTCAGGCAGCCGCTGGCTGCTTTTTTTGTTGCCATTCCGCTCGTCATGGGGCTGACGTGGGCCTTTGCCATTACCTATTGGGCGATAGGCAACCTGAACACAATGACCGGATTCCTGTTCGTGATCCTGTTCGGTCTGGGAATCGACTTCGGCATTCACATGTTTTCCCGGTACCTGGAAGATCGAATGGCGAACATGGTTGTCAGACAATCGGTCGAGACGATGCTGATTCAGACGGGGCAGGCGATCCTGACGGCCGCAATGACCACGTCGATGGCGTTCTATTCGCTGACGATAACGGATTTCAAGGGATTCTCGGAATTCGGCTTTATCGTCGGCACCGGAATCATCATGTCGCTGGTGTCAATGACCATGGTCCTTCCGGCTTTTCTCGTACTTGCCGACGAGCGCCTGAAGCTCGTGCGGATGCGGCAGGTGCTCGGACATCATCGGGGCGCCGGCAAGGGCCGGTTTCCGATGGCGCCGGTCGTCTTCGCGTTTGCGATCGCCGTTACGGTCTACCTGGCATACAACCTCGACCGGATCCAGTTTGAATATGACTTCACCAACTTGCGTTCGAATCTTGCCACTTCGAAAAAAGTGAAAGACAAGATCAACTCGCTCTCGAAATTCAGAGGCGAATCGCATTCACCAAGCGTGGTACTGGCCGACAGCAAAGAAGAGCTGGATGAAATCGTCGATGCGGTTAACGGCATGATCGCATCCGAGGACCCCACGCCGACAATTGACAAGATTCGAACGCTCTGGTCCTTCCTTCCCGAACAGGAGGACGAAAAACTGACGGTGATCGCGGAACTGCGTGAACTGGTGGACGGCGAAGGTGCGAAGTTGCTGAAGGGCGAGCAGAAGGAGCGAGTGGACGAGTTGCGCGAATTGATGGACGTGAACAAGCTGCATGTGGATGACCTGCCGAAGAATATCCTGCGCAAATTTGCAACGGTAGACGGCAGCCGCGCCCATTTTGCCTTCATTTACCCCAGCGTGCAACTTCGGGACGGACGACAGGCAATTGAGTTCGCGAACGACACCCACGTAATTACGACTGAATCCGGAAAGACGTTCTATTCATCCAGTTCCAGTATCATATTCGCGGATATGCTCAAGTTGATGATCCGGGACAGCAGGTGGGCGATCGGCATTACACTCCTGGTCGTCTTCCTGATTGTATTCATCGATTTCAGAAGCGTCCGAAACGGGCTGCTGGTTATGTTGCCGTTGATCTGCGGCGCCATCTGGATGTGCGGAAGCATGTTCCTGACCGGGATGAAGTTGAATTTCTACAATATGGTTGCCTTGCCCACCATCATCGGGATGGGCATCGATAACGGCGTGCACCTGTTCCACAGGTATCAGGAGGAAGGTGCGGATTCGATACCTGTGATCCTCCGGAATACCGGAGGCGCGATGCTCGTGTCGATGATGACGACGATGATCGGCTTCTTCGGCCTGATCATGGCAAGGCATCCCGGTTTGAATTCTATTGGAAAACTGGCCGTGATCGGCCTTCTGACCTGTTTTGTCGCGGCCGTCGTTGTCCTGCCTGCCGTACTCGAGATCCTTGATCGCTTCAAGGGGAGGCGGGGTCCGGTCAGAATCGGAAGTGCGCGGCCGTAACCCGTTTGCGGGCAGGATTCCGAACGGCTCGACGGCCCCGATCTCTCCCGCTGAAATCCAAATTCCGTCGAGGACAGAATACACGCGTCTTCACGTGTTCTGTCCTTTTTTTGTCTGCGCCTTGACGCGTCGCGCGTCAGGATTTATCTTAGCAGCCCGTTGAAAAAGCCCATCCGGGCTACGGCCGGCCCTTGCGGTCGAAATACTGCGTTGCGCGCCCTCGCCGAATCGCAGGATGGGACTCGGTTGCGCGCCTCGTCTTCGACCACAATGGCTCGGCCTCGCCTGCAGAGCGACTTTATCAACGGACTGTTAACCTTCCGTCGACTATCCTCGTTATTGCCGGTAGCCAGGGCATCCGCCTATGGGTTTCTTGATTCCGTTCCTCGTCAGTCTGATTTCAGGTCTGTACACCTCGTTGTGGGGCGCATTCAAGGACTCCCCCTATGAGGGCCTGAAGCGCCGCACCTTTCCCCGCAGCGTTTATTTTCATGCAGTCATTTTCTGCGCCCTGTATTGGCTTCCCCTGTTCAGCGGAGATTTTCGCCAATTGAGCCTGGTGCAGGTCTTCTTTGCCATCATGGGACTGGAACGGTTCCTCGCGGAGCTGTACAAAGGATTCTTCAGATCGGAAGATCAGTCGAAATACGCCGTGCCCTCCAGAATCACGTTCTTCGGCCGCCCGGTGACCAGCGAACCGTTGCGCCTCTCATCCGGCGTCGTACTGGTGTCCGGTGTCTTTTCCCTGCTGTTTCTTTCGATGCGAATCGTGGACTTCGCGGCGTTCGCGGCCGTCGCTTTTTGCACGGGAATGCTGGTTTCTCTCGGAGGCGCATACAAGGACGCTCCCTTCGAGGGATTCGCGCCCCTGAAATTCCTCCGCTCCGCGATAGTGCTCGCTGTCTGTTCCCCCGTTTTTTTCTATTCGAACAAACCTCTGGCGCCGGTGCCGCTCGGCTATCTGATCTTCATGAACGGGGGACTGGAGCGGTTCCTGGTCGAGTACTACAAGACCTACGTGCAACGCACGATGTCCGGGAAGTTCAGGCCGGACCTGCCCCGGATCGCGCGATGCATCGAGACACGCGAGAAATATCACTATGTGGCGTGGATCATTATCGTCGGACTGGCGGTTCTGTACGTCTATGAGCTCACGAACCTATGAAGCCATCGTGATCGGTTCGGGTCTCGGCGGCGGCGCCGCGGCGTTCGCGCTCAGCCGTGCGGGTTTCCGGACGCTGCTGCTCGAACGCGGCGGGTGGGTGAAGCGGGATGCGCTGGACTGGAGCCCGCGCGGGATCCTCATCGATCAGCGGTACAGAAGCCGTTCCCCGGTGGAGATAGAAGATGACCGGGGAGTACATTCCATATATCCGAACGAAGCGGTCGGCGGCATGTCGGTGTTCTACGGCGGGGCGTCGCTGCGGTTGCGCGAGAAGGATTTCTCGAACTGGCCGGTCGATTACGCGGCCATGGAGCCGTACTATACGAAGGCGGAGCATCTCCTGGAGGTGCATGGCCAGGCGGGGACGGATATTCATGAGCCGCCGAGGTCTGGGGCCTATCCCTACGGAGGGATTGAACTCACGCCTCCGGCGAAGCGGATATACGAGGCCGCGAAGGCGCTCGGGCACCGGCCCTTCAAGATGCCGCTGGCGCTGAATTTCACGAACAAGGACCGGCCGGCATGCATCCGGTGTTCGACCTGCGACGGTTTTCCATGCCGCATCGAAGCCAAGAACGACGTGGCCATGACGCTTCTGGCAAAAGCGCAGGCATTCGACCTGGCGGTCATGCCCGGGATGATCGTCCTGCAACTGGAAACCGGAAACGGCAGGGTCGTACGGGTCCGGTGTCTGGATGGAACTTCAAAACGGCCGGTCGATTTCAATGCAAAGATCGTGATTCTCAGCGCGGGGGCGCTGCAGAGCCCGGCCATCCTGTTGCGTTCCGGGCTGGAGCGACTCGACAACCACCGGCTGGTCGGTCGATTTCTGATGCGGCACTGCAATGCCGTGGTCACCGGACTCTTTCCCTTTCGGACCAATCCCGAACGCGTTTTTCACAAGCAGTTGTGCTTCACGGATTTTTACGAAGACCTGAGGGAACGACTGGGAACGTCGGTGGGATCCATTCAGGACATCTACACCCCCGCGCCGGAGGTGCTGAAGCAATTCGCGCCCTTCGGATACGGGAATCTGGCCGCGTTTATGGCGCGTTACATGCAGAATCTGCTTTGTATTGCGGAGGACGAACCTCAATTTGAAAACCGGGTGCATCTGACCTCTCGACTGGACGATTACGGAATCGCGGTTACCGGTGTCGTACATCGATATTCGGACCGGGATCGCCTCCGAAAGAAACATCTGACAGACAGGGCCAGACGCATCCTGAAGCAGGCGGGGGGCCTTTATCACCGTATTTACAATATCGAGACGTTTTCTCACGCGGTGGGGTCGCTGCGTTTCGGTAACCTCGCCCGTGACAGCGTTCTGGATGAGTGTTGCAGGTTTCGCGGCATCGACAACCTGTTCGTCCTCGACGGCAGCTTCATGCCCACGTCGGGAGGGGTCAATCCGAGCCTTACGATCGCGGCCAACGCGTTGCGGGTTGCGGACGTAATTCACGCGGAATATGGATAGACACCCGCTTTCGGGCCGTCGTCGGGCAACGTGACGCCGCCTCTCAGGAATCGGGGAAATGAAGAGAATCTGTCTGGTGGGCTGCGGGACGATTGCCCGCCTGCACGCGAAGAATCTATCGGGCGCCGCTGAGCTGTTTTTCTGCAGTCGATCCGAAGAGAGCGCCCGGCGTTTCAATGTTGAGTTTCGGGGCAGCGGCAGCTTCCCTCGTGTGGAGGATGCGCTGGCGTCGCCAGGCATCGACGCGGTGGTCATCGCGTCCCCGCCCGAATTCCACAAAGACCAGGTGATACGCGCACTCTCGGCGGGCAAGGATGTGATGGTCGAAAAGCCGATGTGCGTAACTCCGGAGGAGGTGGAAGCGGTAGGTGCGGCCGTGGCTTCGCATCCGGAAGCGCTATTGATGGTGGCCGAAAACTATTATTACAAGCCGTTGCTCAAGAGAATCAGGGCATTGACCGTGGAGCAACGGATCGGAGACATCAGGTCGATCTACGTGAAGAAAATGTTCACGCAGGCGACAGCCGGATGGAAACGCCAGTACGGCGCCTTGCTCGAAGGCGGCATCCACTTTGTCGCGTTGATCTCCGCGGTGTTTGAGTGTGCTCCGGAACGCGTCAATGGCCGGTTTCCCGAACGGCGCGAGGGAGAACCGGAGCGGACGTCGGTCGTCGAGCTGACCTATCCCGGAAACGTGACGGCCGAGTTAAGGTATTCGTGGGACACGAAAAGCCGTACAAAGGGGATGTTTCAGCACTCCCGGATTCATGGCACGAACGGACAGATCGTGTTTGAGAGCAATGGACTCTATGTGCTCACGAAGGGGCATCGAGGCGTCCGGCTTTACTTTCCAGGTATATCGGATCTGATGGGGTATCGGGAGATGACCCGGGACTTCCTTCGATGCGTGGATGACAGGAACCAAAAGCCGTATTCGGACTTTCCGAGAGCCAGACGGGACCTGAGAATCGTCTTCGATGCCTATCGGTGGTAACACGCGACGCGACGGCGCGGCTCCTGCCTGTCGGAGCGGCCGGTCCACGGGGTCCCTGGCTGGACTACAAAAACAGTTGACCCCATTCATGCTTGTCGCTATATTTTCGGGCAGCTTCCTCCCCAACCTCCTCCTTCCTGTGTAATACTCCTTCTCAACAGACGGCCCAAGACCAGTACTTACGAGGTTTCGCTTCCTCCACGCAACGGTCAAGATTGCCTCTGGCGTATTACGCATGCAAAGGGCGTCTTGCCATTCGGATTACGGCCCGGGATGATAGCCGTAATCGACGCTGCCGGGAAGGACGCGAGGGATGTGCCGGTGAACGATCGCCTGAAGTCCTATCTCGATTCCTTTGTGCCCCTCATCGATGCGGAGCTCTTCAGGTTTCTGCCTCAGGCCGAGCCATTCGGCTATCTGTACGAACCGATGCGCGACTATCCGATTCGGGGAGGCAAACGGTTTCGGTCCGTCCTCGTACTGCTTGCCTGTGAGGGGTTGGGTGGCGCCGTTGAGAAGGCGTTGCGGACGGCGGCGGCGTTTGAAATGTTCCAGTCTTTCGCGCTGGTTCACGATGACATTGAAGACGGTTCGGAAATGCGCAGAGGCAAGCCATGTCTGCACCATCTTCACGGCGTTCCGTTAAGCGTCAATGCGGGCGACGCGCTCCATTCGAAGGTGTTCGAGATACTCGCCAGCAACCGGGACATTCTCGGCGACGCCATTGCGCTTGATTTGATTCAGGAAATGCTCTACGGCGCCCAGCGCACGTTTGAAGGACAGGCGTACGACATCGGCTGGATCGAGTCGGGAGAGGTCCCCGAAGTTGAGGTTTTTCTGGAAATGCTGCGTCTGAAGACGGGCTGGTACAGCGGGAGGGGGCCGTGTACCGCCGGTGCGATCGTCGCAGGCGCATCTCCGGATTGCCAGCGGGCGGTGGGTGCGTTCGGCGAGCGAATGGCGGTGGCGTTTCAGATCAAGGACGATTTGCTGAATCTGACCGTGCGGGCCGAAGATGCGCACCAGGCCCCGGCGACGACTTCAGGAGGTTACGGAAAGGAACGCGGCGGAGACATCGCGGAGGGAAAACGGACCCTGATGGTGATCGATCTCTTCCACAGATGTTCTCCGGATGAGCAGGAGTGGGTGCGGGAAATCCTGAATCGAGACCGTTCAGAGACCAGGACGGACGAGGTTGAAAGGACGATCTCGTTGATGGAGCATTACGGTTCCATTGAACGGGCCGAAGAAGCGTGTCGGTCGTGGGCGGCGGACGCGGAAGCGCATCTTGACGAGATTCCTCCCTCCGAGGCCCGGGAAACAATGCGTGAGATGTGCAGTTTTCTCGTCGACAGGGCATTTTGAGTCACCCTTTTCCCCATTCCATTTCAATCAGCGGGCAGAACACCATTTGCAACTCGAAGTTTCCCGATTCCATGGGCTATATATAACCAAAATGCAGGAGGGCGAGTGATGAAGTTCTTCATCGACACGGCCGATCTGGACGAGATACGCGAAGCCAACGAGATGGGCGTTCTGGATGGCGTGACAACGAATCCGACGCACATCTCAAAGGAAGAAGGTACGTTTGAGGAGATCATCCTCGAGATTTGCGAACTTGTGGACGGGCCGGTCAGCGCCGAGGTGGTGAGCACCGAGTGGAGATTGATGCTCGAGGAGGCGCGCCACCTGGCAAGCATACACGACAACGTGGTCGTCAAGGTACCCATTACGCTGGAAGGGCTGAAAGCGATCAAGGCATGCAGCGACGAGGGGATCCGCACCAACGTGACGCTGTGCTTCTCCCCGAACCAGGCGCTGCTGGCGGCGAAGGCCGGAGCGGCCTATATCAGCCCCTTTCTCGGGCGACTGGACGATATCGGACACGTCGGAATGGAATTGATCAAGACGATTCGCCGGATTTACGACAATTACGGGTTCGCGACTCAGGTCCTTGCGGCCAGTCTGCGACACCCCCTCCACGTCATCGATGCCGCCTGCGCCGGCGCGGACGTGTCCACGTTGCCGCCCGACGTATTGAAGAAGCTGCTGGCGCATCCGCTCACCGACGACGGTCTGGAGCGCTTCCTGAGCGACTGGAATGCGTGGAAGGAAAACCAGCCGGACACCGTTGTGGTTTAACCTCGCCAGCGGAATCATCCGGAAACAAAAAAGGGCTTGTGTACGCAATCACACAGGCCCTTTCCTGTAAATGGAGCCACCCAGCGGACTCGAACCGCTGACCTACGCATTACGAATGCGTTGCTCTACCAGCTGAGCTAGGGTGGCTAACAGCCCGTTGAAGAAGTCCATCCGGGCTGCGGCCGGCCCTTGCGGTCGAAATACTGCGTTGCGCTCGCTCGCCGAATCGCTGGATGGGACTCGGTCGCGCGCCTTGTCTTCGAACGCAATGGCTCGGCCTCGCCTGCAGAGCGACTTCATCAACGGACTGCTAAAGCAATGAAAAACACACGATTATCATCCTGAACCCGAAGCGGATAAAATACAAAAGCGGCGTTTGCGTGTCAAGGATAATCATACGATTCCGACGGGCCTGTATTCGTCTCGATTCAGGGAGGAGATGATGCGAAAGAACCTGAGGATGGGCGCCGCCAAGGTCGACGTGACGCCGCCGGTCGGACTGTCCATGGCCGGGTACGCGGGTCGCAAGAGCCCTGCCATCGGTGTCCATCTGCCGCTGTGGGCCAGGGCTTTTGTGTGCGAACAGGGACTGACACGGGTTGCGCTCGTCGTTGTGGACACAGTTGGATTCAGCGAAGACACGACGGAGCAGATGAGGGAAGCAATTCTGGAACAGACGGGAATTGCAGTCGACGGCATTCTCATTGCGACGACGCACACCCACTCGGGACCCGTAACCACCCGGTTCCGCGACGACGCACCCGACCCGTCGTATTTGGCGGACCTGATGGAACGGATCGTCGATGCGGTGATCAGAGCATCAGACAATCTGCAGCCGGTGGCGGTCGGTTTCGCGCAGGCGCCGGAAGCCCGATTTCACCACAACCGGCGCAAGGACGGCCAACCGATCGATTCCACGCTCGGGCTGGTGCGCTTTTCAGGAGAGGACGGGCGGGTTGTGGCCGCGTGGGTGAACTACGGCAGCCATCCGACCATTCTGACCGGGACAAATCTCTATTGGTCCCCTGACTTTCCCGGAGTGGTCTGTAATGAACTGGAACAAGCGTGGGGCGGTACGTCGGCGTTTTTCAACGGATGCCTTGGGGATGTGGGACCCTACCGGCCAGAACAGAACTTCGTTGAGGTCGAAAGGGTCGGCGTCGGGTTGGCAGGTTCGGCGCGTGAATTGGTAGTCGACATCAATCAAACGGACGTCTCCAGACTCGACGCGCGTCGGCTCCGTTGCACGTGTCCGCTGGATGCGCTGCCGACAACCGCGGACCTGAAGGAACAGTTGGCGGGCTCCAGACCTGATTCGTACCAGGCCGGCTGGGCGCGGGATCAGTTGGCGATGCGAGCGGCCGGTGACGCGGTACCCAACGCTGTGCAACTGGAGTTGCAGGGATTTCGGATCGGGGATGTCTTCCTGGCGTGTTTTCCGGGACAACTGTTCGGTTCGTGGGGGCTTGAACTCAGGCGTCGCTGGCCCGACGATCGATTGGTTATTGTAAATCAGGCGAACGCGCATGCCGGATATTTCCCGTCGAAGGCGGGATGGGATGGGGGAGGTTACGAGGTCCGTTCCGCCTTCATGTTCAATTCCGATCTGCCCGCGCCGATGACGTGGGAGGCCGGACAGCGGTTGATCGACACGGCGCTTGCCCTGGCGTAGTGCGATAGGAATACAGGTCCGAGTTGTATTCGTCCGAAGAACGCTTCGAATCCGACAACAAAACAGGCTTCGGGAAGAACCCGGAGCCTGTTTGTTTTTCTATCGGTATATGCCCTGTTACGTCATTTCGGCTTGAACTTTCGCAATTCGGGTCGGATTGACTCGACGACGTATGGGGCGGACGGCGTTCCGAGTATACGCAGCTTGTAGTCGATGTTGGGGTCCGGTCTGGCGATGGGCATGTTGAATGCAAAACCGGCGCCGGGATTGACGATGGGCATGTTATCCAGAGGTGACCTCTGTAACAACATTCGTTCAAGCGCGATCGCAGTCATTGTTCGTTCCGTCTCAAGATCCCGTTTTCGATTAAGCCTCTGTCGCAGCCCCTTCAGCATTTTCTCACCGGATGAACCTTCCGCGCGTTTCGACAGCTGTCTCTTCAGTGCATCGGCGGGCGCGGGAGGATTCCCTCCCGCTGGACTCGCGATAAAATGCACAAGGGCTAGAACCGAAAGAGCGCGAAAGAATGTGCCTGGCATCACTGAGGCCTCCTGCCGGAAATGAAGGACAACAAGGGGGTGTAACTCTGAAACGCTTCCGTCCGTTCGAAGTTCCCGGATACGGCGGTTCGAACCACGCGACGTCCCGCTGTGGGTTGCAGCCCGCCACCTGTTCCCGTGTTCAGCATGTATCCAGCCAGGCCATCCACGACTTGCCGTCGCGGATATCGTAGCCCTCATCGCCGCTGCGGGTGACAAATACGGGTCTGCCTTCGGATTCCGCCAATTCGAGGACCGGGTAAGCACGGGTCATCTGCCGGCTGTCGGTGACGAAAATGTGTCTGCCCACCAGCTCACGCAACCCGGCCGCTTCGCCGGTCGTCACCAGGCCGGATTCACCGTCGGTCACGAAGGCTTCCAGGACGGGACCGGACAGCGCCGCGAAGTCGTGAACGAGGGAGATCTCACCGCGTCGCAGACAGGTGCCTCCCACCAGCCAGGCGTGATCACCCGAGATGAAGCCGAACCGGCCATGGAAGTTCAATTGGAGTTCGTCCTGTTGGATAACTTCCGGCGTCTGTCCGCATCCGGCGCTGATCAATGTGTCTTTCCCCGTGTTCGTGGTGACCTCAACGACCACGCCGAGGGTCGTCTGGTCCAGGTAGGATACGCGGGCGGACCTCACGGCGTCACCAGCGGAATATACCGTAACGAAGGTACTCGCGTCGTTGTTTCTGCGACGCACGATATAAGGTATGGTGGCGCCCCTGTCGCGGGCCTTGCGCTGTCCGAATCCTTCGCCGATAAAGACCTGTTCGTCTTCGCATGCCGGGACGTGTACTCGGAAAGGCGTCCCGTTGCCGGGCGTCCACGCGGCAGACCAGGGGGATGCTGACTGGCCGTTCCTGACCTGCGTGAGATCGAAAATGTCCTGGTCCGTTGGGCTGGTCCGTATTCCGGAGAGCGTGAGGGAGCGGTCGGGTCCGTGCATGACCCAGTCGTGCCGGCCGCCTCCCCTGACGCGGAAGATGTCCACGACGTATTCGTCCCGTCCGATGCCGACGGTCGCGATGGTCCGGCGGTAGATCGACGTTACCGGATAGACGTTGGAAGAAGCCTCCATCACCTTCGCGCGCGGACACGCCGAAAAGAGGTGAAAGGTTGCCCGGCGGCCGCGCGTTCCCTGTTCTTCACCGTCAACCACCACCAGATTGTGAGCGAGGGTACGGTTGACGCCGTACCGTAGGTCTTCCATATCCCAAAGATAGCCGAGATCGGTGAGCAGCTCACGACCTTCCTTCCAGTAGTAGAGATTGAGGTGGTCGTGGTGATGGTGGCCTTTGAAGTCCGCGCCGTACAGGATCACGGCGCTGCCGTTCCCCCTGTCTCCCGTGCGCAGGGTTCCGATATTCAGGTGCGGCCCGAGATCGTCGGTGAACCGTGGCGGCTGTTCAGGCGGTGCGGCAGGATGCCGGTAGAAGGCGGCCGCGGTGTCCAGGTTGCCGCCGTACCAGAACTGTGCGATGCGGCCTGCATAGCAGCGGTCCAGCTTCGCGATGTCCCGTTGTAGCACCCGATGGTTTTCCGACGGATAATTGCGTGCGAGGATGTCTGCGAACATGGCGGAGAGGTGGCAGGGAAGCCTGTTGTCCGCCAGCAAAGGATAATTCAGGTCCGGCAGGAGCGGACGGGCCATGTTCTGCCAGACCGCCCGGTAGCGCGGCCATCTGTAAAGGTCCACTCGATGAAGAGACGCAGGCGGAAGATCCACGCCATCCGGATCCGAATAGCGCTTGAGGGCTTCGGCGATGCGCCAGATGCCGGAGAGCATCATCCCGGCGTAACCGATGGATTCCGGCGTTCCGCCGTCGGGCAGCCACCAGTCCCGGACGGCCCTTACGAAGCCGTCGAGGCCGAAACGGACCAGCAGCGGGTCGCCGCAGACGATTCCGATCAGGCCGACGGCGCAACGGTTCATTCCGGTCTTGTTGTTGATGACGTCGTCAGAGAAGAGCATCACGGCTGCGTCGAGGAACAGGTCCTGCTCGATATGCCGTTGTTCCGGATCTGACAGGGTTTCAGCCACCAGATCGTAGGCGAGTATGAGTTTTTGCAGAGAAGTGCCTTCCATCCCTCCGGAGGAGCCCCAGCGCAGCACGGCCCAGTATCCCGGATGGAGCTTGCGGTTCGGTTCGTTGCCCGGCGGACACCACTCGTCTTCGGGCAGATTGTCGACCCGCGTCGCTGCGACTTTCGGATCGAAGTCCGCGATGTCGCCGTATGAGGAGTGTACAAGATACGCGGGATGGACCTCGGCGAACCGATTCAGAATATTCGCGGCGCCCAACGCGTAATCCTGTCTTCCCGTCAGCGCGTAGGCCAGCGCCAGGTCTTCGACCGTGTTCGCCGCGTGCCTGCACTGGTGGATGCGGGCATGTCCGGAGAAGCTGGAATGGATGGCCGCATATCCGTAGGCCTGCCACGACCTGCCGCCGTACAGCGTGATTTTTTGACGCGGGTCGAAAAGGCTTTCGAACACCACGTCTTCGGGATACGCTTCGTTTGGAAATACGGTGCGACAACCCTTGCACCGGATGTGCTCCGGATCGTCCGGATACCATTCGTAGGCGCCGTGCATCGGCGCGAACTCGCACTTCGGACACATGGTAAAATGGGGTGAGTAAGGGGTCGTCGACGGCACATAGGTCCGCGCCCACTCCACGGTAACCTTCCCGGCAGCTTCGACTCTTTCCAGAAGGGTCTCCAGCGCCTTTCTTGCCCACGGGTGGTCGGAGACGTTTTCCCTGGCGCGGTCGATATCGCTCCGTGAGAAGATGGTCGCGGGATGCTCAACGCGAGACCGGTATCGTTCCCATCGGCCGGGGTCCAGCATCTCCGCAATGTCGAATTCACCATGCCAGGTTTCCAGCCAGGGATACATTGTCCACGAATCTCCCGGTTCCAAATGCAGAGGATTGAATGGCGCCGTTTTGCAGGTGCTGACGACTCAGCTTCCCGGGTTCGGCGGCGGGAAATTTACGCGATGTTCGACGTTACGTCCGGCCGGCGTCTGGTCTGAACCGGATTCCAGGGCGTGCCGGTCCGCCTGCTACGGCAAAAGGGGACCCGTCGGCGCGCCAGCACGCGGCGCCCGTAATGATCCCGGTTGTTTGGTTGCAGACGACGCCGTTCATCCCTCCCGCAACGGTGTTGACTTCCCGAACGTCGTGCCCGCGGGCGGTCAGCAGGGTCCTGACGGTTGCGGGGATAGCGGGTTCGACTTCGAGTTCCTGGCCCTGGGTCCAAACCCTGGGGGCTTCAACCGCTTCCTGAAGGGTCATTCCGTGGTCGATCAGGTTGACGAGCGCCTGCACGACCGTGGGAAAGATGCGGACACCGCCGGGGGTGCCGAGTGCGAAACAGGGTTCGCCGTCGCGGGTTACTATGGTGGGCGCGTTGCTGCTGAGCATCCGCCGGTTTGGGCCGACCGAGTTGGCCATACCGGGGTGAGGAGGGCCATCGTGTTGTTCAGGAGCAGACCCGTTTCCGGTGCGACGACCTTGCAACCGAATCCCTCGTTGATGGTCTGGGTCATGGCCGCCACGTTACCGGCCGCGTCCGCGGTGGTCACGTGTGTGGTACAGGCGGATTCGACTGAAGGCGGGATGCCCGCGTTCAATCGGGCCGCTCTTGCAAGACTGATATCCTCGCGTCGTTGCGCACCGTAGGTCTTCGATGTAAGCCATTCGACCGGTACGTCGACATGTTCGGGGTCGCCCATGTGTTTCGTGCGGTCGGCAAAGGCGATTTTAAAGCATTCGGCGAGGACGTGGATGCCGTCCGCTGTCCCGAATCCGAGATCCGCGACTTCGAATCCTTCCAGCAGATTGAGGATCTGAAGCAGGTGTACGCCGCCGGAGCAGGGTGGAGACGGAACAACGAGATCGTATCCCCGGTACGTTCCGCGGATCGCTCTGCGCCGCACCGCGCGATGGGCGCCCATATCTTCCATGGTGAGAATGCCGCCGATTTCCCGGACGTGGTCGACGATCCTCTTGCCCAGAGGGCCGTCGTAAAGTACGTCAGGCCCGCCATCCGCGATGTCGCACAGGGACGCGGCGAGATCGGATTGCACCAGGCGTGTACCCGCGGAAAGTGGGCGCCCGCCTGGCAGAAATATGCGGGCTGTTTCTGGAAATTGGCTCAGGAACGGCACATTCTGCGCCACGGATTCGGCGAGATACCGGCTGACGGGAAAGCCGTTTTCGGCAACCTGTATGGCAGGCTGAATGACGGCTTTCAGGTCCAGGTCGCCCCAACGCCGGAGGGCCTCGCACCAGCCCTTCAGCGCGCCCGGAACGCCGACGGCAAGGGGTCCGGTCTTGTTGGCGTCGTCTTCGGCACGCATGTAGTCCGGCCACGTGTCGGAAACGGGCGCATACATGCCCGGCGTTGCCGCGGCAGGCGCGCAGGCATACGTGTCCAGAATGACGGGCGTGCCGTCGGCGAGGCGGATGTTGATCCAGCCCGCGCCGAAGAGGCCCACCATCTGCGGTTCGACGACGTTCAGGGCGAAGAGCGCCGCCACTGCTGCGTCGATGGCGTTCCCGCCCAGAGCGAACATCTGTGCGCCGGCCGCAGAGCCAATCGGATGATTGGCGGCAACCACGCCGCGCGATCCGGTTGCCGGCTGCTTCTGTACCTGAAAGGGTGCGGCGGCAGTGTCGCGCCAATTTGCGGGCATATCGAAGGTGCGGTCAGAGGTAAACGGCTGTCGGGATGGGGGTTGTCACACGGGCTTCAGCGCCCGGTTGGGAGGAGCGTCAGGCCTGGAGTTGACGGGCCAGCGACAGAAAGGTCTGCCGCGCCGACGCGTTGAGTCCTTCGGCGAAGGGACCCGGACCGGTGGTGGTGTACGTGTTGGCGCGGTCCACTTCGTAACCTCCTTCAGGCAGAAGTTCGTCGGTAGGAAGATAACCGCGTCCTTCCTGGCAGTAGCCCCAGGCGATCAGGTCCGGGTCGTTCAGCCATGCTCTCACGAGACGGAGCCATTCAGCAAGGACCTCTCCCGCGATCCAGGCGATCCGGCGCCCCTCTGCAAGGCGTATCAGGCCGACGGGCCATGGAACCGCCTTCACCGGTGGAATACCGCTTTCGAGCCGTTCGACCCAGTAGCCACCCAGATTCCGGTTGAGTTCGTCATCCGAACCCGCCAGCGTCCGCCAGTGGTCCGCGGACGGTATTTTCCCCTGGTCACGCGGGGCGAGGAATCGACCCTGGGCCGCGGCGATGTCGAGATCCAACCTCGTGCCATTGCCGCGAAGCGTTCGGATAATGTCGCCAGCGAGTTCCGTTCCCGTGGTCACCGGGTCCGCGGGCGATGATTTTCGGAACCTGCCCTGGTTCAGATCCGCCAGGACACGCGGTCTGACGTTTCCGGCGAGGCCCTGGATAAACTGGGACTGGACGTTTGCGCCGAGTTCAGACTTGAGCGTTGCGCGGCAGACACCCGGAAAGTCGGCAGAGATGCTGTCCCAGGCGTATCCGTAAACGATGACCGGGTGACAACCGTAGCTGAAAACCACGCACCGGTCGCCGCCGTCCAGCGCGGCAACGTCGATCAGCCACAGGTCCGGGTTGTGCGCCCCGTCCGGATCGGGACCCATTCCTGTCTTTCCTGACGGGCCCTTTCTTCGGCGGTTGATGCCCACGGCCGACGCGCCCCGGTATTCGGTTACCGCAACCGGCTGAAGGGTTTCCATCGCCGCAAGCGCAACGTGGATGATGTTTCGGCACAGGGACTCGTCGTACGCATGGAGTTCGGGCGGTTTGGGCAAGGGCGTGGCGTAGCCTTCGAAGCCGCCCATCGGTCCGCTGTGGGTGTGCGAGTAGTTGAGGATTACCGCTTCGAGCGGGATGCCGGTGAGCGCGGAGAGGTCATATCTGAGAGGTTCGGCGATTACCGGCGACAGCCCGACAAGATCCACGGAGATCCAGAGTGTCCGGTTGCCCCTGGAGTCTTCCAGTACAATGGCTTGTGCAATGAGGGGATCCAGGATTTCTCTTCCGGGTGTGAAGCGGGGGCCGCGCCCTCCCATGGGCAATCCGAGCGGCGGGGTGGTTTCTATCTCCGCCCAACCGGCTCTGGCGGTTGTCATAGCGTACTCCGTGGGTCTGCTGGTCAGTTGCGGAATTCGCAGGTCGGCTTCAGGCGATGCGGTACCGTTTGACTTTGTCGTGGTCCAGGCTTACCCCCAATCCGGGTCCGGGGGGCGGCAGAAGGTGACCGTCCTCGATGCGAAGGGTTTCAACGATGACGTCGTCAGCATGATAGACAAAACCGTTTACGTCGCTGGCATAACCCAGGTTTCGCATGGCAAACGCGAGGTGCGCCTGTGCGGACGTGCCGATGCCGAGTTCGGGCATGCTGCCGATGATGCAGGGCAGGCGGGCGGCTTCAGCAATGGCGAAGATCTGCGCGGCGGGATAGATGCCCCCGGCTTCGGCCACGTAGACATTGAAAACGTCTACCGCCCCGGCTTTGATGCATGCCATCGCGTCGGTGGGCGTCCACACGCTTTCATCGGCCATAATGGGCGTGTCTACGTGATCCCTGATGTGCCGGAGGCCCTCCAGATCGCTGAAGTGAAGGGGTTGTTCCACCAGTTCGAGCCGGCAGGGTTCGAGGGACTTGATGTTGCGCACGGCCTCTTTGGCATTGCGCCAGCCCATGTTGGCGTCCACGCGCAGTTCGATGTCGTTCCCCACACGATTACGGACGGCCTCGACGGTGGCAAGATCGGCGTCTGCATCCATGCCGATTTTTGCCTTCAACGTCTTATACCCCTGCCCGGCGAGAGAAGCCGCCTGTTCGGCGATCTGTTCCGGTTCGCCCATGGAAAGGGAGTGGCTGAGCAGAACACGGTCCCGCACCCGCCCGCCAAGCAGGTTGTAAACCGGGGTGTTCAGCGCCTTGCCGACGATGTCGTACAGGGCCATGTCCACGCCGGCCTTCGCGGGTTCGGAGCGGTGCAGCAGGCTGTTCATCAGACCGTGGATTTCCGCGATGCGGAACGGGTCCCGGCCTGACAGCGCGTCCGCCAGAAGATCATTGATGTCTTCGGCCTGACCCCGGCCCTTGCGGTCCCAGATGCTGCAGACTTCGCCGATCCCCGTAATGCCTTCGTCGGTCCGGATTTCGACAATCGCGTTTTCCGTCTCCTGGCTGCGCCCAAGACTGCTGGTAAAAGGCTGCGGGCGCGGTACGCGGACCGGGGTGGCCTCGACGTGGGTAATCTTCAATCCGTACTCCTTTCAATGGCTCGACACCGTCCGCGTCTTGCAGGTTGTTTCGGTTGCAAACGAGGTGTTCCGTCGCCGTCTTGGCGGGTTCATTCGTACGGATCGAAAAACGTCAGATCCGCGCCGAAGTTTTCCATTGCCGATACTTCGTCTCCCCGCAGTCTGACACGTATCTGCCGGCTCCGGTGATGCAGGACGATTTCCCTTTCGACGAGCGGAAACTCGAATGTGATCGGACGGTTTAGCGGGGGCCGGGCGACGTAGAGATAGCCGTTCGTCTGGCGCGGGGCTTCCGTCGCGCCCTGGATGCTGATCCTTGATGCATCCATCCATGAAGGGATTCGCACCCACAGCGGTCCGGCGCGCTTGACGCGCACCCGCAGCGCCGGATGCGTGTATGGAGACTCGATTTTCACGGACGGTGTTTCGTGGTCGAAGAGCAGGTTGATGCGGTGGCCCGCTTCGTCGCTATTCGCCACCGCCCGGTATGCTTCGCAGAGTGAGCCGACCCCGCCCCCCACGATATCCATGTTGAAGCTCACGTATTCCATGCCGATCGGGCGGTGGCCGTAGGGGGCCGGAAAGCCGAAAGCGCCCAGGTGCCGGTCGGCGACGTCCCGTTTGCCGTCATCCCCGTCGGGATTGGGTGGATCGTGGATAAATGAAACGTCGCGCAGCTGGGAGGGCAGAATGTGGCACCGGAGGATGCGTTCGGCGTCGTCGTAATACCCGGTATATCCCCACCTGCCCAGGATCAGCGCGGTTTCGAGAATGTCACCGGAGTTGTTGATTTCTCCCCGGTCGGCGGGCGCTTCGTCACCGCTGTTCTCGATCACCCAGCCGAGCGGATCGCAGATTTCACGGAGGCCGTTGTCGTAGAAGGCTTTCACACGGCCCATCAGCAGGGCGTCCGACGTCAGTTCGGCCAACTGTGCCAGGGAAGACATCACGCACGTGGTGGAGTGCGTATGCGCCCCGAAGGTCTCGCGGTTGTAGTCGCCGTCTTCATTGAAATAGTCCAGCGCTTTTTCTTTCAGGACGATGGCCAGATCGAGTGCGGCGCCGTACCCCGTCGCCCTGTAATACTTCACGAGCGGCCCGATGGATCGTCCGAGGCCCACGACAAAGGTGGAGCGATGGACCCCGAGTCCGAGTTCGCCCTCCAGGACATCGTAATCCCAGCCGGTTACCGGACTCCAGTATTTCGAAATCGCGCGGATACTGGCTTCCGCGATCTCGCGGGCGCGTTCGGAGTAACGGAATCGTACCAGCGGGTACAATGCATGAAATCCTTCCCGGCAGTTATGCGGTGTGAAGTTTACCCGCGGCCCGCCAACTTCGTCCCGGTTGATCGGCAGCGCAACCGGGCCCCCGTAAGCCAGAAAGGCGGCGTTGGCGTGGTTGTCGATGCAGCGTTCGTCCAGTTCGATCCGGATGGCGTCTTCGGCGTTGAGCAGGGCGTTAAGATGGCGCCCGGGAACGTGGGACTCGGAGTGCATGGGACTGAAGCACAACCGGGCTTCCGGGAGCACCCTGGAACTGAAGAAGGGGACATTGTTGTCGTCCGCGTTGAACACATTGCACATGGTACGGCAACCAAGGCGGATTGCGTCCTCAATATCCGTGGTGTTCACGTTCTGGAGTTTGGACATCGGGAGTCCTGTTTTGCGGGATCAGGCGATCGGAGCGAGGGCATCCTGCCCTCGCTCCCGGGAACGCCAACCACACCGGTCCTGAATCGGTTTCCCTCCTGGACAACAATGAGTACATACAATATATCGATCGCCATGCCGCCCGGCAATACCCTCGCGCAGTGCAGTGTCAACGGCGGGATTTGACTTGACTTTTGTGGTGTGTTGTCTGCTAATTGTCTGCCGGTGGAATTCCTCCACGACAATTCCGGGACTATGATGCCCGGTTTGCTCTATGACAGGGTGCCAGACGGATCGGATTCGGCGCGGCCAGCCAAAGCGTTCCTGCCCGAATAACGGATGGCAGAAGGGGAAACAGCATGAAAGAAATGCTCGAGTTCTTCTCGGAAAACGGCTACGTCGTCGTACGTGATGCGCTGACGCGAGAGGAGGTCGCGGAGGTCAACGACGGAATCGCTGCGGACCGGGCCGCGCACCCGGAACATTGGGAGCCCTCACCCACGGCGTCCGGTCATCTGTCCGTGGGCTGTGACGCGCCCGAGTTTCTCCACCGGACCGGGGCGCTGGACGGGCTGGTCTGCCATCCTTCTGTCGCACCGCTTGCCCGCCGCATCCTGGGTCCGGGCGCCGGGGTGTCCGGCCTGACGTTTCTCCGGCGGGAGCCCTGCGACGTACAGCCCCCCGAAGATCAGGACGGCGGCGATCCGCTGTGTCTCACGCGCGTGTGGCATCGCGAAGACAGCGGAAACGTGGAAGGCGCGGACCGGAACGACTTTTTCGTGCCGGCGCTGCAGGTGATCTTCTACATGGATGACGTCGATACAGAATCCCACTGCTTCAGCATCATTCCGGAAAGCGTCGAAACCAAACGAAATCTGCCGATGACGCACACCGGGAGCAGCGGATGGGGCGCGCGGGACAGGCTTCGAATCGACGACGCCGACGTCGGATACGTCGACCCGGAGCGGCCTACCTGGGTGGACGCTTTTGGAAGGGAACTGACCCGGCGTACGGGTCGGGTGGATATATACGGACGGGCGGGAACGGCTGTCATGTTCAACAATTGCAGCTATCACTGCGGGTCGGTCCGACGCACCCGGCGCCCAAGGCACACCGTGCACGTGCGTTATCGTCAACCGGAGCCCGCCGCCTCCAGGCACGCGCTCAAGCCGCCGTGGGAAAGCGTCGCCCAGTTTTCGGCGGCGCTGCCCTCGAGGCCCACGATCGGTCAACTTTAAACGCAACGGGCGGCGGCTACAGATGGGTGAAAGTCATTGAGAGGACTGAAGCATGTACATAGGCACACAGGTGGGATGTCGTAATGAAACCGATATAAAGGTCCTTTCACAACTGGGCGTGTTCCACGTGGACCAGACGCCGGCGGAGCCGTGGACCGAATGGTCGGCGGAGATGCTGATCCGGATGCGTGAACGGTTTGACAGGCACGGCATCGATCTCGAGATGATTCACATTCCACTCAGTTCGGGCAGCGCGTTCAGAAACCCGGCGGGCGCCGTGTTTCTTGCCCCGAGCGACGAGCGGGACCGGCAGATCGACCGGCTATGCGAAATCGTCCGGATGGCCTCAGAGGCGGGGCTGCGCGGTCTCAACTACAACATTACCATACTGGGTCATCTCCGGACCGAATCCCGTTACGGTCGCGGTGGCGCACGTTTGTCCTCTTTCGAATACGCAAAGCTGGACCAGTCGCTTGGAGAGTTCGAAGGCGGGGTAGCCGACGGCGATACGATGTGGGAACGTATTCAATACTGGCTCGAACGCATCATGCCGGTGGCCGAAGAATACCGCATTCAGATGGCCTGTCATCCGTCCGATCCGGGGATCGGCGATGTGACGTACCGCGGCGTCGCCCGTGTAATGGGGATGGTGGATGGGCTGAAGAGGTTCGTCGAACTATACGACAGCCCTTACAACGGGCTGAATTTCTGTCTCGGAACGATATCGGAGAGCCTTGAAAATCCGGGCGAGGAGATTTACGACGTTATCCGCTGGTTCGGCCGGCGCAGGAAGATCTTCAACCTGCATTTCAGGAATATCAGGGGTGGCTTCCGGGACTTTGTGGAGGTCTTTCCCGACGAAGGGGACGTGGACATGCTCAGAGCGCTGCGCACGTTCGATGAGGTCGGTTATGAATACATGATTATGCCCGATCACGTCCCCGGTATTTCCGGGGAGGAACCCGCGCAAGTCGCCTTCGCCTTCACATACGGCTACATCCACGCCCTCTTGCAGGCGGTCAATGAAACCTGACGGATTGTTCAGGAATTGCGGACGTGGATGAGTTTCCACTCCAGACTTGAGAGAGAGAATCTCAAAACGCCGTCCCTGACCGGGACGGTGTTGTTTTTGAGAATGTCCTCCGCACTCGGACCAGTTTTGAGCCCAAGCTTCTTCATGTTTAACTTTACGGTGACGTTCTTGCGTTCGCCGTTCATATTGGAAACAACGGCCAGAACGCCGTTTTCCGGATGGCGATAGATGCTGGCGTGAGCGTTCTTCGGGGAAACGCGTATGTAATCGCGGTTTCGCCAATATGGAATCCATTCGGCGTTCCTGCGATCGAACGCGTCCATCGCGCGCCATATTTTCGCAACGAGGTCCAGGTCGTCGTCCGCATTGTGCGGTCGGACGGGAATGTCGTGCAGGAGCGTAAACGCCCACGCCTGTTCGTAGGTGTAGGCGGCGCCCGCGTGCAGGAATTCAGCGGGAACGCCCCACTGGCGGCCCATGAATTCGGCGCGGAACGCGTCCAGGGGCAGCAGACGGGAAACGTCCACGCCGCTGCCGACCCCCTGGAACTGCTCCCCGTCCCAGTAGCCTGTCGCCCAACCGAGGGTGGGCATGGTCATGCACGTGGAGTTGTGCACGTTGACGTGGCCGTCTTTCCTGCGTGACTTCACGATTTCGTAGATCCTCCGCATCGCTGAGCGCGTGCTGAAGATGGGATAGGTCTGTGCGATGCTGCCGTCGGACCGTTTGTTCCCGCATCCGTGTTCCGTGTTGCAGCATCCGAACGGATATTCGGTCCCGTCCAGGTAGACGCCGTCGATGTCGAATTCATCCATCACGCTCGCGATGCCGTCCGTGAGCAGGTCCTGCCACGGACTGTTCAGGCAGACGCGCCAGGCGGACTGTTCGGGCTGCGGCTGGTAGTGGAAGACGGGATATCCGCCCTTGGGCAGAATGAGCGCGTCTTTGCCAATGGCCTGCCACTCGTCGATGATGTCCGATATGAGGAAGCCGAAATAGAGCAGGATCTGAAGGCCGCGGTCCTTGCATGCCTTGACGATCTTCCGGACTTCGTCGGCATGGGGCGTACGGGTGTATGCTTCCGCGTCCGCCCAGTGTTCGAAGAGGACGACGGCCCGGACACCGGAATCCACGCACCGGTCCAGCAGGGCGTCCGACACGTTCAATCGGGGGCTGAATCCGGTGGTGGATTGGCCTAGGCAGAATACGCGCTGGTCCCACGCGTCCTCCACGACGGGCTTGACGGGTGTGGCCTGAAATCCGAACGTGTATCTCAGTTCGTCTGTAACAACGCCGCCAGGCGTGAGCGGCTTGACGTCTTCGGTTCCGAAACCGGTGAATTGCCCGCCTTCGCGGCTGCCGGGAAGGAGTTTGATCGGGGTCGAGACGCAGTGGATGCGCAGCCGTACCCGGTTCCTTCGACGGGTGATTTCGGTGACCTTCCGCGGATTGCCCGTGTGGAAGCCCGCGTCCGATTCAGAAAACAAAGCGATACCGCGTTCCTCGTCCCCCAGCCAGATATACGGGCGGTACCCCATCTTGAGACCGTTCTTCGGCAGCGCTCCGACGTTTCTGACTCCGCCCCAGCTTCCGGGAAAGTGGTACA
This sequence comes from Gemmatimonadota bacterium, assembly GCA_028874335.1. Taxonomy (GTDB): domain Bacteria; phylum Latescibacterota; class UBA2968; order UBA2968; genus JAAXHE01. Next base: position 2,462 of record JAPPJY010000038.1, on the reverse strand, counting down.
GGTATCCGGCGTGTTTGCCGTGAACGGACAATTCGAGCGAGAGCGCGTCGAGGCGAAGGATCGTATTGGCGGTGAGTGACCAGTCAATCCGCGCCATCCCGTCGAAGTCGATTTCGGTTCTGGCCGTTACGGCCAGGCCGGCGGGGGATTCGAATCGGGCATTGAATACCACCTGATCACTTTCTACCGAAATCAGTTCGAGTCGGCCGTCCGTCCAGCGTGCTTTCTTGCCGTTTACGCGGGCAACGGGTCTCAATGGACCCGCGAGCAGTTGGCTTCCGGCTGAAGTCGCCTGGTCGGCGAACGCGGTTGCCGGGAATTTATACGTTCTTCCCCAACAGCTGATTTTAAGGCCTTTCCGGGATTCCGCAACGTTGAGTGGCGTCCACGGATCGGGTACCCGGCGCGAGATTCCGGCACGGGATCCCAGCCAGGTAAAGTCACCGGGCCATTTGTCCTGCAGCGTCCGGGTGGCGAAGCGCGTGCCCAACCGGTCGATGAAGGTCGCCCTGAAGTCGCAGCATCCCGATGGTATGTCCCCCGTGTCGAAGGCGATCTCTTCGTTCCCGATGTTGCTGACGACCCTGGTTTCCCGCGTATCCCCCGAGCGTGTACTGTAAAGGACCAGCTCCACCTTGCCGCCTTGCGCCAGATGGGTTTCTCCGAGCAGGTGGACACGGGCGTACACCTTGCGGTATTCATACCGGGTGTAGATCATGACCGTGACCGCACGGGCAGGCGATCCGGATTCGGTCGGGGGCATAGAGGGCTCCTTCCTGCGGCGGCTTCCGCAGACGAAGTCGGTCACATAAACCGAAGGCCGCGCTGGCCTCGCATCGAGCGTTTGGCCGACGGTACGTATTGCCTGGCCGGCAGGCCGACGAGTTCGCCGTCTTTCAGCCAGCTGAGATCTTCGCCGTAGAGGTGTTCCACCAGACGGCTTTTGAGGCGGTTCAACGTGTCGGCAAAGCCGCTGTCGCCGGCGAGGTCCCGTGTTTCACGAGGGTCGTTGACGATGTCGAAAAGCTGCGCCTGGTTTCCCACGGGATAGTAGATGAGTTTGAATCTTCCGTCGTGTACCATGCGCATCGCCGCGGTCCCTTCGCCGTGTTCGCCGTAGAGTTCGTCCCGGCGACGGTCGCCGGCGAGGCTCTGGCGGTCGACGTAATCGGGTATGGGTATGCCCGCCAGGTCCAGCAAGGTGGGCATGATGTCGGCGAACTCGGCCAGGCGGTCGTCCCGGGTTCCGCCCGGAAGGCGTTTGTCGCCCTTCACCGGCATGACGACCAGGGGAATCTTGGCGGACATTTCGTAAAACGGCGTCATACACCAGAGCCCGTGTTCGCCCACCATGTGGCCGTGGTCGCTCGTAAAGACCACGATGGTATTGTCCAGGAGCCCGCATTCCCGCAGGTATCCGATGACGATCCGGATCTGATGATCGATATGGGTGAGCATTGCATAGTAGGCGCGCCGTGAATACTCCCATTCATGGTGCTTTGCGCGCGCCATCCCGAGGTTGTCCGGGTTGCTCAGCGTCTTTATGTGGTAGGGCAGGTCATCGAAGTTTGCCGACCAGTTGCCCTCGGCCGGTTCGTCGAGGGGCGCATCCCGGTAGAGCTCCATATATGTCTGCAGCGGCGTGTTGGGCGGGTGCGGCGCGGAGAAGGAGAGGTACCAGAAGCCGGGTTTTCGAGGGTCCCGTCGACGAATGGTCTTGCACATCTCCCGCGCCGCCCAGTTGATCGGATGGCAGTACTCGGGCAGGTGCCAGGTACGGGCGATGTAATCGTTCTGCGTCATGCCGCTGGCGTACTCCTGCCCTCCGTAGCCCTGCTCGGCCAGAAAGAGTTCATAGTCGTCAGCCATCCCGTCCGGAATGTCGTGGTGAACGTGGCGGCCCTGCTCTTCCACGAGGACGTCGTCGAAGCCGATCCGGTGGCGCTGCGGGTAGACATGCAGTTTCCCCACGGCATACGCCTGATAACCCGCGTCACGAAAGCACTGGGCGAGGGTGGGAACTTCGGGGAAGTCAACGCCATCGATAAACGAGCGCATTCCGTTCGCCCTCGGGCTCATGCCGGTGAACAGAGAACGTCGGGCGGGTATGCAGGAAGGGCACGCCGAATATGCATTGGCGTAGGTGACGCCGCACCGGGCGAGGTGATCGATCGTCGGTGTGGAGACAACGGGATGGCCAGCATCTCCGGTGAGCATTCCACTCCAGTGATCCGTGCAGATCAGCAGTACATTGGGCTTGTCGGGCCGGATGAACTCGGGCATGGGCGACCTTTCGTCGGTTTTCAATTCGTATGAGCGTTTTCGTAGTTTCGTAAAGCGAGAATACGAGAAAACCATAAGACGAATGATGTATTCCCGCTCTTTCGTAGTTTCGTTTATTCGAGAATACGAGAATACGAGAATACGAGAATACGAGAATACGAGAATACGAGAATACGAGA
>JAPPJY010000021.1 GCA_028874335.1 Gemmatimonadota bacterium | reverse complement strand
CGAATAGACGAAACTACGAATGTACGAAACTACGAATAGACGAAACTACGAATAGCGGGGACATCACTCGTCTTTTGGTTTTCTCGTATTCTCGTATTCTCGTATTCTCGTTTTTTCGTAGTCTCGTATTCTCGCAGTCTCGTTTCTTCGCGAAAATCGTCGTTTCTGACGTAATTTTCCGGGCAATTTCAAAGGAGGATGCAGATGAGAACGGGTTTGATCGAAACGTGGGTGGGGAATCCGGCCGACGTGGGTCCGATGTATCCCTTTGTCGGGTCCGAGGTTCCTCTCTTTGTGGTTTGTGTCGTCCTGTGGCTTGCGTACACGGTCTGGCAGATCAAACACGAGAATGCAACTTATGCCGACGAGATGGATCAGTTGGCCGAGGCTGAATCGCCCGCATCGGCGACGGATACTGAGAACAAGAATTCCTAACATGGATTTTGTGGGGAGAACTGACGATGACGCTGGACCAGGTTAAAGAATTCGTAGCCGCGAATGGAATCGACTTCTTTCTGTGTTCGTTCGTGGAGATGAGCGGGATGCCGAAGGCGAAGGTGGTGCCCGTGACCCACCTCGACGACATGGCCTCGGAAGGCGCGGGGTTCGCAGGGTTTGCGGCGGGCAATATGGGGCAGGGCCCGCACGATTCCGATATGATGAACATACCGGACTTCAACTCGATGACCGTATTGCCGTGGCGCAAGAATACCGCGTGGGTTGCGGGCAACATCCAGGTTGAGGGAGAGCCTTTCGGATATTGTCCGCGGACGATCCTCCAGCGGCAGCTCGCGAAGGCGGAGGCGAAGGGATATCGCCTGAACCTGGGCGTGGAAGCCGAGTTCATTCTCCTGAAGAAAGACGACCAGGGGAACTATGCGCTGGCCGATCCGATGGACACGCTGGAGAAGCCCTGTTACGATCTCGTCACCCTGCATCGCAACCTGGACGTGATGACCACGCTCATCGGGTATATGCAGGAACTGGGATGGGAACCCTATGCCAACGACCACGAAGACGCCAATTGCCAGTTCGAAATCAACTGGACCTATTCCGATGCGCTGACGACCGCCGACCGGCAGACGTTCTTCAGATGGATGGTGAAGGTGAACGCGGAGCGGCTCGGATACCACGCGACCTTCATGCCGAAGCCGTTTTCACATCTCACGGGAAGCGGCGCGCACTATCACATTAGCCTGTGGGACCCGGAGAACAGGATCAACCTGTTCCTCGACGACGGCGATGAAAACGGTCTGTCGAAGGAGGCTTACTGGTTCATGGCGGGCATCCTGAACCACGCGAAAGCGATTTCCGCCGTGTCCGCGCCGCTGGTGAACAGCTACAAACGGCTGACGAGGGGCGCTCCCCGATCGGGTGCGTCCTGGGCGCCGATCTGCATCACCTACGGCGGATCGAACCGAACGCAGATGATCCGAATCCCGGACGCGGGGCGGATCGAGAACCGGGCGATCGACGGGGCGGCGAATCCGTACCTGACGACCGCGGCCATGCTGGCGGCCGGGCTGGACGGCATCGAAAACCGCATGGAGCCGGGCGAACGCAACGAGGGCAATCTCTATGAGGTGCCCGAGAGCGAATTGAGAGCGCGAGGCATCGACCTGCTCCCGGGTACCCTGGCCGAGGCGGCCGATCACCTGTCATCCGACGACGTGCTCCGGGAGGCGCTCGGCACGGAATATGCGGACTATTACGTGCAGGTGAAACGCGAAGAGTGGGCGGAGTACCATCTGCACGTCGACCAGTGGGAACGGGAGCGTTATCTGCCGGTCTATTAGGGACGATCACCGGGAATCGTCGATATCCGTACCGCCATTTGCGCGCCCACAAGGGTTGCCCCTACAAATGCAACGTCGGTGCGGAACCCGGAGAATTCAACTCGTGGATGATTGGTTTTGTAGGGGCGCCCCTTGTGGGCGCCCGCCCGTCGCCAACCGTGCGATGTCAAAAACCTGACGGGATAAGTCTATGGAGAACGCAGCCAGGCGGCCGGTTCGGGAGGCGCCACGGGGCATTGGAGGCTTGCTGCGGAATATCGGCCCGGGCGTGGTCGTGTCGGGTTCGGTGGTCGGGTCCGGCGAGTTGCTGGTGACCACCCGCATGGGGGCGGAGGTGGGCTTCGTGTTCCTCTGGGGCGTGATCCTGGCGTGTCTGGTCAAATTCTTCATCCAGCTGGAGCTCGGGCGGCAGTGCGTCCTTCACAACAGCACGACGATCCAGGTGCTGGACCGCGTGCCGGGGATGCGTCTGGGGAAGACCTCATGGGCGGCGTGGCTGTGCGTGCTGGGTTATTTCTCCGTGATGATTGCCGTGATCGGCATACTGGGCTCCGTGGCGGGGCTGATGGTAACCCTGTTGCCCGGCGTCCCGTACAATGTCTGGGCCATGTTGGTTTTCGCGGCAATCTCGATACTGCTGTACCGGGGCCTCTACGCCGACCTGGAGCGGATGATCACGATACTGGTCGCGGGTTTCAGCCTGGTCGTCATCGGGTCCGTGATTGCGATGCAGGCCACGCCCTACGCCGTGGGCGGCGCCGAGGTGCTTTCGGGGTTTCGATTTGCGCTGCCCGCGGACGGAGCGTTCGTCGCCATGGCCGTGATGGGGTCCGTGGGCGCGACGGCGGTGGAGCTGTTCATGTATCCCTACTGGGTGCGGGAGAAGGGGTATGCGGATTTTGTGGGGCCGCGGGAGGATACGCCGGAGTGGCGTGCAAGATATCGGGGCTGGATGCGGGTGCTGAAAGCCGATGCGCTGGTCTGTACCGGGATCGCATTGGTGATTACCTGCGCCTACTATCTGCTGGGCGCCTCCATTCTGAAGAAGCTGAACGTGGTCCCGCAGGGCATGGAGGTCGTGGAACAGGTTTCATTGATCTTTACGCAGAGCATCGGAACCTGGACAAAAAACGTATTCATGTTCGGCGCTTTCTGCACGCTGTTTTCCACGCTGCTCGTGTTCACGGCCAGTTCCGGGCGCATCAGCGTGGATTTTCTCAGGCAGACGGGCGTCGCCGGTCTGGACAACGAAGAGGTCCGCCTGCGGCTGCTGAGGGCGCTGCAGATCGCCTTCCCGTTTCTGTGGCTCTGTGTGACCGTTGCAACCCCCGATACCCCGCTGGCTCTGGTACTCATCGGGGCCAACGCCAACAACCTGCTGCTGATTCCGATGGCCTACGGCGTGGTCCACCTGGCGATGCGCGCCGCGGACGCGGATAGAATGTCCGTCTGGACGGAACTTGCATTGTTGCTGACGATCTGGGCGATCGTCAACTTTACCGCGATTAATCTCTATTTGAACTGGACCCGTTAAGCACCTGAACCGACGAAAAAAGCCATCAAGGGCGGCCAACAACGGCCGCCTTTTTCATTGAATTGCCAATTCGCAATACCGGATCACCCGGCCGCGATGGCGGTGTAGGGGCGTCCCTTGTGGGCGCCCGCACTGCACCCCTTCCCGCCTCGGAGAGGGGTCGATCGTCCGAGTCATTCCGTTGTCTCCACCCAGATGGGTGTACTCCATCCTTTGGCGCCCATGGCGTGTGCGACGTTGGCCGGGTATTGGGGGATGGGGTCGGGCGACAGGACTTCGAGGTGGTAGTAGTGCCTTCCGGGGCGGTACCGGCGCAACTGGAATTCCTTCAGCTCTCCCCGGGTCCGTCCGACGAACGTCTCGTCGTACATAAGACGCCCGTCCCGGTGGACGCGCAGGATGTATTCCCGGCCCGCCTCGCCCTCGACGCGCCACTTCAGCACCGGGTCGTCCCTGACGACCAGCGAACTGCCCATCATCCGATCGTTGATCGTGAATTCGATCAGGATCTTCCGGCCGGCCGTTGCGTAGCAGCGCCTGGCCCTGATCGCATCCAGGAACGCGGCACGGTCCAGCCGGTCGGCCCAGATGCCCGTGAGTGCGCCGCTCAGGCCGGGGTTGCGGTGGTGGCTGTCGCCGCTGCCGGTGAACGCGAACTTGTGGCCCGCGTCCAGGTATTTGAAGTAGACGTCGTACAGGTCGATGTTGATCATCCACGCGGCGCACACGTCGACGCCCCACTCGATGTCCGTGTCGTAGAGGTTCCACTTTCCATTATGGGGATGGGGGAGCGGCAGGTATCCCTTTTCTTTGAACCAGTCCAGGCACTCGCGCGTGTCCTTGTGGGTATGCCGCTCGCCCTTCGTGTGGGCCTCCTTGTATTTGAAGTGGAGCAGGTCCATTTCCATTTCGTCGTCGTCCGACATCACGGATCGGTGGTCCCGTCCGGAGTCGACCCGGTCGGTAATCGTCATCTCGTAGCCGGGAAACATGGCGAAGCGTCCGGGCTCATTCAGAACCATGGCGTTGCCCTTGACGAAGTCCCACTCGTAGTCCTTCAGGTGCCTCACGTTCCGGCGCGTGGGCAAATTCCAGAAGCTGTCGTTGTCGGAGACGGTCAGTCCGTCGATCTGTGCCTTGTCACGGGCGTAGTGACCCAACTCATCGGGCTCTCCCTCCACTTCGATGGATGCCGCCGAGTGGCAGTGCAGGTCCACCCAGAAGAGTTGGTACTGGCCGCGTTCCGCGCCGGGCAGTTCATTTCGGGGCCGGGTCGTGTGCCGCCGTCTTTCGAACGGCAGCCGGACTTCGTTCCATTCGGTCAGGTCGATTCGGCGGTTTTCATCGGGTACGGCTGGGAGATTGTCGGTGAGGCGCTCTCTCTCCAGGTATCGTTCATCGGTAATCATGTCTTGAGACATCAGGTGGACACCGGTACCGACCATGCCGTTGTGGGGAAGCTCGTAAAAGACGTTTCCTTCCGCCACGCAGAGGGGTTCCGACCAGTCGCCGCTCCTGCAGTGGTGGCCGAAAAGGCGACCCGTTGAAGTAAGCGTTCCCTGCTCACTGTCGGCCTTGACCTCGTAGAAGAGCCACACGCCGCCGGATTGGGCGGCCTTGAGGACGGGGAAGAGCCGCCTGCCCATGTGTCCCAGGTTGGGCGGTTTGGGGAATTCGGTCAAGAGTCCGTAGTGCAGCGGGGCAATGTCCGCCTCTCCGTCAGGTCCGGCCAGCGGTTCCCACGCCCCGCCGTCCAGCCGGGCGCCTCGCAGCGAGTATTTCTGCTGAAGCGTGCTGCCCCGGTACATGACGTCCACGCCACGCACCCATACCGCCCAGAGCGCCCCTCCCGTGTCCTTGCAGAGGCTGGATCTGTTCTCCCACGCCTCGTCGGAACTGATTCTGACGGATTCCCGTGGGCCGGCCGGACCGACGGCGCAACCGTAGACGTCGTACGTGCGATCGACGTAGCTGTCCCAGGCAATGTAAACGTCTTCCTGACCCCACTCGACCATCCTGGGCCGATAGTTGTACCGGCTCCCGCCTCCGGCCGACCAGGTTGTGGTCGTCCCGTCCGGAAGCGTCCTCAGGATCCGGATGCGGCTCTCTCCCTTTTCGGACTGGGCCCAGCTGATCCAGAGCACGCCGCTTTCATCGAGGAGAGCCTGCGGATCCCAGACCTTCGCCGAAGCGGGCAGGACGTGCAGCTCACGGCAGGAAGTGAACCCGGTCCCTTCATCCGTCCGGGTCCGGAACTCGTACTGACGGCCGGTCTTTTCCAGCCAGACGAATACGGCCTCGTCGCCGTTCGGGATGCAGATCGGGCGCGTCTGCATGTTGTTGCTGAGCGACAGCGGCTCTATAGTACTGGCGGATTCACCTGCAAATTTCCGGACGAACGCCCTCGACCCACCGGCGCCGTAGGCCGCCCAGGCCGTCCAGCAGGTTTTGCCGTCCTGGAGGGTACACAGGTTGGGTTCGTAGCTGTCGTTCGAATAGACGCCTTCAGTGACGGCAATTCTCACGGTAACGGATCCTCGTACAGAGATGTTATCGGGGAAGCTCAGGAGGGTTCAGCGTCGAGGGGCCGGAATGTCCGCCCTGGATTTTCCGCGACAGGGCGTGCGCGGCGGTTTCTCTATTTCATGGACCTCGCGGGTCTCACTGCGATTTCCAGGGTTTTCCCGATTCCGTCAATTCCTCGCGGGTCGTGGCCTCCGGCCCGAATCGGATATGGCGGAAGGCGAACGGGATATGGCGTCGGCCGAACAGGGCTTGGGTAAGCCCCCAATGGCACAATGTGATGATGGTCGTTGCGGCCAGGCCGATGATGATTGTGTTCCGGATCCAGCCGGCGTAGGCGCCGGCTTGCGGTACAGTTGGACCATATGCGGGGTCGGCAAGCGCTATGGAAGCGGCCAGGACCGTGCAGACGATGGCGTTGAACGTAATCAGTCCCTCGGTTACCAGGCGCCGGGGACTGAATTCAACAATCTTCAGGGCGAAGTTGAAATTGACGACCCACCACAGAAAGACCAGGTAAAGAAGCTGTCCCTTGCCCAGCCAGGTATCCGGTATGAACGTAAGGGGCAGAGAGCGGTGCATTTGCATCAGCCAGAAAACGGCGATGCCGATGGCGATGTAGATCAGTTCAAGCCACCCGATCCAGCCCCTGGACCGCACAAACCAGCCCGCTACGGGAAGTCCGTAGGGTCTCTCCGGCAGGCGGTCCACTTTTTCGACCCAGTTTCCGGATGCTTTTCTGTGGTTCAGGTAAGTCAGGCCGATCAGAACGAACCCTGTCGCGAACGTTCCTGTCCACGCCGGCATGGGTATCGCACCGGAACCCGAGGGAGCGAGAACCGAGAGCAGACCCATTGAGACGGCAATGGCGATACCGTGGAAGAGGCCCTGGGTCTGTTCCATGACACTGTGCCAGTTGGTCTGCAATCCGGTACGGATATTCAGCAGTTTCACGAACTGACCCAGGCTGAAGCCGATTCCTCCGATGAATCCCGTGATCAGCGAGGCAAGCGCTAGTCCGTACAGGTCGTAACGCCAGCAGAAGATCAGCAGACCTGCGGCAAGGCCAAGACATCCGGCCCAGTTATCTCCCCGAGGGGGCGTCATGCGAAGCTTGAGCAGGACGACAAGCGTCAGAAACGACAGGAACCACCCGATCGAAAGGTGAAGCACCAGCGAGGTGGCGATGTCGAAGCCTCCGCGACCGGCGGCGACGATCAACCCGGCGACCATCGCCACCAGGGTCGCCAGCCAATCGGTATCGTACCAGGAGAGATTGGCTCTGCCGGACTTTCTGTCACCGGAGAATAGCAGGTCCACCAGTACTGATTGAAGCGCCCATCCGGAGAAGATCACGGTCAGCGGCACAAAGAAAATCGCAAGCCGGTCTCCGGTGAGAAAAGCAGGCAGCGCGGTTCCGGCGCCGCCCATAAACGCCCATAGAAAGCCAATGACGAACAGGTTGGCAAATCCGTAAAGCACAGAGGGCGGGTGGCCGGAGTGCGTGTACCCGACCACGCCCATGTATGACATACTGCCGCCGAAGGACCAGCCGAGCGCGCCGAACATGGCGAAGTAGTGAACGTGAGCCAGCCAGTCGGGACGCCCTGAAACCAGCACTGCGGCGATTGCCGCCAGTGCACCGGGAATGGCCGCGCCGTATTCGTGGCCGAAGTTGCCGCGGATGCCCCATCCCACCGAAAGAGAAAGCCCGCAGAAAACCACGAGCTGCCACGTAATGCCCGATGTTGCCAGGGTAGGGTCCATTTTACGACTCTGCTCGGCCGACGTCGATCACGAGATTGCCGTAGTCGTCGACGTTGACCGTACACCCGGGGGGAACAAGCGTTGTAGAGTCGATTTCCTCGACGATGGCGGGGCCCGGGAAGCGGTTGTTCGCCTCCAGGCGATACCGGTCGTAGATCGCCGTGGTCTCCAATCCGGAGCCCGGCATTCGGACGTCGCGTTCCGCCTTCAGGGCGTTCCGGGCGGAGGGTCCACCTTCGGGAACCTGCCGCCGGCTGGGGCGGGGGACGGCGCCGACGGCGGAGAGGCGGACATTGACAACCTCCGTGGGCTCATCCTGAGTCGCGAACCCGTACTGGCGCCGGTGCGCCGTGAAGAAAGCGGCGTTCAATTCTCGAGGGAGGTCATCCGACAGTCGGCCGACCGGCACTCGAAGTTCGTAGGACTGGCCCGTGTATCGCATGTCCGCCTCCCGGATGAACCGGATGTTGGAACGGGAGACGCCCTCGCTCAACAGCAGGCGGGTCGCATGCGCTTCGAATTCGCCGTAGATGTCTGAAAGGACGGCCACATTCAGTTCATCCGTCGCTGAAATGTAGGTCCGGACATAGTCGTGGCGCAGATCGGTAACGAGCAGGCCCAGCGCCGTAGTCACGCCGGGGCTTGGCGGCACGAGGACCGTGCCGATATGCAGCGCCTTTGCGAGCGCGGCGGCATGGAGGGGGCCGGCGCCGCCGAAAGCGACGAGCACGAACGCGCGGGGGTCCACGCCCTTCTGGACGGAAACGAGCTGAAGGATGCCCGTCATATTGGCGTTGGCGATTTCAATCAACCCCGAGGCGGCGTCTTCAGTACTCATGTTCAGCGGCCCGGCGATACGCCGTTCGATCGCCTGCCTCGCGAGAGATACGTCAAGACGAAGTTCGCCGCCAAGGAAATAATCGGGATTGAGTCGGTCCAGAACGAGGTTTGCGTCCGTCAGCGTGGGTTCCGAACCCCCTTGGCCGTAACAGGCGGGTCCGGGCGCCGCGCCGGCGGATTGCGGCCCGACGGCAAGCGCGCCGCCCGGATCGACGTGGCCGATGCTGCCGCCGCCGGAACCGATTTCGACCAGATCGATGACTGGGGTCTTTACCGGATATCCCTGACCTTTGTCCCTGGTGGTGGTTGCGACGGCGGCGTCGCCAACTTCGAATTCGGCGGCCAGCCGCGGCCTTCCGTTTTCGATGAGGGCGGCCTTCGCGGTTGTGCCCCCGATGTCCAGCGCGATCAGGTTTTTGAATCCGGCGAGCTGGCCGATGTACGTTGCGGCGATGACCCCGGCCGCCGGACCGGACTCGATGAGTTGGACGGGCTGCTGTCTGGCCGTGCCTGAGGCGATGATGCCGCCGCCGGAGGTCATCAGGAACAGGCCGGAGCCGGGGTTTACCTTGCCGAGCCGGTCCTCCAGCCGTTCCACGTAGGCGCCCACCGCGGGAAGCAGCGCGGCATTGACGGCGGTCGTACTGGCCCGTGTGTATTCGCGGTACTCGGGGCAAATGTCGGATGAGATGCAGACTGGAAGATCGGGACATGCATCTATGACGATCTCGGCGGCGCGCCGTTCGTGGGTCGGGTCCCGATAGGCGTGCAGGAAGCAGACGAGAATCGCTTCAACCCGGTCTTTCGCCAATTGACGCGCGGCACGATCCACGGCCGGTTCGTTCAGAGGGACGAGCACCGCGCCCCGGGCGTCGATGCGTTCGGGTACGCCGATGCAAAGGTGCCGCGGCACGAGCGGATGGGGCTTGTCGTAATTCAGGTCGTAGAGGTTGGGGCGGATCTGCCAGGCGATTTCAAAGAGATCGCTGAAGCCTTCGGAGGCAATGAGGCCAATCCGCGCGCCCTTTTGCTGGATGATCGTGTTGGTCGCCACCGTGGTGCCGTGGACCACAAAGCGGATCTGATCGGACGTGAGACCCCGGTTGGAGAGGCCCCGGGTAAACGCTTCCATGAATGCACGCGAGGGATCGTCGGGCGTGGACGAGACCTTGACGGGATGGAAGTCGCCGGATTTCTCGTCCATCACCACGGCGTCGGTGAACGTGCCGCCAATGTCGATTCCGATGCGGTATAGATCGCTCATCGAGTTTCACCTTCCTGGAAGCGCTGACGCAGAACCGCGGTTTCCTCGTGGTTCACGGTCCAGTTCCCTGAATCGTAGACCACACCGTATGTCTCCCGGGCTGTGCGTGGTGAAATTTTCCTGTCCCGCACGTCCCGCACGACGGCCTCGGGGTCGCGTTCGTCCGGACGGCCGAACCCCCCGCCGCCCGGCGTCTGCACGCTCACGCGGCCGCCTTTGGGAACCGTGATGCTGGACTTTGAGGGCAACGCGTCAGCACTGTCCTCGGGGTCCCGGATGAACCGCGCGGGCAGGCCCTCCCCGCCGCCCTCGAGCCCCCAGGGCGGAAACCGGGTACCGTCGGAGAGGACGGTAAAAGTCGTATCGCAGTCGGGAAACTCAAAGTCTCTCCGGATGCCGAGGCCTCCCCGAAACCGGCCCGCGCCGCCGCTGTCGGTGATCAGGCCGTAATGTGCGAAGCGGATGGGATAGTTGATTTCCACTTCTTCGATCGGGGCGTTCTCCGTGTTGTGGATGGTCGTCTGAATGGCGTCGGGGCCGTCTTTCATGGGCCGGGCGCCGTTGCCGCCGCCAACGGTTTCCATGTAGCAGTAATAGGCTTTTTTTCGCGGATCGTTGCCTGCAAAACCCAGGTTGCAGATTATGCCCTTTCCGCAGGCGGGAATTCTGTCGGGCAATGCCTCGTGCATGGCAGTCAGGGTGAGTTCGGCGGTGAGTTGCGCGAGTTCCCACGCGCCAACCACGGCGGCCGGCCACGTGGCGGTGAGCACAGTATTATCGGGTCCCGCCACCTCCATGCATCGGTAGAGGCCGTCGTTGACCAGGATGCGCGGATCGATCAGGCTTTTGACGACCACCGCGATGGCCGCCAGGGTCGTCGCACGGGTGGCGTTCAACGGGCCGGTCTGCTGTGGGGCGGATCCGGTGACGTCAAGCGTGGCGTTTCCTTCGCGAATTCGGACCGTGACGGCGATCCTGACCGGTTCGTCGTCGAGTCCGTTGCCGTCGCGGTATCCGGTGGCTTTATACTCACCCGTCGGCAGTGACGCGATTTCGCGGCGCGCCCACCGTTCCGTGTAATCGAGCAGTTCGTCGAAAAACGCCACGACCTGAGCGACGTCATAACGGTCGATCAGTTCAGCGATGCGCCGCGCGCCAACCAGGTTTGCTCCCATCTGTGCGCGCAGGTCGCCTCCGGTCTCCTGGGGCGCGCGCACGTTTTGCAGAACGAGGCCCAGTACGTTCTCGTCGATTTCACCGCGCCGCATGATTTTCGTGGGAGGTATGATGATGCCTTCCTGGTAGATTTCACGGTTTACGCCCAGGCTGCACGGCGTGCTTCCCCCCACGTCCACGTGGTGAGCCATGTTGGAGAGGTACCCCAGCCTGGTCTTTCCGGCGTTGACCGGTGCGATCAGGGCGATGTCGTTGAGATGGCTGCTTCCGCGATGCGGATCGTTCAGAATGAGGCCGTCGCCGGGCGCGAGATTCTCTGCGCCGTATTCCCGCAGTGCGATCGGTACGGCGGATTTCAGGGACGAGAGATGCGCCGGCTGTGAGAAGGACTGCGCGACAACCCGGAATGAAGCGTCGAAGAAGGCGCACGAAAAATCCGCCCGGGTCTTGATATTCGTGGAGTAAGCGGCCCGGCGTATGGTATACGCCATCTCTTCGGTGGCGTTGAGCAGCGCGTTCTTCATCACTTCGAAAGTGATGGGATCCATGGCGTGGTGAGATGACCGATCGGACATAACGTTTCTCCGTGACGCGATTTCCGGGACGTGAAACAAGGGGTATTTATCGAGATGTGTTATCCGTTTTGATGCGACGGCTCCCTTTCATCCTTCAGGGGCGGAAAGCTACCGCTGCCATTGGCCCGATCCGAAGATGCGGAATCGATCCACGCCCGGGTGCAGGGCGGAAAAGGCAATTTCATCACCGGCGGACAGGTGTTCTGCTGCGTCGAGGCGCAGGGCGTACCGTGTTCGGATGCGCGTGCCCCGCTCATCCAGAATGTCTTCCGAGACCCGGTCGTTCAGGGGTTGGATGAAAACAAGGCGTCGATCCCGTCCTGCTTTGTAGATATTCAGGTTATCTTCCTTGCCCTGGATGACCGGCGGCGGCTCGACCCAGGCTCGGTCTTTTTCGACCGCGGTGACAAGCAGATAGCCCACGGCCAGGTGCGGATAACCGTCAAGACGCAGATTACAGGCCCCGTCAGGACTCCTTTCGGCGGATCGGATGGTGTATGCGGAGGCACGTTTGCGATGACGTATGGTGATGGTCTTTCCCGGGAGTGCGTTGGGGTCCGCAATCTCGGCTTCCGGTTGGATCGTCAGGGTTTTTTCGACGTCGTCGAATCCGGTAAGCAGCCCTTCAACGGTGGGCAGGGGTTGGAGCCGGCGACCGCCGGCTTCGGCGAAAGTGCCGCCGATGATCGCAAGCATGCGGAGGCCGTGTGCATCGAATGACGCGTAGACGAGTTCGCCGTCGCTGTGCAATTCGCCGCCGTCATTGGAGATTTCACAAGGCGCGCCGGAGGGATTGCTAAGGACCAGATCCGTACCCCGGCTGTGCGTCACCTGAAACCCTTCGGCTTCATGATTCTCACAGGATAGGCGGCTGGCCCGTTCGATGAACGGGCTGTTGCGGTAGGGTTCATGGACGGCCAGAAACGAGTTCGGGAGGTTACTGTTCCGGCGGCGGACGGTGACCAGCTTCATCTGCTCGCCCAGGTCGCGGTTGTCAAGCCAGCGCTGTGCGGGGCCGGTGCCCGCGATGATCTCGGATCCGGGCGCGTCGAGCATGTGAAGTTTCAGGAAGGCTTCCGTGTCGATCTCCGGAGAGCCGTCCGGGTTCGGGTATTCGGAAACGTCGCCCCAGGTTGCCGTCCACGGTCCGTTGCTGTAACCGGCGCTGAGCTGCGTAACCCGCTGAGTGCCCCACCTGGCGCCGACACGTGGTGTCCGTCGTGAAGGTGTGAACGTAAATCCGCTGAAATCGTAGAGAGATTCCGACGGGTCTGGCCGATCCGTCAGGTCAACGCCTTCGGTGAAAAAACGATGCCCATTGCCGTGGAACGTCCAGTCGTGAGTGTGGCCGCCACTCACGCGGAAGACGTCGACAACGTAGCTGTTTTCGGGGTCACAGTCGATGAGGGCGACAGTGCGCTGGTAGCGGCAGGCCCCGGGCACTTTGCCGAGCTCGTCTGCGTCCTCCTCGGCGGCATCGATCGCCTTGAAGCCGCGCAGATCTGCAAAAAACCGAAGGTCTCCCCGGAGGTTGTCCGTGCCCATTGGATCGCCGTCCCGGGTGCGGATGGCGACGGTGTTGTGGGCGGGAAAGGTCTTGATCCAATCCACCGTCATAAAGTGAGTGGATCCCATGTAACCGAGGTCGGTTGCCAGTTCGTGACCAATGGCGAAGAGCGTGAGGTTTAGAGGCGCCATATGGTAATGACCGACACGCTCGGTGTAGTCGAGTGAGAGCGTGCGGGTACGGTCGCCCTGGCCGCTGCGCAGGATGGCCTTGCGGTTCTGGCCCAGCAGGTGGGATGGAAGGGGCATGGGGAGTTTCAACGAGACGACAGGATCGCCCTCCGGATTGATGTTCAGGTATTCGCGGTAGGCATCCGGGATGCCGCCCCCGTGGGTCTCGGCCAGGGCGAGTGGCTCCATGGGCATGGCGGCCCTGATTACACAGTCTTCCCAGGCGATGGGGCGGCCATCGGGGAAGCCGGTCTTGAGGAACTGGCCAAGTCCGTGCTTGAAGACGGGCAGGGAAAGCATGTTGATCCCGTTGAGGATCCCGTCGTAATAGGGGGCATTCCTGTCAAATGCGCCCCGCTGGCCGTGAATGGCCTCCATCACGCTTGAGATTCCCCAACTGGTGTAGGAGGGCGAGCCCTCCTTGCCCAGACCGTCGCCGGTAAAGAAGTTATGAAGAAAGTAGAGTATGTCTCTGGCCACGTTTTCGATGATCCGGTCGTCGCCCACAATGCGGCCGAGTTGCAGCCTGGGCATCTGGGTAGAGGAGGAAAGGTTGTCGGCGCCTGTGACAAGCGTATAGGGATGGAGGGTGTATTCCAGAATGCCGCGTTTGAGTTTTTGGCCGCGGTCCCCCAGTTTCGGTGAATCGCCTTCGACGGACGTGACGATGCGCAGTGCGGCGGCTTTCAGGTCGGCCTCGGCCTCTTCGAACGTTCCGGCAATCAGGCTGTAACCGACAAGTAGATCCTGGGCGAGGCTGGCTTTCCAGTTCCACACGCCGGGATAGATCGAGGCGCCCTTGGTACCGTAGCGGTCTCCCGGTGCGTTCAACGGTCGTTCAGGGTCCCCCTCGATATGATCGAACGGGGCGTGAAGGCGATACCCGGAATAGGATTTCGCGGGCGTACCAGGCTTCGTCGTGATCGGCGCGCCACACTTCGTCGGTAGGGAAACAGCCGTCACCGTCGTCTGGGTACCGGGGGTTGGGATAGTACGCGTATTCGCGGCGTTCCGACCTGCAATAAGGACAGTGAAGCCGCCACGGGTCATCCAGGGACCAGTCGAAATAGCTGTAGTACCGTACCCTGAAAGGGTGGATGGGACAGGCGCAGGTATAGATGCCGCGCGGCTCCCGGTGCCAGATTGTTTCCAGGAACCACGCATCGGGCTTTACGGACCACTTTTCCGCTGCGGTGAGAGACTCGTCCGCCCAGGCGCGGATCTCCTGGTTTCCGGCCGCGTACCGGCGACGGATCTCGTCAACGGAAAGGGGGCCAATCCAGATGTTGGGTCGATCGGGGAATGCGACCACGCGGTGGCCCTTGCCTTCAGGGGAAGTCCAGGATGCATTCACGGACAGTCGATCTCCAATCGGATCCAAGAAAAAAGAAGCGCAATCACACGGAACTGTCCCCCCACCCCAGGGGCAAAGGGCGACGATTGGCTGATATTGGCGTGTGGTTTCCGGAAAGAGAACGCGTTGTACTCAGGCAGCCTCGTCTGCCGCGATTTCCGCGAGGCGCTCGCCGTGATTCGCCACTTTTGAAAAGGCGGCGGCAACCTGGTCCACCCACGCGGGGTTGGGGTCGACCGGCGTGGACAGCCAGAAACTTGAATCATGGATGCGCTCGCTGACCGGCAGATCGCCGCGGGTATAGCGGATTCTCGTGTCCGGAGGAAGGTCGCCCCAGGGACCGCCGAGGTCGTCGAACGGGAAGTCGTTGAAAAGCGGCTCCAGGTGCATCACGCCGTAGCCGAAGGGCGTAATCGCCGGCGTGGTTGCCACGCCCTCCGCCACGAGCGCTTTCAGGATGACGGATACCGGCGCGCCGATGTCCGGGGCATCGATGGTGCCGGTATACAGAAGGAGTCCGCCCCGCACCGCCTGCGGGTAGGTCGCCTGGGGATGTATACCCTTGACGGATTTCAGCTTACTGTTCAGCCGCCCGAACCATGCGCGCCTCTTTTCGTTCAGCCCGGGCAACCGTTCAAGCTGCGCGCGCGCCATGGCCACGCCCAGGGGATTCGCCCTGTACTTGATGCCCAGGCCCATGTTTCGTAGGTCCCGGAATCTGTCGGTGACAAAAGCCTTTTCACATCTTCCATAGTGGCCCAGAGCCAACATTCTGTCGTAGAGGTCTTCGTCATCGGTCACGACCACGCCGGCTTCGATCCCGGTGACCGGCTTGCTCCCCTGCAGGCTGAAACAGCCGACGTGGCCGAGAGAGCCCACGGGCGTGCCGTTCCATAGGGCGCCGTGGGCGTGCGAAGCGTCTTCGATCAGCGTGATATCCGTACCGTCGACGAGTTCACGGAATGCGTCCATATGTGCGGGGTTGCCGTATACGTGGGTCACGATGATCGCGCACGTATTCTCCGTGATCCGGCGCTCGGCATCCCCCGGGTCCGCGCAGAAGGTGCCGGGGTCCGCGTCGCAGAACACCGGCGTTGCGCCGCAGTGCAGAATCGGCGTGATGCTGGCGTGCCACGTGACGGAGGGCACGATCACTTCCTTGCCGATGCAGGCGCCGGATGCGAAGACCGCAGAGTGGATGGCCGCCGTCCCGTTGCAGGTCGCGATGGCGAACCTTGAGCCGGTGAATGCGCGGAATTCCTCCTGAAAACCGTCAATCTGGGAATAGGAATCGCCCAAACCGCCTTCCAGCACGTTCATTACGGATTGTTTCTCCAGGCCCGTAACCGTTTTCCAGCCGTCATTCTGAGGTTCGGTCACGGCCCGGGGGCCGCCATCCAGCGCCAGGTCGGATTCAGGCATGTCCAGTATTCTCCCGGATGTGAAGTCTCGTGAATCGCCGAGTTACCATAGATGCGCGCCGATGATAAGTCCCGCAGGCATCTTGCGCCGGAAACAGGCCGTCTGCCCCGGACTATGGTGCAGGTGATGGCTGCTCTATAGTGTGATTCATAATAGCATGTGCGACGGGAATTGTCAAAGCGGAAGGCGACCCGTGGAGGCTTGACAGCCGTACCGGTGTACGTTATATATAGACCGTACGATTCATCCAAGAAGCTGTTTTAAAATTAACGGTGAGTTCCCGAGCGCGAGCGAAAAAGCGGCGGTCAAGGCGGGAATACCCGCCCATATTTGTCTATACGGGCGGGTTTGACCAACGCCGAACGCCGCTTTTGCAGCCGCGCGAAGACCGCTGGGAATTTTAAAACAGCTTCTAAGGGAGGCTGTTCTGATGGTTCGATTCCGGCTTGTATTGAAGGCGATCGTTATTCTGCTGGCCGGTTCTGGCGCGGGCCTTGCTTACAATGCCCTGTCCGCCTCCGGCATTCCGCTTCAGACGCCCAGGAACGTGTCGCAGGCCGAACACGTGAACTGGAGCCTGTACCTCGAGGGAATCCGGGCAAGTCTTGGTGAGGCCAAGGCGGCTTTCGACTCCGGGTCCGCGTTATTCCTGGACGCTCGCATGCCGCGCGCTTACGCGTCCGGGCATATACCGGGTGCGGTCAACCTGACGCCGCACGAACTGAACGAGAAGGGCAGGAAGAAGCTCGAAGGCGTTCCCAGGGACGCGCATATCATCACCTACTGCGGCGGCGCCAGGTGCCAGGCCAGCGTCAGGCTGGCGCACCTGCTCACGAACGGCTTCGGATTTACGCGCGTACACGCGTTCTTCGATGGGTGGGGTGCGTGGGCGGGCGCGGGATATCCGGTGGCGAAGGGGGTCGACCCATGAATCAGGTCCGGTACGGAATCCCGGTCGTCCTGCGGCTCGCGCTTGGCGGGGTGTTGATGTGGGCGGGTCTGGCCAAGATTTCGGAGCCGGCGCTTTTTGCAATGACGGTTCGCGCGTACAACGTGCTTCCAAATGCGTTCATTAACGGCTTCGCCGTTGTCGTGCCATGGATGGAAATCGCCGCGGGCGCTTGCCTGCTGGCGGGTTTCTGGTCGCGGAGCGGCGCGCTCGCCGCCCTGGCGCTGCTTTCCTCGTTCGGCGTCGCCATCACGGTCAACATCTACCGGGGCGCGGATCTCGACTGCGGCTGCTTCGGGCTGGACGGCACCCGCGGCTCGCTCAATGCGGCGCTGGTGCAGGACCTGCTGCTGATCGCGTGTTCGCTGGTATTGTTGTATGTGCGCAACATGCCGCTTTCGCTGGATCGGTGCCTCTTCAAGACCGCCGACACTTAGCCTCAATCCGAAAAAAAACAGCAACGCGGCGACGCGATAAAACCCTCCGAAACAGGGCGTTATCGACGAATAGAAGGACGTTTTTTCCTTTCACGGCCAGTGACCTGGTTTATCCTGGTAATCAGCCGTCTAATCGCCTTTATTTGCAAACACATATTCGAATTAACGTCCCCAAAGACTTGCAAATCAAGGTTAGCGGTGACATTCGTTTCATTTCCATAATGTCTGTTTTGGCGTGTTCAGGAGCGGCGCCGTTTTGCTACGGTTCCGCCTTTCTGATTTAAGACAGAAAGTTCGGTCTCGTTCCGGAGGGATTGGAACCTGAGAAAATCGTCTATAGCGCTTGTACTACTCGCTCTGTCGGCCGGATGTGATACCGACTTCCCAATGCCTGGCAGCGAGGCATACCGGCGGGCGGTCGCCGATTTTTATGCCGGCGTTGCGGCCCTTGACGTTGGGGCCCACGATCGCGCCGCCGCCGCGCTGACCCGGATGACCGAAAACGTCCCCGGGGAGCCCGCGGGGTGGGCGAATCTGGCTCTTTTGCAGTTCTCGCTGGGCAGGGACGAGGAAGCGATCAGATCGATGGAGCGCGCACAGGGACTCGCGCCGGAGAACGCGGAGCTCGCATTCATGATGGGGTCATTCGAGAGCCGGCGCGGCCGTGCGGATGAAGCGGTTTTTCACCTTCGGCGTGCATTGAGTCTGGCCAGCGCGGGGCAACTCAAGGCGGGCTACGCGCTGGCGCGTGAGCTGGAACGGAAAGGAGATACGGCGGGTGCCGTTGCCGCGGTGGAGGGTTTGCTCGGTGAGTCGCCGGAGAATCAGGCGCTCCTGCTCGAACGGATCCGACTGGCGGCAAAGGCACAGGATGCCGAAGGGCTGAGAGTGTCCGTTTCGCGGATCGCCCAACGGACCGTCGGATGGCCGGAAGCGGCGAGAGAACAGTTGCAGGCGCTTGAGAATGCGGAAACGGACTTCAGGCTGGCAGCGCGGCACGCGGCATTCCTGCACAACGCGCTGCTGCGAACGCCGGTGTTCCGCCGGGACATGAGTCGTGTGCGGCTGCCCGCGCAGGCGGCGGGAGAACCGCTGCGGCGGTTCCTGAAGATGCGGAGTCCGTCCGCGGACCCCGCGCCGGCGGATACGTCGCTCACGTTTGTTTCGGAGAACCTTGACCGCACTTCAGGCGGAACCATGCTAGGCATCGCCTGGGCGGATACGCCGGTCGCGCTGATGGCTGTGGATGGTTCCGTGCGCTGGCTGGACCCGTCGGGAAGGACCGTGCCAGCGCCAGCATCCGGAGGCGTCGGCACGCGCGGTCTGCTTTCGGTGGACTGGAATAATGACTTTGAAATGGATCTGGTTGTTGCGGGCGGCACCGGCGTTCGTCTGTACAGACGGGGCGAAGGCCGGACGCTGCAGGATGTGACCGTCAGTACCGGGCTCGACCCCGGCGTCACCGCGGCATCCTATACGGCCGCGTGGCCCGCGGACATCGAGATGGACGGGGACCTGGATCTGGCGCTCGGAGGTCCGAAAGCATGCCTGGTGTTGCGCAACAACGGCGACGGTACGTTTGCGGTCGTCCGGCCCTTCGAGGGCGTGCCCGGCATTCGGGCCTTTGAATGGACGGATCTCGACGGCGACGGCGTTCCCGATGCGGCGCTCCTGGACAATCAGGGCCGGCTGGTTGCCTTTCTCAACGAACGCAGCGGGTCGTTCGAGCGCTCGTACGAAGGTCCGGACGAGGCGGTTGCGCTTGCGTCCGGGGACGTGGACGGCGACGGCGGCCTGGACCTGTTGATCCTGAACAGACGAGGCGGGATATCGTCGATCTCGCGCGACAATGGCCGCTGGAAGGTCCGTGAGCTGGTCGACACGCGGGTTTTCGAGGCGCCGGCGCGTCTGTTTCTGGCCGATCTCGACAATAACGGGCAACTGGACCTGGTCGCCAGCGGCGAGGCGGAATGCGTTTACTGGCTGGGCGATGCGGAGAACTCCTGGCGTCGCAACGGCCTGCCGAACGGCGTTCGGGTCTTCGAGGTCTCGGACATGACCGGAGACGGTCGCCTCGACCTGCTGGGACTTTCTCGCGACGGGGCGCCGCAGCTGCTCGTGAACCGGGGCGACCGGAACTACCACTGGCAGGTCGTGCGGCCACGTGTGCGGGCGGTCCGGGGCGACGGGAGGATCAACTCATACGCGCTGGGCGGGGAGGTGTTGCTGAGGTCCGGTCTTCTGGCGCAGCGCCGGACGATCCGGGCGCCTGTGGTCCATTTCGGTCTGGGCGAATACGACCTGGCGGACGTGGTGCGGGTGCAGTGGCCGAACGGAACCGTTCAGGCGGAGTTCGACCTGGCAGCCGATCAGACGATTCTGGCGCAGCAGCGTCTGAAGGGGTCCTGTCCCTGGGTGTTCGCGTTCAATGGCGAAGACGTGGCCTTCATTAAGGACTTTCTCTGGCGGTCGCCGCTGGGGATGCGGATCAACGCGCAGGTGACGGCCGGGGTGTCCCAGACGGAGGACTGGATCCTGATCCGGGGAGAGGAACTGGCGTCGCGGGACGGGTTTTACGACATCCGCATCACCTCCGAACTGTGGGAAACCCAGTTCGTGGACTGGGTCGAGTTGATGGTTGTGGACCATCCGCCGGACGTGGCCGTATTCGTGGACGAGCGGTTTGCGATGCGACAGCCGGATCTGAAGGTGATTGCAACGGGAGCACCGGTGGCCGTCCGCGCGGCACGGGACGACGCGGGGCGGGATGTTTCAGCGATGGTTAACGCGAGAGACGCGCGCTACCTCGACACTTTCGCGTTGGGAAGATACCAGGGCGTCGCTGCCGATCACTGGGTTGAAATCGATCTGCCCCGGGCGGCGGAAAGCGGCGGAGGGTGGCTGATCGGTCACGGATGGATCTATCCGACGGACAGTTCGATCAACGTCGCGATGGGGCATGGCGCGGAGGTCAGGCCACAGGGGCTGCGACTGGACGCTCTGCGAAGGGACGGCGCGTGGGAATCCGTGAAACCGGACCTCGGCTTTCCCGCCGGAAAGTTCAAGACGATTGCGATCGATCTGACGGGTGTGGCGTCCACCCGGTTGCGCCTTGGGACGAATCTCGAGATCTACTGGGACTGGCTGGCGTGGGCTGCACGCGCGGACGGCGCGCCGGTGAGGACGCGTCGAATCGGGTCCCGGACCGCGGCGCTGAGGGGCCGCGGGTTTTCGGAGATCTCGCATCCGGATCGGCGTTCTCCCGACGTCCCTCTGTATTCCGCGGCCGTTAACACGGCGCCGCGATGGTGGGACCTGAGGGGATACCACACCCGCTTCGGGGACGTGCGTCCCCTGCTTGCGAACGTGGACGACCGGTACGTGATCATGAACGCCGGGGATGAGCTTGTGATGCGCTTCCCCGATCCCGGGCCCCCGCCGGACGGTTGGGTGCGGGATTTCGTGCTGATGGGCGACGGCTGGGTAAAGGACGGAGATTACAATACGGCGTTTTCAGGGACGGTGCTGCCGCTGCCGTCGCACGCCTGGTCGTCGTACGAAACGCCGCCGGACAGGCTCGAGGACGACCCCGTCTACCGCCGCAACCCTTCGGACTGGCAGAACTACCATACCCGGTACGTCGCGCCGGAGATTTCCCGGATACACGCCGGCAGATAGCCATCGAGTGAGCCATGTCACGTCGAACGATCCAGGGCATCATGATCGCTGTCTTCGCGCTGCTTCTGGCGATTCTCGTCGTCAGCAGATATGGTCTGTGGCCGCCGCGGGAAGAAGCGGCACACTACGGATTTTCGCTCGAGGAAGTCGCGGGCGCAAGCGGCGTCGATTTCGTGCACCGCGGACCCACGCTGGATGCGAAGTTGAATCACATCATGCCGCACGTCGCCGCTATGGGCGCGGCGGTGTCCGTGGCGGATTTCGACCGCGACGGCTGGCAGGATCTTTACGTGACCAACAGCGGCGAGGGGTCCGCGAATCGGCTGTACCGCAATCTGGGAGACGGACGGTTCGAAGACGTGGCCGGAAGGCTGGGCGTGGCGGGTCTGAATCGTCCCGGTACCGGGGTTTCCGTCGGCGCGGTCTGGGGCGACTTTGACAACGACGGTTTCGAAGACCTGTTCGTATACAAATGGGGTCGCCCCGAGCTGTTTCGCAACAGTGCGGGACGAGGGTTCGTTCGGGTGACGGAAGGGTCGGGGTTGCCGGGCTGGATCAACGCCGGCAGCGCCGTCTGGCTGGACTACGATTGCGACGGGTTGCTGGATCTGTTCATCGCCGGATACTGGCCGGACGTGCTGGACCTGTGGCGACTTGAATCCACCCGGATGATGCCGGAGAGTTTCGAATATGCCGAGAACGGCGGTCGGAAGTACCTGATGCGCAACCGGGGCGACGGGCGGTTTGAGGACGTCGCGGAGCGCGTCGGCATTCGGAGCCGGCGCTGGACCCTCGCCGCGGCGGCGGGGGACCTGAACCGTTCCGGGTACCCGGACCTTTTCCTGTCCAACGACTATGGCGTATCGGAGCTCTACCGGAACCATGGCGGGAAGTCCTTCGAGGAAGTCGGACGGCGGGCGGGCGTCGGATACCAGCCGAAGAGCGGAATGAACGCGGTATTCGGCGACGTGTTGAATCAGGGCCGGCTGGCGATTTACGAAACAAATATCTCGGAAGCGGGGATTCTGCTCCAGGGCAACAATCTCTGGATCGCCCGGCAGGGCGACGACCTGGCGTTCGAAAACCTCGCGCAGGTGATGGGCGTGGAACTGGGCGACTGGAGTTTCGGCGCGCAATTCGGAGATCTCAACAACGACGGGCGGCTGGATCTGTACCTGACCAACGGCTACGTGTCCGCCTCGGAGTCGGATAGCTATTGGTACGATTTCTCCCAGGTTGCCGGAGGACACAGGGCGATCATTTCGGACGCGAAGAACTGGCCGGCGATGAAGGGACGCAGCCTCGCCGGCTATCAGAGGGCGCGCGTATGGGTGAACGACGGGATGGGCCGGTTTGAAGACGCGGCTCCGGCTGTCGGCGTGGACGACCGGTACGACGGCCGCGCGGTTGCGCTCGTGGATCTCTGGAACCGCGGGGTGCTGGACGTCGTGGTGGCCAACCAGCGCGGTCCGCTTCTGATATACAGGAACACGGTGAGTTCAGAAAGACAGTGGATCGGGTTCGAACTGGCCGGCGGGACAAGCAATCGAAGCGCGATCGGGGCGCAGGTGAGGCTGTTCTGGAACGGACAGGAGCAAATGCAGGAAGTGTCGGGAGGCAGTGGCTTTTCGTCGCAGAACCAGAGACGGCTGCATTTCGGGCTGGGCGTCGATCCGACGCTGGAGAAGGCGGTTGTGACGTGGCCGTCGGGCCGGCGCAGAACAATGGAAAAACTGGCGCTGAACGCCTACCACCGCGTGGAAGAACCGTAGCAACAGGCTACGTGTCGGCGTTCCTGTCAGCGTTCCTGCCGAAAACGATCAGGATCGCCGGAATGATCGCCAGGCCGATCAGCAGCCCGCACCACACGGGATAGAAAAACGTCGCGCCGACGTACCCTGCAAGTGCGGCGATGCCCATTGTGGTCAGGGCGTAGGGAAACTGGGTTCTCACGTGGTCCAGATGGTCGCAGGACGTGGCGAGGCTGGACATGACGGTCGTGTCGCTGATCGGGGAGCAGTGATCGCCGAAGATTGCGCCATCCAGTACGGCGGCGGCGGCGAGTATGGTGAGCGGGAAACCGCCCATGCTGTGGGCGAGGGGAACAGCGGTGGGGATGAGGATCGCCATGGTCGCCCACGACGTCCCGATAGAGAAGGCGACCGAAGCCGCCAGGAGAAAGATGAGCAGCGGCAGCAGGCCGGGCGCCGCGATCGGCGACAGCGCTGCCGCGAGATACGTGGACGTGCCGATGTCCTTGCAGACCGCCTGAATAGCCCAGGCCATGATCAGGACGGCGATGGCATAGTGGATGCCCGTGACGCCCTGCGCCCAGGTTTTTAACGCCGTCAGCGGTCGGATGGGAGCGGGTCCTCCGGCCGGCCGGCGCCTGGTAACCGCGATGACGAGCGCGACTGCGGAACCCAGTATGGCGGAAAGGAAGAGTACCCGCGCGTTGTCGGCGTTGGAGAAACATGCGGTCCAGTATGGGAAACTGAAGAGCGAGCTTGCCAGCCGTATCGGCCGGACTTCGGGGTCGTTCCAGGTATCCGCGGCCATGCCGCCGATGACCGCGGCGACGACGATCAGAACGGGCGCGGCCGCGGCCCACCATGCAGGCCGGACGCCCTCGGCGGGCAGGGTCTCCCTGCTGCGGTGTACCGCCATCGGCGTGGCCCCGGGCCGGAGTACCTGTCCGGTCGTCCTTGCCCGGTATTCCGCGCGGTACATGGGTCCGTAGTCCCGCTGGAGCCACGCTGACGCGGCAACGAAAGCGAGCGTAAAGAGGCAGTAGAATCGAAACGGGAGGGCGTGGAAGAAGAGCTGATAGCCTGAAACGCCGGTGCCGAGATCCCGCATGAGGTCGCCGAAGAGTCCAACCTCGAATCCGATCCAGGTGCTGATGACCGCGACGCCCGCGACGGGAGCCGCGGTGGAATCCACGATGTACGCGAGCTTTTCGCGGGAGATCCGGAACCGGTCCGCCATTGGCCGAAACGTGGTGCCCACCACGATTGTATTGGCGTAGTCATCGAAGAATATCGCCAGCCCCATGAAGAATGCGGCCAATCGTGTGGACTTCGCGCCTTCAGATCGGGAGGCAAGGAGTGCGGCTATGCCCTGGTTGCCCCCCGCCAGCGACGTTACCCTTACCATGCCGATCAGGGCGGCCGTAAAGCCGAGAATGTAGAGTTGAAACGACGATCTGAGCGGCGTCCAGACGTAATTCACGGCCGCCCTTTCGAAGGCGGCGAAAGGGAGCACATGGATGGGGGCATCCCCGGCCGTGAGGACGCCTCCACAGAGTACGGCCAGGGACAGTCCCAGAAGGACACGTCCGCTGAAAATGGCCACCAGAATCGCCGCAATCGGCGGATAGAGGCTCCAGCCGTCGATGGACTTCAGGCGCGTCCGCCGCTGCGACGAGGCTGTTGACGCGGTCAGAACGAGGCCTTCCGGGTCTTGACTGCACCCAACCACAATTTCAGACGCACCGGGCAGGGGGGTCTTTCGGCGGCGGCGTACTTCCTCGAAACCGGAACGACAGCGTGGGTCCTGGTTGTCCGCAAGCCGCCACGGGCCGTCACCCAGCGCTCTTGACAGGAGCGGCAACTCCGACACGACCTGCTGATGAATGACGCGATCCCGGTTGTCCGGCAATATTGCGACGAAAACCGCGGCCAGCGAAAGCGCTGTCAGAACGCGTACCGATGTGTTTACCCTGTTTTTTTCTGTTGTTTTCGGATTCATCGATTGCCTGTCGCTGTGACGGAACTTCGCGAGGACGTCTGTGGTCCCGATTCCGTGAAAGGGACGCGCTCATTGGAAAAAGACGTTTCCATTCGAGCGATACCGTCCTATCTTTGTCGTAATCTCGTCGTCCGCAAAAACCCCGATCAGCTTTATCTGAAGTGGCGCCATGACAGACCGGTTTAAGGAACGAACCAACGAGATCCTGGATAAAGCCCAGGCCGGCGACCGCCAAAGCCGAACCATCGACCTGTTCATCATGGGGTTGATCGTCCTTAACGTCGTGGCGGTCATCCTGGAAACAGTGGCGTCCGTTCTGGCGTCGTACCGCTTGGCATTCGAGGTGTTCGACGCCTTTTCCGTAGGCGTCTTTACCGTTGAATACCTGCTGCGGATGTGGTCGTGTACCGCGGACGGACGGTATTCCCGCCCCATTCGGGGTCGAATGCGTTATTTCCTGACGCCCCTGGCACTGGTGGACCTGATTGCAATCCTCCCGTTCTATCTGCCTCTGGTGACAACGGTCGATCTGCGGGTCCTGCGCGCCATGAGGCTGTTGCGATTGTTCAAGCTGGGACGGTATTCCACGTCGTTGCAGACGCTGGGCAATGTGCTGCGGAAGCACAGGGGCGAATTGGTCGTGACGCTCTTCGTCCTGCTGATCATGCTGGTCATCGCGTCGACGTTGATGTATTTTGCCGAACACCGCGCCCAGCCCGATGCCTTCTCAAGTATACCCTCGGCGATGTGGTGGGGCATCGTGACGCTCACGACGGTGGGATACGGAGACACGTACCCCGTAACCGGCGTGGGAAAGGTGCTGGGCGCTGTGATCGCGCTTCTGGGTATTGGAATGTTCGCCCTCCCCGCCGGCATTCTCGGTTCGGGTTTCGCCGGGGAGATCGACCGGCGAAAGAAGGAGGAGGGCGTCTGTCCGCACTGCGGACGTGAGATGGAGTCCTGAATTTATAGTGGTTCGACTGAATAAGCAAAGGAGCGTCCAGGATGGAGACGACGGTTGGATGTACGACCCGGCCCTACGGCCAGTTGAGTTACAGCGAAGCCTACAGCCGGATCGCGGAGGCCGGTTACTCGGACGTGGCGGTTTTTGCGAACGAAGGCCGGGTGCCGGTGGGTCCCGGGAGTTCTCCGGCGGAGGTCGCCGCGGTGCGCAACGCGGCGGATGCCGCGGGTGTTGCTCCTTCGATGCTCATCGGAGGCACGCAGTTGGGCGACGGGCTTGCGTCGGCGGTGGACGCCTACAAGCGGCTGATCGACAATGCGGCTGCGCTGGGCACGACCTGGCTCCTGGATTGCGGCACGAGCAACGAAGCCCACTTCGATGACTATTTCGAGCTGATGCGGCAATCCGCGCCCCATGCGGACGAGGTCGGCGTGAACATCACGATGAAGCCCCACGGGGGCATCAGTCTCACGGTGTCCCACCTGCTTGCGGCCGATAACAACGTGAGCCACGCTGCGTTCGGCATCTGTTTCGATCCGGGAAACATCATCTATTATACGAAGGGTGAGTTGCGGCCGGAGACCGGCGTCTCGGAAGTGGCGCCCGTGGTAACAACGGGGATCATCAAGGATTGCACGGTAATCGACGATGTGCCGGACGTGATGGTGACGCCCGGCGACGGGCTTGTGGATTTCCATGCGGTGTTGTCCGGACTGGCCGGCGGCGGGTTCGACGGACCGCTCTACGTGGAATGCGTGGGTGGCAAGGAGCCGGATGAGGTGGACCGGGACATTGCGTTTACACGTGGATACATCGAGGGAATCCTGTCCGGCCTCGAACCTTGATTCGATCGTCAGGCCAGAACCGCTGTTACTTCGATTTCAACGTTGGCTCCGGCAGGGAGGGCAACCACCTGCACGCAGCTTCGTCCGGGAGGGTCGTTCGGGAAATATTCCGCGTAGACGGCGTTCATTTCGGCAAATTCGGAAATGTCCGTCATATAGACCACCGTCCGGACCGCGTGGTCCATCGTGGCGCCCGCGGCCTCCAGGATCGCCGCGATGTTTTCCAGCGTCTGCCGGGTTTCCGCGGCAATGCCGCCGCTGACGATTGCGCCGGTTGCGGGGTCGATGCCCTTTTCTCCCGCGACGAAGATCAGTTCGCCCGTTTTGATGGCCTGCGAATAGGGGCCCACTGGAAGCGCGGCTTTATTCGTGGTAATCACCTCTTTCAGCATGTCTCCATATCTCCATTCTGAATTGCGGTACGTCTTGTGCCAGCGTTGAAGAGACGGTTTCGCGCGGGGATTGACGGCGGTCGGTACATCTCTCTTCTTTGGTCGTCTTTGATAACGTCATGCAGTTGGATTGTCAAGAAGAATCACCCGGATCGTCCGCGCCGGCGCCTCGAGCTTCCGGTTTCACGCGTCGGAGAACGCGTGCCGGTCCGGATGGCAGTCAGCGGCGGCTCCGAACGTAACGAGGAAACGCGCCTATGGGTAATGGATCTCGAGATGTCAAGCGTCTGCAACTGCCCAGTTGCGTTGAGTCTCTTCATAAGGTTGTGGACACTGCGGCACAGGTGACCGCCGATCTGGCGATGAGCGAGGATGCCTGCGACGAGGTGGCCATCGCGCTTACGGAAGCCGTGAACAATGCCATCTTCCATGGAAATGAGGGCGTGCGGGAAAAACCGTTCACGGTCGAATTCACGGTGGTGGACGGGATGTTGCATATCGCCGTCCTGGATCAGGGTCCGGGTTTCGACCCGGCGGAGGTACCGGATCCCCTTGCCGAGGAAAACCTGTTGAATCCGTCCGGCCGCGGCCTGCTGATGATGCGCGCTATGGTCGACGACGTCCAGCACCAGTTTTGTGCGGCCGGCACCAGGGTCGTTCTTCGCAAACGCATTGCATCCTGAGAATACGAGAATACGAATAGACGAGAATACGAATAGACGAGAATACGAATAGACGAGAATACGAATAGACGAGAATACGAATAGACGAAAAAACAAAAAGAGGAGTGACAAGAATACGAGTCGACGAAAAAACGAAGAGACGAGAGATGTATTTCTGTTCTTTCGTAGTTTCGAATTCTCGTCTTCTTGTTTATTCGCGTTTATTCGGGTTTTTCGTAGTTTAGTTTTCGGTTCTTAGTTTTCAGTCGTTTCGTGTTTGGCCTTTCGTTTATTCGTAGTCTCGTAGTTCCGCTCCTTCGTAGTTTCGCAGTCTCGTAGTTTTGCCGTTTCGTATTCTCGTAGT